>NZ_AEIU01000088.1 GCF_000165125.1 Vibrio caribbeanicus ATCC BAA-2122 | reverse complement strand
AAGGTAACAATTCGCTTCCGTGGCCGCGAAATGGCACACCAAGACATCGGTGTTGATGTACTTCATCGTCTGAAAGAGGATACAGCTGAACTAGCGGTTGTTGAGTCTTTCCCTAAGAAGATTGAAGGCCGTCAGATGATCATGGTTCTTGCCCCTAAGAAGAAGTAATTATCGGCTTACAAGTAATGACACCCTGCTGTATCCGTTGGAGACAGTGGGGTTAATTCGCCCTGATTACATTGTTTATAAAACTACTACAATGCGGAGTTATTCATCATGCCTAAGATGAAAACCAACAAAGGTGCTGCTAAGCGTTTCAAGAAAACTGCTGGTGGTATTAAGTACAAGCACGCTACAAAACGTCACATCTTGACTAAGCGTACTACTAAGAACAAGCGTCAGCTTCGTCCAAATGCAATCCTTCCTAAGTGTGAAGTGGCTGCAGTTGTTCGTATGATGCCATACGCTTAATTCTTTTTAGTTTATCAATCGTTTAGTTTAGGAGAAGCATAATGCCTCGCGTAAAACGTGGTGTACAAGCTCGTGCACGTCATAAGAAAGTTCTAAAACAAGCTAAAGGTTACTACGGAGCACGTTCACGTGTTTACCGCGTAGCTTTCCAAGCAGTTACTAAAGCTGGTCAATACGCTTACCGTGACCGTCGCAACAAGAAACGTCAATTCCGTCAACTATGGATTGCACGTATCAATGCGGCATCTCGTCAAAATGGTCTATCTTACAGCCGTTTCATCAACGGTCTTAAGAAAGCATCTATCGAGATCGATCGTAAGATCCTTGCTGATATCGCGGTATTCGACAAAGCTGCATTTGCAGTTCTAGTTGAAAAAGCGAAAACTGCTCTTTAATTAGCAGTC
This sequence comes from Vibrio caribbeanicus ATCC BAA-2122, assembly GCF_000165125.1. Classification (GTDB taxonomy): domain Bacteria; phylum Pseudomonadota; class Gammaproteobacteria; order Enterobacterales; family Vibrionaceae; genus Vibrio; species Vibrio caribbeanicus. The sequence goes on along the minus strand of NZ_AEIU01000088.1, from coordinate 122,298 downwards.
TAGGAATAAGAAGAGGAGAGCATTTGCTCTCCTTTTTTATTGGGTTCGTTTCTGACTTTCATTGTGTTTCAGTAACGATAATCAGTGGTCTAGCGGTACTTGGAAATGATGAGTACATTAAGTAAGCTAATCCTGCAGCTCCTGATGTTGTGGTATTGATACCGTGGCTATGCAGTATTTGTCTAGCTCCTTCAGCCTGCTGATCTGTGACAGTCACAAATTCGTCTGCACTTGCTTTAAGGATGTTAAATGCCAGCATTGAAGGTTCTTTACAATCTAGTCTTCCCATGTTTGAAATCGCTCCTTCTACACAAGTGATGGTTCCACAGTTAATGCTTTGCTGCAAACAGTTTGCTGATTTGGGTTCAACCACAATAATCTCAGGCTGAATCGGCCAATAGTCCTTAATGTATTGAGTAATAGCGGCAGCCATACCTCCAACACCAGCCTGAAGTAAAACGTGTGTTGGCCATTGGCCCAATTGGGTAAACTCATCAAACATTTCTTTAGCCAAAACCGAATATCCTTGCATAACTAATGAGGGATAATAGGTCTCACCTGCCCATGAAGAATCTGTAATTAAAGTGACATTATCTTTTTGCGAGTGAGATAAAGCGTTAGTCATTGACTCTTCGTAGTTCACTCCTGAACGAATAACTTTTGCTCCTTTCTGCTGCAATCGTTTTTCAAATGGCAAAGGAACCTGTTCAGAAAGAAATACCTCACACTTTAGTCCGAGTATTCTTGCCCCCTCTGCAACCGAAAGACCATGATTTCCTGCTGATGCGCAGCAAACGGTTTGCCCTTTCAGATAGCTCTTACTTAACTGCATAACCTCTTCAAGGCTTGGCATTCTTCCTAAAACAGCCTCCAATTTTTGTTCTGCAAGGCGAAAAACGGCGTAAGCGCCACCGAGAGCCTTGAAGGAGCCAAGCCCCATTCTGCTGGTTTCATCCTTTACCAGCAAAGCTGAACACCCAACAACCTCTCCAACAGCAGCTAACTCGGTTAATGGAGTAGGTTGATAGGTTGTGCAGTTTGTTAACCACGACAATGGCTTTTTTGCGCACGATATATCGATGCGGTTTGAAGTATCCTCTTTCATCTTACCCCCAATTATTTAATTTTAGATAGATTAACCTTTATGAGTGATACCCATATATCTTAATTAGCTTAAATTTTGACCGAACAGCATCAAGTTATATGTAAAAGTGATAAAATAATACATAAAGCCCATAATCTTGGAAAACCATGATAGAACTTGATAAAGCTGATTTAGCGATATTGTCAATGCTTCAGGAAAACTGCCGCACACCTCTCGACTTGATTGCCGATCAAGTGAGGGTTTCAGTAATCACTGTTCAAAGGCGAATCAAACGATTGCGAGATAGGGGAGTTATCCTGCGAGATGTGTCTATTCTCGAACCGAAGCAACTGGGGTGGAAAATGACTTTCCTAGTTTTAGTAGAACTGGAGAAAGAACGCACTGATATGCTTGATCGTTTCCAAAAAAGATTGATTAATGATCCCCAAGTGCAGCAATGTTACTACATTACGGGGGAAGCAGACTTTGCGGTGATTTGTTTAGCGAAAGATATGGAAGATTTCGAATTACTGACACATAGACTATTTTTTGACGATCCAAATGTAAGACGATTTAGGACGAACGTAGTTATGAGGCGAAGTAAGGTTGGAATGGGAGTTATGATTGATGAAGAGATGAACATAAGCTAGCTTATGACTCAGATATACCCAAGTAACTTCAAGTAAAACGCTTTAAGTTTTTAGCTTGATTTAAAAACGTTCCATTCTTATCGTGAATTGTTATTACATTTTGATACATTCTTCTGACTTTAATTGAACTAAACCAAAGTACGTTATTTGAAATTTAATTGTAAGTGTATATTTTTAAAAGAATAATAATCAATATCACTCACATTCAACTTGGTCAGTTCTAACCCTATATGTGCTCTTTTTATACTGTATTTAAGATAAAATTGGCTTCATCTCCTTTCTAGAGCTCATCTATGATAATGACAGTAACCAACCAACTCAACTCATTAAAAAATATAAATAAAATTTGTTAATGCATATTGTTGAAAGCTTGTTTTTTATTAACATTTATAAAAATTATGTAACTGACAATTGTATACATTAAATTGATACCTTGTTGTCTGTTGTTATTGTACAGTGTTCTTAATTGATGGTTGATATCGATTTAATAACATCATAAATGTAATAAAAACAGCCTTAACTATATTTCTAAGATTTCCATGAAAGCTGCCTTTATAGTGGGAGCTTTCGGCTGCTTGTTTAAATAAGTCTGTAAAAGATAACTAGTGGTGTATCTGGTAGGTTCTATTGAGGGGTCAATATGAAAAATTTAATGTTGATGCTAGTGCTTATATTCATATGTGGCGACGCACTTTCTAAAGAACGAGTTTTTTGTAAAGTAAAGAATAAATCAAGAAAAATAACTGCAATCGAAGGTGAAATAATAAATATAATAGTCAAAAGATATCAAACAGAAAATGCAAAATATGATTTTCATTTCGATTCGATTTCAGTTCTTGATAATAACTCTGGATTAAGTGCAAATGATCTTGATATCAATTATTTGGGCGTTAGTAAAAAAAAAGGAGATAACTTAGATTATGTGCAAGGAGATAACTGGGCAACTCTGACTAAGAAAGTAACCGTGAACTTAAAGGAAGATATCAAATCGAAGCTTCCTTCGGGGGTTCACTATATAGATATAAAAATAATAGTAGAATGTGATTAATATTATAAACTTATTCAAGATGAGAGAGATATATGAAATTAAGATTAATAGTATTGGGTATATTAGCCTTATTAATATCAACAATGGCATTGTCAGGATCTCTGTCCCCAAGAGCCAAAATACATAAAGATAATAGTCTTAAAAGAGCAGTAACGGTAAATTTGAAATACGTTGTCCCTCCTAGATGTACCCTAGACGTGATTGGGGACACAGGTAACTTACACTTTAAAGACGCTGGTAATGTAAAGATCAAAGTATCCTCTAACTTTTCTGGTAAGACAGAGCTTTCGCTAAAGGATGATGGTGCGGGTATATGGACATCCGATAGTGTGAATATACCTTACAAAGTTCAATTACATCTTTTATCAGATAAATCTAATAATCAGGCAAAGTTTACCGAAAATAATTTTGCTCCGGCTGAGCGAATTTATGGACTCAAAGCAGATGTCATCACAAGCCAACTGCCAGGGCAAGAGGTGCCAGAAGGTGAGTATCTTGCACCAGTAGTAATTGAACTAAATTGCTCAACGTAATGGTTTTTTTATGATTAAGTATAAATTAGCGCTAGCCTATGTTCTTTTATCTTCATTAGCGTCAGCTCACAGTATGTCGCCAATTGAGTTTGGTGGAAAGAGCAACCCTTTGCAGTCTATCTCGGTAACAGGAGTCGTCTTGGTTCCTATTGAAGTAGGAACTAAAGCCCCGAAGGTGTTTGTAATTGAAGTCGATGGTGTTGAATTTAATAGAATTCAGGTAGCCAAAGATAGTATCGCTGAGATAACAGTACCTGTTAGGTTAAATAACCCTAACGTTGTTGAGAACCATACAGTGTGCTCTGTCGGTCAAGGTAGTTACTTCAACACCAAAATATGTACTAAGGTAAAAGCCTACTGGCTTCAGAGGTCACCAGAATGAAAAAATTAACTTTATTATTAGCTTCTGTCTCTCTAGGAACTATGGCCGATACGGTACGTTTATCAGATGGCAACAGTTGTTCGTTTGATGCTGATGATTCCCCATGGGAATTGTCATTGAATACTAGGGCAAGGGATGGTCAAGGTAAGCGGCATGATGCATACCACGATAGAAAGGGCTGGGATACAAGAAATGACTACGAAGTGGGTGCTGAGATCAGTTATAAATTCGGCGGCCCCACGCGCCTTGACTGCAGTAAGCTCTACAATATTCAATTGAATATGAAGAATGCTGAGCTAAAACTGTTAAAGCAAAAACTCCAGATTCTCGAGTCTCAGGCTTCGATAAACTGGGATAACTAAAGCGTGTACCTTGCAATAAGAAGCGCTGTTTTAAACTACGTACAGACCAACAAGTGATATCTGCAGGGATGCAAATACAATAGCATATTAGCTGAATGGGTTTTTTCGCGATTCAATGGTGCTAATAGTAGTCTAAAAATATACTCCAAAATTCTAAAAGCCAAAATATAATAATTATTCTTATAATGATATTGCTGTAATTTATTTTGCAAAATTATTATTTAAAATTTATTCGTAAAATTATCTCTATATTTAATAGAAAGCGCAGATTAAACGTTCATAAAAATTGATTTTATAACATCTATCGATTCTTAAATTAAATACCATTCAATAAATCCAACACCACTTAAATTCCCCTCTACTTGTTCAATTTTTTATCGATAATTATATTATTTTTTCAATAAAAACAATACAATATACCCAAGCAACCCATTCTTGCTGAACCTAGCATCTTGAGGTTACTTGGGTATACGGTCCTTGATTGAGATAAAGGAAGATACAATGGAGATAAGACATGCAGAACGACCTGATCTCCCTCAGATCACGGCGCTGTTTAATTACTATATTGAGCATACTAATGCACGTTTCGAAGAGCAGGCGTTTTCTGTTGAAAGCCGTAAGGAGTGGTTCAATCAATTTTCTAACGAGACGAAATATCAAATCGTTGTTGCCTGTGAAAATGATATCGTGATTGGGTTCGCGTGCAGCCAGCCTTATCGTGGTTCGAAAGCATTTTCTGAAACGGTTGAGACAAGTATCTATATTAACTCCGATTATAAAGGTAGAGGTCTTGGCAAGGCGCTTTACCGCCACTTATTTGCAAATATCGGGAAATACAAGATACATCGAGCATTATCCGGTATCGCGTTACCTAACGAGGCCTCGATTGCTCTACATGAGCATTTTGGCTTTAAAAAAGTGGGGACGTTTGATGAATATGCCAAGAAACATGGTCAATATATTAGTTCCGCTTGGTATGAGAAAACATGGAAGAGAGACTAAATATGATTCGACACTTTACACATAATAATATGAGAGCGTTTCGTCACCCCGAATTGGTTAGGTATTGGAGAAAGTAACGGTTATGGTAGAGCGTATCAATTATAAAAATCTGCCAACAATTGTTGGCCCTTATGTACACGCAACTAAACATGCTAATACTCTGTATATCTCCGGTTTGACTGCGATGGGAAGCGATGCACAAAAGGAAGAGGTTTGTTTACAAACTGAAGAAATCCTTTCGCAAATTGATCGAATTTTAATAGCAGAAGAGCTTACGAAAAATAATATTATAAAGTTAACTATATATCTGGCCGATATTAGTTCCTTATCGAAGATCAGAGAGGCACTCTTCGCTTTTTATGGAGGAGCCTTGCCTGCTTGCTCTTTGGTGGAAGTCTCCGCCTTGATTTCTAAAGAATTACACGTAGAAATTGAAGCGATAATTGCCTTAAATTCAAACGAGTAGGCTGGTACTCGACGATATAGAGTCTATACTACTTGCTATAAAAATATTTAGGTAATGGAATCTCATTTCGACAAAGGAAATCGCCATGTTGATAGAAATGTATCAAGTTGACTCGTTTGCAAGCCACGCTTTTGAAGGTAACCCTGCGGGAGTCTGTATATCTGAGTTCCCACTAGAAGAAAACTTGATGTTATCTATTGCGGCAGAAATGGCGGTTTCAGAAACCGCCTTTATTAATCTTTCTGATAAGTGGTTGCGTTGGTTTACGCCAGAGGCCGAAGTGACCTTATGTGGACATGGAACATTAGCTGTTGCTCATATCTTACGTAACAAAGGGCTTTTATCACAAGGTCAATCCATTAGTTTTGAGACCTTATCAGGTGAGCTTACAGCAACGATATTACATGATTGCATAGAGCTCGACTTTCCAAGATATGATTTAAACGACAATAGTCAAATAGACAAGTCGCTCTTAACTGCCCTTGGTCTAAAAAGTCGTCAAGTGGTCTCTTCATGCTATTTTGAGGATAGGCTTATTATAGAGGTTGATAACGAGGAGAGCCTTTTCGAATTGTCTCCTAATTTTAACGCTCTAATTAAAGTAAAAGGTCGTGGGATCGCAGTGACAACAAAATCGAGCGCAAGCGATGTTGACTTTGTTTCCCGCTACTTTGCTCCTTGGGTCGGGATTAATGAAGATCCAGTGACCGGTTCAGCGCAATGTGCTTTGGCTGAATATTGGAAAGGTAAACTGAATAAAGAGTCGTTTAATGTTTACCAGGCTTCTCGAAGAGGGGGCTATCTTGGTTTGCGACTCAACGGCGATAGGGTAAAAATCCAAGGAACGGCTTACACTACGATTTCAGGCACCTTGAACTTATCAAAGCTAAAACGTGTCGAGAAAAGCTAAACACAGGCCAAAAAACGTTAGTGTGCAATATTCATTGTTAGGTTGAGATCTAAAGCTAAGTTAGCCAACCTATGCTCAAGCTTGGTTCTAGTTTTGTTGAGATCAGCGACATGGATATCTTTACCTTGAGTATGGATATCAAGGTTTACTCGAAGTTCTCTGCCTACTTTAGTCATTGCTACCAAGCTAATGTCTTGTTCTGAAGATTGGTCGATTGCGCTTACTTCCTCTTTTACTGCTTTACATATGTCTTCATCCGGCCTCATCATTAGCATTTCCCTGACTGCTCCAACAAGCATCTCATAAGGAACCTTAATAAAATAAGCGGACATGAGTATCATCATTGTGGGATCAGCATATGATGATAAATGAGCAAGAGGAGTGATAGTAAGTAGCCAAGCAAATACAAAACCGAGCGTGACTGCAACACTCAATAGGGTGTCCATCTGCCACTGACGGCTCTCTGCTTCCACTAGGCCAGACTTAAATTTAGTAGAGTGATTCTTGATGTACCACCATGCGTAGCCGCAACCTAAGACATTGACTACGCCAAAAATGGTTGCAATACCCGCATCTACAGACCGGCCACCACTAAACATGGCTGTCACAGCAGAATAAAGCGAAGTTGCAACGACGAGTAAAATAACACTGGCTTTTATTGTAATAACGATGGGCTCAAGAATAGCCTTTCCAAAGGGAAAGTTGCGCTTAGAGGGGTGCTGAATAAACCAAGAAACGGCCAGCGACAATAAAGTTAACAGTAGGCTGAGTAGTGAATATACGCCGTCAAAGGTGATAACGATCGAACCCATTATTAACCCCAAGAACAGTCCGGCCGTTGCAAATAGGGCTGCGAGTAGGGCAGAGAAAATCAATATTCTTTTTTCGTTAGAGCTGGCTTCATCACACATAGAACCCCCGTTGACAATCAGCCTTTACATTTTTCGCAATAATATCCAAATTGACAAATACAAAATTGCTCAAAATCTGTTCTATTTGGTGAGTGGTAGGATAAGTTCAATATAATCAGTGGGTTAAAATTCCTCTTGGTGTCATTAAATTTGACGCTCAGTGATGTGAGTTCTAGAAATCAAAGAGATATTCGTTAAGCTTGTCAGCAAGCCAGGACATTCCTGGATGTTCTGCCATGCCAGAGGCAGTGAACATACAATAATCTTCTTGAGTGAGACCATAAGTATGTTTTATGACAGACAAAGATTGATTCCTTAACAAATGTCGAATCAAGGGTTCAGGGAGTACCCCCCAAGCATCCTCTTCTAAAATTGTGCTGAGCATGTAATCGAAACTAGAAAACCCGATATGACGGAGAGAAAACGGTTGCAGCTCTGGGTTATCTTTTTCATTCAAATATACCATCACCGCTTGCATTGCTTTTCTTAGTTCGTCATCAGACACACGTCTTAACTTGGCAAGTGGGTGGCTGGTACGGCAAACTGACATCAGCCGAATTTTCCCCAATGGTTGAAAGTTGATATGAGGATCATCGGTGCGTTCGTAATCTACACCAAATGCAAAATCGACCTGAGAAGTAGCAACCAAATTAGTCAGGTCACCGCTCGAAGCTAAAACAATATTAAAAGAAGTGGCGGGAAATTGATTGTTTAATCGATGTGAAAGATCCTGCCAAAGTACATCAGGGAGCGAGTCATCCCTTGCAATCCAGATTTCAGCATTGAATTCACCTGTTACTTGTGCACAAGTTTGACGAATTCTTGCTGCTGTCACCAACATGTCTTGACCGTCTTTATAAATGGCCTTACCAGCTTCAGACAGAATCAAATTATTTCCGCTACGAATGAAAAGATCTGTGCCTAAATCCTTTTCTAAAGCTTTGATCGCCATACTAAGTTTGGTTCGATTACATTCTAGTTGTCGTGCTGCCTCAGAGACCGAACCTGTGTCTGCAACAATACAAAATGCTTCTATCTGTGATAAATTCATCTTTTTTTTGTTCATGCCGAATAACCGCGATAATATAGTATACCCAAGTGACTTCAAAATGCAGTATTCAGAGCGATGGCACAGTGTTGAGTTCAAGGAAAATAACGCAGCGAAATAGTCTACTCTTACCAAGTTGCTTGACGATGAAATCGGCGCTGTGGCACGCTCCCAAAGGGCGAGTTGTTTTGCTTCACATGCGTCGTTACCGATTTTCAATTTAGATGACTAGATTTTTAAATCGTTGCCTTGGCTTTAAAGCAAGCCATTCTCGCTGAACCTAGCATCTTGAGGTTACTTGGGTATAATCTTAAACCATTGTCTGTTTTCGGTATTGAAACGCTATGAATTTCATGCATTTTTGGTAAGCTAAAGCAGAGCCAAGTGAATGCAGCTACAGGGAGATCATGATGGCGAATATTTGGGATGATGTCGCAGCGAGCTGGGACTTAAACCCTGAAAGTAATGATTTGGCGAATAAAGCCTTCGAGTCACTACAAGAACTGGTAGACCTCAAAGGGTTGCACATACTTGATTTTGGCTGTGGGACAGGCCTTTTAAGCGAAAAAATGGCGCCTTTAGCTAAAGATATTGTTGCACTAGATAGCTCCGAAGCTATGATCGAGCAGCTTGATAAGAAAGAGCTAAAGAATGTAGAGCCCGTTGTTGATATGCTCAGCCGTGGCTTAGCTGCCATGCATCCTGCGTTTAGAGCTCAGTTTGACTTAGTAGTGGCCTCTTCTGTGTGTAACTACCTCAATAATTACTCTGATATTGCCGATATCGTATTTAGTCTACTCGATCCCGGAAGCTATTTTGTTCACTGGGATACCCTGTCCGATGATAGTTCTGAGGGTGGTATATCGATGGCTCATGCGAATCAAGTCTTAACCAGTGTCGGTTTTCAAACTGTCGATATATCGACGCCATTCTCAGTCGGGTCAGAAAAGATTATTATGGTAGTTGCTCGTAAGTAAGCGTAGGCAGCACGATGAGACATAGGCGATAACGCCGATTTATAAGCGAGGAAATGAAGTAGTTCCAATATAGCTTTACGTTCTTAGACTTCATTCAAGCCCAACAACATGCTGGGCTTGATATGGAAGGTGCAATACTAACTAAGACTCTGAAATTGTTTTATTTCATCTAAGATGCTTGGGTTCGCAATAGCACCCACATTCTGAATCTCTTCACCATGCAGTACCTGTTTGACAGCAAGTTCCACCAACTTACCCGATTTCGTTTTTGGAATTTCGCTCAAAGGGTGGATTTCTGCCGGAACATGTCTCGGTGAACATTGACTACGAAGCGTGTTTTTGATGCTGTCACAAACTTCTTGGTTCAATTCGTAACCTTGCGCCAGTTGGACAAATAGAACGATCTTTTCATCTCCTTCGACTCTCCGTCCAACGGCAATAGAATCTTGGATTGAGGGAAGCTGGTTCACCTTTTGATAGATCTCTGCAGTCCCGATTCGAACTCCACCTGGATTCAGTGTTGCATCGCTTCTACCATAAAAGATCATACCATTTCGCGCTGTAAGCTCAACATCATCACCATGATGCCAGACGTTATCGAATTTATTCCAATATGCACTGTTGTAGCGTTCCCCATTATCTCTCCAAAAGCCTATGGGCTGGTTGGGAAAACTATTTTTACAAACCAATTCACCACGCGCACTTTTTATTTCGCAACCCATATCATTAAATACACTAACATCCATTCCTAAACCAGCCCCTTGACACTCGCCTTGGAATACTGGGGATATTGGGTTCCCAATAACGAAACAGCCGCAAATATCCGTACCTCCCGAGATAGAGGCTAGGTGCAGATCGATTTTTATGTTGGCGTAAACATATTCAAATTGTTGAGGATAGAGAACTGAACCAGTAGAACAGAGAGTTTTTAATGAGCTTAGTTGATAGCGGTTACTTGGGTTAAAACCCATTTTTTCGATGGCTTCGAGGTATTTTGCTGATGTGCCGAATAACGTTACTCCAGCATCTTCACAAAGCTGCCATAATGTTTCGACATTCGGATACATTGGACTTCCATCAAATATAACTAGGCTGGCACCACTGGCTAACGCAGAGACATGCCAATTCCACATCATCCAGCCACATGTTGTGTAATAAAAGACTTTGTCCTTTAATTTGATATCACAATGGAGCTGATGCTCTTTTAAATGATTTAGTACCGTTCCTCCGACGGAGTGTACGATACATTTTGGTTTTCCCGTTGTACCAGAAGAGTAAAGAATAAAAAGGGGTGCGTTAAAATTGACTCTTTGGTAGCGTATTCCTCTAGGTTTGTAACTGCTAAAGATCGAGTGCCAGTCAGAGAAGGTATTGCAGTATTCCTTGGTTGATGAGTCGGAGGCTATATACTCAATTTGACATGTATTAGTGATGCTGGGGATTAAGTCGCTGATTTGACGATTTTTCTCGTCGACTCGGTATGTTTTGCCATTGAACTGGTAACCGTTGCAGCAAAACAGTATCTTGGGTTCAACTTGTCCAAAGCGTTCAATGACACTCTCTGCACCAAAATCCGGAGAGGTTGATGTCCATATTGCTCCTAAACTCGCAGTAGCCAGCATGGCGATGACCGTTTCTGGCATATGGGGTAAGTATCCAGCCACCACATCACCAGGTTCAACACCATTTTGTCTCAACCATTGTTGTAGAATTGATACATGATCGCACAGTTCTTGCCACGTTACTTTCTTGTTATCGCCTTTTTCATTTTTGAACCAAATTGCTGTGTCGTTAGGGGCCTGGAAGGCTTGTGCGAGTAAATTTTCAGCATAATTCAGGTTGGATTGGGGGAACCAAATAGTATCTCTACTGGACTTGAAACTTCCCCATTTAGAAAGTCCCTCACCAACTATACAGTCTCCTTTTTCTCCGATAACATCACATTGATCCCAAATCGCAGACCAGAATTCTTTTTTGTTATTGATTGACCATTGATGAATTGAATCATAGTTGTTTCCATCAATTTCGCTCTTTCCCAAGCTTTGCACAAAATCATAGAGGTTCGAGGCTTTGACCCGCTCGTTATCAGGTGTCCATATGGGACTCTTTGGTGTTTGGTCTGCTTGCGACATGCGTTATTCATCCATGAATTTTATTCCTAAATTAGCTTTTATGAAAGCAGGCACAAAGTCAATTTTGAGCAGCAAAAGTGAGTCATTGAAAAACAAGTAAAAAGCCGTCAAATGTAAAGAAAATGTTACATAAATATGGACGAACTGAATAGGGGTAGAAAATTGTCACGAAAGCTTCATAACGATACGCTTTATGTAAAGGATTTGTTAATGGAGATTGTGATGACACAATATCACTCCAAGCCCGTCAGTGAAGGCGGCATTGTCAACTGGAGTTCTGAAGAGAACAGTATCTGGCACGATTTAGTTGAACGCCAGCTGGTTCTTGTTGAACAGCGAGCATGCAAAGAGTATTTAGCGGGACTTGAACTGCTTAACTTGCCGCTAGATCGAGCTCCACAGATTGTTGATATCAACAAAGTACTAAAAGAAACAACAGGGTGGCAAATCGAGCCAGTTCCTGCTTTGATTAACTTCGATCGTTTTTTTGCGCTGTTAGCAGATAAAAAGTTCCCTGTTGCTACATTTCTTAGAACGCGTGAGGAATTCGACTATCTGCAAGAACCGGACTTTTTCCATGAAATATTCGGTCACTGTGCTATGCTCACCAACCCACAATTTGCTGAATTTACAGCTACCTATGGTAGGCTAGGCAAAGCAGCGAGTAACAAAGAGCGAGTCTACCTTGCAAGGCTCTATTGGTTCACAGTCGAGTTCGGTTTAGTAAGAGAGCAAGGGAAGACAAAGATTTACGGAGGTGGAATTCTTTCATCTCCCGGTGAAACGGTCTATGCACTAGATGATGATATTCCTTTGCGCTCAACTCTCGATTTACACACGGTTTTGAGAACCCCTTATCGTATCGATATTATGCAACCACAGTATTTTGTGTTGGACGATATCAGCCAGTTATACGAATTGAGCCAAAAGGATCTAATGTCATATGTCAGAGACGCTATGGCTGCTGGATTATTACCCCCATTATTTGAACCAAAGGAAGTAACACATGCTTGATGAATTACGTTGTGAGTCCTGTACTAGTAGTGCTGTGGCTTTAGATGCCGAACAGACGAGGCTGCTTCTAACTGAACTTGAAGGTTGGCATATGCTAGAGCGCGATGGTATTCCACAACTAGAGAAGGTTTATACTTTTAAAAACTACAAGTTGGCCTGGGCTTTTGCGAATAAGGTTTCAGAACTCGCAGAAGGGGAGTTTCACCATCCTTCACTATTACTGGAGTGGGGAAAAGTGACCGTAACATGGTGGAGTCACGCTATAAAAGGGCTTCACCAAAACGACTTTATCTGTGCAGCAAAATGTGATCAAGTGTTATTATAAATGTTCGAACGGGATACTTAGCTTTACTAGGTATCCCGTTACTTAGTGTAACGAATCGCTGCTTTTTCTCTTTTGTATATTTGTAATAGCGTTTCGAGCTTGTCAATTAATTCCTTAACATCTCCAATACGGCTATCACCCACCTTAACATAACGAGACCCTGCTGATTGGTTCGATTTATCCCCCATATGGTTACAATGACTTGTGATTTCCTGCCATAACTGTTTTTGATTAATAGCTTGTTCAAGTAGCAGATACACCACATCTTTCCGATGAACAAGCTGTTCAATCGTTTTTACAACGCTTTCATGCTCTTCTGTCCACGTGAAATAGGAAATAGATTGGTGCTGCACCCATATGTCTTGAATTTCTTGTTTGGAAAAATTTTGATACAAAAATGGTCGAGCTTGATAATGAACAAGCATTTTATTAAAGCTTTCAGCATTTTCGTTGTACTTGCTTTCAAGAGCAAACTCAGATTTGAGGGCTTTATTCCAAGATTTCTTGTCGCAATAGGCACGGTTTTGCTCCGAAGATACACTCGTCAGCGATATAACCGCTATAGTAATATAAAAGTTAATAAACCATTTCATTTTGACAATAGTTTTGTTAGTAATAACTCAAGTATAGGAAATAACGAATAGTGGTATGAAAAAGGTATTGATGATTGTCCTTTTACTGGTCGGTATCGGTTGTGCGGGTGGGGGGTACTATATTTTTTACCTCAAACCACAACAGGATGCCGCAGCGCAGCGAGAAATAGAAATTGAGTTGCCCCCTAAAAATATGCCCACGTTGCTTGATAAAGACAAGTCATTGAAAACATCGACTGATTATTACGTCAGCCCTGATAAGCTTGGGGTCAGGGAAGCGCCAAACAAGGATGCGTTCATTGAAAGCATCGTTTACCGTGGTGACAAAGTATTCGTTTTAGAGAAAAAAGACGGCTGGGCAAGGATCTCGCCTTATTATGTTTACGAAGATGGTGGACCAAAAGTGGCAGAATGGGTTCCTCTCGACTCGCTGTTAGAAGTTCCTCCGACAATTACGAAAGAAGAGCGACAAAAAACGATAAGTTCTTATATCGAAAACTCAGATGACTTCAAGAAGCATTTCGAGTTATTTATAAAGACAACCGATCAATTGTTGAAGGAAAAAACCTGCACTCCGGAAGACTTTGAAGAGACACAAGGCTGGGTTAAATCGACGACATTTCAAAACCGCAGCGCTTACTTCGTGTATTGTGGTGGGTTAAAACAAGCCAATAAAATATACATTGATGTAAAAAGCGGAGAAATTTTTTATCGCTAAACTTCTGAGAATTGAAGCGCAAACATTCAGGGGAGATCATAAAGTTTTTTGATTATTTTAGTTGTTTGAGATCACATTTAGCATTAGTATTTTCGTTAATGATTATAAATGAGACATTATCAATGCTTAGAAATGTGATTGCATATATTTGGCTGTTTGCTCTCGCTGCGGTATTGCCGTTGCAGGCTTACGATCATTTGATGCAGTCTGATAATGCGATTTATAATCATCTAACCATGACTTCGGGTGTGGCGGATAGAGGAGGCAGATATCCGCAAATCGTTGAAAGTGGAGCAAAAAAAACTGATCCAACACCTATATCTCAAGCTGGTAGCACTCGAGACATTTTAGCATTTCTAAACGCACCTCGTTGGTTTTCACCGGCACATCATGCCGATGAAACAGAGCCGTCAGGTAATCCTCCTAGTAGCTATCAACCTGATTCAGTCCTGCATTACCAAATATATCCCCAACCCCTGACGAATTCTAGCTTAGGCAAACCATTGAGCTATGCTTCGACATATCGTATTTCTGGTTGGAAAGACTCAAACGCACTTTACGTTGCCCTGAATGCGCATTTTCACACCATTTCTTAACTCAAGATTGCGGAAGTAAAGGCTTCTTAATTTTTATATTGACACTTAGCAGTAGGTGTTATTAAGTTATTGAAACATCATGAAAAAAACACAAAAAACTCAGGCTGGCTCTAAGCGCCTGCTCAATCGCTATTCGGCATGGAAATATGTAGTATTAGTGGCGACCGTTCTTATTTTAACCATAAGCGCTATCCCCACTTGGTATGGGGAAAAACCATCGATACAACTGAGTGTTGCCGATCATACTCCATCTAATACCCTAAAAGACGTAACCAAACTTTATCATTATCTCGAGACCGAGCACATTCATGTGGCTGGTATTGAACAGACGGGTGATAAGACAACGATTATCTTCGATAACGAGAACCAGCAAACACTGGCACGACAGGCACTAGATAAACTTTTATCTAAAGATGATGCCATCACATTTTCTTATGTGTCGGTAGCCCCAAAGTGGTTTAGTGAGTTGGGTTTTAATCCCATCAAGCTGGGTTTGGATTTACGTGGCGGTGTACAGTTTTTATTGAACGTGGACATCGATAAAGCTTTTGAAGATCAAAGAAACAGTTTGATTGATGAACTGAGAGATTTTCTGCGCCAAGAACATCTCAGAAATGTACAAATCAACGCTACAACTACAGATTCATTTGAGGTTAAGTCTGCCTCTAGTGATGCTCTAAACAAGGCCGGTAAATTTTTAAAAGAGAACTATCCGACTTGGAGCACGATTAGGCATTCCAAATACTTATCTGTGAAACCAACGGTAGAAAGTAAAAGCGAATTTCAAACGGTTACTATCAAGCAAAATCTAAAAATTATGCGCGATAGAATCGAAGAACTTGGTATTACCGAAGCTATGGTTCAGCGTCAAGGTGATCACGCAATTCGTATCGAGTTACCAGGTGTTCAAGACCCAACTTTGGCGAAAAAAGTCATCGGTGCTACTGCAACTCTTGCTTTTCATGAAGCACGCGGTTCGTCAGACGGGAAAGCATATGGTGACATTGTGCTTAAAGACAACGATAACCGAGATGTTACTCTAGCTAAGCGCCCAGTTTTGACTGGTGAACACATTACTAATGCGCGTGCAGGAGTGGATAAGGTCGGTTTTTCAGAAGTCAATATCTCGCTTGATCATGCTGGCGGAAAGATCATGAGTGATTTCTCTGGCAGCCATGTAGGGAAACCAATGGCTACCGTTTATCGTGAGTATACAACGAATGCTAAAGGAGAAACAGTTCGGTCTGAGCGAGTGATTAGCGTTGCGACTATCCAATCTCAGCTTGGGAGCCAATTTAGAATTACTGGCGCAGGCTCCATGGAAGATGCTCAAAATCTGGCGCTCTTGTTACGAGCTGGGTCATTAACTGCACCTGTGACTATTGTTGAAGAACGCACAATAGGTGCATCTTTAGGGGCAGAAAATATTGAGAATGGCTTTGCCGCATTAGGATTGGGATTGGCGATGACCTTGACATTTATGGCACTTTGGTACCGAAAGCTTGGTTGGGTTGCCAATGTTGCTCTGATGATAAATATGGTTAGCCTTCTTGGTTTAATTGCATTATTACCGGGCGCGGTGTTAACTCTACCGGGTATTGCTGGTTTAGTATTAACGGTCGGTATGGCTGTTGATACAAATGTGCTTATCTTTGAACGTATAAAAGATAAATTGAGAGAGGGGCGTACGTTTGCTCAGTCGATAGACTTAGGCTTCGATAGCGCTTTTAGTACAATACTAGACGCAAATATTACCACTATGATCACCGCGGTGGTTCTCTATTCAATTGGTAATGGTCCTATCCAAGGTTTTGCACTGACACTTGGGCTTGGCCTGCTCACGAGTATGTTTAGCGGTGTCTTTGCATCGCGAGCGATGATCAATTTGATGTGGGGACGCGACGCACGTCGTGATGTGAGGGTATAATTATGTCTGCATTTTTTAAACAACGCATTCGCGAAATTCGCTCAATTACAAGCATTATCTCACTTGTCCTGATGATAATATCTTTGGGAGCGTTAGCGACCAATGGTTTAAATATGGGGTTAGATTTTACTGGTGGTATGGTTACTGAAGTAAAAGTAGATAACTCCATCAGCCACGAAAAAATGGTTGAAACATTACAACCAGCCCTCGGTCAATTTACTAATGTTACTCATGCTGATCAGGCAGGGCGATGGATGGTTCGCTATCCTATTCCAGCAGAAGGTGAGCAGACTGCGGATTTAGTGAAAGTCTTATCTCCAATTTCGAACCAAGTAGAGGTCATCAGTAACAGTATGGTGGGTTCACAAGTTGGGCAAGACTTGATCGACCAAGGTGGACTAGCCTTAATGATTTCGATGTTGTCGATATTGGGCTATTTGTGCTTTCGTTTTGAATGGCGTCTAGCGAGTGGATCACTTTTAGCATTGCTACATGATGTTGTTTTGGTTTTGGGATTTTTTGCCGCTAGCCAAATGGAATTTAACCTAACTGTATTTGCAGCGATACTCGCAATCTTGGGGTACTCTCTTAATGACTCAATTATCATTGCAGACAGGATTCGAGAGCTCTTGTTAGCAAAGCAAGAGTTACCGATTGAGAAAATTAATGATGATGCTGTCATAGCTACATTCTCAAGAACTATGGTTACATCCGGGACAACTTTATTAACCGTTTCTGCACTATGGATAATGGGAGGGGCAGCCTTGCAAGGGTTTTCTATTGCAATGTTCATCGGTATTTTGTCGGGTACTTGGTCATCAATCTCGATAGGAACCGTTTTACCAGAGTGGCTTAAACTTGAGCCAAAACATTATCTTCCTGTTGAAATTGATTCAGCACCATAACTGAAATAAAAAGCCCGATACTATATCGGGCTTTTTTGGGCTAGTTGTCAAATATTAGGCTATCTCAACCAATTGTTTTACAAGACTTTCTATGCCTACCGAAGCTTCTAATAAGTTCTCTGTTGCCATATAAGCTGAAGTTGAAAGAACACGATGTTCCGGATCGAAAACTACGTCTTCAATAGAACTTGAGATATGCTGGCCTCCTAGGGCATTAAAAGCGTCACTCGCTTCTTTGTTATCGCCAATAGTTCCTTGTACACCCTTGCTATAAATCATTGGAATGATGACAGGTGCGATACAAATATAACCAGCGGGCTTTTTAACCTCCGCAAAAGCACGGCAAGCGGTCGCGACAGATTCATTAATAGTGCATTGTGCTCCTTTGAACGCAAAGTCAGTCAGGTTTTTCGCTGCCCCGAATCCTCCCGGTAGCAGTAATGCATCGTATTGATTTACATCAAGAGTGGTGATGTCTGAAATATTGCCACGAGCGATCCTTGCAGATTCGATAAGCACGTTTCTAGTGGTATCCATCTCTTCACCTGTGATGTGATTGATCACATGATGTTGATTAATATTGGGTGCAAAACAGTGCCATTGAGCGCCATGCTTTTCGATCGCAAGTAAAGAGAGGACAGCCTCATGTATTTCACTTCCATCGTAAACACCTGAGCCACTGAGTACGACTGCTATCTTTTTCATGATTTTATCTCATATCTATTTAAAAACGGAGCCTTAAAGTAACATAACTTTCTTTATCTCGATTGTGCTAGCCATATGTTTCTAAGAAAATTTTTCAGTAGAACATAAAATACCTTCTTCCCAGTAAGGTGTGTCATGGCCGATTTTATCAATCATAAAGTTGAGGAATTTTCTGACTTTTACTGGCATATGTTTTTTATCGGGAAATACTGCATAAACGCCATGTTGAGGTAGTTGATAATCACTCAGGATTACTTGTAAGCGTCCAGACTTAAGGTCGTCAGCGACGATAAATGTGGGTAAGTTGGCAATGCCAGCTCCGTTGATGGTGGCTTGTCTAATCGCTTGGCTATTGTTTATGGAAAGCCTTCCTTTGGGTAAAATACGAAACCTCTTTGATTCCTTTGCGAGCACCCAATCACACCCACCTTGATAATAGCTGTATTGTATACAATCATGATGCTTTAAATCTTCAGGTGATAAAATAGGAGGGTTCTTTTTAAGGTAATTGTCAGAGGCACATAGAACGCTATTGCATGAAGTCAGGCGTCTAGCAATAAGATTTGAGTCAGGTAAATCTCCAATTCGAATACCGATATCAAATCCTTCTTGTACTAGATCTAGCATTCGGTCCTCAAGTGACAAGTTGATATCAACATCGGGATACAACGCCAAAAATTCACTGATAAATGGTGTGATGTGAGCGATTCCAAATGACATCGGAACGGTAACTTTTAAAGTGCCTCGTGGTTGACCTTGCAGTTCTGCAACTGCGTCTATTCCTTGCTTTGCTAGAGATAAAGATTGAATAACATATTCATGGTAGCGAAGTCCCGCCTCTGTCAAACTGAGTTTGCGAGTCGTGCGATTTAATAGCCTCGTTCCGAGTTCTTCTTCAAGTAAATTTATACGCTTGCTTACCGCTGATTTGGTAATACAAAGCTTATATGCAGCAGCGGAAAAACTGCCACATTCGACGACAGCTACAAAAATAGGGATAGTATTAAATGCATGCATTGTTGAGATAAAATAAACGATTTGTTTCTAGTTTAGAGGATTATCACTTGTTGGAAAACAACTTAAACTCCTCTGATTCTAAATTGGAGGTTGTAATGAGATACGATTGGATTCTATTTGATGCAGATGAGACGTTATTTAGTTTTGATGCTTTTGCTGGTTTAACTAAAATGTTTCAACGTTGTGGCGTGGATTTTTCCCGCCAAGACTATCTCGACTATGAGCAAGTTAACCTTCCGTTGTGGGTCGACTATCAGAACGGTCACATCACGGCTGCCGAACTGAAGCACAAACGCTTTCAAGCGTGGGCAGAAAAGTTAAACACGACGACCGATACACTCAATAGTGGTTTTTTAGAGGCAATGGCAGAGGTTTGCACACTTTTGCCAGGAGTGCGCGAGCTTTTAGAGTTTGTTCATGGTAAAGCTAAGCTTGGTATTATCACTAATGGCTTTGAAGACTTACAAGATATCAGATTAGAGAAAAATGGGCTCACTGGGTATTTTGATCATATTGTTATTTCGGAGTTAGTGGGCGTTGCAAAACCGGCGCAAGAAATCTTTAGCTATGCGTATGAAAAAATGGATTACCCTTCAAAAAGCCGAGTTCTTATGGTGGGTGACAACCTAAAGTCTGACATTCTTGGTGGAAATAATTTTGGGATTGATACTTGTTGGTTACGACATGATAACTCACATACTGAGCGTCATATTTCACCAACGTTCACCATTCGTTGTATGTCTGAATTGAAAAACATCGTAGCTGGATAACTGTTGTAAATCACTTAGATGAATATCTGCTAATGTAGTGTTCGAGGCATTTATTGCCTGATGTCTCGAACATTTGTCCTAAAGTTTTAAGCTTATCTATTCTGTCGACTCTAAAATTTCGATAATCTTCTCTTAGCTCACACCAGGCAACCAAGGTCCACACTTTCCCCCAAAATACAAGGCCCAGAGGCTGAAGTACACGCTTTGATTGAATACCAGCATGGTCATGGTAAACGAGCTCTATTTTTTCTTTTTTATCGATCGCTTGGCGGATGGGCTTGTTAAAGGTTGAAAACTCTGTTTCCTTGTGAGTACATGGTACCAAGATCGTTGGCGCTGGATTTTCATTTTTGAGCCTATCGGGTAAGACGGATTTAATCTTAGCTGCGGCACTCTTTGAGGCGGTAGCAAGCTCAATATCAGACCATGCTTGTACCATTTTCATCCCAAGCTCCAGGGCGATTAGTTCTTGCTCTGAAAACATCAGTGGAGGCAACTGTCCGCTCTCTCGGAGAACATAGCCTACACCTGCTTCGCCCTCTATGTTTATGCCTGAGGCACAAAGTGACTGTATGTCTCTGTATATAGTTCTTTCGCTAACCTGAAGCTGCTCCGCTAATTGGTTTGCAGTGACGGCGTAACGTTTTGAGCGCAATAATGTTAATAATGAGAAAAGTCTCTCAGCTTTATTCATTGTTATCTCTGTTCAAATTAGAGGAGAGAATACTTCCTCTCCTTGGGATATACTCAAGCCTTACCTTGCATGCATAGTTACCAACTTTCAATTTAGGTGATTGGCTCTTAAGGTTCTGATCTTTCTGCCAGCAAAGCAAGGTATATTCTGAACCTAGCATCTTGAGATTACTTGGGTATAGTCTGTTTATTCGGCCAGTACGCCGAGACAAACATTTTGATGTTCGATATTTATGGAGGCTCTATCCATCATATTTATATATGATTGGCAGTCTGAGTTTTCTTGAAATTGTCGGCAACCGAGTTTGGCGTCATGGAGATTATCCCAGTATATAATGTCTGTCCAAATATCTTTATCGAAGCTTAAAGAGCGATAATTGAAGCCTCGAAGCCCAGCTACGAACTTTTGACTTTGTTGACTGGCCGCGATTAATTGATTGGGTGTAATATTTGGAGCAGCTTTAAAACGAACGATTTCGATGATATTTTCCATTGATAAACTACCTTATTTGTCGATTAGATAAATAATAGTAACCTTGGTGTACGTCATATTTTGTCAGTAGGGTTCTGTGCATCAACCTTAGCTTGAATCACGTCTATTACCCAGAGGTATAACTTGTGCAATACATAAAGATTAAAGAGCTTATAGCGGAACAAATAGACTCTGGAATGCTAACTCCTCAGCAAAAGCTCCCCTCAGAAAGACAGCTTGCTGAGTCATTTAATACAACAAGAGTTACGCTGCGAGAAGCACTGTCGTTACTTGAGAGTGAGGGGCGAGTATATAGAGAGGATAGGAGAGGTTGGTTTATCTCACCTCCACCACTCAGGTACGATCCTGCATGTTCAGCCAGTTTTTTTGAGCTGAGCTCGAGCCAAAATAGAAACGGCAGTATAGAGGTCATATCGGCTGAAAATAAATTGATCAACAAGACAGCTGTTGAGCTTTTGTCGCTTAAACCTTTTTCTGAAATTTATCAGATTGAGCGAATTAGATGTTTAGAGGGGCGCCCAGTCTCTTATGTTACCCACTATGTCCCTACCAAGCCTTTCTCTGACTTACTGAATGCTGATTTAACAAGTTCCCTAAAATCAATTTATCGCGAACGATATGGTGTCTTATGTCATGGTACGCACTTTAAACTATCGAGCGGTAGTTTGTTAGGTATGGTTGCAAGTGCACTCAGGGCAACTGAGGGTACTCCCGCTTTGGCTATTGAGAGAAGAAATGTCGATAGCAATGGGGAAATTATCGATGCGAGTATTGAGTTTTGGCGGCATGACGCGATTTCTGTTGAGTCTTTTTTCAGCAAGAGCTAGGGGCGTCAAAGGCCGCCCCAAGCGTTATAGAAAAGTTTGAGTTAAGTTCTGACTTCCTCTAAGTTATTATCGTCAGTATATTCATCCGCTGCTTTCAACATCTTACGAATAATAAAGGAAGAGACGAAAGCAATCGCAACCATGAGGATTGCAAGCGCGGTCAATAAGAAGAAATAATCGCCATAAACTTGCTGGACAATTTCTTGAGTAATCGTTTGACCTTTGTCTAGTGCAATTGAGGTTGAGAAAACAGCGCCCAAGATACCACTTAATGCCATCGCAACGTAGAAAAGTGACACACAAAAACCTTCGATCTCTTTCGGAGCAACAGATAGTATAAAAGCGACTACAAGACTGCCAACGATGACCTCGGCAAAGGCTTGGAAGAAATGAACGACAAGAAAGAGTTCTGGGCGAATAATGACGTCTTCACCAATGTTCATGACAGCGCCTGTTAATGTCCCAAATGCCAAAGCAGTAAGAATGAATGCAAAGCCGATTTTGGTCGCTGTTGAGAAATTGATGCCATGTCTCTCTAATTTTGAAAATATCAGAGATATTACTGGGCCAGCGACGATGCACCATAAAGGGTTCATAGCCATTGAAGCCTCGGGCTCGATTGGGATCAGATTAAACAAGTCTCCGCGCATGGTGTTGATCGTTACTATGGTCATCGATGTCATCACTTGGCCGTAGTAAATGAAGAAACACGTCGTAAGCGCAGTCATGATAAGAATGGTACCAATTTTCAGCCCATTTGGTTTATCGGCACGAAGCATTAAAACGAAGCAATAAAGTATGGCAAGTGACCCGATTGAATAGATGATATTTTTGCCCACTTCCATGTTTGAAAACATGAAAAATACGGAAGCTATCATGACTAATGAGAGTGATGAGAATAAGACCCAATTTTTGATACTGACTGAGTGTTGATCCAACTCAGTTCCTACTGATACTAGCTGTTTGTTAAAGGCAACGAGCATGATAAAAGCCATTACCGACATAGCGACTGATACAGTGAAACTGCCATGGAAACCGACAATCAGTACAAGGATTGGAAAGAGATATTGTCCCAGCAAAGCGCCTACATTGTTAATTGAGTAGTTGACTGGATATCCATTTTCAAAGTCTTCTTTTGATGCAAAGGTTCGTTTGTATAGGCTAGGGTAAGATGCAGACATCAATCCTCTAGCATAGCTTGCCAATGCTATGCCTACTAGACTCATTGGGACGTTTGTTGCAGATGCTCCCAAAACCAGCAATGTGTAGCCAGTTGCGAAAGCTCCATAGGCGAGTGTAAGGGAACGATAGGGACCAAGTAGTCTATCGGAGACGAAACCACCTGCTATCGAAAATAATGGCCCAATAGAAGAAAATGCTCCTACCACCATCATGGTATCTGCTTCACTGTAGCCCAGATCTTCCAAGAAAAAGCGGGTAAGAATAACCATTACGCCATAGAATGATAAGCCAAACATAGCCTGACAGAACATCATAGATTTATTGAGATTGTTCCACATATCGGTCTCTTTTAATGATGGATTACTAGAATTAAAATCTAGCAATCTTTGTTTTTATGGAGAGTTATAAAATCCGAAGATTAGCGCAAATTAGCTTTGTGATGAACTCTTTTTTTCGTATTCTCAGAAAGTTGGTTATCTATCCGTAAAATGTAAACTTTTTGTCTATAATCTCACACTTCTAGTAAGGCTATTGTTTTTAGTATCAGGTGAGTGTGTGTTAGCCTTTGCAGCAGTTAAGAAATATTGAATGAGGGAGCATGGATATGAAAATTTATAGCAATTTTGATAGCGGTAATATTAAAGTCAATAGTATTGAGTCTCGTGATAAGATCCAACTTGAGATACCAAAAGATAATCAATCTGATTTTTATCAATGGTTTCATTTCCGTCTAGAAACTGAGACAGAGTTGTCACACACGATAGAATTACAAAATCTCAAGAACTCTGCCTTTCCAGATGGTTGGGATGGCTATGATGTGGTAGCTTCTTACGACCGTGAAGAGTGGTTTAGGGTTCCAACAACATATGATGGTGACACTCTGAGCTTCACCATCATCCCTGAGAGAAGCTCAGTTTACTTTGCTTATTTCGCTCCTTACAGCCACGATCGACACCTCGATTTACTTCACATGGCACAAAGTGCTCATATTTGCCAATTAGAGACTCTTGGTAGCACTATCGATGGAAATGATATGAGCCTATTGACCTTTGGAGAGCCAGAAGAAGGAAAGAAAAATGTTTGGTTGATTGCACGTCAGCACCCAGGAGAATCGATGGCTGAGTGGTTTATGGAGGGCATTGTTCAAAGGTTTCTCGATGAAGATGATGTAACAGCTCGGTCAATACTAGAACAAGCCGTTGTCTATGTTGTTCCTAATATGAACCCAGATGGTTCTATTCGAGGGCACCTACGCTGCAATGCTATTGGGGTCAATTTAAACCGTGAGTGGCAAAACCCATCCATGGAAAAAAG
The DNA here is from genome assembly GCF_000165125.1 of Vibrio caribbeanicus ATCC BAA-2122. Classification (GTDB taxonomy): domain Bacteria; phylum Pseudomonadota; class Gammaproteobacteria; order Enterobacterales; family Vibrionaceae; genus Vibrio; species Vibrio caribbeanicus. The sequence continues at coordinate 97,714 of NZ_AEIU01000088.1, read as the reverse complement.
CCCAGAAGTCTACCTTGTGCGTGAAAGAATGCTCCAAGAGGGCGTCGACCTATTTTTGGATATTCACGGCGATGAGGCGATACCTTATAACTTTGTTGCGGGTTCAGAGGGCATTCCATCTTATGACGATCGACTTGCTCATCTCGAGTCTATGTTCAAGAATGCTTTATCGACGGTAACTCCAGAGTTTCAGGATGAATTTGGCTACGATAAGGACAAACCAGGGCAAGCAAACTTGGCAGTAGGGTCAAACTGGGTCGGTGAGCAGTTTAAATGCTTATCTTATACAATAGAAATGCCTTTTAAAGATAACAATGACTTTCCCGACCCACTATATGGCTGGTCCCCAGAGCGCAGTATCAAATTTGGACACGATACGCTAAGTGCTGTTAACGCTGTGATCAAGTCTATATAACACTTGTACTTCAGTAATTTAAAAGCATGGAATTTATAGTGTTGTTACAGCACCGAGCTTTAGGAAAGTAACGATGGAGCAGGTGGCTTATTAGCAATTAGTGTTCTCTATGCTTTTGAGCTTTTACGATAGCGTCTGTGAGAGAGGGATCGATAAACATGCTAGGTCTAAGAGAAGTGGATGGGACCTTCATTCAAAAGAAACACAAATTGACTTGCCATTGTGGCTGTGTCGAAATTGAGCTCGACCTGCCCAAGGGGCTAGAAGATGTGAGGCGATGTGACTGCTCTCTTTGTCGCCGAAGAGGGGCCATTGTTGCATCGGCTCCCCTTAAGAATATTAAGATTCTTAAAGGTCATGAGATGTTATACCCAAGTGACTTCAAAATGCAGTATTCAGAGCGATGCCACAGTGTTGAGTTCAAGGAAAATGACGCAGCGAAATAGTCTGACTCTTACCAAGTTATTTGACGATGAAATCGGCGCTGTAGCACGCTCCCAAAGGGCGAGTTGTCTTGCTTTACATGCGTCGTTACCGATTTTCAATTTAGATGACTAGATTTTCAAATCGTTGCCTTGCCTGTAAAGCAAGTCATTCTCGCTGAATCTAGCATCTTGAGGTTACTTGGGTATCAAGCTATATCAATTTAATACCAAGGAAGCGAAACATTACTTTTGTTCTGAATGTGGTATTTATACTCATCATCAAAGACGATCTAACCCAAATCAATATGGATTTAATGTTGCCTGTTTAGAAGGCATTAACCCGTTGAAGCTTCAAGAAATACCGACTTATGACGGTGTTAATCATCCCTCAGATTGTCAAAAATAAAAGTAGCTAATGCTGGTATGTCAAAATAACAAAGGAGAGCTAAGCTCTCCTTTTAACTGCTAAATGATAGCATATATGATAACCACTTACTCGCATGGCGGTGACATATGGATAACTGCGAGGCCACCTAAAGAAGTTTCCCGATATTTCTTATTCATATCTTTCCCGGTTTGGTACATTGTCGCAATGACTTTATCGAGAGAAATAAGACACTTACTCGTACGCTTCAATGCCATCCTAGAGGCATTAATGGCTTTCACCGCGCCCATTGCATTTCGTTCAATACAAGGAACCTGAACAAGACCTCCAATGGGGTCACAAGTCATCCCCAAAGAGTGCTCCATTGCAATCTCCGCAGCAATACAAATCTGCTCGTTACTACCCCCCCTCAATGCTGTGATACCCGCTGCAGCCATTGAGGATGAGACGCCTATTTCACCTTGACAGCCAACTTCTGCGCCTGAAATGGAAGCATTTGTTTTGTATAAAATACCTATGGCCCCTGCAACGGCGAGAAAGTCTTTCAATTGCTTGTTATCAAGTTCTCGGATAAACCTATGGTAATACATCAAAACAGCGGGGATAACACCGGCGGCACCATTAGTTGGAGAGGTTACAACTTGTCCTCCGGCTGCATTCTCTTCACTGACAGCAAAAGCAAAAAGATTGATCCAATCCATAACCGCCATGGGATCATTTTCTATGATTTCATTAGATTCAAGTTTTTTTAGTAGGTTCGGAGCTCTCCGAGTAATGTTGAGCCCTCCTTCTAGAATTCCCTCTGTTTCAAGACCACGCTGCATACAGAGTGACATTACCTCCCAGATTTGATCGGCTTTTGCAGAGATTTCCTCATCGTTGAAGAAGTTTTGTTCATTTTGAAGAATCATTGCACCTAAGCTGAGCCCGTTATCTTCGGCCATGGAGAGCATTTCGTCGGCACTTTTAAATGGGAACGGAACAGAAACACTGTTGCTTCCCGTTCCCTCTTCAAGCTCTTTAGCTGTTGCAATAAAGCCGCCACCAATGGAGTAATAAACCTCTTTGCATATTTCCTTTTTGTTGGAGTCAAATGCAGTAATTGTCATGCCATTTTCATGAAGCGGTAGGTTGTCTTTGTGAAAGAGCAGGTCACTATCGTAGCTGAAATTGATAACTTTGTTACCTGCAAGGTTGAGGGAGTTTTCATCTATGGCAACTTTTAGTGCTGCTTTAGCCGTTGTCATTTTAATAGTATCTGGCCGGTTGCCCAGTAGACCTAAGATTACTGCTCTATCTGTATGGTGACCTCGTCCAGTAAGGGAAAGAGAGCCAAATAGGTCTACCTGTATTCTGTCAACGGTTTTCAGCAAAGGGGTGAGCAGGGTAGTAAAGTGGTGACCCGCGATCATAGGACCATTGGTATGGGAACTCGATGGACCCACACCTACTTTGAAAATATCAAATATCGACAGCATAAGCTTGACTTCCTGTTAATTTGGCCTGTTTTCAGGCTCTTTTATCATTAATTATGGCACTTAAAATCTAATGTTGATTTTTCTGGTTTTATGCTTCTACTAACGCTATCGACTTGCAACATAATTGTACAGCTTTGATGAGTTTTATATTCAGGAACTGAGAACTAGGGTTACACCGTAATGTGGCACCAATACGGTAAATAGTCAGGTATCAAACTGTTAATACGGTTTGCCTAATGTGCTGCGAGTATTCAGAAATTGGATGTTTGAGTTTACAATGGCATCACTCTATTGCGACCCAGTGACTTAGCCTCGTAGAGTAATCCGTCTGCACGCTCTATAAGAGACTCAACGCTCTCCTTTTCTTGGAGTTCCGCCACTCCGAGAGAAATTGTTATATTCCCTACGTGTTTCCCCGAACGCCGATCTTTAACAGAGAGTTTCTCGGTTGCTCTTCGCATCGTCTCTGCAAATTGGCGGGCGATCCTTAAAGGTTTGTTAGGGACTATTAGTGCAAATTCTTCTCCGCCGAAGCGATACGCACTGATTCCATCTCTACATCCGCGCTGCAATGTTCGAGCAAGTCCCTTGAGTACGGCATCACCCAGTAAGTGACCATAGTTGTCGTTAAAAGCTTTAAAGTGGTCCACATCAGCGAGAATTAAACACAGTTTTTGCTCTGATTGATAAAGAGCGTTTATGTCTTGATCAAAAGATCGACGATTATAGAGACTGGTGAGACCATCAAATAACGCATCCTGTTGGACTTCGGCAAGTTGTGCCTTTAGACGGTTTATTTCCTTCGTTGCTGTCTCTAATTGATTGCCTAGAAATCGAGTAGAATGTTTTATTTCTTTTGATTCAGAGAGTAGCTGCCTTACGATAAGCAAGACTTCGTCCATTGACATGGCTTCGTTTTCGACTCGGCTTAGGTTACTGAAGCTCTTATCTATTAGCTTGGAGAAGTCAGAGGTATCAGAAAGCGTATCCGTTACGGAGCTCGCGATTTCGTTAACTAAAACTTCGACACTCTCTCGCAATTGGTTCATATCTGTTTCTGAACGGTGTGCGATGTAATTGTTATATAATTGCGCACTAGCTGCTGGAGGACATATTCCAGCATCTTGGATAATATTATCCAAGTCAATATTGAGTTGAGGTATGGCATTATCCACGTAGGCGTACCACAGAGCGTAGTTAGCTGGTGTTACGGATACGTGGTTCTTCATCATTAACGGAACGGCTTTTTGAAGATTTGCCGTTGCTCTTTTAAAATCATCAGTCATTTTGCGAGAATTAAAACGTCTTTATATTAAACAGCTCAATAAGAATAGACGATCTTTCACTGATTTGTATGATTTATATTTGCTCTATTATTTATAACTTGATGTTATATCACGTTTTTTCAAGCAAGTATTGCGTTGTCCTCTCTCAGATTGCCTTTTTCTAGAAGGTCAGCACCACGTAACATAGCTTGAATGAGATCGGCAGCGTTAAATTTTTCAAGTGCTTCGTGAGCTCCAACTTGCTGTGCTCTCTCAACACAGATCTCACTCGATAAAGATGTGTGTAAAATAACGTAGCTGTTACTTAATGAAGGCTCATTTTGAGTCTCAAAAGCAAGTTCATATCCGTCCAAACCTGGCATTTCAATATCACTGACCAGCAGTTCGACGGGTTTTCCTTTTTCAGCTTCGCTTTTCATGAGTTGCAATGCTTCTACACCGTTCTCACAGATTTGATAGGAAATATTGATTCCATCCAAGGCGTCAGAGAGTTGTTTTCTCGCGATAGATGAGTCATCTACTAATAGAATGCTCAAATCTTTAAGGCGTTCACGCTCAACATCAGTCAGCATCGGAATGTAGGTCGATTCATACTGTGGATATATTTTAGATAGCAATAGCTCGACATCCAACATCTGGATCATTTCATCTTGAATTCGAGTGATTCCGGTAATAAATGCATTACTTCCCGTTGTTTTTGGTGCGGGCTCAATCGATTTCCAATCACAGTCGACGATCTTTTCAATTGAACGAACCATAAATGCAACTACGGTTCTTAAACAGTCAGTCACGATAAGATAGCATGATTCATACTCTTCAGGTTGAATCGGACGGAAACCAATGGCTGCTGGCATATTAATGACAGGAATCGTCATACCGCGTGTTGTGATTGCGCCGATTACGTCGCGATGTGAATACGGTATTTTCGTTGTTGTCTGAAAGGGTATAATCTCACGAACTTTTAAAGTACCAATGGCAAACTGTTGCTTGCTGTTGGTCAAAGTGAACATTAGCATACCTTGGGATTGATTTGCTTTGCTGGTAATTTTGGCCATGGATACTCTCATTAATAAGGCTATACGACGCGCATAGTATACGAATTACACACAGGATCAATGGAGAAAATGCATTTTATTCGTAGCGATTTATGCACAAATAAGCTGCTTAGTTTCTAACCATATGATTTGATGCAGATCTCACTTTTTTAATGTATGATGAAAAAATTACAAATTTTGAGAATTTAACTATGGCAAATACGGCGGCAGCGTTGCATATCCTAGTGAAACATAAAGAACAAGCAGAAGATATCATTAAGCAACTTAAAAAAGGGGCTAAATTTCAAACTTTGGCTAAACGTCACTCAACCTGTCCTTCAGGAAAACGTGGTGGAGATTTAGGTGAATTTAAGCGCGGCCAGATGGTTGCGCAGTTTGATAAGGTATGTTTTTCTGGTGAAACCTTAGTCCCTCATTTAGTTAAAACAAAATTTGGATGGCATGTTGTCAAAGTACTGTATCGAACCTAGAGACTGAAACAGCCCATTAAGAGGGCTGCTATTTTTAGATTACAGAGCGGTAGTGAATGCCTTTAATTTTGTAACTAGGGTCTCTATATCGGAATGATCAATGTCTTTGTGGGTTACAAAGCGAAGAGGGTTACTTGGCGAGATAATAATATTGTCAGCTTTTAATTGGTTGGCAAGGTGTTCAAGGTCAATAGATGGAGATACCTTAGCAAATACAATATTTGTTTGAACGTACTTTGTATTCACATCAAATCCATCAATATCGTTTAAAGCGTAGGCTAAAGACTTGGCGTTTTGGTGGTCTTGCTTAAGTTGTTCTATTTGTTCTGTCAATGCTATCTTTCCTGCGGCTGCAAGAATGCCAGCTTGCCTCATACCTCCTCCGACTATCTTCCTGAGGCGTCTTGCTTTGGCAATAAACTCGTGATTGCCGAGAAGAAGCGAGCCTATCGGTGCAGATAGACCTTTAGATAGACAAATGGTCATTGAGTCAAAGTGCTGCGCTATTTCTTTTATATCGACTTCTAAAGCAACTGCAGCGTTATAAACGCGAGCACCGTCTAAATGTAGAGCAAGGCCATTTTTGTCAACAAATTGACGAGCTTGAGCCAGATAGCTTAGAGGCAGAACTTTGCCATTTATGGTGTTTTCAAGGCTGAGCAGCTTTGTACGGGCGAAATGAGAGTCGTCGGGTTTGACGGCAGCTTGTAGTTTGGCCAGATCAAGGGTGCCGTCTGGATTATTCTCAATAGGTTGGGGTTGAATAGAGCCCAAAACTGCAGCACCGCCTGCTTCATATTTGTAATTATGTGCTTGTTGCCCACATAAGTATTCATCTCCTCGTTCACAATGTGCCATTAATGCCAGCAGGTTGGCTTGGGTCCCAGACGTTGTAAAGAGAGCGGCCTCAAAGCCGTGCCTTTTAGCAGACCATTGCTCTAAATCATTGACTGTTGGGTCATCACCATAGACATCATCACCTACAATAGCTTCGGCCATTACCTGTCTCATTAAATCTGTTGGTTTAGTGACTGTGTCGGATCGAAAGTCCATATGATTTCTCCTATATAAATCCTGATAGCTTTGCTTTGCTTAGGCATGCGATTGTTTTTGCGTCACTGACTTCACCACTTACAATTTTCTGCTCGAGCATCTCTAAAGGCATTAATACCACCTCGATGACTTCATCGTCATCACAGGTTAGGTGTTGGGTCGATGTCAGATCTTTTGCGATGAATAAATGCTGTATTTCATCGCAAAAGCCTGCAAGGGGAGTTACTTGCCCCATAGGTATAATGGTTTCAGCGTTGTAGCCCGTTTCTTCCTCTAATTCTCTCATAGCACAGGACAAAACCGATTCATTAGGTTCTATTGTGCCAGCAGGGAGCTCTAAAAACCATTTTTTCAGTGAGGGACGAAATTGTTTAATGAGCACGATCTCTCCCTCTTCAGTAATAGGCAAAATTACAGCTGCCCCTGGGTGACAGATACTTGTGTGTACTACGTTTTTGCCGTTTGGCAGAGGGACAAACTCTTCAACCAATGAAATGTTTTTCCATGAGTGGATGGTTTTTATTTCCTTGTCCATTTTGTTACTTCTGGTCGCTGACGAGCAAATACAATACCTTGAGTGTTCATATATATAAAGAAACTTTTGGTCGTAAATTTCTCACTCAAGATCGTATTTCTCAAAAATGCAAACATTGATTTCAATAAGTTAGGTAAAAATGACCTAACGCATAAAGTTAAAATTGATTTCTAAATTACACTTGTAACAATCTACTAGCAAATGTATACATTTATGAAAATACACCATCCGGTTAACTCAAATGGAGCCTAATATGATGAGCTCACGTCTTGCTAATCATTCGAATAGAGCCCTGCTTTCTGAAAGAATTAATAAATTGGCTGAGGCTCTTTCCGAAGGGGTCTACGAGAGGGAAGGCACGATCAAGCTCTGTTTGCTAGCGGCATTGGCTGGGGAAAGTGTTTTTCTATTGGGGCCTCCAGGGATTGCAAAAAGCCTTATTGCAAAACGTTTGATTCAAGCTTTCAGTGCATCCTCGTACTTTGAATACTTGATGACTCGTTTTTCTACACCAGAGGAAGTCTTCGGACCATTGAGCATTCAAGAGCTTAAAGATAATGGCCGATATATGCGTTTAACGGAAGGGTACCTTCCCTCGTCTCAAGTGGTATTTTTAGATGAAATATGGAAAGCTGGTCCTGCGATACTGAATACTCTTTTGACTGTTGTAAATGAGAAAACGTTTAAAAATGGCAGTGATATCCTTCCTGTACCGATGAGGCTACTAATTACTGCATCAAATGAGTTACCAGACGAAGATAGTGGTCTAGAAGCACTCTATGACAGAATGTTAGTGAGGGTTTTTGTTAATCGTATTCAAAATAAACAGAACTTTAAATCGATGTTAACTGTTGGGACTCCTCAGGAGGCGACCATTCCAAAAGATCTCGCTATCACTGATGAGGAATACCATCTCTGGCAGCTTGAATTGGAAAAAATTCCACTCACAGAGGAAATATTTGAAAAACTGTACGACTTCAAAAAGATGCTCGAGACAGCATCGACCGAGAAATCAGCCGATAATCCACTGTATGTTTCTGATCGAAGGTGGAAAAAATCAGTCAAATTACTCAAAGCGAGTGCATATTTTTGTGGAAGAGACAGGATAAATCCACTCGATTTACTCTTGCTAAAAGATTGTTTGTGGAATGATCCTGAGAGCCTCGAGATGGTCAAAGAGGTTACGCAGCGATTTGCACTAGAGCATGCATTTGGCCAAAAGAGTATCGAGCAGAAGATACAACTTAGCCGGGAAGATCTGGACGATGTTCAACGAGAGATCGAATTAAAATACGCATTGATATTGCCCCAAGAGTCTCAATCTGGATTGTTAAAAAAAGCTGTTAGAAACTATAAATTGGCTAATGTTAAAAAGTATCAAGTGGGTTCAGAGACGGGATTAATAAAGTTAGTATTACTTCAAAGTAACATGTCAGTTTCTGAAGGTGAAAAAGGTGATAGCCGATGGGTTTACGTTTCAAAGGCATCACTAGAGAAAGTCATCAAAGAGGGAGAAGGGGAACTCTACGGTTACGTAAATAAGAATACCAATATGTGCCGTCTTCGCTTTGGTCTTGATCCTGAAAATAACCTTGTTATAAAAGATATTGCAAACAGAGCAGTGTTGGTTGCGACGGTGACGAAAGATGATTTTTGCCAAACGAGCTACGCTAGTTGGATAGCAAAACTAGATATTGCAATGGCTCGTTTAGAAGATGCCAAACATCATTTATTAAAAGTACGCTCTGACTTTCATGGTGCATTACCTCATAACTTTATTGATCAAGAACTACCAATAGCAATGGAATCTTGCTTGCAATCTTTGGAAAAACAGCTTGAATCAGCAGTAGTGGATTGTGAGCGTCGGTCTTTGCGCTTTAAACAGCTACAACACTTTTTCGCATAGGTGGTTTATGTTAGGAGCTGATGGTGTAAATCTTATTTTAGCAATTGCTGATTCAGGAATTATCGACACGGCAGTTAATGACCTGATTGCGCGTTCACAAGTAATGGCAGTAGCTGAGCGCCGAGGAGTTAGAGCATCAGTCAAAAATCACCTTCTGAAATGGCGTGGAAATGTTAAAAAGCGGATGACCAATGTTTGTGAGACAGAGAGGTTTCAGCAGGAACTCGCTCTATATCAGGAGGTTATCTATTGGAATGAAGAACAATTCTTTGATGAAATTCATTCAGTAATCAAGAAACTTGAATGGCATTCTGCATTTTATCTCGAGGCTCGTCGGTTATTCGATCAAAATAAAAACTTGGATAATCCGATGTTTCCTCACTACTTCTGTGATCAATGGTATAAGAGTTTGTCTGATGCAATACGGCAGGCTCAATTAACAGAATTGGAAACACACAAAGAAAAGCTGCTTCAAGATCTTTATCAAAGAATGGAAACGATGAAGAATATGGACGCAGTGGCTGAAACTGGTGATGAAAACTCAGCCGGAAGATTGTGGGATATGGCCGCAGCAAGGTTGAGTAAAACAGATATCTCTGTGATGCGAAAACACGCAGACTTTTTGAAGAGGAACAAAGGGCTGCAGGAGATAGCAGAACAACTAGGCAGAATGGCGGGGGAAGTCTATGACCCCTCGCTAAGTTCTACCCCCATTGAAGAGCCGGAAGCTGTGGAGGAACGGTCGGATCAGGCAACTGATGATATAATTGGTATACATCAAAGTGATGATTTAAATAAGTTATTACCGAATGAAACCTTGTTTCTTGCTTACCCAGAGTTGGAAGTTATTTTTTACAAGCATCTAGTTGATAAACGATTGTTGAGTTATCGATTGCAGGGTAAAGCTCGAACATTACGCAAAGTGAAAACTAAGCAACCAAATAGTTTGAGAGCTGATATTGAAAAGGGGCCATTTGTTGTTTGTGTCGATGCATCCGGCTCAATGAATGGCTTCCCTGAGCAGTGTGCTAAGGCAATGGCTTATGCTTTAATGCAGATCGCTTTAGCGGAAAAGCGAGATTGTTTCGTCATCTTATTCTCAACCGAACATATCACTTACGAATTAACGAAAAAAGATGGGTTGAGAGAAGCTAGTGATTTTTTGTCTTACTCTTTTCACGGTGGGACCGATCTTCAGCCTGTTCTTCTTAAATCAGTTGATTTAATGACCAGCGGTAGGTATCAGAATGCAGACTTGGTCATGATTTCAGACTTTATTGCCCCAGAACAAAACGAAGAGACGGTAAAAAAAGTGGACCAGCTTAAGAGGCATAAAAACCGCTTTCATGCTATAAACCTTTCTAAGTATGGTAACCCGAGCCTTTTGGGATTATTTGATCACCAATGGTCATATCATCCCAGCATAGTGGGGCGTATTATCAAACGATCTTAAATAAGGTGCTGTATCGGTTATGATAGTCTTGGATCTCAATTGGGGTAAAGTCGGTTTTCTGTTCAAGAATTGCGAGAAAGCCAAAGAGATTGAGAGTGTTACTCAGTGGCTTATCGATGCGCACTTAGGGTCATACTACCGCAGGGATATCCGTTGCTGCATCTTTGTGCCGATATATTCTTGATAACCCCAACAAGGCTACGATTGTCATGAACAGCATTAACGCACCCAATGGAGTTTGATTGGGGGTCGGTATCACCGATGCAATGAGTGTTGCCATTCCAGCTCCTAAATTTTGTAAGCCACCCAAAACAGCACCACCAGTTCCAGCATGGTTAGGAAACGGAGAAAGTGCGCCTGTAGTGGCCGCTGGGAATAAAATACCTGCACCGAGGAAGTAGATGGTAGCACCACCTACTAATGTGACAGCGCTGGTTGAATTTATTACCCCTGGTATAAGGATAACAGCAGATCCCGAGGCAAGAAATAGGATGCCGAGGTACATCGCTTTCCGTTCATTCCATTTTCTGGTGAGATAGCTCGAAAGCCCTGCGCCTACAAGGTAACCAGGAATAGGTAGAACAAATAATAGACTAACAGTAGTTGCAGGTAATTGTAGAACCCCGCCCAGTAAAACACCCGCCGCGGCCTCAAAGATGGCTAGGCCCGCAAATGTTGCAACTAAGCATATAACATAACCTTGAAAGCACTGATTGGATAATACATGTCGGTAGCTGTGTATTACTTTTTCTTGGCGTCGCTTTTCTTTTGGTAGTGTCTCTGAAAGTTTGGTCATCATGACAATAGTGACTGCAATACTAAACAGTGCTAAAAACAAATAGCTTGCCCGCCAATTAAAGTGTTCAGTAAGAAAGCCTCCAAGAACAGGAGCGATAAGTGGGGAGAATATTAAGCACATGCTTATTAGCCCGTTCACTTTGTGCAGCTCTGCGCCGTCAAAAAGATCTCTTGTCAATGTACGAGCCATAGCTCCGCCACACCCGATACCGAGTCCCTGAACAAAGCTACCAAATAAAAAAAGTTCATAACTGTTTGCAAAAAGGGCAACAAGACTCCCTACGACGTAGACAAGCAGACCAAATAAAATGATCGGTTTGCGCCCGTATCGATCAGATAGAGGCCCATAAATAAATTGGGAAAAACCGTAGGGGATAAGAAAGCATGCCATTACCGCTTGCAGTGAAGCAGGTGAGACAGCAAAATCTTTTACCATGTAGCCAATAGAAGGTACGTACATGGTTTGAGTCATTTGACCAACGGCAGCAAGTAATGCGATTAAGGCCGTTAACTTAATAATTTGAGGTGAGACAGACATTTTCACAACACCATATGCAACCAAGAGTATAATGATTTTGCCAAAAATATCCTAATGGTAATCTAATCCTTCAGGTATTTGACACAGCAGATATTAAGGCGCATATGTCAATGTATCAATAAATAAGTGTGATATTGAGCAAGATTTAATCTAAAGTTTTGCATTAGAAAAACTAATCTTTTTTTGTTGTGTTTGTAGAGGGAGATATCATTCATTGGCTAATTGCGATAGGCATTTTCTACACAGGCACTCCCCATTCTTTAGGTGCTCCGGTATTGCCTTTTTATCAATACTAAAACACCAGCAATGTGCTTCTCCTCGTTTGATATCGCAAAAAGAAGCCTGGTTGCAAGAAGGGCAGGTATGGGTAGTATGTTCACCCGTTAACATCGCCATTACCTCATCTCTTTGATTGTTGTCCATGCTTGACCACCTTACGATTTCATCTACTGTGCGATAGCAACCGGAGCAAAGACCGTCGGTATTTTTACATGCTGCAATACAAGGAGTCTTCAAATTAATCACTTATTGGGTTTATGTACAAGAACGTCCCACATACCTTACAACAGGATATATGGGACAAGACTGAGTTTATGAAATTAAGCGAAATTATTCTGGTTTGGTAATACTACCTAGCTCGAGAACGGGTGCTACATCAATGTCTTCAGCATTCATCATTGATGATATACGCTGAACAGAGGAGAGTAACAGTGACTGCTCCCAGTCTTCAAGACGCTGAAATTTAGTAATAAAGCTCTGTTGTAGTGGTGTCGGTGCATCCGCTAATATTGCTTGACCTTTCTCGGTCAGGTAGGCATGTACTTTGCGCTTGTCTTTACTGCTACGAACTCGCTGAACTAGCTCATTGCGCTCAAGGCGATCGAGTATTGTTGTCGCGGTTGCTTGGCTCATATTGGTGTGGTCGGAAAGTTGACGTATTGTCACTTCTCCCAATTCACGTATTGAACGCATCAGTATCAGTTGAGGTCCGGTTAAACCAGATTCCTTGCTTAATTTCTTTGAGTGAAGATCGATAGCTCGGATAATTTGGCGTATCGATATCAGAACCTCTTCATGCTTTTCCAATGCAGTTCCTCAGTTATCATAGTGACAAGCGAAAATACATTAAATATAACGGGAAAAAAAGTCTTTAGATTCACAAATTTTCATTAATTAATATGCATTAGCTTGTTTATATGGTTACTCATATATTTAGTGTACAAACATTATTTCTGACTAAGCATTTTGTTTATCCTCTTGAGTTTGTTCGTTCATGTCGCATTTTTAGTCAAAATAATACTTAAAACAGCTTATTACTGGAACGATACTGTAATAAGAGTACAATGAGAATCTTCGTGTCGCCATAATAAGACATAAAATTGAATCGAACTCTAATTATTTGTTTTATACAAGACTGGCACAAATTGAGAAATTAGACGTTAGAGAGGAACGATGACTAAAGGTATTGATAAGTATAGTATTGACAGTACCGACTATACGATTGGTCAAGATAACGTGCAGAAGTGGGGCTTTGATGTTCACAACCCCGTTTTTGGCTGGAGTGCGGGTCTGATCGCCGCATTTTTGGTTTTTACACTCATTATGGATGGTGAATCAGCAAAAGCCGCTTTGGATGGCATTAAGTGGAAAATTATAGGTAGCTTTGACTGGTTGTTTATTTGGTCAGGAAATATTTTTGTCATCTTTTGTCTCGGGCTGATCATTTCTCCACTGGGTAAGATTCGCCTTGGTGGGGAGTCTGCTAAAGCCGAATACTCGTATATATCTTGGCTGTCTATGCTGTTTGCTGCCGGTATGGGTATAGGGCTTATGTTTTGGAGCGTTGCGGAACCAGTTGCTTATCTCACTGGCTGGTATAAAACACCTTTAGGTGTAGAGCCCAACACCCCTGAAGCTGCAAGGCTAGCCTTGGGTGCGACGATGTACCACTGGGGCCTTCATCCTTGGGCGATTTATGGTGTGGTTGCGCTGTCTCTAGCATTTTTTGCTTATAACAAAGGCTTACCTTTATCTATTCGATCTATCTTCTATCCTATCTTGGGTGACAGAGCATGGGGATGGGCAGGTCATATCGTAGATATCCTTGCGGTTTTGGCAACCTTGTTTGGTTTGGCGACGTCTTTGGGACTAGGAGCCCAGCAAGCGGCGAGTGGTATTCATCATGTCTTTGGACTTGACTCCGGTCTTGGGCTTCAGGTAGCAGTTATTACAGTCGTTACCCTATTAGCTGCGCTTTCTGTGCTTAGAGGCATTGATGGTGGTGTTAAAGTCATAAGTAATATCAATATGGTAATGGCATTTTTGCTGTTGATTTTAGTGGCTCTTTTGGGTTATGCCATCGTTTTCGGCAATATTGGTACTACCTTAATGGCCTACGTCGAAAATATAATCCCTCTCAGCAATCCTCATGGAAGAGAAGATGAAGCATGGTTCCAAGGCTGGACCGTCTTCTACTGGGCATGGTGGATTTCGTGGTCACCATTTGTTGGTATGTTCATTGCCAGAGTGTCAAAAGGCCGCACTGTTAGAGAATTTATCACGGCCGTACTTTTAGTACCAACAGCCGTTACGCTTTTATGGATGTCAACCTTTGGTGGAATGGCTATTGATCAGGTTTTAAATAAAGTCGGGGAGTTAGGTAACTCAGGATTGACCGATATTTCATTAGCCATGTTTCAAATGTTTGATGTTCTGCCGTTTGGTTCTATTCTATCCGTTATTGCCGTCATATTAGTGTTGGTATTTTTTATCACATCTTCGGACTCTGGTTCTTTGGTCATAGACAGTATCACTGCGGGCGGTAAAGTTGATGCTCCGGTAATGCAGAGAGTATTCTGGGCACTGATGGAAGGGGCAATTGCCATTGCACTGTTATGGGTTGGTGGATCGGAAGCGGTTCAGGCACTTCAAGCTGGCGCTATTTCTACCGCATTACCTTTCACATTTGTATTACTGTTAATGTGCGTGAGCTTATTGATGGGTATGAGGACTGAAAAACGTTAAAAAAGGGGCGCTGTGCGCCCTTTTTGCTCATATATCTAACGACAATGTTGTTTCACCATTATTTGTCGCTTTTCCAGATATCAATACTTTAGGTTGGTCGAAGTCATCATAAGACAGCTTTGCCCTAATCTCTGAACAACATCCCATTGCTCTGCCTTGTTCAAATATATAGTGTTCAGAGGACATAGAAGGTATATTTTCCGCCAGATAACAAGTTAAAGCACCACAAGCACTACCAGTTGCTGATTCTTCCTCAATACCAAAAAGTGGCGCAAAATTTCGGCAGCTTGCGGTTTTTTCATTGTTATCTATAACCAATTCAAACACATGCAAGCCAACAATATTGTTTTTTTCGCAAAAAGCCGCCATTTTTTTGGAGTTGGGAACGACTTTATCTAGGTAGCCAACGGATACAGGAACAATAAGATCTGCTAGTCCTGTGGAGATAACTTCACACGGCAACTGGGTGGATTCGATGACACCATTGTCCAAACCGAGTAAGCCAGCAATATCTGAGGGGCTAAAACGCCCTAGTTTTTCCGGACGCTGTTGTTGCATGGTGATGAGGCCGGACTCAGCGACCTTGATAGGGACGATACCTGCTTTGGTATACTGTGTGTATTTTCCTGATTGAATCACCCCTTGCTCTAACAGTGTATGAAATACAGCTAAGGTTGCGTGACCGCAAAAGTCCACCTCATTTGTTGGAGTGAAAAATGTTACATCGAAGCTCTCTTCACTACATTGTTGAACAAAGGCGGTTTCAGAATACCCAACTGTTTTGGCAATATATTGCTTTTGTACGTTTGATAATTGTTCGCTATTAAGGACCACGCCAGCTGGATTTCCACCTTTACCATCAAGTGTAAAGGAGTTTATTAAGAATACGTTTACGCTATTCATTGAGGAATATTCCAATGTTCTTCCTTTATTTGCTTAGACCCATAACTGATTTATGGCCATATTTCTCTTATAATGATGTGCAATTTGGGCTTGTAATAGTTCTGCAGTGGCGACGGCATCTGTGAGGGCATGGTGCGGGGGGTATAAAGGCAGTCCATATCTTGAACGACTTGCCCCGAGACGAACCGATTCCGGTTGACGTCTTTTTAGCCGGTTGATAAGGCCCGATGTCATTTTTTGTTGAGCAATCGTTTCTAACTGCATTGTATCAATAACGGGGAACTCAATGCCCTCATTGATACGTGTTTTCAGCGCTTTGTCGAAAAACTCTCGTTCAATTCTTTGATAATGAACCACCATCACTTTACCTGCCATTTGCTCGAGAACTTCTCGATAAACTCCCGATAAATCTGGTGCATCTAATATATCAGAATGTGTTATTCCATGGATGACAACCGACTCTTCTGGGAGTTGCTTTCTGGGCTTTACTGTCCAATGTTTGGCTTTATTTATCATTATTCTATCTATAGTAAAAGGGACGGTACCTATTGTTATAATGTCGTCATCGTTTGAGTCAAGCCCAGTTGTTTCAAAATCCATTGCGAGAAAAACAACTTGATCTATTGGTGTAACAATCGAGGGTAAACCAGATTTATAGTACTGTAAAAGTGCGCTGTCCTGAGTTGCTTCAAGCTTTTCCTTGAACTTTGTGGGCCAGTCTATGGAATGAGGCTTGATGATCTTATCTAACATAACTACCTCACTTGAAGCTTTTACTGGCTTGATAACGGAATTTCAAAAAGTTTTGAGCATTACTTAAAATTTGGAATGCATCCTTAAGGTTTCTACGTTCAAAATCCGAGAGATTCTCTGGCTCAATATTGTTGTCTGGTTCGATTTGATTCTCCACGTCATAAGCTTGGTGTCTTATCCTTACCATAGAAATAAACTCAAGAGCATCACTTAAGTCTCGAGCTTTACCTTTTGGTAAGACCCCAGCTTCACTCACATCATCAAGGCGCTCAAAAGAATTTTTAGATCTAGAGCCGACAGCCAAGGCATGAACCCTAATCAGATCTGCAAGTGGTGCTGTTCCTCGCCTTTTTAAGTTAATAGAGTTTTTGTGTTGTCCGTCTTTTTCCATAACAAAGTCTTTAAAGAAACCAAGTGGGGGCGTACGACTCATGGCATTTCTTGCCAAACAGGCTAGAAAACGGTTGTTCTTTCTTGCTCTGCGAACGATAAAGCCATTAAGTTGCTCGGCCCACTTTAATCGCCCATAAACACCATCGAGATCAAAAAAGATTGAGGCATTGAGCAGTGCTTTCGGGTTTGGATCATCTATCCAATCTGCAAAACATTCTTCCCATTCTATTCTTGTCATCCGCCAATCTGAATTGGTTGCCATAATTTCGCCTGTACAATGCGAGTAGCCACAGAGATGCAATCCATCACACACGCGTTTTGAAAGCTCAATAAAATAAGCGTCGTGCTCTTCTCGGATAAATGTATTGTCTAATATAATCGCGTTGTCTTGGTCCGTAACCAACAGTTGTTCATCACGCCCCATGGAACCGAGAGCCAGGAAGCAATAGGGTACAGGCGGTTCACCGAGTTCTTCCTCAACAAGTTCAATAATACGCTGGGTAAAGCTACGACCTATAACTGACATAGCACTTCCAACCATATGAGAGTTTGCATCCTCATTGACTAGGCGGACAAAGCTATCTTTCACCTGTTCGGATAAGGTGGCTAGCTCAGCGATAGATTGTTGTTGGAAAATGCTACTTACAAGTAATAATGAGTTTTGGGATTCGTAGCGAACAATATCTGTCGCCTCAATGATACCAATCGGTTTTTTGTCTTTGAGCACAGGGAGGTGATGAGCATTGTATCGAAGCATGGTTAGCATGGCTTCATAAACGTAGGCATTGTGGTCAAGTGAAATAACCTCTGAGGTCATTACAGTAGATACCTCATCTTGAGGATCTAAGCCCTGAGCAAGCACTCTGGTACATAAATCTCTGTCGGTTATTATTCCGACGAGAGGATTGTTATCATCTTCCTCATCTTCAGCTATTTCGGGGTCAATGATTAACAAAGAGGAGACATTTTCTTCAGCCATTTTTATCGCGGCGGTTTGTATTGATTCGGTTTTATCTATGGTTGGGGCTTCATTTGTAAGCAGAGTGCGTACTTTTGATGTGGTGAGATCATTTTGTTCGCTGGAGTTTGAGATTGTCTGCCTAAGCCTGGCTGTGTCCTCTACTTCGACGAAGTCAGCGAACGTTTCGTACTTATCATAGAGCTCTTGGAAAATTTTCTCTGGAATACAGTAGAGTAATGTGTCTCTTATCGCCTTAACCGGAAAGCGAACTTTATTGTTGGTAAGGAGCCCCATCTGGCCGAATAGTGCACCACTATCAAGGCGATTATAGAGTTCTCCTTTACGTCGATAAACTTCAACTGCACCACTACGAACAACAAAAAGATCATGGATCTCATCGCCAAAGTGTATGATAGGCGTATCCTCTCGAAAATACGAAATTTCAATATGCTGGGTAACATAATGAAGGACATCATCTTCGAGTTCGTCAAAAGGTGGGTGTTGTGAGAGGAAATTTTTAATTTCCAGTAGCTCCGCTTCCATCAGACTGTCCATTTTGTCTTATTAATTTTCCTATGTTACATCAACTTCGATTTCTGTGCATGGAGCGTAAACAATTCAAAGCACGACTCTGAAGTAATAGAGGCCAATATTTGGGGGGTGATTGAGGACTTTGGCCGAGGGTCTATGCGAGTAAGAATAGAATGATGGGAAAGCCGGATTTGAATAACACCGCCCAGTAAGCTGAGCTCACCGGGCGGCTAATATTTTGGGACAGACCTGGTGTGCACCCTAATACCATTCGTCTTCAGGGAATATCTTTCCTTCCGGGGCATAGGGGTCATCATCGAAAGGATGCTCGGCTTTGTCTCTTAGCGTTTCCAACTGATACTCGAGCAATTTTACTGTCTCATAGTCGCCTTCAGAACAAGCTACGTAAATTTGTTGTTCCAATGACCTTATGTTGTCACTTATACCCATTTTTACCTCCCATGCACACATTGAGCTACATGCAGATGGCCGGAATGTTTGCCACCATTTTGTAGGTGTAGATGCTTTTACTGGGTTTATCAAGTTATCGATCAGCCCATTTTTTTGTCGGGTAACCTAACTGAATGAAAGCACTTTAAATAATTATCCAAAACGAATAAATAATTGAAATTAAATGCTTTATTATGTTTGCTTCAATGTTCTTGAGCAAATACATAAGTTTAAAATTAAACAGAAATTCAAGAAATTTAAGGAAAGTCACTCCCAGACACTGAAGATTTTAAGGAGGGTCTGGGAGTGCTTGGTTTGCTAATTATTAGCGATTTTCAAAGCGATTGTAATCCAATAAACCGAACTCGATAGGAAACGAGTTTTTATACCATTGATGCACTTGATCACTAAATGACCAGAAGCGTTCGGAGCTTCTTCTTACCCCAAACTTATCCAACAAATCGATGTAGTCTGTTTCGCTGCGAATATTGTGCAACATATTAGTAAACTGTTCGATGTCTCGCTCCTTGATGTCTAAAAAAGCGGCTGGGTAGCTACCAATAACACCGCGAACTAATGTTAAAGTATCGTGGTCAGGGTCACGGTTGCTTGCCTCATCAAATAAGCTCGAAATATTAATATGAGCATTGTTATGCAAAAGAGTGAACAACTGACTCTTCCCAGAATCCGATGTGACCATTAGTATGATAATTTGAGGTAGATAGCGCAGTCCTTTTCCTTGGATGTCATCAATGGTTTTGAGCCGTTCTTCGTTTTTCGCACTCAATCCTGTTTGTTTTATCTGATAGCGGTCGGTAAGTATCGGGGATAGTTGGCCACGCAGCATCGCGTATAGTTCCGTTTTAGGATCGTCAGTATGATATTGTATCTGAGTTGGTTGATTGAACGGCTTTACATTTCTCTGTAGGAAATCACTCAATTGGATACTTTGGTTTTGGTACCAACTCGATTGTTCTTTATGGCGGATATCTTTTGGTAGCATAGAGATAAAATTACTTTCTCCCTCCAGTCTCAAAAAGTCCATGAACATTCGTGTCATAAGCTGGTGGCCAAAGTTACCGTATACATCGAAGCCTGCTACGAGCAGATAGTGGATCCGCTCGATCAGTGCATAATCCAGTATCCAAGCAGTTTTTGGAGGCTTGCCGACTAATCCTTGTACAACGGATGCGCTATCAAAATGGCGAAAAACGGTGAGGGCTGCATTCGGGTTATTTCCATCTCCTTTCCAAAGTATATCAGTAGTGAGGTGTTTACCATTTTTGAACCACTGATTAATAAACGCAGATTTTGCCTCTAGATAACGGGCCTGTTGACGAGAATAGCTTAGCCAACTTGTTATTGGTAATGTGTTACTTTCCAATTCTGCTGGTAGTTTGAGGTTGTCTGCTTGTGAGCGATAAAACTCGTTCACTTCAGGTAAATCTGATTTATCTGGGTCAAGAAAGAATACCCAGAAACGATCGTTGATCACGTTCAGAGCGAGCTGTCCTCTACAAACAGGTCCTTTAATGTATGCGTTGATTGTATTTTGCGCGTTGTCGAGCATAAACCTAAAACGTGCATTTACTGGTAGGTCAGTAAACGCCGTCATTGGATTTGCCGCAACATCAGCCGAATAGCTTGGTAGTTTATTGACGGAATATTCGGAGTCAATGAACCATTTTTTCCAGTTCGTTAGTCTCTGTTCACTTAAGGAAAACGGCATATGAGTTTTATCAACAATCGTTGCTCTTACCGGGATTAATCGATAAAACACTCGTGTTACGTTCGGTTCGTCATAAGGTCGGCGAGTCGCGATACGTTTGACACTTTGTCCTGGGGGTGTTTCAGATCTTATTAAGGTAAAAAATTTGGGCGTGCCGCTCTTCAACCCTGGGAAGTACAAATGAGATAAAAATAAATGCTCATAGATGTAGCGAGCGGTTAACTGAGATTTCAGCGAGTCATTATTGAGAAAGATTTCATATTGTTGAATATGCTTCGATTCCAGCTCGGAAATAGGTTCTTGCTCCGGCATTTTTGCGCCATGCTGGAGCCAGTTAATTAGCGTTGTATATTCGTAAGTATTTAGGTTGGGCATTCCATAAGGCATTCCCCATGTTGGATACTCTTCAAGATAGTGGTCGTATTCTTCAATTGTTGGGCAAACCTGTTCTCGGTCGATGGAAAAATCGAAACCTTCCAATTGGGTTTGTTTTGGTTGAGGATACATTTCCTTCTGAATCAGCATTCTGGCGATTAGACCCGCTTCTATGTTAGCCGGTGGCGTTTGACTTCTTTCATTAAGTACAGGTGAAAAACCAAAAGCTCGCCATTCCTGAGTGGTTTGAGCATCTTCAAACAAGCGGTGGGGTTTCGCGGAGACTAAACGCGTGCCTTGATAAATGAGCTCTTTACTTGAACCACGATCAATGCCTTCAACAGATGAAAGTTTAAGCTGGCATGGTGCATCATAGCAAGCGTGACAAACGACACATCGATTGTCTATGATAGGCTTAACTTCTTTATCGAAGAACTCAGCTTGGGTGGCATTAGTATAAGTCCGTCGTTCTTGGACATGCGGCTTACCAAATAACGAGTCGTAATTGAGTCCAGAGTATGTAGCGCAGCCTGCAAAAATCAAGGTGGCTGCGATAATGATTATTTTACGTATTTTCATTGTTCTGTTGACATTCGTTTATCTATCAGGCGATAAAATCCAGTGTTGACTATATCAGTAAAGGCAGTTAACAAATTAACGTCTCTTAGCTACTAATTCTATTGTTAAAATCAACATTAGCAACTGCGAATGGCACGCCAATCCGTAAAAATTGTGAGAACCACCGCCATTGATTGTCCTGTATCTTATCTCCGGGACCTTTTACTTCCACCCACTCGTATTTCGAATCCTTGAAAAGGATAAGATCAGGCATGCCGTTTCGGTATAATTTTAAATCTGAAAAAAGGACTTGAAAAAGTTCTACCATCGTATCGAGTGGGATAGCTTGAATTGAACGCTCTAGTAAGTGAATATCAAACCTAGACCATTGTACAAAAGGATTACTGATGTTGGCCTTGTCATGATAAATCTTAATTAAATCTTGCGCACTCCCTTCAGTCAGCTTTTTGAAACAAGCCTCAATCGTGACGTGGCGTTTGGTTCTAAAATCTGAATGGTACAGATCAAGAGGGCGATATTGGTACTGATTGATGAACGCACCACTGATAGGAGCGAAAATAGCTTGCCAAAAAGTGAGGCCAAATAAACCATTCAATAATGCATTTTCAGCGTAATACACTTCATAGCCTAAAGCCTCAAAATACTCCTTAACACAATATTCCACTCTTTTATGGGTCTTAGTAAGAGTCAGTTGATATTCTTTAATCTTTGGTTTGACCACACGAGGCACTTTTTCCCCTGATATTCTCTTTAACTTATTCAATAGCTTTGTTGCAGTCTCTTGTTCAGCAACGTTGAGTGGTTCTGATAGCATATCCGTGACAATGTCACTCATTTTTTCATGTTGATTTAGCTTATCAAAAATTCGTGCTCGTCGTTCGCGAGAAGGAGGTAATTGATTATGCGAAAACCATTTTAAGCTTGCCGTATACTCGCCAAGGCGTTCTAAATCTCGGGCAAGGAGATTGATGAAATGCTGTTTTTTACGTTCAACATGTGGGTGAGAGATATCTTTAGGCAAGTTTTCTAAAAGTGCTAGAAGTGAATCTGCATCTTTTGCCTTATCTTGATAATACTGACTTTGTAGTGTTGAGACGGTGAGTAATTGATCAAGTTGTTCTCTGTGGTTGAAGAAAGGCTCGATTGCTTCCAATGAATAATTTTCAAATTGTTGTAATCCTAAATCATTTAAAACGAACTGACTCAGATCCTGCTGAGTATTACCGAAGAACAGGGCGAGTAAAACGTTAATTATCTCAGCGTGACTTAAATGGATGATCGAAAAAGTAAGTGAGTCGTGATGTTTAAAAAGGTCAGCAGGCAAAAGTTCTATCAGTTGATCTTTTTTAAGGTTTGCCTTTAACTGCGGAAAAAGTGACACGATCTCAGGTTTGGTGAGTAAATGAATACAGAGTTCCTTCACTTCAATATGCGGGTTTATGGTTACAAATTCAGCCGCTTCTAACTCCATCAGGGCTAATGATATTGATTTGATCTCATCATATATCAACTTGTCGGAACGAAACCAACAGCCTTTACGAGATAACAATCTAACAAGAAGACATTGCTCATTTTTTTTAAGACAGATAAATTTATTTATCCACTTTCGCTCTTCCGATTTTAAAAGCGGTTCATACCATTCGACAGAGTGACGAATGAGTTTCAAAAAATTATCTAAGTAATAATCAGTGGGCAGTTCGATTTCTTTAGACATAAGTAAGGTATAAAAAAAGCCTAACCATAAGGTTAAGCTTTTTTTTCACTAAATCAATCTATTAAGCTTGTTTTAGCTGACTTATCTTTGCTGAGGAGATTGGGCGAGTGATGAGACCTAATAGTACACATACCCCCATCAGTGCTGCAGAAATAGAGTAAGCTAGTGTGTAGCCTTCACCTGATGTCATCGAGAATCCTACAATTGCTGCTCCAATCGCTCCGCCAATACCCCAAGATGTATATAGCACTCCGTAATTGGTACCGTAATTTTTAAGACCATAGAATTCTGCTGTAATGGTTGGGAAGACAGCCAGTAAGGTACCATAACCAAGGGCCGTTACTGCAGTGCCAATAACAAGGGTTAGCTCTGAATCGAAAGCCGCAAATAAAACCATATTAATACCCTGAATGATAAATGCGAGTAGTAAAGTACGGATACCACCTATCTTATCCGCAAGCATACCTGCTGCAATTCGCCCACCAGAGTTAAAGATGGCTAATACAGACGCAAGATAAACCGCGTTTGGTAAGTTAGCTTGCACACTGGCGATATTAGTGATGTTGCCAATGACCATCAAACCTACGGATGCGGCGAACGCGTACATTACCCAAAGAGAGTAAAACTGAGGTGTTTTCAACATTGCTTTCCAGTCAAGATCGCTATTTTGTTGATTTGATGACTGCGCTTTTGTTTCTGTGCCATGTGGTTGCTTGGGTTGGTATCCTTGAGGTGGGTTATTGATCGTTGCAGCTAAAGGTACGGCAATAACCAAAATTCCGATTCCGAGGATCAGGAAACTACTCTGAATTCCCATTTGACCAATGAGCATCGACGTTAACGGTGCGAGGTAAATTGCAGCTAAACCAAAACCCGCAGCGATAATACCGCAAACCATTCCTTTTTTGGATGGATGGAACCATTTCATCGCCGATGGCGATAAACACGCATAACCAAAGCCAATACCGGCACCAGTGACAATACCAAAGGTAATATTAAGCATCATAGGAGAGTCGATAAAGCTTGAAGCGATCATGCCAACACCAGTAAGGGTTGTACCTAGTAGCAAAATCAGTCTTGGACCCATTCGGTCTTGAAGGATCCCGGCGATAAGCAAACAGATAGAGAAAGTGATAGTCGCGGTAGCATAAGGCGCTGAAGCTTCAGCTGCGCTCCAACCAGACTCGGTGACCAACGCTTTATTAAAAACACTCCAAGCATACAGAATACCCAAACAAAGGTTGATACAGAAGCCAGCAAGCAGAATTCGCATCGCTTTATCAATTTTACTCATAGAATTACTCGTTTCCTCTACAGAGAGGCCTTATTTTAAAAATATTTATTCAACTTAAGTTTGCGTTTATCAACATAATCCGCAGTGGGCGCGAATTATAACCAAATAAAGTGTGATTGGAATCTCTTTTTAAGCGAAAGCCGATATTTTATTGAAGGGGCATATAAGCGAGCTTTGTAGTGTTAATAAAGAGTTGCGAAGATACTATTTAATAGTTATCCGGGTGAGCAAAAAGCGACCAGATAAAAGTGGGATATTAAGATTCTGGCCCAACAATGGACAGGAAATAAAATAATCGACGACATCCTAACTGTATAACCGCCCCATACATTATATCGATAATACAATGTACAAGGCATAGTTTATGTTGGGTATATAACTACATCACGGTGTAATTCGGGCCTCCTCCCTCGGGTGGGGTCCATGTGATATTTTGAGAAGGATCTTTAATATCACAGGTTTTACAATGTAGGCAGTTAGCTGCATTAATTTGAAGCTTTTTGGTGCCATCAACATTGATAAGTTCATAGACACCAGCTGGACAGTACCTTTGACTGGGTTCATCGTAAAAGTCTAAATGTTTGGTTATAGGAATATTGCTATCACTAAGAAGTAAATGACAGGGTTGGTTTTCTTCGTGGAAGGTCGAGGATAGATACACCGAAGATGTTTTATCAAAGCTGATCTTACCATCCGGTTTCTGATACTGAATGGGTTTAGATTCAGTTAGTTGGCGCATCGAACTATGATCTTCTTGCTTGTCATGTATGATCCATGGGCAGGAACCTGATGAAAACTTTTGCCAGATATTTTGTTCGAAAACCGTTAAAGCGCCGCCCATAATCGGGCCAAATCTATGAATTGCGCCAGGAAAATTCTTGTGTTGTTCCAATTCTTTATACAGCCAAGAAGTTTCAAATAGCTCTGTATAATCCGCTACAGAAGAGGAATTCACGAGCGCCATGTGTATCGCCTCTGCAGCTAGAAGTCCCGACTTCATTGCTGTGTGGCTTCCTTTGATTTTTGCGGCGTTTAGGGTTCCTGCATCGCAACCGATAAGCAGCCCACCAGGAAACTGTTGTTTTGGTAGCGACAGTAGCCCACCTTTTGCAATGGCTCTTGCACCATAAGCAATACGTTCCGCTCCCTCTAGGTAATGAGTAAATGCGGGGTGATGCTTCAGCCGCTGAAATTCATCGAAAGGGCTGAGATAGGGATTGGTATAATTTAAATCGGTTATCAAACCTACAGCAATCATATTGTCTTCAAGATGGTATAGAAACCCACCTCCTGTTGTATCAGAACTACTCAGAGGCCAGCCAGTAGAGTGAATCACCAGACCAGGCTGATATCTATTGTCGTCTTTTTTAAACTTCCAGACTTCTTTAATTCCCAATGCATAGTGTTGGGGCTGTTTTCCTTGATTTAGTTCGAAGCGTTCGATGAGCTCCTTACCTAAACTTCCTCTTGCGCCTTCTGCGAAGATCGTCTGTCTTGCGTTTAATTGGATCCCTGCTTGAAATGTATCTTTCTGGTTCCCACCTTTATCTAAACCCATATCGGCGGTGATGATGCCTGTTACTTGGCCTTCGTCATCGTAGCAAATTTGTTTTGCGGGAAACCCTGGAAAAACTTCAACACCTAACTTTTCTGCTTGCTCCGCTAGCCAGCGACAGAGCTTACCTAGGCTGATGACATGATGACCAGAGTGGTTTCTCATTGCTTCTGGAATCAGGATTTCAGGCATACTTACTGATTTTGATTCACTAGTTAGGTAAACAACACTATCTTTGGTGACAGGGTTAGTTAAAGGCGCTTCCATTTTTTGCCATTCAGGGAAGAGCTCGTCCAGTGCAGTGGTCTCAAAAACCGCCCCCGAAAGGATATGTGCGCCGATATCAGGCGCTTTTTCTACCACGCAAATCGTTAAATTAGTTTGTTCTTGCTGTGATAATTGTGCGAGTTTGCAGGCAGCTGAAAGTCCAGCAGGGCCTGCTCCAACGATAACAACATCAAAATCTAAGCTTTCTCTTTCCATGTTTTAACCTAAACAACCAAACCAATATCTCTAAATACTATAGTTTCAGTTGACGTAAACGTAAACTTTACTATGCTAAAAATACCTACACAGTTCACGGAGAAAACAATGAAAATTTTGGTAGCGATTAAACGCGTCATTGATCCCTATGCGAAAATTCGGGTTCAGTCTGATGGCTCTGGAGTTGAAACCAATAACGTCAAAATGACGATTAACCCGTTTTGTGAAATAGCGGTTGAAGAGGCCATTCGTCTTAAAGAATTAGGTGTTGCATCGGAAGTTGTTGTCGTCTCAATAGGTGATAAAAGTTGTCAAGAGCAGTTGCGTGGTGCGCTTGCTCTGGGTGCTGATAGAGCGATTCAGGTTGATACTGCAAAAACATGTCATCCACTTAGTGTTGCGAAGATACTTAAAGAGATCGCTAAACAAGAGCAGGTTGGTTTGGTATTACTGGGGAAACAATCGATCGATAATGATAATAATCAGGTGCCCCAGATGCTGGCCGGGCTTTGTGGTTGGCCTCAAGCAACGTTTGCGTCAGAAGTCAAAATCGAGGATGAGACCGCGACAATAACTCGAGAAATTGATGGTGGCTTAGAGACTCTAAAGCTTTCTTTGCCTGCTGTGGTCAGTACCGATCTTAGGTTAAACGAACCACGTTACGCTTCTCTACCTAATATTATGAAAGCAAAGCGCAAACCCCTAGATGTTATCGAGCTTTCTTCTTTGGATATTGAACCTTCAGACTCACAAGAGATCCTAGAGGTATTTGAACCATCGAAGCGAGAAGCAGGCGTAATGGTATCCAGTGTGTCTGAGCTGGTAGACAAACTAAAAAATGAAGCTAAAGTCGTAGATTAAAGGGAATTACAATGCGTGAAATAAAAGTATTGGTTGTTGCTCAACATGACAACCAGAAAATTTCTGCTGATACTTTGTCAACATTAAAAGCAGCTCAATCATTTTTAGAAGTTGCAGACAGTGGCTCGATCGATGCGCTGGTCGTGGGGTCAGGGTGTCAAAGCGTGAATAAGCAGCTCGCCAGTTGCGAGATTTTGGATAGCGTACTTTGTGCAGAACACGAAGACTTCGTTGATTGTATAGCGGCAAATGTTGCTCCTACCATTCAGCAAGTTGCTGAGGGCTATACGCACGTTTTAATGCCTGCAAATACCTTTGGAAAAGACATCTTACCTCGCGTCGCTGCGATGTTGAATGTCGAAATGCTATCAGACATTATGGCTGTCGAGGCAATCGACACCGTTGTAAGACCGATTTATGCAGGAAATGCGTTGGCACGAGTCCGTTCTAATGATTCGATTAAGTTGGTAACGGTAAGGTCAACTGCTTTTGACAAAATTACTCTATCGAGTTCAGAGTCAGCAAAAATAGTGGCGGTCGAGCCCTTTACTTCAGCATCAAAGACGCAGCTGGTTTCCCGTGAATGCGTTGAACGAGAGCGTCCGGATTTAAATGGTGCAGAAGTTGTTGTATCTGGTGGCCGAGGTCTTGGAAGTAAAGAAAATTTCGCATTGATTGAACAGCTTGCTGATAAACTTGGTGCGGCTATAGGGGCATCAAGGGCCGCGGTTGATGCTGGTTTTGTGACTAACGATCTTCAAGTTGGACAGACGGGTAAAATAGTGGCTCCTAAGCTTTATATTGCGGTAGGAATCTCCGGTGCAATTCAGCATCTGGCTGGTATGAAAGATTCAAAAGTGATTGTGGCGATAAACAGCGATCCTGATGCAGCAATATTTGAGGTCGCTGATTACGGCTTGGTCGGAGATCTATTTGAAATTTTGCCAGAGTTAACAAATAGTTTTTAACTTATCGGTTTTTGAAAGTGGTGTTATTGCGCGATGGCTCACAACACCATTTTTATTTTGAGTCGACTTGACCTAGAGTCGGATTATTTCGCTGGTTACTTGGCCGTTAAAGAGCGTTAATTTGTTAATACCTATTAAAGCACTTCGGTTATATTCTGAGATCTTGTGGTCGAAACCGTAGGCTGTCGAAGGAGCCATATGTTGAGTAACTTCTTCTTTGGTTGTAACAATGTGGTCGTGACCGTGCCCACAAATGACGTCTTTAACCCCGAATCTTTTTAAGATAGAAAACGTGTAGTCATCATTCTCTAAGCAGATCGCTTTCATCCAATCAGAGCCCACCCGTATAACAGGATGATGAATGACAACAATTGGTTTTTTGCGTTTACGTGCCACTTTTTTTAATAAAGAGAGCTCCAGCCTATCAAGACGACCAGAGCCTAGCGGGTGCACTGAATTCATGGGTTTTTGACTGGAGTCCAAAAATACGATTTCTCGGCCAGCAATTCGACAATATTTCACCACTTTAATGCGGCTGTTTCTGAGCTCCTTCTTCATCAGAACAAGGTCATCATGATTACCCGCAATCGCATAAATGGGTTTGTCTTTAATGTACTTATCAATAATGCGACTGAGCTTTGTATAATCTCCGGGCTTTGGGCCACACACGAGATCACCTGTGAGGAGCACGGCAGCATGAGCAGTATCTTTACTCACTTCACCCAACGCCCTCTCGAAGTTGTAGTAGCTTGTTTCGTCACTTAAATGACAGTCGCTAATTTGAAAAACAATACTCATTTTGGTTCCTAATATAATTGATGATCCAGACAGAAGGTGCAATGAGCAGGGCTTGAGCTAATAACTTTTTAATGCTTGCCCAGAACATGATGTCAAATAGTACGTCAAAGCTTTTAACACCCCAAAAAGCCAAAATTAAGAATAAATTAACATCAATAAGAGCGACGATAAATGTTGCGAAGCCGATTTTTAAAGTCATGTTTTGTATTGCTAAGGTGTGAAACAATACACCAAATAAGTACATCGACACGAAGTAGGCGCATAATGAAGATAGGAAAATACGGTAATTAGACAGATTATAAATAGTATTAAAACTCTGATTATAAGAAGAAGACGGATCGATACTTGGTAGTAGGGATGAAAGATACATTAAGGTTATAAAACAAAGGTATCCAGCATAGGCAAAGCTAATTGATTGATTGTAAATAGCGGGTGTCCTTGTGCCAGCAATTACGGCTGAGCAAAGATAAACAAAAGGATAAGTAAAAAAGCCAGCAGTTAATCGAATGTCATAGAGCTGTATAGCTTTAGCAGCAGAGAGGTTCGATGCAGTCAGGAAACACATTAGCCCCATAGTTGCTATTAGGGTTGATTTTTCGATTGAATTCATTCTTTTAGCTCCATTTTATGGCAGATTGCTAAAAAGTTGTTTCGATTTATTTTTAGTTTTCTTCGAACAGATGGATTTAATAAGCTAGTTTTTGAAACAGTGACTGGTACAGGTATGCCAGAAATTGCAATGTCGATGGTTTGATTTTGTATATTAATTTTGTGAATTCTCTTATCAGATAGCTTGAACTTATCTGAGTCTTTTAACTGTATT
This sequence comes from Vibrio caribbeanicus ATCC BAA-2122, assembly GCF_000165125.1. Lineage (GTDB taxonomy): Bacteria > Pseudomonadota > Gammaproteobacteria > Enterobacterales > Vibrionaceae > Vibrio > Vibrio caribbeanicus. The sequence continues at coordinate 67,723 of NZ_AEIU01000088.1, read as the reverse complement.
TTATAACAAAAGAAATAGCTTAGTCTTTTGGTAGCTATTGAGTGAAAATGAGTTTTTATTTGATTAATATAAATCGATAGCTTGCAATCCGTACCAAAGTACCTATTTATTGTGTTCATTATTATAAATCTAAATTTCAACATTTTTTAACTGCATTATTGGTAATTCGTTTTTTTCTCCATTTAGAGAAATGGTACCGTCAAGTATTATGGCTTTTTTGTGTGTCACAGAGCCAGATTCCGTTTCACAGAGATAGTGAAATTTATTCTTTAAAGGTGGTGTGTATTTTTCAAAAATGAGTTTACTATTTTTCGGTAGTTCGCTTATCAGATCGTTGTTTATCACGGTTATTTTGTGTATGTGACACTTTGCAAGTTTTGCTATTTGAGGATCAAGTGACTTGAAGATACAAAGTATCTGACTATCCTCTGATAAATCAGAAATTGAAACGTCAAAGTAGTCACAGATCTTACGAATAGTATCTATGGTGGGATTATCGTTTCTTCCAGAATATAAACTATATAAAGTGCTATACTTTATATTCATATCTTGTGCCAGCCACTTTACACCGCCAACGTCGTCTTTTTTCTCTGCTATCAAGTCTATAATTTTTTTTATCACGTACTGAGACCTAGAAGATCGATAAATCAATATTAATTTTAATAATTTTTTGATTTATTATAATAAATTGGGTAATATCTTTTTGCTGACTCAGACTTTATTCTTTTTTAGCTCAATGTTCTAGGTTTATTTCTGCCTAGATCTGAACATTTGACTTAATTTATAAAATAGAGTCTATTTATTTTTAAAATCATCAACAATTTTGTTTTTGTGCCCATGGTATTCTCCATGGGCTTATTTTATAGCAAACACTCTCGTTGGACATCGTCTTACTTCAACAAAAGAATCACTTTTATTATAAATTGATTGATCTAGTTCTGACTGGTGGGTTTCAAGCTGTGTTATTTTCCTTGAACTCAACATTGTGGTATCGCTCTGAATCCTGCATGTTGAAGTTACTTGGTTCTATAAAAGAGGCTGGTTCAGGCAAAGTAGTTAAGTGAGACAGAAATCTATGTCTAAGTTATTCGACGATTAACTTTGTTTTAGTGAAAGACGTGCCTGTTGATGTTGTAGATCGAATGAAATCCATGTTGTCGGTGGTTAAAGTATTTCATTAGATAAAGAAAAGGGAGCGAATGCTCCCTTTTTTATTATTGGCTAGGTTGCTGTAGATGTTGTACTAGAACCTTGATGAACCTCGCTGCTTCACCACCTGTGCATGCTCGGTGGTCAAAAGTGATAGAAAGTGGCATCACTTTAACGGCGACAGGCTTGTCGTCTTTCATCACTACTCGTTCGATAATGCGACCCGCGCCAACGATAGCGACTTGCGGTGGAGAAACAACAGGTGTTGCAAACAACCCTGAGATAGAGCCAAAGTTAGACAGAGTAATAGTGGCATTTTGTAAGCTTTCCCTGCCAATTTTACGTTCTCTAATTCCATTTACTGTTTCGTTGAGCCAGTTGCGGATGCCATTGTCATCAAATTGATCAGCATTTTTCAAGACAGGTACATAGAGCCCGTGGCTACTATCAACGGCCATTCCTATATTAACGCTATCGTGAACACAACGCGTCATTGTCTCTGCATCGAACCAAGCATTTAATGCTGGTTCCTCTTTACAAGCATGAACAACTGCTTTTACCAGACGACCGGAGATGTCTTCTTTAGGCAACCAATCCCCTAAGTTGGCTTCTTCCGTGATCGTCACGGCAGCAACATGATGATGAGATTCAGCCATGGTCGAGACCATGGTTCTTCTCGCTCCTTTGAGGACCTCCGTACCTGGACTCTGTTTTCCTGCTTCAGCATAGACATCATTGTCTGTTATCATTCCGTTGTGGCCTGTTCCTTTGACGGACTTGAGTTCCACACCGAGTTTATTTGCCAATATACGTGCTGAGGGTAGGGCTGTAATAAGGTCTTCAGCTGAAGGGTTATGCGTGCTACCGATCCAGAAGTCGTCTACATCGACTTTGTGTGCGGTGTTAGAGACATTACCGACAACAGTTGCAGCATCTTTCTGTTCAGACTTTTGTGGCTCAGATCCGACAAGCTCTGCTTGCTCTTCTATCTCCATTAGTGGTGCGCCAATATCAACTACATCGCCTGCTTCACCATAACGGCTCACCACAACACCAGAATAGGGAGCAGGAACGTCAACAACGGCTTTAGCTGTTTCAACAGTCAAGACGATTTGATCTAACTCTACTGTATCTCCGACATTAATATGCCACTCAACGATCTCTGATTCAGCGAGACCTTCACCTAGGTCTGGTAGTAAAAAAGTTTTCATTATTTCCACCCCTCCACTAATTCTCGGGCTGCAAGTACGATATCTTGTTCTTGGATCATGAAGTAATCTTCATTTCGGTAGTAAGGCATTACAGTGTCCATTCCCGTAACTCGGCGTGGTGGTGCTTTAAGCAAGCACATAGCGCTTTCCGCAGTTCTAGCAACAATTTCAGCACCGACACCACAAGTGCGGCTTGCTTCATGCACTACTAACAGACGGCGTGTTTTTTCAACCGAGCGAAGTATGGTTTCCATGTCGATAGGCTTGATTGAGGCTAGATCAATGACTTCGGCTTCGATGCCTTGACTTGATAGAGTTTGTGCTGCTTGCAATGACTCAACAACACACGCTCCCCAAGTGACGAGAGTTAGGTCGCGACCTTTGCGCAGTGTGAAGCATGTATCAAGAGGTAACGCTTCCCCACTATCTATTACTTCCGATTTTACGGTCCTGTATATCCGCTTGGGTTCAAAAAACATCACAGGGTCATTACTGCGGATCGCAGCAAGCAGTAAACCGTAAGCACGCTGTGGTGATGAAGGGATCACCACTTTAAAGCCGGGCGTGTGTGCAAACAGCGCTTCGACACTTTCTGAGTGATGCTCTGGAGCATGTATGCCTCCGCCAAAAGGTGCTCTGAAAACAGCGGGGCAAGTTAGTCTTCCACGAGTGCGGTTGCGCATACGAGCAGCGTGACACATTAAGTGTTCAAGTGCTGGAAAAACAAAGCCTTGGAATTGAAACTCTGCAACGGGACGTAAGCCTTGAGAAGCCATACCCACAGCTACGCCACCGATAAGTGCTTCTGCCAGTGGTGTATCAATCACACGACGTAGGCCGAATTTCTGTTTTAGACCTATGGTTGCACGGAAGACACCGCCATTGTCACCTACGTCTTCACCAAGAACAACCACATTTGAGTCTTTGGTCATTTCGTGGTGTAAAGCAAGATTCACTGCCTCAACTAATGTTATTTCAGCCATGCTTGCCTCCTTGCATACGCATTGCTTTATTGATCAACTCATCGCGTTGGCTATTTAGTTCTACAGGCGCTTGCTCGTATAGGTAGTCAAATGCGGTCTCAGGTGCTTGAGGGGGAAGATTAATGTAATTATCGACCGCTTTTTCAACCATATGCTTGCATTCTTTCAGCCATTGTTCCTCATGGAAGTCGCTCCAGACTCCCTGAGCAACCAAAAATGCTTTTAAGCGTTTAACAGGCTCAAAGTCCCAGGCCTCTTGAAGTTCGGCTTTACTACGATACCGGGTGGCATCATCTGCAGTTGTGTGATCACTAAGTCGGTAACTGACAGCTTCGATGAGCGTAGGGCCTTTGCCTTTACGAGCTCGATCCAGTGCAATACGCACAGAATCATGAACAGCGACAACATCATTGCCATCAACCGTGATGCCACGTATTCCTGCACCTTTGGCTTTGTCTGATAAGAATTCAGCCGAGGATTGAAGGGCGCGCGGAACAGAAATCGCCCATTGGTTGTTATTGATGACAAACACCAAAGGCAGGTTCCATGCACCAGCACAGTTGATACTTTCTAAAAAGTCGGCTTTTGATGTTGCGCCATCCCCACAAGTTACTAGTGCTGCGTGGTGATGGTTGTCGATTTTCAATGCTGAAGCAACGCCAACAGCGTGGGTACATTGAGTTGCGATCGGAACACAAAATGGTAAGTCGTTACAATGTTCTGGTTGACCGCCATCTGTTGGCATGACATTAAAATCACTACCGCGCTCGTCTCCACCCCAGTACTGGAGGTTCTTTTCCATCGGGATACCGCGAACCCACATCGCTGGCATATCTCGATAGTATGGTACGAACACATCACGGGGATGTAGGGCGTGACCTATGCCAATTCCGAAAGCTTCTGCGCCAAGGTGAGAAGGGTAGGTGCCCAGTTTACCAGTACGTTGTAGAGCAACCGCTTTGTTGTCATAAGTTCGTGTGAGAACCATATCCTTGTAGAAGGTGATCAACGTTTGTAAGTCTGCCCATGCAGGAAGCTTCTCTATCGACGCACCAGAGTGATCGATAAAACGCAGCATGGGTAGCGTTTGAACATTCATTACTATCTCCTTGTTGTTTCGCAAAGGTGGATCACACCAGAGAGAAACGCTATTTGACTCAGGACCATGTTTCGGTACTGCAGAGCCAAGGTAGATACCTATATTTCCATAAACACTAAAAAGCTCGAAATAAAATAACATGCTGCTATTTCAATGATTCTCCGTGCTTTTTAACTACAATTTTCTCATATGTCAGCGATCAATTTCATATTTCACGCTCAATACTAAGTGTAACCAAATTGTTAAAATTAGCTCGTTATGTACATTTCTTATACAGTAAAATAAAGCTTACAGTTTTATGAAATATGGATAATGATTTTATAATTTCTGCGCAAGGGACGTGATTTTTGGTGAAATGTGCTAAGTGTCGGATTTAACTTGGAATATTAATTTGTTTAATGAATTTGTGAAAATGTGCTGTGAAACACAAAAGAGCAGGCGTAGCACTGCTCTTTTGTTTAAAACAACCCGTAGACGATTATTCTGTTTGCTCTTTTAGTGATTCTTTTTGCTGTACTTTATAAACTTTGCCAGCATTGAATCGCTCTAGGTAATCAGCTAGGTCACGTTTAACTTCAGGAACCAGAATGTAAAGACCAACAATGTTAACCAAGGCCATAGCGAAGATCATCGCGTCTGAGAAATCAATAACAGGGCCAAGGTTCATTGCTGCGCCTATGATGACGAAGATACAGAACATAACTTTGAAAACCAGCTCTGCTGTTTTCCCCTCACCGAATAGATAAGTCCAAGCTTTTAGACCGTAGTAAGACCATGAGATCATCGTTGAAAAAGCGAATAGTACAACCGCAATTGCTAAGATGTATGGGAACCAGTTGATGGCACTACCAAAGGCTGCTGATGTGAGCTCAACACCTGCAAGACCAGTATCTGTATCTAAATAGCCTGTAATGATGATAACAAGGGCTGTCATGGTACAAATTACGACCGTATCAATAAAAGGTTCAAGTAAAGATACGAAGCCTTCCGACATTGGCTCTTTGGTTTTTACTGCTGCGTGAGCAATAGCTGCAGAACCCACACCCGCTTCGTTTGAGAAAGCTGCACGTTTGAAGCCTTGGATTAGAACACCAATGACACCACCCGCGATACCTTCACCTGTGAACGCTCCGTTAAAGATTGCGCTGAATGCGTCATCAATACGATCAAAGTTCATTAAAATAATGATTAAGGCGGCACCTACATAAATGGTGGCCATAAATGGAACCACTTTTTCGGTAACTTTTGCGATAGATTTAATACCACCGATTATCACAATGCCAACGATGACAGCAAGGATAAGACCGAACAACCATCCTTTATCAGCAAAGAATGATGCGTCACCGCCTGTGACACTTACAACTTGCTTAAAAGCTTGGTTAGCTTGGAACATATTACCGCCGCCAAGAGATCCACCAATGGCAAAAATCGAAAATAGTACAGCTAGAGTACGCCCAAAAGCCGCGTTTCCGCGTTTGGCTAATCCTTTGCTTAGGTAGTACATTGGACCACCTGAGACTGAGCCGTCAGGATTGGTATTACGATATTTTACCCCGAGCGCACACTCGACGAACTTACTCGACATACCCAGAAGGCCAGCCAGTATCATCCAGAAAGTCGCACCAGCACCGCCTATGGATACAGCGACGGCAACCCCTGCGATATTTCCGAGTCCCACTGTGCCAGAAAGGGCTGTGGTGAGTGCTTGGAAATGAGAAACTTCACCATCTTCTTTTGCTTTAGGATCTGAGAATTTGCCAGAGACTAATTGGACCGCATGCTTAAAGCCGCGAACATTAATAAATCCGAGATAAAAAGTAAAAAATGACGCTGCAATGACCAACCATAAAACAATCCAAGGCACCTGTACGTCGGTAAAAGGGAAAGGAATGGTCGAAAAAATCATTCCTACAAATGGGTTGACGATAGGGGCTATGACCTCGTTTATCTTATCATCCAGATTGGACGCTGCAGCATTACCTGCATAAAGACTCGCTAATAAAGCAAGCGAAATTCGCTCTTTCATGCTTTTCCTGCCTGTAGTTATTCGTTCATGTAAGTGTTATTCGTATAATGTTGTGTTTGTTGCAATTATGTAACGGGCTTATTATTCATTTTATCTATAAGCAGGCAAGTTCTTTAGTCCAAAGTATGATCTAGTGAACACTTCTTAATCGCACTGTATTGGTCACCTGAATGTGGTGACTTTACCTGTAATATTGCTCTTTTATAGCAATTTTATTCTTAAGTTTATGTTTAATTGATATTTAATAGTTTGAGCTTTTCATCCATTTTAATTTTTCTGGTGATTATTTGCCCAAAAATAAAGTGAATGAGCACATATGATGACGAAAAGTGTCAAAGTCGTTCAATGACGATTTTGTGACTTATCTGAATTGTTATTTATTACAAGTAGTTAACATTATTGATTTGTCTGGTTATAGTAGTCGCAGTTTTAATACAGGAGGTGAATAATGAAGCTGACGATATCAGGAAAGTTACAGCTTAGTTTTCTGTCGCTTGCGGTACTTTTTATCGTTTCTGCCCTTTTTATCTATCGGAGTTTAGAGACTGTCGAGGTCAAGACAACCTCATTATTAACAAGAGATTTACCTACCGTTGATGCAGGGCGTTCTCTTCAACAATCTATCCACGAAACCGTTTCATCATTACGCGCTTATATGATTTTAGCCGCAAGTGAGCCCTCTAAGACTAAACAAAAAAATGAGCTCGATACCGCTTTAGAAAAAGTGGCGCGTAGGATGTTGGTAATGAAGCCTTTAATCACAGCGCAAGATCATCAAAATCTCACTCAAGAGTGGGACAGAGCTATGGCTTCAATAGAAAAAATTGTTACTTTGAGCCACACCAATGAGAATTTACCTGCTCACGCGCTGTTTATCGATGAAGCAGCACCCATCGCAGAGGTTGCGCTCGATCAATTGCAAGGTCTTATTGACGATGAAGCGAGTAATAAAGATGGGGGAGAGCGTAAGCGCTTATTTAGATTGTATGCTGATAGTTATACTTCTTTAGCTAATGCACTCGCCTCAATGCGAGATTTTCTTATTTATGGTAAGCAAGAGCATATTGATAAATATCAAGATTTTCTCAAGTCACACGCTAAGTCCGTCGCTGAAATTGATGCAAAAATAAATTTACTATCGTCTAGCAATCAAGGGTTATGGGAATTGTTTAAAGAAATGCAGAGTTTGTATTTGCCCCTTGCCGAACAAGTGGTAAAACTGCGTCTTGCAAGAGATTGGAACTTAGCGAATCAAGAAATGGAAAACAAACTGGTGCCAGCTGTGTTAGCACTTGATGGTGTGCTCGATACTATGATAGCAACACAGCAAAAGTTGGCAGACTCTAGCGGCCAAGGGATATTTTCGGCAGTACAACAGGTGATCGGCGTTATTATTGTCTCAATCGCCGTTGTGGTTATCGTTGCTGTCTCTATTGCGCACTTTATGGGCCGAAATATTGGACGTCGTATTGCGATTGTGTCGCAAAGAGCAGAATCTATTGCAGATGGTGATATTTCACAGGAAAAACTTGAAGTGAAAGGCTCTGATGAGTTGGCGACTTTAACTCATTCCATTAATCGTATGAATGAAGAGTTGGCAAATATTGTCCAAGGTGTGAATACCAAAGCCACAACAGTTGTTGATAGCATGCGCTCATTAATTGATGCAAGCTCGATTACCGTCAACCAAGTTGAAAACCAGCGTGACGCCATTGCGTTAGTGGGGCAACAAGTGACAGATGTAAGCTACTCTGCAACTGATACAGCCGTACAAGCAGAGCAGTCGGTGGCGAATCTAATTGAGTCTAAGCAACAAATCGCAATCGGCTCAGATGCGCTTGACCGTAATAAAAAGACGGTGGATTTGCTCCATGCCACGATTGAGCAGGCCAGTAATGAAGTAACAAAGCTGAGCAAAGAGAGTGAGTCCATTGGTCGTGTTACTGAAGTGATTGAGGGCCTGGCGGAGCAGACCAACCTATTAGCTCTTAATGCCGCGATAGAAGCTGCCCGAGCTGGGGACTATGGGCGTGGATTTGCAGTGGTTGCTGATGAGGTTCGTTTGCTTGCAATGAGAACGACTGAATCCACTACCGAAATCAATAACATTGTTCATGCTATTCAAACCTCTACAAGGTCGGTGGTAAAAGAAATCGATAAAAGTAAGACATTGGCGGGTGAGGGAGCAGCGCACACCGAACAAGCCTATGGTACTTTAAACTCGACCACGACGCAGATTGAGATGCTTAATCAGCAGATGCAAGATCTTTTGACCTCAGCACAGTCTCAGTCGCAAGCGACTAATGAGATCCAACAACTAATGAATCAAGTGGTCGAGTCTGTGGATGATGTATCAAACTTATCTCAGTCATCGGCTGGGGTATCTAAGCAGGTACAACATCAGGTCACCGCGCTCAGTGAAGAAATGAACCGTTTTAGAGTACAGTAAGACTCTCTTTTTTGGCGATGTGGCTTTTCGTACTAAAGGTAAAGGTTGGGTTTTCTCAACCTTTATTCGCGAAATTGTATGTAAAACCGTCGTTCAAACTGTAAATTGATTGCAAGTTCGCCACTTGAGCGTGAAATAGTAAAAAAAGGCTTTTCTTTTCAGTTGGGTGTGGCATATTAACAGCGTCTTCACGATGTGCGTGCATCGTATAATGGCTATTACCTCAGCCTTCCAAGCTGATGATGCGGGTTCGATTCCCGCTGCACGCTCCAGTTGCTAAATATGCAACGCACTAAAATTTGCGTACTTCGTATAATGGCTATTACCTCAGCCTTCCAAGCTGATGATGCGGGTTCGATTCCCGCAGTACGCTCCAATTCTTCCTTCTGGTCCGTTAGATACACTCTAAATTTAGAAGACTTCGATTCATTACCATATCGCATCATTTTTCACAGCATTTACCCTCAAATCTTTTGCTTATTTTTCTATTGTACTCCGTTATTTTCCCAATATCTCCTAAACCATTCATTCCATTCACAACCTAGATATGAGCTCTCCCCAGCTGAAATGCTATCATATTGATTATTAATTGAAATTTATAAATATAAAAGGCATTATCTCATCATCAGAGATGGGCATGTGCAGCATAAAAAGTGTTGGCGTATAGAAAGGACTTCAAAGGACGGATAGTGGAACTAATCAGTATTACAAAGCACAATATCTACGATGTTCTTCGTTTAAAACTTAAGGATGATCAAATCGGTTTTGTTTCTTCAAATGCATTTTCAATCGCTGAGTCATCAGTTAATCCTGACTATCAAACAAGAGCAGCAATGGTTGATGGCAAGATTGTAGGGTTTGCAATGTACACCGAGTGGGTAAATGCATCGTGGATGAAGGAGCAGAAGCCCGGTGAATATTACATTCCCAGAGTTATGGTAGACAAATCATACCAAGGAAATGGTTATGGACGAAAGTTAATGGAGTCACTGCTAAATGAAATAGAGAAGAATCGACCTAAAGCAATCCACATCGTTTATTGTCCAGATAACACGGTTGCAAAGGCGCTTTATTTAAGTCTTGGTTTCGAAGAGTATGGTAAAAACAGTGATGGTGAAACTTTGGCGAGGCTGACTCTCTAGTCTTTGGTAAAGTGTTTTGACAACAAGTGCTGGAGCAAAAATTATTTAGGGCACATATCTTCAAATAATTCAAATAGTTAAGGTGCGTGTTTTTACAGGCCAACGACATAAACGTGCATGCGAACTAATAAAATGTTATACGTAGAGGAAACTATGGTTACATATCTTGAAAAATGCAGTGAATTGTCGTTAACGGCGAGAGTGGCAATAGCTTTAAAAGTATTTGATGGCTTCTGTGCAGAAAATTCATTGAGTAGCCCTTTAATAAATGAGTTTACAAATTATTTATGGGAGTGGCCTCTCATCGACGGACCAGAACAATTTACTCTGTGGGAATCCTCTAAGCCATTTTTAGTACACTACGGTATTGGTGATGATGTGAACTCCGAGTTGAATCTGCTTTTGTCTGAATCCCGTGTAAATGAATCTAGGTTTCGTAAAATTATAGGTGGAATTGTAGAAATTCTGTGGGGTAGTTTCTGGAGCGGTTGTGAAAACGAACAATCCTTAAATTCCCTAAACATTGTAATAGAACAATCTTCTGTTCAAGATCTACCGAATTTAACTCCATTCAAGTTTTCTAAATTTTCAGATAATGGTGGCTGGGGTAATCAAGTTATTTTAGAAGATGTAACATACTGGAAAAATTGCGTTAATTACGTATAACAAAGCAAGTCAAGCTGACAATTTTTAGTATGCTGGTTCCGTTTCGCTTCACATTTTAAAATCATTCAGGATACATATGGTCACCTTGCAATCTGCGAGGTGACCCTATATGTCCTTAATTTACTCACTTACTTAATTTATTTCTGATTGACTACCGCCTTAACAAAGTAATAAATACTATGGGATAAATTCAAAGCGATATGCTAATTTGATTCTGCTTACTTCAATGGATTGATATTTATGATATTAAAAATGACGAGTCATCGAATCAATGCCGCTATTCTTATTGCTTTTGTGAGTGTTTCTAGTGATACCTTGGCCAAAGGTTCAGAATGGTCGCTTGGTGTAGCAGCCTCATATTCTCCTGCGGTATATAATGATACGCCTTCGAATCGAACTGTGATTCCTGTGATTGGTTATGAAGGGGAACATCTTTTTCTACGTGGATTCGGGATCGGGTATCGTATTTTTCCGAAAGGCAGTACACAAAACTTAGTATTAAGAGCGCGCTACGATCCCAGGACCTTAAAGCCAGAAGATTCAACAGATGTTGATATGCAGAAGCTAGATGAACGAAAAGCATCCGTATTGGGTGGGGTAAGTTATCAATTTCTCTCTTCTGTTGGGATGTTCGAGGTTACCGCAGGTACTGATATCGGTTCTACTCATGATGGATTGTACGCAGAGGCAGCGTGGCGTGTACCTATCCGACAAGGGCCATGGGGGATGACACCCTCAATAGGTTACAGCTATAACAGCAAGCGCCTTAATAACCATCTTTATGGCGTCTCACAACAAGAAGCTGCTCGAACTCGTTTTGAGTCATTTGATGCGGGTTGGAATGGTCAGTATTTTGCTGGATTGAGTGGTTATGCTTACCTCACTTCTAATATTCGGTTAGTTGGGGGAGTGAGGTATACCAATCTTGATGGTGATATTGCTAAAAGCCCTATTATAAGGCGTGGCGTCTATACATCGGCAAATATTGGCATTGCCTATGTCTTTTAGGAACCATGGGTAAGGAATGTTACCCATGGTAGCTCTAGTTGGTTAGAGAACGGTGGCTGAGCGTTTATAGTGCAGTCCTATCTGTGGCGAGCATGACTAAAGCTGTAACGTTTTCATCAGTGATCCTCTGCGCTGGTCTTCCAAAAATTGGGCAAACTCTTGGTGAGGTTTGTAATCGTTAGTCCAGCCATTTCTTTCTCGAACTTCTGCCCATTCTACGGTGTTGTACATTTTTTTGAAAAGCCGGTTGTATCGCTGAATTTTTTCTTTCGATATTCCCGGTGCAGCGAAGAATCCACGCCAATTATTAAACACAGTTGGGCTACCTAGTTCTGTAAATGTGGGGACATCAGGTGCCTCGGGTACCCTTTTTGGTGCTGTTATTCCCAGGATCCTTACTTGACCAGCATGATACATACTTAAAACTTCTCCGAGCCCCGTTGAGAGTAGATCGGCTTCTCCTGACAGTAGTTGGCCGACGGCTTTGGCACTATCATCTACACCCACATAGGGAACAGTGATTGGGTCAAAGCCATGACCTTTGAATACCGCCGCGACAACAAGGTGATCCATGCTGCCTCTTGCTGAACCACCTGCTATCTTGAGGTTTTTAGGATTGACTTTAAACTCCTCAATGACGTCTTGCCATGTTTTAAACCTTGAGCTGTTCGCAGTGACGACAGCACCATAATCAGAAATTGTTGCGGCTACTGGTGTGAGTGCATGGAATGATTGAGGGAATAACCCAGTCAGGGCTCGAATCACGATAGGAGTTGAGCTAACCATTAGTGTATCTTGCTGAGTTTCGGCCGTCTCAATCAGGTGAGAAATGGCTTTTGCTCCCCCACCGCCAAGCACGTTTTCATAGGATACATTATCTACTAGACCAGACTTAACTAGGACTTCTCCAGTATTTCGAGCTGTCATATCCCAGCCTCCACCCAGGCTCCCGGGAATAAGGAAATGAATATTTTTCAGTTCTGCGGTGCTCGCTAAGCTTGAAAAAGAAAGTGTAAAAAATAACGAAATCAGTATTGTTCGATTTATTCTCATTTTTTTGCCTCTAATTTTTTATTTTTCTTACCTATACCAAAGTGAAAACAATACTCTGGGTACAGATTGTAGAAGGTTGCTCTTATGCCTGTTACTTAAAGGTCAAACATTGAGCTTATTCCGTTAATATTGTGTTCTTCTGACCTGATGTTTTGAATCTTGTCGTTATTATTGGAACCAAGACGACGGCAACTGCGACCAACAAAAATGCGAATGTGAGTGGACGTTGCCATAGAAAGCTCAGTTCGCCATCAGAGATCATGAGGGCTCGACCAAGGTTTTCTTCCATTGGGCCGCCTAGGATAAATCCCAGTAACAATGGAGCCAACGGAAAGCAAGCAAGGCGAAGTGCAATGGCACTAATCGCAAAGGCTAGCATTATGTATATATCGATAGTATTAAATGAGACGAGGTAGACGCCCGTAATAGAGAAAAATAAAATCATAGGTAATAAGATTGTTCTCGGTATAGCAAGCAACTTCGATATATAAGGTATTAGCGGTAGGTTTAGTATTACTAATACAATATTACCTAAATACATTGAAATAATGACAGACCAAAAAACCTCAGGGTTATCTGCAAACAGTCTGGGCCCAGGCTGCACACCGAAGGCAATTAACGCACCCAGCATAATTGCGGTTGTTCCTGACCCCGGGATCCCTAAGGTTAATAATGGGACAAAAGAGCCGTTGGAAGCGGCGTTATTTGCTGACTCAGGAGCAACAAGACCTCTAATGCTTCCTTTACCGAACTGTGCTTGCTTATCCTTGGGGGCGATACTTCTTTCTAGGCCATAACTCAGAAAAGCCGCAATGGTAGCACCTGCACCGGGCAGGACGCCTGTGAAGAACCCGATGATTGATGAGCGTATCGAGACGGGGGCGAGTTCTTTAAACTCTTCTTTGGTAACTTTCATACTACCGATTTCATCGTTCTTTTGCTCATTGGATGCAGGAGTCTCAGGCGACAAAATGCCTAACAAAGTTTCACCGAGGGCGAAGGTTGCCATTGCGACCAATAAAAAGCTAAATCCATCCATTAAGTCGTTTATACCAAAAGTGAACCTTTCGACACCAACCCCTTTGTCTATGCCAACGGTAGAAAGCATCAAGCCGACAATAGTCATCAGCCATGCTTTAATTCTCTGGCCTTTTCCGGCAAAAGCAGCGACAGCAGATAAACCAAGCAACATTAGAGCAAAGTAATCAGAGGATTGGAAACTCAAAGAAACCTTAGCAAGTACCGGTGCTGCCAAAAGTAACATTATGGCTGAAAGCGTGCCTCCGATAAAAGAAGAATAGGCGGCTAGAGCTAACGCTTTACCAGCATTTCCTTTTTGAGCCATTGGGTAGCCATCAAAAGCAGTCACAACGGTTGCTGAACACCCTGGTGCATTAATCAATATAGAGGAAGTTGAGCCTCCGAATACTGCACCATAATAGACGCCAGCCATTAATATTAAACCCGATGAGGGTTCTATCCCATAGGTGATGGGTATCATCAATGCAATAGCCGAAATTGGTCCCAAACCAGGAAGCATTCCAATTAGAGTTCCGACAAAACAGCCGACGATAACCATTATCAGATTTATGGGCATTACAGCTGTTGCAAGGCCAGTTATTATTCCCTCTAACATACTAGTTACCTCCAAATATCGATTGCAAGTAACCCGGTTCGAGATAAATATCTAGCCCCTTCGTGAGAACAAAATAAAATATGATCGTGAAAGGTAGGGGTACACCAAAGAGAAGACGTTTCCTTCGTTCGCCCAGCAGATAGATGCCGAAAAATAAAAAAAGTCCTGTGGCAAGGACAAAGCCAAGGTATTTTAGCCCTAGAGCGTACGAAGCTATTAAGAGCAAAAATGAAAGCAGCAACAGCCAATGTTTATTCTGCTTTTGCTTATTGTCTAAATGTGGTTTGGAAGTAACGATCAATATAAGTGATAGGACTGTCCCAAAAAAAGAAAGCAAATAGGGCATAGTCTTAGAGGTGAAGGATTCATATTCATCGCTTGGTAGACTGGTAATCAGCGCAGCCTCATACCCATATGCCAAACAGAAGGCGAGTAAAATGAGTCCGGCAATTCGGTCAGTATTTAAAACTAGAGAGGACATTTCTGTTTCCAATGTGTAGAGAGTGCCCAACGTCAAAGGGCTACTCTCTTTTTTTAAAATGAAAGTTCTGTGCGTCGCTTTTTAATTAATCATCTTGGAACAGTTGGAGCAATATTATAGAAATCCGAGCTCTTGCATTAATGCACCCATTTGTTTCTCTTGATCTTCTAAAAAGAGATTAAATTCTTTATTGGGCTTATAGTTGTCTATCCAACCATTTCTATCACGAACTTTGACCCATTCAGGCTTCTGATACATTTTTTCCAGCACCTCGTTGTATTGCGCTATTTTCTTTTGTGGTGTGCCGGGGGCCGCGAAGAAGCCTCGCCAGTTAGCGAAAACTGTTGGGTTTCCGAATTCAGTAAGAGTTGGTACATCAGGCGCTGCAGTAAGCCTTTTAGGTGCAGTGACCGCTAAGATTTTAACTTGTCCTGATTTAGACATTTCTAATACTTCACCAAGCCCTGTTGACAGTAGAGGGGTTTCATTTGACAGTAATGCAGCAGTTGCTTTACTGCTGTCACCATAGGCAATGTAACGGACAGCTTTAGGATCAAACCCTTGACCTTTAAATGCCGCTGCAGCAACAAGGTGGTCTAAACTTCCCTTAGCAGATCCGCCAGCAACCTTTACCTTACGAGGGTTTTGTTTAAATGCGTCAACAACATCTTGCCAACTTTTGTAAGCTGAATCTGCAGAGGTAACGATAGCCCCATAGTCTGCAATTGTCGCGGCAACTGGTGTTAAATCACGAAAAGACTGAGGGAAAACTCCAGTCAGAGAGCGGACAACTATCGGAGTCGAATTGACCATCAGTGTATTTGGTTGACGTTGAGCCGTCTCTATCAAGTGGGAAATTGCTTTACCGCCGCCACCACCTGAGAGGTTCTGGAATGAAACATTGTCGACGAGGTCAGACTTAAGTAGAGCATCTCCTGTCCCCCTTGCTGTCATGTCCCATCCGCCTCCGGCGCCGCCTGGAATGAGAAAGTGTATTTTTTCCATTTCTGCGGCATTTATATTCCATGATACTAGTGATGAAAAAAGTGCTGGAATAAGTATTTTTTTTATCATTAAAAATTCCTTTTTTATAACGCATTAAAAACGTTATGAGATTTAATTGTCTGAAATGAAGAAGGTTGAAATACTAACTTATCTTTATGTTGCAAAAAAGTTATTTTTTTAAAAATCCATATATTTATCAAGTTGTTATATGTGTTTTATTGTCTTTTTTATAATTAGTTAAGTTTAAAAAAGGAAGGAATTTAATAAAAAAACCTCCTCAAGCCGTTGCAAGAGGAGGCGGCAAATGCCGAGCCAATATGACTAGATCAAAGATTTTTTAAAAGGTTTGTTTAAATATTTGATAGCGTTTTTCTTGTTTTTAATGTCGCATAGCAAATACCAGTTATAACGGTACCAGTAATTATTGAGAGGACGTACAGACCGATGGGTGAAATTGCATTTGGAATAAGTAGTACAAAGAGGCCACCGTGTGGTGCCACCAACTTGGCACCGCACAACATTGATAGAGCACCAGTTACCGCTCCACCTAGTATACAAGACGGAAGAACACGCATTGGATCTTTGGCAGCGAAGGGGATAGCTCCTTCGGAGATAAAGCAAAGTCCGAGCACAAAAGAGGCTTTGCCTGCTTCACGTTCACTATCATCGAATTTGTGTTTTGCAAAAAATGTTGCTGCACCCATTCCAAGTGCAGGCACCATTCCAGCTGCCATAATCGCCGCCATAGGAGCATAAGATTGTGATGTTAGAAGCCCTACACCAAAAGCGTAAGCCGTCTTGTTTACTGGACCACCAAGGTCAAAACACATCATGCCGCCAAGAACTAAGCCGAGGAATATAGCACTTTCTGTGCCCATATTATTCAAAAAATCGGTGAGAAGACTCATCACACTAGATATCGGCTCCCCAACGATATATATCATTATAAGGCCAGTTAATAGCGTTGCTATAAATGGGATAATGAGTATCGGTTTGAGAGCTTCCATTGATTGTGGCAGGCTTAATTTTTGTGCGAGTAGCTTTGCACAATAACCTGCGATAAATCCTGCGGCTATTCCACCTAAGAATCCAGCACCTATAGAACTTGCTAACATGCCTCCTACCAGCCCAGGTGCAAGCCCAGGTCTATCAGCGATTGAGAAGGCTATGAAGCCTGAGAGAACCGGGATCATGAGTTTAAATGCTGCGCCGCCACCTATATCCATCAAACTGGCAGCTAACGTTCCCTTTTCCTCAAACGCTTGGATGCCAAAGACAAAAGATAAAGCGATGATAAGCCCACCTGCCACCACCATAGGTAACATGTGTGAAACCCCATTCATCAGATGTTGATAAATCCCTTTTTTTTCTTCAGATGTTTTTAACTGTACAGTGTTTGCACCATGATATGGTGCCGCTTCACTGAGTGCGCGGTCAAATTCTTCGCTTGTTCTTTTAACAGCTGCGCCAGTTTGAGTTAGGTATACGTTTTTTCCTTCAAATCGATCTAAAGGAACGTCAATATCTGCCGCCACAATAACCAAATCTGCGGCAGCAACTTCTTCTGTACTCAGTTTATTTTTAGCGCCGACTGAGCCGCGAGTTTCTACTTTTATAAAGTAACCGCGTTTTTTAGCTTCATTTTCTAAGGCCTCTGCGGCCATGAAAGTATGCGCTACCCCGGTAGGGCAAGCTGTAATTGCGACTATATTCTTGGAGTTATCTGGAGTTGATTCGTCAATCTGTACATCATCCTCACATAGAACATGAGCATTAGAGTAAGCACTGTTTAGCAGGTCGTTAAAATTTGAAATTACGTTATTAATTGAAGTTTGGTAGACACGTTTACCTATAAATCGTTGTAGGTCTATTGGATTGTCAGAAGCAACAATGATGAAATCGGCATCGGTGATGTCACTTTGAGAAAGGGCTGAATGTGCGATGATGTCAGATTGACACTCGGTGGTCACTTTCCAGCCCAAGTTTGTCGACGCTTTATTGAGTAAATTAGCCGCGATAAAACCAGTGGCTACTCCGCTTTGGCATGCAGTGACTATGGCAATATTCATCGAATTTCCCCTCGCTTGTCTGGATTGAGTTGGTGGCATGCAATATCGTATTCGGTCACTGTCGTTTTGCTTTCGATTTGAGATTGGTTTTTGCTATTGTCCAACCCAACGTTAATCTTTGTAACGGCTAGAGCAGAGAGGGCGGTGGCGAATCGTAGCAAGTCATGTTTTGGCATCTCTTGCATTACTCCCCAGCAGAAGCCTGCAACAAAGGTGTCACCAGCCCCCACCGTACTAATAACATTCATTTTGGGAGGAACAGCACGCAGGATTTGCCCCTGGTTAAGCCAAATAACTCCCTGTTCTCCCAATGAAACGACAATATTTTCAATATTTATTAAGTTAGGGGATGTAATCACAGAGTAACATTCTTCAACAGAGTTAAACTGTTGACCCATGAGCTGACTTAGTTCATCGATATTGGGTTTGATAAACCAAGGTTTAGATACAATTCCAGCTTTTAATGCGTCAGAACTACTATCGAAAAAGACTTTTTTACCAAGACGCTGTAGTTTTTCGATCCAAGCAGTGCACCTTTCTGGCGGAAATCCAGGTGGAATACTCCCTGCAAGAACAAAATAGTCATGAGTTTTAGCTAACTTAAACAGGGTTATTTCAAGCTTATCAACATCATCAGTGGTCACGTGTATTCCTGGAAAGTTAATGTCACTTACACGCTTGTTTTTTTCGACAAGTTTGACGTTAGTTCTTGTAACTCCTGGAATTCGGACAAATTGATCTTGAGCATTGATATCTTGGAAAAGTTGCTCAAATGAAGCGGAATTATCAGCGCCCATAAAGCCAGTCACCGTAACCTGTGCGCCCAAATCAGAAAGCACTCTGGCAACATTGATACCTTTACCTGCAGGATTTATCTGCCCAGTTTGAATTTGATTGACCTGACCTAATTTGAGATCAGCGAGTGCCCCAGTCATATCGTAAGCGGGATTAAGCGTGATAGTTACTACTCGATTTTTTTGAGTCATGAATTTGTTCCTAATGTTCGCCTAATCCGGCTTTGATCACAGCGCCGATCGAGAGAATTGCTTGCTTTGAATCAGGGCCTTGTGCTGAAAATTTAAGTTGGTGGCCACATTTCACTCCCAATGTAATTACTTTCATTAAACTTTTTGCATTGACGACTTTTTCGCTACCGTTGAGGTTAGAAACTAGAATAGTCGCTTCAAACTTTTTAGCCTCGGCGACAAGAACAGCACTTGGTCTCGCATGCAATCCATGTGCATTGTGAATCGTGAATATTTCGTTATGATCCATGTCTTCAGAGACAGTAGTTAACTTGTCCCCTGTAAGTTTCTCAATGATCTCATCCGTTGATAAGTTAAATAAGTCTGCGTGCTGGCCCTCAAATAGCCATTGTGAGATATTTTCTAGAATAGGGACGTGGGTCTGATTACATGCAGCAATGGCTATTAATCCTTTAACTTTATGATTGTCATACTGGCAATCATTTGCGGTAGTCACCACTGATACTGCAGTGTATGTTACCTGTTTACTGCTACTTACTAACCAGAGCCCTTTACCCAAAT
Source organism: Vibrio caribbeanicus ATCC BAA-2122 (assembly GCF_000165125.1). Classification (GTDB taxonomy): domain Bacteria; phylum Pseudomonadota; class Gammaproteobacteria; order Enterobacterales; family Vibrionaceae; genus Vibrio; species Vibrio caribbeanicus. The sequence continues at coordinate 48,199 of NZ_AEIU01000088.1, read as the reverse complement.
GAATTGGTTCTTGAGTTATCATATCGGTTAAAGTCCCTGACCCTACATGACCTGCATTTTTGAGCAGCCCCCCAGCGACTGCAGTTATCTGCACCATATCACTGGCAGGAAAATTGAGTTTGATCAATGAGGGATTGCACTCCGCTTTACACTGCGGTGTTGGACTTAAAAGTTCAACAATCTGCTCTATGTTTTCCAGATTAGCAATGTTGTTGTCAATGTCTTTATCGCTGAGTAAATGGGTCAGTCTTTTTAATATATCCAAGTGCTCATCTGACTTTGCTGCAATACCTATGACTAGATGAACCGTTTGTCCGTTGTCCCAATCAATGCCATCAGCAAAGTGAAAAATAGAAAGCCCTGTTTTGTTGACTTTGCTTCTAGTCTCAACAGTGCCATGTGGTATGGCTATGCCATGTCCAAGATAGGTAGAGCTTTGTGCCTCCCTTTGGAAAACGCCCTTTAAGTAACCAGAGTCTACACAACCTTTGCTTATGAGGTCGTGGACAATCATTGTTAGGGCATCTGTCTTGTTTTTAGCAGTCTGAGCAAAACTGATGTCACGTTTATTAATATCAAGCACGACGACTCTCCTAATCAAAGGTTGCGCTACATAGTTGAGAGACTTGGAGTCCTGATAAGCACTCGCTGATAACTCAATCATTTTCCGAGACATAATTAGTTAAAAATGTCATATATTTGCCAATCGAATCTGGCTTTTTGGCGGCACACCTAAAATCTCCATTCATATTTGTATGTTAATGCAATGAATAGTTACAATTTTAAATTTGCTGAACCAATTCAGCTGTTGATAGTGAATCGATTCAGCATATAATTCAACTCACAAGAAAAATAATAGATTGTTAATATGATCTAGCGCACAAAATAGGGCTTGTTATATGACATTAGACGAAATAGCAAAGTTGGCTGGTGTATCGAAAACAACGGCAAGTTATGTAATTAATGGTAAGGCAAAACAATATCGGATAAGCAATAAAACCCAAGAAAAAGTCAATGCAGTGGTAAAAGAGCATAATTTCAAGCCTAATATGGCGGCTTCTTCACTGAGAGCGGGGAGTTCGCGATCTCTGGGCCTTATTATCCCTGATTTAGAAAATAATAGTTATGCTCGGCTTGCGAAGCTTATAGAGAAAAAAGCGAGGGACGCGGACTATCAAATTTTAATCGGATGTTCTGATGATTGCCCGGAAACCGAGAGAGAGGTTGCTGAAGCTTTAGTGAGTCGTAAAGTTGACGCATTGATGGTTGCGAGCTGCATGGCCGAGAATGATGGCTATTATGTAGAATTAAAGAACTCGGGTACCCTTGTTGTTGGATTGGACCGACCGATGAACACTGGGCACTTCAGTTGTGTGATCAGCGAAGATTTTCAAGCGGCTTTCGATTTAACATGTTCGGTTTTTGCTGCGGAGATTCGTTCTGTGGGTATGATCGGTGCCATTCAAGACTTACCCATTTCAAAACATCGTGAAGAAGGCTTTCGTTCTGCATGTCACGAAAAAGGCAAACAGCTAAAAATAAATTACGGTCAGAACTTTTCGAGAGAAGAGGGAAAGAAAGTCTTTGAAACTTGGGTTCGTTCTGACTTGTTGCCAGATGCCCTTATCACCACGTCTTTTACGTTATTAGAGGGTGTATTGGATGTAATGTTAGAAAAACCTGAGTTAATGAATAAGATTCGACTCGCAACTTTTGGTGATAATCGGTTATTGGATTTTCTACCCTTTCAAGTCAACTCTCTTCCTCAACAATTTGAGTTAATTGCGCAGTCAGCGATGGACTTGGCTCTTAGCGGTGCCAAGGGAAAAAATCAGCTTGGTTCAACCCTGATCCCAAGAAAACTCATTCAGCGATCAATTAACTGATATTTTGACCGAAATCAGCAGCCAGAAGCCCTTCATCTAGAAAACCGGGCTTCATCTCCATTAAGAGTAAACTCTATCCATATTCATGGATGCTTTTTTCTTTTCTGTCTGACTTAAGACAAAAAATCAACCAAATAAAAGGAGTTGATACCATCACTAATGAAGCGACAAAGACTAACGGATCATAATTAAAGCCATCAAGAGTTGTTTCTTTACAAAGTAGCGTGGAGACCAGTCCTGCAGCGCTTATTGCTGAGTTCTGTATTGTACTTTGTACTTTCGTGAATTTGGCTCTTTGCTCTGCTGTTAAGCCAGCAATTAGCTCTGTATTTATGATCAACGTTCTAGATGAACTTGAGATGATAAAAATGACAAAACAGTATCCTGCGATATTGGAGATGCTAGTTTTAAAACCTATACAGCTCAATATAATCATAGAAATTGTGAGTAGAAAAATAACAACACTGACTCTTTTCCGTTCAAAAGATAACTTGGCATATATGTTCATAGCAATAAATGCTCCAACTCCCGAGATGAGATAATATCCAGATAATGCTTGGTTGCTCATTGCGAAATTGATCATGAGCATGACGGGAAACTGTGTTGCGATAAGGAATGTACCAAACACAGCAGTTGCTAATGTCAAAATGGCAGATATGAATGTTATTGAGTTTTTTTCTAAAGGTATTTTGAGGTGGCAATCCTTGCTCTCTGGTGATGCTTTGTTGCTCACTATTTCTGGTGTACTTTGGGGAAATAAAACAGATAAAATACACAAAAACATGGCTAAGAACATAAAACAGGATGGCCAACCTAAATGAGAATTAACCGTTAGGCAGAATGGTACACCTATTGCCAATGCGAGCGGAAAGGTGCTGAGTACCCAAGCAACATTTCTCTTTATTTGATTCGGTCGAGAGCATCTAATTAAATAATTTAAATTAGTGACAGATAATAGCCCACCAAACAAACCAGACAGCAGCCGCATGATCAAAAAGATGTAAAATTGTTCGGTAAATGAAGTGATGAGTAGGCAAGTTGAACTGAGCACTAAAAATAAGATGATTTTTTGTCGTTCAATTCTTTCGTTTGCTGTTATGTTACAAACAAGGCTACCTATACATGCTCCAATGGTATAGAGTGCTAAAATTAGACCGGCTTTGCTGTAGCTGACATGGAGGTCGAATAGTATTGATGTGCTTAATGGGATAATCATTAAAGGCTCGATCACAAAGAAAAAATGCACCACAATACAAGTGATTATGGTTTTATCTATTTTAAGTATCTTATTCAATTGAGTTTGTCCCCTTTATTTTTTATGAGGCTCGATTTTAATTTACTCAGCACATCGAAAAAGACGTAATATTGGGTTTCATAATCCAGTGAAATGGGACAAATATGATTGAAAAAGTTGAACAAAAGTGGCTTAAAACTTTTCATTGTGTCTATGAGAATAAGAGTTTTAAACGCTCAGCTTCATTTCTCAACTTACCTACCTCCAATGTAAGTCGTCACATATCTTTGCTCGAAAAATGCTTGGGCATTAGGTTGTTTGAAAGGACTACAAGGAAGATCTCTGCTACCGAAGCTGGGAAGCAACTGTACAATAAGACGGTTCCACTGCTGAGCCAACTCGATGCCGTGCTTTCGGATGTGACGAAATATTCTTCAGAAATCTCTGGGCAATTTAATATCTTAGTCCCTGATATCCCAGAGCTTGGTCAGGCAGTTATTACATTTTGTAAACAATATCCAGAACTTTCCTTGTGTTGCGAGACAAGCCTAAGCGCGAAAGAGGACTTCGTTGACGGTTTTGATGTCATCATTAGTTTTCAGAGAGGTCGTTTAGTAGACAGCAACTGGATAGCCAATGAGATAATACGTTTTGAGAGTGTGGTTGTTGCTTCACCTCAGGTTTTGAAAACCTTTCCTAAATTGATGACTTGTGAAGAATTAGTTAATTGTCCTTGTATTAGCAGTTTTACGGCATTACACGGTAATCCTTGGGTATTTAGAGACCAAATGGGTAACACTTTAGTACAAAAAGTAGGATCTGTATTGAAAGTCAACAGTGGACAAATGGCGAAGTCTGCTGCGGTTCAGGGTTTAGGATTTGCAATATTAGCGTATGAATCTTGTAAAAACGAACTCTCTTCAGGCCTTCTTGAAGTAGTTGAAATGGAGCAAACACCCGAAGATTTGGTTCTCTATGCTTTTTATCCTTCAAGAGAATTTAAGTCCAAAAAGGTGGGGATGTTCATACAACATCTAAAAGCGTCTGTGAATAAAAATGCTATGGATGGAGGAAATGAAAGAAGTCATGTCAGATGAGCAACTTATTATCCCGTTTCCGTCTCTGGTTCAAAAGATTGGTTCAGAGAGGGTTCGTGAAATTCGATCAATCGCGGCAAAACATAACTGCATTTTGAAAAGGGTTAGGCGGTCAAGAAACTGGCAGCTCAGTGGTGAGCGTTGTCATCTCTTGGCGCTTTTGAAAGTTTTAGGTGGGCTATATCAAACCGAAGACTTTGTGTTGGTTAAACTGCATCAATACTTAAATTGCAATGATAAAACAGGGCAGGGCAGTCTGTTACTGCATGAGATGATTCGTTCTGACCCAAGTTTAACGGCAGCAGAATTAATGGAAAAAACGGGGTGTACCTTAGTAGAGGTGAGACTCGCTCGAACGGAATATGAAGACTTTTAATGTTTTGCTCTAAGTATGTTCTGGATTTTGTGACAGCAGACGTTTAAAAATGACTTGGGTATATACCCAAGTCAATTATTAGCATTAATAGTGTGCTTGTTGATATAAAGCCCAAGAAACCTTTGAGCTTGGCTGTTTATTAAGCTGTTTGCAGATTTCCCATCCTGCTTGAGCGACCGCTTTGAGATCAATACCCGTTTCTATACCGAGGCCTTTGCACATGTAGAGTACGTCTTCGGTTGCAACATTACCTGATGCCCCTCTAGCGTACGGACAGCCACCCAACCCAGCAACACTGGAATCGACTTTGGTAACTCCCATACAAAGTGCTTGATATAAATTCGCAAGCGCTTGACCATAGGTATCATGGAAATGGGCAGAGATGCTTAACGGATCAACCGACCCAAGTACGGAGTCAAGCATATTGGCAATAGTATTTGGTGTACCTGTACCAATCGTATCGCCTAGCGAGACTTCATAGCAACCCATATCCAGAAGTGTTTTGGCTAGACTTGCAACGGTTTTGGGGTCCGTTTTTCCATCATATGGGCAATCGGTCACGCAGGAAATATAGCCGCGCACAGGGATGCCATATTGTTCTGCAACTTCGATAACATCAGAAAAACGATTCAAGCTCTCTGAGATGGAGCAATTGATGTTACGTTGGCTAAAGCCTTCAGATGCAGAGGCAAAGATAGCAACACTATCCGCATTTGCTTCGATGGCAGCCTCAAGACCTTTACGGTTTGGCGTCAGAGCAGAGTAAACAACATGGTCGGAGCGCTTTATTCCGTTAAATACATCAATAGAATCAGCCATTTGTGGTACGTACTTGGGTGAAACAAATGCACCAGTTTCTATGTGTAAAAGACCTGAAAGTGAGAGAGCATCAACAAGTTGAATCTTGCTCTTGGTCGATACGGCTTGTTCATTTTGCAAGCCATCTCTCGGCCCTACCTCGATAATATCGATAGCTTTGGGTAAAGAATTGACGTTGTCTATATGAATCATTTTTAGTTAGAACTCCAATTTGGTAAGCGTTTTTCTAAAAATGCAGTCAAACCCTCTTGTCCTTCCTCCGAGGCTCTGATTTTTGCTATCAACTCACTTGTGTATTGGCGCATTGAGGCATCTATCTCTTTTCCATCGCATTCAAGACATAGCTTTTTCGTTTCAATAAGGGCTTGAGGCCCAAAGCTAAGGATCGATTTGAACCAGCCCTTTACATATTGTTCAATATCGTTTTTTTCTAGAACTTGATGAACAATTTGTAACTTCATTGCGACTTCTGCATCAATTAGTTCAGCTGTAAGCATATAGCGACGCGCATTGCGAACTCCCATTGCTCTAATTACATAGGGCGCAATGGTTGCAGGAACTAGACCGAGTTTCACCTCGCTTAAGCAAAATTTGGCATCTGTATGTGCTACGACCATATCGCAGCAGCACACCAAGCCCAGAGCACCACCAAAGGCAGCTCCCTGAACAATAGCCATAGTAGGTTTGGGAAAGTTATCCAATTTATCCAGAAGGTTAGCAAGTTGCATTGCATCTTGCTGGTTTTCTTCGATGGATTTAGATGCCATGGAGCGCATCCACTCTGCGTCGGCTCCTGCAGAGAAATTCTTGCCTACTCCTTCTAGTCGTAGTCCTCTGATTCCTGAGGTGTGAGTGAGTTTCTCGATCTCTGCAATTAGTGCATTTATCGTTTCCGCATTAAAAGCATTAGCACGATCTGGGCGGTTGATAATAAGTGACGCGATCCCATCTGAATCAATGCGACATTCTACAGAATAAGGTGACGTATCCGTTGTCATCGTTTTTTCCTTTACATTCTAAAGACGCCAAATTGGCTTTCCGGGATAGGGGCGTTAAGGGCTGCACGTAGAGCATGGGCGAGAACGCTTCGTGTTTCTTTAGGGTCTATGATGCCATCATCCCATAAACGGGCGCTTGCGTAGTAGGGGTGACCTTGTGTGTCGTAGAGGTCAAGAATATCATCTTTAAAACGTTGCTCATCAGCTGCTGGCCATTGTTTTCCCTCACGTTTTAAAACTTGGTTCTTGACCTGAGTAAGGACACCAGCCGCTTGCTCACCTCCCATAACCGAGATTCGAGCATTTGGCCACATCCACATCATGGTCGGATCGTAAGCCCGACCGCACATACCATAGTTGCCTGCTCCGTAAGATCCGCCAATAATGACCGTAAATTTAGGTACATCGGCGCATGCAACAGCCATTACCAGCTTGGCACCATTTTTGGCAATTCCACCTTCCTCAACCTTTTTGCCCACCATGAAACCAGTGATATTTTGCAAAAAGAGCAAAGGAATTTTCCTTTTTGCACACAATTCGATGAAGTGTGCCCCTTTCTGTGCAGATTCTGAAAATAAGATGCCATTGTTGGCAATAATACCGATTAAATTGCCTTCGATACGGGCAAATCCACATACCAGAGTAGTGCCAAATAGGGCTTTAAACTCATCAAACTCAGAGCCATCAACGATTCGAGCGATTACTTCTCGGACATCAAACGATAAGCGCAAGTTCGCATTGACCACACCATAGATTTCTTTGGCATCATAGATAGGAGGATTGATGAACTCTTCATCATCAATTTTATTTTTGAACAGGTTAGTGTTAGCTATCGCATCTCTTGCTAACATCATTGCATGATGCTCACTATCAGCATAATAGTCCGCTACTCCTGATTTTCGACAGTGGACGTCAGCACCTCCTAACTCTTCGTCAGAGACTATTTCACCGGTAGCAGCTTTAACTAGAGGTGGACCAGCAAGGAATATAGTTCCTTGCTGCTTGACCATAATCGCGACATCTGACATTGCAGGTATATAAGCACCACCTGCGGTACATGGTCCCATCACAACGGCGATTTGTGGTATACCATCTGCAGACATTCGAGCTTGGTTAAAGAAAATACGGCCAAAATGGTCTTTATCTGCAAAAACTTCCGCTTGATGAGGCAAGTTTGCACCGCCTGAGTCAACTAGGTAAACACAAGGTAATTTACAACGTTGGGCAATCTCTTGAGCACGAAGGTGCTTCTTAACTGTTAGTGGGTAATAGGTTCCGCCTTTCACCGAGGGGTCATTGGCGATGATCATGCAGTTGATACCACTAATTTCACCAATACCAGCTACAGCTCCGGCACAAGCAATATCATCATCGTAAACATTCCACGCTGCAAACATACCCACTTCTAAAAATGGGCTACCGTCATCGAGCAACATGATAATCCGCTCGCGTACTGGGTTCTTGCCTTTACGACGTTGACGCTCTTGTGACTTTTCTCCTCCTCCCATCTTGATTTTCGCAATATCAAAATTCAATTGATTGACGAGTGAGGACATCGCTGAATAGTTTTCGGTATAGAGCGGTGTGTCTGTTTTTAATTTAGATTTGATTACAGGCATTTTTAACCTCAATTAGCGTGTTTCTTCAAATAATTCTCGGCCAATTAACATACGTCTTATTTCTGACGTTCCGGCTCCGATCTCATACAATTTGGCATCACGTAGCAATCTGCCTGCAGGGTATTCGTTGATATATCCGTTTCCACCGAGCAATTGAATTGCATCGAGCGACATCTGGGTGGCAAGCTCTGCATTGTACAAAATAACACCTGCCGCATCTTTTCGAGTTGTCTGGCCAGCGTCGCAAGCTTTTGCAACGGCATAAAGGTAAGCACGAGCAGCATTGGTACGTGTGTACATATCAGCGACTTTTGCTTGAACTAGTTGGAATTCACCAATTGATCGACCGAACTGTTTGCGGTCGTGAACATAGGGTATGACTAAATCTAGACAAGCTTGCATAATACCGAGAGGGCCAGCAGCGAGAACGACACGCTCGTAATCCAAACCACTCATCAATACTTTAACGCCTTGGTTTACTTCCCCAAGTACGTTTTCGACCGGAACCATGCAGTCTTTGAAGACTAGCTCACAGGTATTGGAACCACGCATACCCAATTTATCGAGTTTTTGAGCATGACTAAAACCGTCAAACGTTTTTTCAACCAGAAAAGCGGTGATCCCTTTTGAGCCTTGATCAGGTGCGGTTTTGGCGTAAACAACGACGACATCAGCATCGGGGCCATTGGTAATCCACATTTTGCTGCCGTTCAAACGATAGTATTCGCCTTCCAACTCAGCCCTTAGCTGCATGCTGACGACATCAGAGCCTGCATTAGGCTCACTCATCGCTAAAGCCCCTATATGGGAACCATCAACTAATTTAGGTAGATACTTTTCTTTTTGTGCGGTATTGCCATTACGGTAAATTTGATTCACACAGAGGTTTGAATGAGCACCATAGCTCAGAGCGACAGAGGCAGAGCTACGGCTGATTTCTTCCATAGCGACGACATGTGCGAGGTATCCCATATCAGCACCACCGTACTGTTCTGCAACGGTGACACCCAACAACCCCATTTCTCCAAGCATCGGCCAGAGATGGTTGGGAAAATTATTATCTTCATCGATTTGTGCTGCGAGTGGAGAGATGTGTTCATGTGCGAAACCGCGAACGTGATCACGCAACATATCAATAGATTCATCAAGCCCAAAATTGAGCGGGGTGTAGGTGGATAACATAACGCCTCCGAGCGAATAGTTCCGAGTAAAATACCCGAAGACGTCACATGGAGTTAGCTGACTTTACGTGTGCTTAAAGCTTGTTCACAGCGTTCTCGAGCAGTATCGAGATCTTCCAGCATACTCTTGATATCTTCGAGTTGGCGCAAAAGCACCGCTTCTTTTTCATCAATAATCTTTAGCATTTCAGTAAGTTGGACGTCGCCTTGTTGTGTGTCGTACAACTCAAATAGCTCGCGTATTTCGGCGAGCGAAAAACCTAAGCGCTTCCCTCTTAAAATCAGTTTGAGACGAATCTTATCCTTGCGATTGTAAATTCGCATACTGCCTTTCCGTTCTGGCTGCAGTAGACCCTCGTCTTCGTAAAAGCGAATACTCCTTGTCGTTATGTCGAATTCTTTTGCGAGCTCGCTAATTTTATAATTTTCCAAAATGGCTTATTCCTGTTGTGTTTACACTTGGGTCAATTGTTGAATGAAAAATTTAGTGGTTCAACAAAATTTAGTAAATGTTTTATTATGTTTCTTTACGTTTACGTAAATGTTAGTGCTATGCTTACGTAAACGTCAAGAAATTAAATTTGTCTTGATCACATCAATCAAATGAAAAGTTGTTCAAAGGTGAAGCAAATCATCCCTCTTGAATAATCAACGTGAGTAATGGGGTACAGAAAATGGATTCAAAAGGGCAGAGTGAAATCTGGATAGTTGCTGCAAAGCGAACACCAATGGGATGTTTTCAAGGAGCACTAGCTGAATTTACGTCACCTCAACTAGGAGCAATGGCAATAAAGAGCACAGTGGAGCAAGCTAGTCTACCTGTTGAAATAATCGATGAAGTTTTTATGGGTTGCGTCCTACCAGCAGGCTGTGGCCAAGCTCCTGCGAGACAAGCGGCTTTGAATGCTGGATTAGATAAATCAACAGTTTGTACCACCATAAACAAAGTGTGTGGATCAGGTATGAAAGCCGTCATGCTGGCTTATGATTTGATCAAAGCAGGTAGTATCCAAGCAGCCATTGCAGGTGGAATGGAGAGTATGACAAACGCCCCATACTTGCTTAAAGAATCTCGCAAAGGAATGAAAATGGGTCATAAGTCTGCCTATGACCACATGTTTCTTGATGGTCTGCAAGATGCTTACGAAGGCCACTTAATGGGTGTTTATGGTCAGCAGAGTGCTGATCAGCTTGATTTTTCGAGAGAGCAAATGGACCAATGGGCTGAGCAGTCTGTTTCTCGAGCCTGTGCATCAGACAGACAAAATCTCTTTGCCAATGAAATAACATCAGTTGATTTAAAAAATGGTGAGGTGCTTTCTTACGATGAGCTACCAAGAACGATTGATACCAGCAAAATCACAAAGCTGAAACCTGCATTCTCTAAAGAGGGTTCAATAACGGCAGCAAATTCAAGTGCTATCTCCGACGGAGCTTCTGCATTAATGGTCATGGACTCGAATTTAGCGCGAAAACATAATCTAGAGCCCCTTGCCATTATTCGCGCTCATGCAAGTCACGCGCGCTCTCCTAGCGAGTTTACCATTGCACCTGTCGATGCCATTAAAGATCTTCTCAATAAGCTTAATTGGGAATTGGCTGATATTGACTTGTGGGAAATTAATGAAGCGTTTGCAGTCGTAGCTCAGATTGCAGTTCGTGAGCTGGGTCTAGAGGCAGAAAAAGTCAATATTAAGGGTGGTGCTTGTGCTCTAGGGCATCCTATCGGCGCGAGTGGAGCTCGTATTCTCACTACTCTCATTTATGCACTGCGTCAGCAGCAGGCCTTTGGCATTGGTGGTGATGTTACCACACGTAAGGCTATGAAAGGCGTTGCGGCGATTTGTATCGGCGGTGGTGAGGCAACCGCAATAGGAATTGAAATTCCGGTTTAACTTATTGTTTTAATGGAAGGAAACAAAAATGACTAAGTCAGTATCTTTATTTATCGGTGGTGAGTTTTGTCAATCTGAAACCAAAGATTGGATTGAGGTCACTAACCCAGCAACTAATGAAGTGATTGCAAAAGTACCACATGCAACGACGACAGAAATGGAACAAGCTATTGTTAATGCTGAAGAAACGTTCCATGAATGGAAAAATGTCGCTATATCTGAGCGTGCCCGCTTGATGTTGAGATACCAACATCTGCTAAAAGAACATCATGATGAACTCGCTGAGATTTTGTCTCAAGAAACGGGGAAAACGATTGTTGATGCAAAAGGTGACGTTTGGCGTGGTATTGAAGTTGTAGAACAAGCAGGCAATATTGCCAGCAACATGATGGGAGAAACGGTTGAAAATGTGGCAACAGACATTGATACCTACTCGCTGATACAGCCTTTGGGAGTATGCTGTGGAATTACACCATTCAATTTTCCTGCAATGATTCCACTTTGGATGTTCCCACTTGCTATTGCGGCAGGTAATACCTTCGTTTTGAAACCATCTGAGCAAGTTCCTTTAACAGCAATGAGGTTGGTGGAGCTTTTCGAACAAGCAGGAGCTCCAAGAGGTGTTCTTCAGGTCGTACATGGTGGCAAAGAACAAGTCGACTTTTTGCTTGCTAATCCTGTCATCAAAGCTGTGTCTTTTGTTGGGTCGGTTCCTGTTGCGAAATATATCTATCAAACGAGTACCTCCTACAATAAGAGAGTTCAAGCTTTTGCTGGAGCTAAGAATCATATGGTTGTGATGCCTGATGCGAATAAAGCTCAGGTAGTGAATAGCTTAGTTGGTGCTTCGGTAGGTGCTGCAGGTCAGAGATGTATGGCGATATCAGTCGCTGTTTTTGTCGGGGATTCTAAAGAATGGATTGGGGATCTTGCAACTGAGCTGGCTAAGGTTCGTCCAGGTGTCTGGAACGATGAAAAAGCGGGTTATGGTCCACTGATCAGCAAAGAGGCGCGATCGCGTGTTGTTCGCCTTATTGATGAAGGAAAAGCTCAAGGTGCGAAGTGCGAGCTTGATGGAACTCAATGCGTGGTTGATGGATACCCAAATGGAAACTGGTTGGGCCCCACACTTTTCAGCGGTGTGACGACAGACATGTCCATTTATGAACAGGAAATTTTCGGTCCAGTTCTGGTTTGTTTAGAAGTCGAGACCTTAGAGGACGCAATAAAGCTCATTAATGAAAACCCATATGGAAACGGGACTTCAATCTTCACAGCTAATGGAGCAGCGGCGCGTAAATATCAACATGAAATCCAAGTTGGTCAAGTGGGAATAAATGTTCCAATCCCTGTCCCACTACCTTTCTTTTCATTTACAGGTTGGCGCGGCAGTTTTTACGGTGATCTTCATGCATACGGTAAACAAGCGGTACGTTTTTATACTGAGACAAAAACGGTGACTACTCGTTGGTTTGAAGATGATATTCCGACAGGACCCAACATGACCATTCAATTGAAGTAAGGAAAGGTGAAATGGATTTTGAATTAACAGAAGAACAGAGAGCTTTTGCAGATACCGCAGAGCAATTTGCACGAGAACGCTTGGCCCCAATGGCTGCTGAATGGGATGAAAAACATGAGTTTCCCAAGTCTGTCCTCCGAGAGGCCGGTGAACTTGGTTTCATGAGTCTCTATACGCCAGAAGAACAAGGTGGTTTGGGTTTGAGTCGTCTTGATTCATCCATCGTCTTTGAGAAGTTGGCTATGGGCTGCACGTCTACGGCTGCTTTTATGACCATACACAATATGGTGACATGGATGATTGGTTCATTCGGATCGGAAGAAATTAAGCAGCAATACTGTCCAAAGCTTATTACGGCAGAGTGGTTAGGCTCATATTGCCTGACTGAGCCAAATGCAGGTTCAGACGCTGCTGCTCTTACGACCAGTGCCAAGCTTACAGATGAAGGGTATGTACTCAATGGTAGCAAGGTGTTTATTTCTGGCGCAGGGGACACCGATGTCTTAGTCGTGATGGCAAGAACTGGCGAACCAGGTGCGAAAGGTGTGTCTGCATTTGTTGTGCCTGCCAATGCAAATGGCATTAGCTACGGTCGGAGAGAGCCGAAAATGGGTTGGAACTCTCAACCAACGCGAAGCATTACTTTTGATAACGTGCTGGTAGAAAAAAGTAATTTGCTCGGTGAAGAGGGGCAAGGGTTCATCTTCGCGATGAAAGGTTTGGATGGTGGACGAATTAATATAGCGACATGCTCAGTTGGTACCGCACAGCATGCCCTTGAACAAGCAACCCAATACATGCAAGAGCGGAAGCAGTTTGGCAAGCCCATCGCGGATTTTCAGGCTTTGCAATTTAAACTTGCCGACATGGCTACAGAGTTGGTTGCAGCGCGGCAAATGGTACGCCTAGCTGCGAGCAAGCTTGATAATGGTGACACGCAAGCAACGACTTATTGTGCGATGGCCAAGCGCTTTGCCACTGATATTGGTTTCAAAGTATGTGATCAAGCTCTTCAGATTCATGGCGGTTATGGTTATATCCGAGAATATCCACTTGAACGCCACTTTAGAGACGTACGTGTCCATCAAATTTTAGAGGGAACGAACGAGATTATGCGCTTGATCATAGCGCGCCGATTACTGACTGACGGTCTACAAATATTTTAAGGAATGTGTTCATGACACAAAGTGTAAATAACCTTATTGAAAGTACAATTGATGGCAATATTGCGATTCTCAAGATCAATAACCCACCAGCAAATACTTGGACAAAGGAGAGCCTAGGCCAATTAAAATCTATTATTGCAACACTGAACGATAATTCAGAAGTTTACTCACTTGTTATTACTGGTGAAGGTAACAAGTTTTTCTCTGCCGGTGCTGATCTGAAGTTATTTGCTTCGGGAGATACTGCGATTGCGGAACAAATGGCTAGAGCTTTTGGAGAAGCTTTTGAAGCCCTTTCTCACTTCAGAGGAGTGTCAATTGCTGCGATCAATGGCTATGCCATGGGCGGTGGTCTAGAAGTCGCTCTGGCATGCGATTTACGCATCGCAGAAGAGCAGTCTTTGCTCGCGCTACCAGAAGCTAAGGTAGGGCTCCTCCCTTGTGCGGGCGGCACCCAAAATCTGACGTCACTTGTTGGGGAAGGCTGGGCGAAAAGAATGATTTTGTGCGGTGAACAATTATCGGCGAAAAAAGCACAAAGTATTGGTCTGATTGAAGAAGTCGTCGAAAAGGGCGGTGCATTTCAAGCTGCCCTAGAATTAGCTAAATCTGTATCTGAACAGTCTCCTGTTTCGGTTACAGCGTGCAAAAAGCTGATACAAAATCACCGCGTCTCTTCCTTTAATGATGGTCTTGAACTTGAGCGTAAATACTTTGTTGATTTGTTCAACACACAAGACCAAGCCGAAGGGGTGAATGCCTTCCTAGAAAAGAGAAAACCACTGTGGAAGAACCAGTGATTTAAGGAGGCTAGGATGAGCGATACAGTAGAATTTATAGAATTAGCATGCTCAAACAATGAGCACAAAATAGGTGTTGCGACATTAGATAATCCATCTTCATTGAACGCATTATCTTTCGATATGTTGGTGAGCCTAAAAGATAAATTAGAACTTTGGCATAATGATGAATCCATTATTTGTGTTGTTATTCAGGGTTCTGGTGAAAAAGCATTCTGTGCCGGCGGTGATATTCGCACTATGTACAACGTTATGCGGGACACCGACGATGAACAAACTCAAGAGTTTTGCACAACCTTTTTCACTGTTGAGTATCAATGCGATTACCTAATCCATACTTACAGCAAACCTGTGATTGCTTGGGGAGAGGGAATTGTTATGGGCGGGGGAATGGGACTCTTTATGGCATCAAGTCATAGGGTTGTAACGCCCAAATCTCGCTTGGCCATGCCAGAAATTTCTATTGGTCTATATCCTGATGTTGGGGGGACGTATTTTCTAAATCGTCTTAACCACAATATCGGAATGTTTCTTGGTATGACTGGCATTATGGTTAATGCCAGTGATGCAAAAGAGCTTAAAATGGCGAATCACCTTTTGTTGTCCGAAGATAAACCAGCATTGGTTGAGCAACTGCAAATGGTGGACTGGAATACATGTATTGATTCCTACGAAGCCGTGTCTGATTTATTGGAAACAATGGAAACAAACGTCGCTGACAAAATGCCTGAACATCAATTATTGCCATTTATGGATCGCATCGAATCTGCATGTCGTCCCGATGGTATTGAAAATGTAGTTAACAGGATATTAACGCTTGAGATTAAAGAACCGTGGTTTGAAACCGCCAAATCAAATTTACTCTCTGGAAGCCCGATAACGGCTCATATTTGCTACAGGCAGTTAACTCAATTAGAGGGCCTCTCCTTAGCAGATTGCTTTAGAACAGAACTTAATTTATCGGTAAGAAGCTCGCTTTTAGGTGAATTTCAAGAGGGAGTAAGAGCTCGACTAATTGATAAAGACGGCAGCCCAAATTGGAGGTATTCAAATGTCTCAGAGGTCGACAAAAAAATGATCGACCAAATGTTCACCCCTCTTTGGGATAAAGAGGAACACCCTTTATCTCAGCTCGGACAATTTTGATAATGGAGATCGATTTATGGAAAGGATAGCATTTGTTGGCCTTGGTAATATGGGTGCCCCTATGGCAAAGAACCTGTTATCAGCAGGTCTATCGGTCAATGTTTTTGATTTGGTCAGTGAGCTTGCTAGGCCGCTTGCGGAGTTTGGAGCCAATGTTTGTGAGACCATTGAAATGGCAGTCGCTGACGTCGATGTTGTCATCACTATGCTTCCTGCTGGCAAGCATGTTAAGGCAGTTTATTTGGGTGATGAAACTTCGAAAGGCGTATTCTCATTACTTAAAAAGAATAGCTTAGTGATTGATTCTTCGACGATAGATCCGGAATCAGCAAGGATTGTTGGTGAGGTAGCGCATGAAAAAGGGATTCAATTCGTTGATGCTCCTGTATCCGGTGGAGTAGCTGGTGCAGCCGCAGGGACTTTAACGTTTATCGTGGGGGGACACGAAGGTGCTTTCTCACAAGCTGAGAAGATCCTATCTCATATGGGAAAGAACATTTTCCATGCGGGTGGTGTCGGCAGTGGTCAAATGGGCAAAATTTGTAATAACCTCATGCTCGGAATTCTCATGTCTGGTACATGCGAGGCATTAACACTTGGTGTTAATAACGGACTAGACCCCAAAGTTTTGTCAAATATTATGCTGCAGAGCTCAGGGCGTAACTGGGCCTTGGAGCTTTATAATCCTTGCCCTGGTGTGATGGAAAATGCGCCTGCCTCTAACGATTACAAGCCGGGCTTTATGAGTAAGTTAATGTTGAAAGATCTGGGGCTTGGTTTGGAGGCTGCTGCACAAAGTCAATCTGCGGTACCTATGGGCTCATTAGCACGCAATCTTTTTGCACTGCATGCAATGGCTGGAAATGATGAACTTGATTTCTCAAGTCTCTTTGAGTTCTATCAAAAATCTGAGCTATGAGGAGAATGAACAGTGGAATTAAAAAATAGCGTTATTGCGATAACAGGTGCAGGTCAGGGTCTTGGGCAAAGTATGGCGATTAGTCTTGCTCAGGCTGGTTCTCATCTGGCGTTGATTGATTTGAATAGCCAAGGCCTTGAAGAGACGTTGCAGGCCTGTACTGATTTCGATACCAATATTAAACTTTATTGCGCTGATGTGACGGATGAGCAAGATGTTGAAGCGACATTTGAACGGATAGTTGATGATTTTGGTCAGTTAAATGGCTTGGTGAATAATGCAGGGATCCTGAGAGATGGCTTATTGGTTAAATCAAAGGATGGAGTGATCTCCAAAATGCCTCTAGAACAATTTTCCTCTGTGATTAATGTAAACCTTACGGGAACGTTTTTATGTGGTCGTGAGGCTGCTGCAAAAATGATCGAAACGGGCTGCGCTGGTGTTATTTTGAATATTTCTAGCGTAGCTAGGGCAGGAAACATTGGTCAGACTAATTACGCAGCCTCTAAGGCTGGTGTCGCTACATTTGCCACAACTTGGAGCCGTGAATTAGCGAAATACAACATACGCTGCGTTGCGATAGCGCCTGGGGTAATCAAAACACCAATGGCAGCAGAGATGAGGCCAGAGGCCATAGAGCGTCTTGAAGCTATGATTCCTTGCCATCGAATGGGAGAGACATCTGAAATTGCCAATACTGTAAAGTTCATTTTTGAAAATGACTACGTAAATGGTCGTGTTATAGAGGTTGATGGAGGTATAAGAATGTAGCAGGTCAGAAGTTATGCAAAATAATAGAAATTTTAAATTATTATTTTCGAAAACTTTTAGTTTTCTGCATATACTTATAGAACTGAGTGCATACCCATACTAATACTACCACGTCTTGTTGTTACACCAGCACTGTGTAAATGTGGTTTATAAAAAGAAGTACAGAAAGCGTTGGTCGGCAATTTTGTCCTCAAATTCAATTCTGCGGTTGTGAGATTCCGTGAGAGGTTGTCGTTATGAAAATTGCAACAAAAATCGTGCTAGCATCAACAGTATTGTGTACGCTGGCGGTTGTAGCTACGGGTGTAATTGTCGGCTGGCGCTCTTCCGATTTGTCCGAAACAGCGCTTTTTAAACGTGCAAATGAACAAATGGTCTCGGTCCGAGAGAATAAAAAGAACGAGATAGAGGATTATTTTGATCAGATAAAGTATCAAATGCTAACGACGGCGAATTCGATTGGTGTTAGAGACGCAATGTTAATGTTTGACGAAGCCTTTGGAAGGTATCCCGTCTGGGAAGTTTCTGAGGGCGACGTATCGAAGTTGGGCGATTACTATAGTTCTGCATTCGGTGCCAATTACAAGCAGCTCAATGACGGTGAGTCTGCCAACGAGATGCAAAAACTCAATATGTTGTCCCCCCTGGCTAAGGCACTACAGGCCAGATACATTGGTGTGAATCCTAATCCGCTCGGTGATAAACATCAACTAATGAGCGATTCGCTTGGTACCGATTACGACAAAGCTCATGCAACCTATCACCCTAGTATTAAAGGCTTCCTTGAGGCCTTTGGTTATTATGATATTTTTCTTGTCGACAACGACGGTAACATTGTTTATTCAGTCTTTAAGGAACTAGACTTCGCGACAAACCTCAACTCTGGTCCATATTCTAATAGTGGTATATCAAAAGCATTTAAAGGCGCTCTTAATTTGTCCCCAAGCGACTATCATTTGGAGGATTTTGCTCCCTATTACCCTTCTTACGAAGCCGCAGCTTCGTTTATCGCGACTCCAATTGTCAAAGATGGTACACGTCTGGGTGTATTAATATTCCAGATGCCTGTTGATGAAATAAATAAGATAATGACGTTTAAATCCAATTGGAAAAACGCAGGATTGGGTGAAACGGGCGAAGCTTTCTTAATTGGTCCTGATGGGCTTAAACGAAGTGAATCTCGTCTACTGCTTGAGCAGCCCAAACTGTACTTTGAATCTCTAGAGGCATCTGGCTTATCTGCTTCTACGATTGCTCAAATTAACGGTAAGGGTTCTGCGATAGGGCGTCAACCAGTTGCAACATCAACGTCGAAAGCAGCATTGTCTGGAAAAAGTGGAACGGATGTGGTGCGAGATTTTAAAGGACATAGGGTATTGTCTGCTTATGCACCTGTTGATGCTGCGGGTCTGACTTGGGGGATAATCACGGAAATCCACGAGGATGAAGCTCTTGTTGATGTAAGAAAGCTGACGGGCTCCCTTACAACCACGGTGATCACAAGTATCATTATTGTCGTTATTTTATCGATAATTATCTCTTACATCTTAGGTAATAGTATTGCTAACCCAATAAAAGCAGCAATAGGAAAAATACAACTTATTAGTAGAGATAATGATTTGACCCAGAGGTTTGAAGTCGCTGGAAGGGATGAAATGACTGATTTAGCCGTCTCTATGAACGGGTTGTTTATTCATCTGCAAGAAATATTTGGCAAGTTTGCTCAGGCAAGCAGTAATTTAAATGAAAATACCAGCACCATGGCTGGTAATATGAACAATGCTCGTGGTTCTATTTCTGACCAAAACAATCGAACTGGAACTGTATCCACAGCTGTTAACGAAATGAGTGCTTCTATTGCAGAAGTCGCGCAGTTTGCTACAAGAGCCGCAGAATTTGTGAAGCAAGCGAATGAAACAGGAAGCGAAGGGGTTCAAGTGGGCCGAAACTTAGGCGACGAGATCTCTCGCTTGGACAATGAGATGCAAACAGCAGTTTCAGCGATAAAACGTCTTCATAATGAGTCAAACTCAATCGGTGAAGTTTTGGACGTTATTCAAGGGATTGCTGAGCAAACCAACTTACTCGCCCTGAATGCAGCTATCGAGGCCGCAAGGGCTGGTGAGCAAGGAAGAGGATTCGCGGTAGTTGCTGACGAAGTTCGTTCACTCGCGGGTAGAACTCAAACGTCAACTGAAGAAATAAGAAGTAAAATCGAATCGTTGCAAAGGGAAACTAGCAGCGTTTCAAAAAGTATCGAGAGCGCGAATAGCACAGTGTCTCAGGGTGTCTCGACGTGTGATCAGAATACTCAAATGCTCGAGCAGATCGTTTCCATGCTCAATGAACTAAATGAAATGAACGTTCAGATTGCTTCTGCGACGGATCAGCAAAAAGCGGTCACGGAAGAGATAAGTGGCAATATCACTGATATCTCGGATGCATCAGCGAATGTGACATCTCAGGTACAAGACGCCGATGACTTGCTGCAGGGCCTGTCAAACGAAGCCGAGCGTCTCAATTCCGAAGTGTCTCAATTTAAGTACTAATCATACTATAAAGTTACAGGGCCCCCCGTGGGCCCTTTTTATTTATTACAAAAGTGTCGTCGTTACTGTTTTCTTAGATATGGTCTGTTCAAATCGTCGCTTTGTCTGCAAGGTGAGCTACGCTTTCTGCAAATTCGTTGAGATTACTTAGGGATACATGGCAAATTTGAGGTTGCTATTAATTCGATACGCACAGAAGGCAAGGGGAGTGGCGGGCTATTTTGAGGCTGTTTGAATAAAGGAGTGTATTGCGAGAGTTTATGAAAACTTTGTACGGCTATGGATTTTAGCACCGTTTATTATTTCTTCACATTCTTGGTCGTTGATATCGAGCAAACCTTCACGGTAAGAATGCTCCATTACCTTGATATCATTTTTTAATAGCTCAATAAGTTTATCTGAGGCTGCCTTATTATCGCGGGTAAGCACCAATTCAATAATATCCAATCTACGTTGGCATGAGCGTCGTACCGACGATTTGAAATACATTGATATTAAGTCCGCAGCTTTACGCAAACGATTATGTTTTTGCATATTATTGAGGAAAAAACGATTCCCTGAGCACTCGGCAAGAAGCTCATGAAATTCTGCACTTAAATTGTACAATTGAATAGCATCAATACTCTCTGGGTGGGATATTGCTTTGATATGTTTGTCTCTACATGCCTCTAACTTTTCTCGTTTTAGGCTCCACGTTGGTTCAAGTAGACCTGCTGGTTCAAAAACTATTCGACACCTATAGCTTTCTGAATGTCTTTCCAAAGTGTTAAAAACACCATTCAACTGCCATTTGTACCCCGGACTACGGGAGCAGATTTCATCATTTTCCATAAGCTTGAGAGTGCTTTGTACTTCATTTTTTGTTACGCTGTAACGCTTTTGGATTTCATTTTCTGAAAAGGATGGGCCTACTTTATTTAAAAAGATGTCCATCAATAACTTCAAGTATAATAATTCTTGATTAGATTTTTGTGTGTTGTAGGCTTCAAAGCTCTCAATATCGTCTGAATCAATCAATAAAATAAAGCCCTTATTAGGTATTTTCTCACAGATATTCTCATGTGAAAGGTACTCCAAAACTTTACGAAGTGGTGTCCGTGAAACATGAAAATATTCTGCTATGATAGACTCATTTAAAATGGTTCCCTTTTTAATTTTATTGGCTCTTAGTTTATTAATTAGGCTAAGCAATAAATCATACTGAAGTTTTGTAATATCTTTATTTTCCATGGTGTCGATAAAAAACTATCTATTTTCATTTGTATTAAACATATATTTCCTACTATACGACAAATCTAACTTTGGAATCAAAAATAACGAGTGTAAAATAGAGAGATATTTAAATTTGGTATGATAAGTTTGATTTTTGATATGGGTAGTTTAAAGGTTTATGATTGTTGTGTTAAGAATTGATAACAAAAACAATAATTTAATTATTATTAATGGGTTTTAACATCGAGTTACAGGTGCGAATTATTTATAGAGCTTTTCCCGTATAATATTTTTAACAGTACAAAGTAAGGTTTTAATCATGTTGAAAATACTAAAACTGGGGGGCTATTCATGTGAGCTTTGTTTAATATGCAAATCTGTTTTTAAAAAGCTCTCTCTTCTTATAATCCTTTTCCTTCCAAGGTATTCCTGGCTAAAAATTTAAAGTTTAACTGTTTAGTAGCTTCCATCGAGTTCGACTTAAAAAGATATCTATACAACTTTTAACCAGCATTCTCATATTTGAGAATGCTGGTTCTTTATAAAAATTAACACAGAAATTTCATTGATTTAACTATCAATACTTCTGCCTATAAAGTAGTTGATAGCGAAATCGTGAAATCAGGTACTAGATATAAAAACTAAATTTGATACTTTTGTCACCAATATTTTTATAAGTTGTTAATTGTTATTAATTTGTTAAATCAAATTGAAGGAACTCCTATGCATTTCGAAATAGTACGCCAGCCTCGTATTTTGGACGAAGTAAATGGCGAAGTTGTCGCTATAGGGCGAGATGGGGCGGTGAGAAAACTGACTCAAGGCGAAAAACTTCAGTCGAATGAGATCATGATGACTTCACGTAATGCGTCGGTGGTACTGAGCACGGATGGTGTTCCTTCAAAAGTGAGCGAAAATAGCATTTTTATTGACTTAGAAAATGAAGAAACCAAAGTCTCAAGTGTTACACCGGTTAACGGCGACATTGAGTTTAATTTAGAACAACTAAGCGGCAGTCTCGATGGCAATGATATTGCAGCAATTCAAGATGCAATTTTACAGGGTGCTGATCCGACCCAAATTTTGGAGGCAACTGCTGCTGGTGACGGAATTGCAGGCTCTGCCAACACTGGCTTTGTAACCATTGAATACAATCGCGCTGAAGCATTGCCGACTACCTTCTTTGAAACATCAAATCAGAGTCAAAAAGACGATGAGGAATTTATAGACGGGCTCAGAACATTCGTGTTTGCTTCTGGCGGTGAGAGGGTTTCAAAAGTACTCGGTGAAGGTGATCTATCAGCAGGTACGTATCCGCAAGTAAAAACGGCTACAGCAACAATTTTCGCTGGTGATCTTTCTCTTGATGCGGAGAGCTTTGTTCCTGAACCTGCTTCAATGATAAGCCTATTATCTGAATTAAATTCAAAAATTACCTCTTCAGGTGAATCAGTTACCTTCACTTACGATGAAGTGGAAAATGCCTTTATTGGTGTGAACTCGCAGGGCGAGGTTTTACGTATCGATATTGATTCAGAGCTTGTTGGTAAAGACGTCAACATAGAATTGACAACAACAGTAAGGCAACCGATTGACCACGTAACTTCTATTGGAGAAGGTCAAGTCGCAATAATTGGTGACCAAGTTTCTGTTAGCTTCAAAATAACAGGGGCAGATTCAGGTGGTAATGCTATTCAATCACCTATTGATGCACAAATTTTTATTGATGACGGTGTTAATCCAACTCCACAAGATACTTTTATCCGTGCAGTTGAATCGGATTCAAGCTTAATTCAAGGTCAACTTGTTGAAATAGGAAGTGATTATCTATTGTCAGTGACTTTTGATAATACTTCTTTGCAGCAATTCGATGGCTTGTTGAGCGATAACCAAAATACGACAGCCTCGATATCTGAAGATGGAACAACGATCACTCTAAGAGCAAATAGCACCGGAGAGACAGTATTAACCGTTAGTGTAGATACGCAAGGCCAGTATTATTACCAGCAGTATAAACCACTCGAACAGAATGGCTCAAATACGATCTCTTTATCGTTGACAACCACCATAGTGGATTATGACCAAGACAGGGTTAGTAATGTTATTAATATTGAAATTGTCGATGGTACAAATCCAATAATTACTGGTATCTCTGAGCTCACTCTTGATGAGGCAGGCCTTGTAAACGGTTCTCAACCTCATATCGATTTAGTATCTGGCTCGGGCGTCATTTCAGCATTGGCTGGTAGTGATATTATCGATCACTTTGAGTTAGAGCCGAATGAATTTAACACTGATGGGTCACTGACAGCGCACGGTCAAACAGTCCTTCTTGAACTTGTCAATAGTAATAATGGCGTTCGCGCATATGAAGGCTTTATCGAACTAAATGGAAATCGAGTTACTGTATTTGAAATCAAGTTAGATTGGCCTGCACAAGGTGATTACCACTTTACTTTATCAGAACAACTTGATCATCTTGGGTCTAATAATGCATCTTTGACAATTGAATTGCCTGTCTACGCAGTCGATGCAGGTGGCGACCGCTCTGAATTATTGGGTGGGACCGGGTCAAAAGAGGCCGGCAAGATTCTTATTGAAGTTAAAGACGATATACTATCGTTTAAAGGTGCAGAGTCTCTATCTGTTAGTGAGAGTACTCTTGCTTCAGGATCTGCGCCTAATGGTAGCTCTCTAGAGGTAACTGGTCAGTTTTCTATCGTTGAAGGTGCTGATAGAGTGGTTAACTATCGTCTAGATACCTCCACTGACCCAATAGCGAACCTAACATCAAATGGTTTAGTAATATCGCTCACTGAAACTTACGATAGTGCTATCAATAGCTATATCTATACTGGCTCTACAAATACTCAGGAAATATTTAGACTAAGCTTGCGACCTGATGGCAGTTATACTTTTGCCCTTAAGGCTCCCATTGATCATGATACTAATAGTAACAATGCCCCCATCAATTTTATAGTAGTGGCAACTGATGGTGACGGTGATACCGACCGAATCACACTCCCAATTTCTATTGGGGATGATCAACCTAAAATTGTATCTGTTGATTCCCTATCCATTCAAGAGAATGACTTGGTGGCTGGCTCGAGTCCTGACGGGACTCAGTTGACTAAAGAGGGAGATTTAACTACTAAAAGTGCTGATAATATAGTTAGTTACCGACTTGATTTGAGTACTGATCCGATCAATGGTGTGACGTCTCAAGGCAAGGCGATCATACTTTCTGAGTCTGTTGATGTTAACGGTGTGGTAACTTATACGGCATCAACTTCAGATAACGAAGTGTTTATATTGACCTTGTTCCAAGACGGTCGTTATACATTTGAGCTTAAAACTGCGATTGATCATGATGCCAACAGCGACAGTAAACAAATGGACTTTACGGTTGAAGCGACGGATATTGATGGTGACAAAGACAGAATAATTTTGCCAATAACCATTGGTGATGATAGCCCCTCTATTCTATCCATCCACTCATCCAGTACCTTTATTGTTGATGAGGAAAATACGGTGGCAGGCTCTAGCACGCCAGCAATTGCTACGGGCAGTTTTGTCACTGCTGGCGCTGATGATGTCGTTTCTTATAAATTGGTGAACTTGTCAGATACCCAAAACGCTCTAAAGTCCAATGGAGAAGTGGTAACGATATCTGAAGTCACGGGTGTGTCTGGAGCGACCACCTATCAAGGTACCGCTGGCGGTGACGTCATTTTCACGTTAGTTCTCTCCGATAATGGTGGGTACGCATATACACAATTAAAAGCCCTCGACCATGATGAAAACACAGACAGTCTCACGGTTCCATTTGATGTCGTGGCTATTGATAGAGAGAGCGACGTATCCGATCCTATTCGTTTACCAATAAAAGTTATTGATGATCAGCCAACACTTTCTGGGGTAACAGGTGAAACGACTGTTGATGAAGATGATATTGCTGTTATTGGCTCCGATCGCTCCGATGATACGAGTATTCGAGGTGACCTTAATGTTACTGAAGGCGCTGATGGCATAATAGGATATGAAATTACTAATACGGATAGTGTGCTAGACGGATTATCTGTTGGTGGTGAAAACATAGAGTGGTCGACAACCCAGACAAGCGGCACAACTTTTATTTACACAGCAGTCACTCAAAGCAGCAATGAACCTGTACTGAGGATTATTTTTGATACGTCAAACCATAGCTATCAATTTGACTTGTATAAGTCGTTTGATCATGCAGATGGCAGTGGTGAAAATAACATTCAATTAGCCCTAAAGGTTAAGGCCCTAGACTTTGATGGCGATAAATCTGACGAAGTTACTCTTCCTATTACCATTATTGATGATGTTCCGTTATTGTCAGAAAAATCGATATCGCGTGTGGAAGGGAGTGAGTTTGCAACAGTCAATATGTTCGACTCAGAAAGTGATAAGGGCGCAGACGACGCCCAAATTACATTGATAGAAGGTAGTACTGATGGCAATTCAGTCATTAAGTTTGGCGGAGTGAATGGAAGTTATGTCGATAGCGTAGATATTCAATCGGGTATTCAAACGGTTAAAGTCTATCAAGAATACGAAGCAACCAGCGGAATAACGGAGATTCGTGAGCTTGGTGAGCTCAGAGTCAATTCAAACGGCACTATCGATTTTAAAGCATTCGACAACCTAGAGCACAGTGGTGATGTGTTCAACTTTACTATTGATGTTACAGCTACCGATGGAGATAACGATAAGTCGAAGGCACAGCTTGACCTAAGTATCGTTGATAGACAGGCGTCAGCTATTGCTCTCGAGGTCAAAACCTTTGAAGATTCCGGTCGAGTTCAGTCGATTAACTATAATCCAAATAATGTTGAGTTGGCGAATGCACAGGATAACCTCAGCAGTGTTTCGGGTTTAGATGCACCATTAAAGATCTCGCTTCAAACCAATCTACACGACGCAGACAATGATGAGTCCATCGGTGGAATGACGATTAAGCCAGGGGAGCATCATGGTAGTTTTTACTACTTTGATGGCCACCACTACGTCGAAATAGCACCCAATAACACTGGCGAGATCCATATTGATGCTGCAGTGATCGATCAGTCGTCCAGCGTGAATTCTGCAGGCGACCAGATAGCAACGATTAATAATCTGTATTTTGTTCCAGATAGAAACTATTCATCAAATCAGTCTGGTATCAAAATTGATTATCAGCTTGAAATTCATAATGGTGGAGTATTTGACCATAGTTTGGATGCTAGTTTCAGAATTGAAGTGGAAAGTATTGCAGATACTGCAGTATGGGATGGTGCGAATAGCACCTACGAATACATGCTTGCAGAGGATGGTGATAGTCAAACTCTCAGACTAAATGCGGTTACACAAGATAACAGCAACCCTGAAATAATGACCTATAGACTTGAGGTGACTCAAGGGCAGGGTGAGTTCGAGTTATTGAATGCATCAGGACAAGTTATTGCCGAGGAATCGAGCGGTGTTTACTTAATTAGTTCAGACCAGATTAACAGCGTGGAGCTTAAACCGAGAGAGCACTTCTCTGGTGCAATTAAGTTTGAAACTACAGCAATTACCACTGAGACAACCAACGCTGTTTCCGGGAAGGAAACGGCAGAGAGCGACATTAAAGTATTGATCTTTAATGTAACCCCTAAAGCGGATGAAAGTAGTTTCTCTGTCAATCGTATTTCTATCTTTGAGGATAACGCCGCGAGCCAAAATACTATCGATCCAGAGATCGACCATGAGTCATTTACACTAGATAAAGTAATCACACTTAACTCGACAGATGACATCAATACAACAGGAGATACCTCTGAAGTTCTTTATGTCCGTCTTTCCAATTTTACTGACGAAAATGGTCAACCTCTTGTTGGGTTTGAAGTACGTTGGGTAAGCTCTGGGTCTCCGTTGTCACTGATTATTGATGGCAGTAATACTTATTACGAGATTGGACAATCAGACTTGGATAAAGTTGAGATCCAACCGCCGCTGCATTCCAACGATGACTTTAATTTCAAAGTAACCGGTATCGTAAAAGATACTGCAACACTCGGTGATGGCTCTCAAGTAACTGATGTGGTTGAAATGAGCGCGGGTAAGCTCGTTCATGTTTCTGTAAAAGGTGTTGCAGACATTCCTCATATCCCAGACATTGAAGATATTCCAGTGACTGGAGCTGATCTTGATACTTGGTATAACTACACAGACAAAAATGGCAATGCGGGTGCCCAAGTCGTTATCAATGAAAACTCAAGTATTGAGCTGAGTTATGCAGTACTATCGGGTGAAGAGAAAGATGGAGTGAATGATAATTCCGAGTCCATTACGGTTCTTCTCTCTGATATTCCTGAAGGGGTAAAGTTGTATGATAATAATGGTGGTGTCGTCGACTTAGTATATGTCGGGAATAACGCTAATGGCCCCATCTATCAAGCAAATATTACCCAGCAGCAATATCAGTCCGGTATTACTGTTGAGCCGCCTGAGTACTGGACACAAGACATCAATATCTCAACCAAAGCTGTTATTACCGAGAATGATGGTCATATCAGAGAGGTCGATGGCAGTATATTGATTAAAGTGGTGCCTGTTATAGATGCAGGTGGACATGACGCTCAGTACAGCAGAACTTCTTTCGGTGATGAAGATAGTTTCATTGTCGTTCCTTGGAACCTGCAAAATGAAGAGAATCCCGATAGAGTCTCAGATGCTAATGGCCGTGATTATGAGTATGTTACATCGATTACTATTTCTGGTTTCCCGGAAAATGTCGAGATTACCATTGATGGATTGTCAGTGAGTAACTATACGGGTGGTACTGCGAATTATGATCAGGTAACCAATACTTTGACGATAACTGGACTTAATGAAAGTTCTAGTCAGCCAATTATTCGCGTAAAGCCTCCAGAAGACTCAAGTCTCGATATGGATCTGCAGTCAACATTGACCATTGAAGAGTATGATGCAGATAATAATGGAGACCACGTAGACCCGAAAGAGGTGACGGGATCATTAACAGTTGTAGTAATGCCTGTCGTTGAGATTGATGGTGTTCTTCAGGTTACATCGAATAACACAGTTGTGACCACAATTGATGATGCGAACGATGATGGCCGCATTGATTTTACCATTAATGATCAAAATGGCGGTGCAAACGTTATCAATTTTAAAGCTCTTGACCCTGGTTCAGAAGAGTTGATTAAAGACGTGGTAGTGCGCTTTGTTGGTATATCAGGCGATGATTTGAATCAGCTTTTTGTCCAAGGTGCTATCAACAATGGTGATGGTTCCTGGACCATCGTTAACGAGGAAAACTTCAGTATCATCGCACCTAACGGATTGAATTATGCCGGTGGGAACAGCTTAAAAGTCGAATTTGTCGCGCAAGTATACGATAAAGGCGATGAGGGTGAAACTGGCTCGGTTAGCCAAAAATCAACAACAGTAGATTTAACATTTCCGGACAGTATATCTGGTCCAAATAGTAAAGCATCTGTCATCGAACAAATCATTTCAGCAGACGCTATCTTATTAGGTATCGAAGATAACTACCTTGATCTGAGTGATCAATTAAGCAATGTCATCAAAATAAGCAGTGACAGCAACTCAAGCACCGCCGATAATGTGGTAGATGAGTTGTCCATTGTGATCGATCCAAGCAAAATTCCGGGAGAAGTAACGGGGTTAAAAGTAATTGGTGCTCATCACGACTTTGCCAACAATCTTTATCTGTTTAAGGCAATGGTTAAACATGATGGCAGCATAGATATTCCTGATGGGCTCAAGATTGTACTTCCAGAAGATTACGCAGGGGACTTCAAATTACCCATTACTTTTGTAACGACCGATATTGAGTCAGGTGATGAGAATCGTATTGATCTAAATATTCCTATCGCTATATCACCAGTCGTAGATATTACTCCAGATACGGGTGAGCAAAGTCAACCTCTCGACGCTGACATTTTGCCTGAAGTGAACCTAACGGCAACTTCAGTCGCAAAAGTCACGGGTAATGTTTTGGATGTTAAACCACTCGAAGATAATCTTATAAAGTTAGATTTTGATATTACTCTGGCAGACACCAGTAATAGCAGTAATCAAGGTCAGGAGACAGTAACAAAACTCAAGATTACTGTATCTGATGCTAACATTGGCTATTTTGCCGATGTGAACGGAGCTCCGATTCAGCCAGATAGCAGCGTATTTATTGTCGATTCAAATGATCCTTCGGTTATTCAGGCCGCGTTAGATAGCCTATATTTTGTACCTCAAGATAATTACCCAACAGATATAAGTGGTAATTCGGTTTCTTTTACCGTAGAAGCTACTGTTGTCGATCAAACGATTTTTGATACAACAGGGACTACTCAAGTCACTAATATTGGGGCGGAACGAACTTTCACACAAAATGTAGACATAGATATCGTACCTGTTGCCGATTCAGTAAATATGCCAACGGCGACTGACAACATTATCGTTGTTGCTGATGAAGACACGGATATAGCGCTCACATTTGGTGGCTCAGGGTTGTCTATCGAATTGAATGATACCGATGGTTCAGAGCAGTTTTTGTCAGCTAAGTTAACCGGTGTGCCTGAGGACTTTACGGTAAGTAGTCAATCATCTGAATTTGTGGTTAAGAGTAGTGGTGGTGGTGAATGGGTGATCCAATTAACCGACTCAAGCATAAAAACCATTGATTTGTCGGCAATTTCTATTCGTCCAGCAGAACATTTTAGTGGCACTGCTGACATCGGGATTACAGTGTTTACTCAGGAGCAATTGCTTCAGGAACCAAAGGAACATCATGGGCAGTTTGCGTTCGAGGTGAGACCTGTCGGCGATGTTGTGGACATTGACCCTGTATATAATGCTGCTGGTGATGAAGGTGAGAACATCGATATTGTTATTGATGCAAATATTGTCGATAAAAGCGATTTGTCAGCCGGAAATATTAATCAAGACCGACCCGAAACACTGTTGATCACTGTTGAGCAAGTACCTGACGGCGCAACGATTTACTATCCTGATGGTATAACAGCCGCGACCAACCTCGGTAACGGTAAGTGGGAACAGCGTGTTGATGCTCAGGAGTTGGAAAAAATCGTATTTAACTCTGGCGATAATAATAAAGAGAATTGGAATGAGTCTAGTTTAAAGGTTACGGTTCAATCGATTGATAAAGATGCGAATGGAAATGAATACCTAGGCCCAACGACGAACCAAGTTTTTGATGTGGTAGTTGACGTCGAAGCCATCAATGATAAGCCAGATATCAATATTACTAATATCACCTCAGTGATTAGCGAGTCTGCAAATCAAACATTGTCTGGCATTGTTGTCGGTGACGTAGATGCCATTAATGATGAAGCCATGACAGTAACAGTGAGTGTCGATTTTGGCCGATTAGATGTCAATTTAATCCCTGCTCACTCGGTATCATTCATTCGTGTTTCAGAAAGCTCAATTAGTTTAACTGGTCCCATTAGCGAGCTCAACGCTTTGCTTGATTCTCCGGCTTCGGGAATGGGGATTCAAATTGATGCCAGTTATGCTCCCTCTGATAGTGTTACGCTGACCATAGCAGTAACCGATGTGGGTAATCCATCAGGTATGTTGGAGACTGAGCAGAAACTAATAAATATCACACCAGTTGCCAATTCGGTAACCTTGTCCATCGCAGCTGATAATAATGATATCAAAAACATTTATTCAAGCGTAACTGCCAGTAACAATGGTATTGCTTTGTCGGGTATTGTTGCTGCTCTTACGGATGTGCATGAAGAGCTTTCGCTTGAATTATCGGATATTCCAACTGGAGCGAGTGTTAAAACTTCATCCGGAACACTCGTTCCTGTAGGTGGAAAGCTTGTCGTTCCTGCGAGTGAGATTGATAGTATCTCTATTGTGGGAGCACAAGAGGGAGCGCATACAATCCAATTAACGGCTATCTCAATGGAGACAGATGGCTCTACAGCTGAGTCAGTTCCAATTGATATCAACTTAACAGTGACCGCCGATGGTTCAAATATCGATAACTCTTTATTAGGTCAAGATAGCCGACTATTGGGTAGTGATGAAGGAATCGAATTGTATGCGGGAGCTGGAGACGACAGAGTTGTTGGCGGCACGGGTGGAGACACTCTTGATGGTGGTTTGGGTTCAGACATGCTAACAGGCGGTGAAGGAGAGGACATCTTTATTTGGAATGAAATTGATGGTGGTGTCACTGATACTATCACTGACTTCAATGTTACCGAAGGAGATAAGATTGACCTGCGTGAAGTACTGACAGAGCTTAAACAAGAAAATGTTGATATGAATACTTTACTTGCTCAACTAGACGCCAATTTAATTGATGGCGACGATATCAAGCTTAATGTCCACCCCGATGGTAGTGCTGGGCAGACAATTTTAGTAGAGGATTTGGGGCTCCAGATTGACTTTAGCAATATGGATTCATCACAAATAATTTCAACTTTAATTGATAACAATATCATATTAAACGGTCAGTAATTTCTATTCAGCAACGTCCTCAATCCTACTTTTGTAAGGTTGAGGACGTTTTAGTACAGTTCTATTCATTTAATTAGAGGGCTTACCAGTTGTAAACCCTCCTTATCTCAATCTTAGTTACTGCAATGGTCGCCATTTGGAATTCCATTACCATAGAACTCAACTCGTATGTTCGAAATATGCTCTAAATATTGGTTATTCTCAGGCATATTTTTGTCGAAACCGTTTAATGAAATATTCCAGTTGCTAAAAGGTGTTGGTTCAAAGTATATGTGGTTAAATCGTCCCGATAATGAACCATCGGTTGTGATGGTCGTTTGGTTATTTATTGGGTCATCTAAATGGTAGTAAAATGCAAGTTGGAGTGGCTTAGAATTAAATTTATGGGTTTCGGCTCCTAACCGGTCAAGATAGTTACCAGTGCTGGTAATATTAAGATTAAACTGTTTCCCAAAAGGAAGCTCAGCGCCTTCCAAAAACACTCTGATTTTGTTTAAACGAACTCTATCGAATGCACAAAATGAGGGGGCATCGAGAGAAACAGAGAAATTGAACTGCCCTGTATTCTTGATAGCGGCTATTTGTTTTTTGTCATCAATGTTGTAGTTAGTGATCGAAAAGTCTTGTGGTGCAGGCTGGAAATGGTTTAGTGCATCGAGATACTCGGTTTCAATCGCCGCTAGATCGAATTGATAGTCTAAATAGCTTTTGTTCAAACTTGGCGAAATTTGACTTTTTGCCAGAGACCAATATTCAAAAGCAGCTAGGTAGTTTGATAGTGCAATAAACATGGGACGTTTAAAATGCTGCGATGTTCTCGCTAACTCTCGTTCAATGAGTTCGAGTCGAATGCTATCGTCCGAGGCGTTTTGAAGATGCTCCTCCAGTCTCTCTTTCTGGCTGATCGTTGTTGACCTTGTAAGCAAGAGATCGACTAATTTTGCTTGTTCCTGCACTAAGTTAAGTTGAGACGAATTAATCGCTTTACCTAATAGAACTTGTTTCTCTAGCTCAAGAAGAAAGTTACGAGCCCCGCGAATTCCTAAAGAGTCCGCGTACCTTAAATTACTCCTCACTTCTGCTAACATCATATCCCATGCTAAATTACTTTCATTAAGCGTTGGCACAGCAAAATCAAATGAGTCCATAATATTGGTTATTTTTTGGTATTTCATTGTTGACTTAACTTCTGACGTTAAGCTTGCAATTCCCGTGGCAACCTTTGTTATGTTTCCGATAACTTCTGTTACTGCTTTGAGATTCGTCACAAGGTTTTTTGCCTTGTCGAGTGCTTCTGGTGTTTTTGACAATTGTTCAGTTAGGTTATTTACTCCTGCTAAGCTTCCAGTGTAAACACCGCTTACTGCTGAACCTATGTCTGCAATAGCTTGAAATATCGCAAGCGCTGCTTCTAATTGTTGCTGCGTTTTCCACACTTCAACGCCATACAAATAATTACTGCGGGCACTAAGAACTGTGATTTCTTGGGTTTGATACTGAGATTCAACATCAGTGACACTTTTGAAAAGCTTATCAATGTTTAGTTTGGTTTGAGAGATAACGGTATCTTGTGTTTTTAATACATCGTTGATGCTAGAAATCGCCAATCTCGTTGTTTCTATCTTGTCTTGCTCTGAAGTATTTCTATCAATGATACGTTCTCTGTGCTGTTCAAATATCATCATTGTATTTAGATATATCTGGTACTTATCCCGATATAAAGAGCGGTCTAGATAAGGGACAACATTTTTTGATTTTATGCTTAGTTCAATGAATTGTCTGAATGCGAGAGTTTGAGAATATAAGTCAATAAGAATGGGATCGCTCTCAACAAGATTTCTGGTTTTGCGTAACGAGTTTTCAATCCATTTGATGAGATCAAGACTGAGGCTTTTATTGCTGTCGTAAACACTTACCGCCATATCGAATGTTCGATTTACAATATCTCTAAACTGACCATCGTCTTTCGCCAAAAACATGTCATAACTATCATCATGTACTTGTTTAAAATAATTATTACCTGACGCGATTATCGAAGTACCACTAGAGGAAGCATTATCAATGCTATCGAACTTTATTTCACCATTAGGAATAAATGAGATGACATTGAAAGGGGATTCTACGTTTGGTGAAATGATGGTTACAGAGGATGAAGTGTTACCTTGACCAATAACAAAAGTCGGACTGCCAGGGCCAATAACCCTGCGAGCAAATATTACAAGATTCTGATTTTGCATTACAAGGTTAAAGTTTTCCTTTATTTCAATGGTGTCCGCAAATACGTATATTGAAGTAGGTTGAGTTTGATATAAATTTTGTTCTTCAATCCATTGTTTCAAATCCACATAAAGATTTGATGTGGCATTTTGTAATCGGTCTGACTTCGAGTAGGGTGTTTCTATCCATGAAGGATAAGAGATATCACTGGGAAGGTTGTTTGCATCGCTCCAATTTGTTGCGAATACAAAAGGTGAGAAAACGATGCTCAGTGCAAATGTAATACTCTTTTTCATTGGAGTTTCCTTAATGTTCGATCTATTAGGATGCCTTTAATACCCTCCACCTAGATTAGGTAGAGAGTATTTATCTTAAATGACGTAGAGAGTTAATCTGCTGGTTGGATGTAAGCTTTATTAGCAAAAGTTTTTGCTTTTTGACTAATATTGTTCCAGTTTTGTTCGGCAACTGCAGTATTTGCGAGTGCACCAACAGCGCCCATCATTGCGTTAGAGGTTAAGATTTCAGTATTTGCTTCTGCTGCTTCGAGAGCGATAATCAGTGTATCGAAGTCATTATTCATTCTTTGCCAATGCAGTTTCAATTTATTTACATATGGAATTGCATTTTCAATTTTCTCAGAAATTTCAGCAATACTTCCGCTTGAACGTTGATAAGAGTTGAATATCTTTTGCGTCATTGATAGCTTAGACTCGAGCTCTTCTGCTTCTTTTTGAAGCTCATTTCTAAGTTTTCGAGCTTTTTCAGCTTTGTCTCCAAAGACTCCCATTACTGGTACAGCAGCCCATGGAAACCAAGCATAAGTAACAGCAGTAGCTGCAACCGTGACATAATGATCGTAATCGGAATTGAGTAATTTAACTCTATTGTTTAAGTCATCGATACGTTGTTGAAGCTCACTTCCGTCATCCTCCAAATAGGCGCTATGTGTTTCTTTTAGTACATCTAATTGTAACTTTTGGGCTTCCATTTTTGCTGAAAATTCAAGAAGCTCATCACTTGCGTTTTCAACTTTTATTTGGTTGTTGAGTGAAAAGTTTTTTAGTGATGTTAGATAAACAATAGAGAGTTTTCTTGCTTGTTCTACAGCTTCAATATCATCAGGGAGGGGAGAAAAAGATTTGCTGAGGATGATATTTAATTGTGCACTCAATGGGTTAAGCATGTACCTTTGTATATCGTGATAATTTGACAGAGAGAGTGCCAAATCGACAATATTCGGATACAAATCTGTTTTCCAATAGTACGCATTGGAATGAACATTTTTGTATTGATCCAATAATGCCTGAAAATCGGAAAATGGGATATCATTAGAAATTCCAAAAACAGACTTCATGCTGGTTTGAGTAATGGGTAAAGATAGTGCACCTTCGATATAGGTTTGTATTTGAAACCATTCCTGATGATTCAATAAAAACTCTTCGGTATTGAGATCTATAAAAGCACCTCCTTCCCCCATTATTGTTTCGTAACTTATTGGTTCGATATATGGTTCTGAAAAATTGGATTCAGTATGATTTTCTGACATTGATGCTTGTACAGTGGAAGCCAATATGCCCATACAAAGAGCGGATAAAAAAAATTGGTCTCTTAATATATTCCATTATTATTCCTTTAAATCTAACTCTATTACTATTACTAAATTATAAAGATTATCTGTATATTTATTCCTTAAATAGAATACCTCTCTGTAATTTCCTTAATTTCAACTTATAATATTAAATGACCAATAAAAAGAGTCATTGGTCACATAAATGTACTTTTATAGATCAACAATTGATCGATAAGGTTTTTTTTGTAGGCTGTTTTTTATTTCTAGATATTATTTTCTCGTTAAAACAAGACGTTATATTTATTCAAAAGAATAATTTTTTTGCAGTAAAAAAATGATATTTTTTAAAGTAATTATTCAAAACAAATGTTTAAAAAACCAATTAGTGATAATATTGTCAAGTTAATAAATGATATTAACCGCAAAATTAATTATAATTATTTATAGTTTTATTTTTATATTTAGTGATAAATAAAAAGTGGCGGTCTAAATTATTTTGACATCATGCGCTGCTAATTGCTCTTTAAGTGGTCATTGTGAGAACACTGGTTTACATATACCCAAGTGATTTCAAAATGCAGGGTCCAGAGCGATGCGACAGTATTCAGTAAAAGGAAAATACAAATGAGGAGTTTTGGAATTACGGCAAGTTTAGATTGAATTAAGGAGCTCTTAGGCAGAGCAGGGACTCAAAGTGCTTGTTCTTTCCTGACGTCGGAGTGGCATAAGATCGATGGTCTGCTTCACTTTCTTCCAATCTGTTTTCTTGCCCCAACGCATTTTCACATCACCATCTTTACCGATTAGCAGGGTGGTATGTGAGCCTTGTTTGACCTCAAAGATTGTGAATAAGCTTTTTGTATCAAAATACTCTTCAACCCAACTTGGAGTAGTGAAACCATCTTCAGTAATAACTAAAGTAATTAAATCTCTATCGTCTAGCTCACATTGATTTATAAGTGTTTCAAGTAAAAATTGTTCAACATGCTTATCGTAACTGGGTGCGAAGTAAATAACACTTCGATGAGACCAAAAACCATGATGAGATGGGTATGACCAGATGGGGGTAGATAATGCCATCGTGAGGAGTACAAGCAACATACATCGCATAAACAAACCATCAAAATTACTCAACATGCTCTTAACTACGAATTATTTGTGCTCACAGCTCAAACTCAGAAAAAGAGCAATTTTATAAAATAAGCATAGTTTATTTATTGATGACTGACCGTGTAACTGAGCGACTTCGAGATGTGAGGCTAAATGAAGCACTATATACCCAAGTGATTTCGACATTTAGGATTCAGAGCGACGCCACAGTGCTGAGTTTAAGGCAAATAACGTAGCGTAATCGTGGGCTCTCAACAAGTTATTTGACTATAAAATAGACGCTGTGGTGTGTCACAAAGAGGTGGGTATAGGTCGTTACCGAAGTTTAATTTCGATGGCTAGGTTAAACATTGTTGCCTGTAAAACAAGCGGTTTTTGCTTAACCTAGCATCTAGAGGTTAAATGGGTCAGTATATTATGCCTTGGTAATAGCGGCTTTCATGTTTTTAACGCTATGTATAATCATATAAACACAAGTTGTTAGCAGTGTGATGAACAAATATTGCATAACTCCCTCGGAACCATGGTTAAACTGCTCAGCCATTATTGGACCCATAACAGAGCCCAAACTGTAGCTTATCAGCATAACTTGGGTTGCAGAGACAATATATTCTTTATCTAGGCCTTTACAACCCAGGTTGATAGCTACAGGGTATAGAGCAAAGGTTGATACTCCGAGCAAAAACAGTGCACAAGCTAAGGCTCCAGTTGTGCCAATTAAAGTCGCTATAGCAATTGCTGTTACGCCGAGAAGTGCAAATAGAGCCATCAAAAGAGTATGGCTAAGAGTCTTTGACATCCATGGCAATATAGGCTGAATGCTCATTCCACCTAGGATAACCGCTGCCATTAGGCCGCTGATATCGGTATTTGAAATTCCTAAAGATTGTAATTCCAGTGGCATTAATCCATATATTGTACTCATGGTCAAACCAGATACCATACAGCCTATAATTGCAGAATGGTTGAGCCTTTTTAATTGAGTAAATGTTATCGAATAAGAATCTTCACTTGCTGGTTGGTCACTCTGTCCAAAGATTAGAATTAAGATCGACCCAATAAGCAGGGAAACAATAGCAATAAAAGGAACATGTCCAGAAACACCAATCAAACCGATACCAGATTGTCCTAACGCACTACCACCATATAGAGAGGCCATATAAAGACTGAGTCTTTTTGCTCTGGCATGTTCAGCACCGTGTATTAGCCATGATTCAACGGTAACAAATATACCTGCAACAGAGATACCAGCAATAAAACGGCTGGTCAGCCATATAAAGCTGTCTGTGTATAATGAAATACTGAGAGTTGTGAGGGCAAATGTTGAAAGACACAACAAAAAGACTCGTTTGTGTCCGAATCGTTTGATTACAGGTTCAACACCGAGTGCACCCAAAAGCAAACCAGCGTAAAATATACTCGCTAGCATACTTGCCAAACTCTCATCCATGCCCTTTAGGGGGAGCATTAAAGGAATTAGGCTCATTAAATATCCTGACGCTATGGCATACAGTGCCAGAGAGATAACAGGTACTGAAACGCGTGCGTTTGAATGTGGAAAGGTTGAATTTTCCAATTTCATGCCCTCAAATCATGAGTTGTTATGTTTCCAAGTATTTTTGAAGTTACTTAGGTATAGGAGATAATTTTGCGCAACTATCTGATTAAATGGCATTGAGGTAAAGCGAAAGCTTTTGATCTTGACGACAAAAATAATTTATCGTCATCAAGAGCAAATAAAATTATGTTTTTGGCTGTGATTAAAGCTTAAAATTCGTTTTAAAATAACTAATTTAATTACCCAGTTATTTTTGTAAGTCATTGGCTAAATGATGTTTTTGTTAAATTTCTATTCATGGTGTCAATCATTTTTCCATCTTTGACCACCATAATGGTTGGCAGGCTTCTTATTTGGTATTTTGTGGCTAAGTTTTGCTGAAGATCAGCATCGACTTTTACAAATCGTGCAGATTTTGACCTTTAGGCTACAACGTCGGAGAACACAGGCACAAACCCAACGCAAGCATTCTGTGGATTTCAATTTATTGTCAAAATGAGATTAATATATTGTTTATTATTGAATTTAGTCTTTTTGTAAGGTTTGATAATTATATTCTCAAGAGCTAACGAATTTCAGTGGCATTGGAATTCTTAATGATAAAGTTAAGTTTCAAGAGCATCTAGACAACCTTATTGGTTTTATATATGCAGAGCAATAAGGCACGAAGCTTGCGACTATAAGAACATTTTCCAAGTCGATATTTAGTTGGCGTGTAAATTATATTTCTGCGCTACTTCAGCGACAGTTTTATCACCTTTAGCGGCAGCAAGTGCCACCTTAGCTTTAAACTTAGGAGAGTGGTTTCTACGTTTTCTAATCATAATCTGTCCCTGTCATTCGGTGTAATATCGAAACAGATTAATAACTTAAAGCCATGTCCGAAAATCAGGGGTCACTCTGGTAATGGCGCGTTAGCCTTTAATGTGATGAGAAAAATAGCGTTAAATCTGATTAAGCAAGATGAAAGCAAATCTGAAATTATGGCACGCAAAAAGAAAATGGTGGGGCTGGATGATGAATGCCGTTCAACTCTGTTGGAGCCTGGGATTAAAATGCGCTAGCCGTAGTCCATACCATTGGTTACGATTGATTTGTTATTATATAAAATTAAAATCATGTGATAATTATCAATTAATTACGTGAATTATGTTGTCTTTTAAAATCTTGTTGTTACATTAGTTTCATATGCTTTGGTAATTTAAAAACTGATATATGAAAGGTTCGATTTGTGTACGAAAATAGAGGCTAACTGGGAGTGTAGTTCAGTCTATATTTAGTCGGTATCGAGAGGGAACTAGTGCACATTATAGACTGGAAATTTAGTATAAGCACATTCTAGCCGTATGGATTCACTATTATGATTTTCAAAAAAATTGATGATGTTCTTCATGACGACGTATTCTTAGAAATTAATGGGCTAATTGATGATCTAGATGTAATTATTAAATTAGAATGCTTTAACCTAGGACATTCAATTAAGCTAAAGACTGCGAAAGCATTGATTGATGCTGCTGAAGTCGATGGAATAGATGCTTCTAAAAATAGAATAATTGAATCTAGTTCAGGTAACTTAGGAGTTGCTCTAAGCGCGATCTGTGCTTCTAGAAACTATGATTTCACATGTGTTGTAGATAAAAACACATTGAAAAGCAATATAAAGCAAATGGAAGCTTATGGCGCTAAAGTAATTGTTATAGACAAGCCAGATAACCGAGATGGTTATTTAGGTAGTCGTATAAGATATATTAAAGAGCAGCTATCATATGACAAAGACTTAATATGGCTAAACCAATATAGAAATCCTGCAAATATAGAAGCCCACTCAAGTAAGACAGCTCAAAAAATTATCAACGAGTTTCCAAATTTAGATTATCTGTTTGTAGGAGCAGGTACTACAGGGACACTAATGGGATGTGTAGATGCATTCAAGAACCAATTACCCAAAACGAAGATTATTGCGGTTGACTCCATAGGATCTGTGACATTTGGTGCGCCCAGAAGTAAGCGTCATATACCGGGATTAGGTGCTAGCGTAATGCCTTTCTTTTTCGATGACGAGTATCTTACGGATAAAATACAAGTGAGTGAGATAGAAACGATAAAAATGTGTAGGGAAATAGCGTCCAAATACGGTTATTTACCAGGAGGATCGACAGGCACTGTAGTTGCGGCTATTAAAAAATATGCATCGAAAATACCCAAAGGAAGCAGTGTTGTTGCGATAAGTCCAGATTCCGGTGAAAGGTATGTGAGCACAATATACTGCGATGAATGGGTGCATAAAAATTATTCTAATTGTGAGGTTTAAGTTAAATGAGCGGAATAAAGTGGATAGCTAAATGGAAAATATTAAATCAACTTACAACGTGCTTCTGCACTGATGTTACTTAATGATTACGAGACGGGCTATTCAATTGCATATCTAGAAGGTTCGTAGATAAATGCTAATCGTACAGCTGCTTCAGAAGTACTAGAAGAACAATATTCCAAAAAGTTGAATATATCTGAGCTTGTATAGTTTTCAGTGTCACACTTATTTAACGAGTAAGAACGTTTTGGCTTACTAAAAATCTGCATTATTAAATCATAGTTTATAGAATTTAAAGGACTTAAAATGTCTAAACGTGAAACAAATAACACATTAGTTCAACTTTTTGAAGTGCAGGCTACACTGACTCCAGATAATACTGCACTTATATATAATGATAAGAGGTTATCTTACTCAGAGTTAAACAAACTTAGTGATAATATTGCTGACCATATTCTTAAGGTTAAGAGTCGTAATTCGGGAGGATTTATTGGGGTGATGTTGGAAAAGTCTCCCCATATGATAGCCTCATTAATAGGTATAATGAAAGCTAACTATGCCTATGTGCCTATAGATCCGTGCTATCCAAGTTCAAGAGTTAAGCATATCATTAGTGATGCTGAACTAGATTTGGTGTTAACAACTGAAGACTTGATGAAAACTAGCTCTTTAAATAGTGACATAGCTTGTTTAGTGGAAGATGTTGACTTTAATTATAAAAAAGTTCAACTACCAACTGTTAAATCATCTGATCTGTCATACATGATTTATACATCTGGTACAACAGGGCACCCTAAGGGGGTGATGGTTGAACACAGAAATATTGTTAATACACTAAAATGGCGTAAGGAATATTATAATCTTAGCGAAATTGACACACATTTACAGTTTGCTTCATATGCTTTTGATACATCGTTAGAAGATATATTTTCCTCACTAATTTCTGGAGGTAAACTAGTACTTCAAAATTCGTCTGAGCAATTTTCCAAACAGTCTATACTCAATTTGATTTCGAAATACAGTATTACTCATGTTTTATTTACTCCAAGTTACTATCAGATACTACTCGGAAATTTAGCTAGCAGTTTCGATTCAGTAAGGTCGGTTACTTTAGCAGGTGAGCCGTTAACACTAGACTTAGTGAAATCACATTTCGAATTGACGAACAACTGCGAACTATATAATGAATATGGCCCAACTGAAGGTGCTGTGTGTTCGAGTGTGAAAAAGTGCTCACTTGAAAGTAATGAAGTTAGTATAGGAGACGCGATATCGAATGTAGAAATAATATTATTAAATGATGAACTAAAGCCAGTTGAAGGTGATGATATTGGCGAAATATGCATCTCGGGTGCTGGTCTCGCACGTGGTTATTGGAGGAATAAGTCTTTAACAGAAGAAAAGTTCATAACGATAGATACAGAAAAAAGCTTGAGAATATACAGGACGGGCGATTATGGAAAAAGGAGTGGTGATCGAGATTTAATATTCTTAGGGAGAAGAGACGATCAAATAAAGATTAATGGAATAAGAGTAGAGCTAGAAGAAATAAAAAAAACAATAACGGCTGTGTCTTTAGTAAAGAGAGCGGAAGTTATCATCCAGAAAGAAAGCAAACAGATACTAGCTTTTTTAATAACCGAGAAAGAATTTATCTTGTCTGAGTTCAACGACAAGTTGAAAGAAATCCTCCCTAAACACTTGCAACCATCCCTAACATTTGTAGTTGACTCAATACCTTTAACTGTAAATGGCAAAGTTGATAAGGATAAACTTTTACTCATATCTAAAAATTCAGAAGATACGTTCGAAGAGAGAGATAAAAAGCAGGAAATACAACCCGATGTCGTTAGTTGGTTATGTCAACGATTTGACGATATTCTGGAAAGAAAAGATGTTGGTATAAATGATAATTTCTTTTCACTAGGTGGCAATTCACTTAAAGCCATACAAATGTGTTTTGAAATCTCCTCTAAATACGACTTTCAGATAGATTACAACGAAATCTATAGAGCTTCTACACCTCAAGAGCTAGCTAAATATATCGGCAACGAGTTGTCATGTATAGAGACCATTGATAAGAATATGTCGGATATGGAAAGTTGGCTCTGTCAACAATTTGAGAAGATACTGGGAAGGACAAATGTTGATCGAGAAGATAATTTCTTTGCATTAGGCGGAAGTTCACTCAAAGCTATAGAACTGTGCTTTAAAATTTCATCTAAATATAATTTTGAGATTGATTTAAATGATATCTATCAAGTGCCAACGCCTAAAGGACTGGCAAGTTATATACTTCCAGATTCATTGGATATAGGAAAAGATGATAAAGAAGAGACAGAACAAGGATTCCCTTTATCCTATAATCAAAAACAAATTTGGATCAGTCACCAATTGGCACCTATGCAGGATATTTATCATTGCCCAATTGAACTAAATATTTCTGGTCAAATCAATAAGGAAATTCTACAAAGAGCATTTTTAAAACTTATAGAAAGGCATGATATATTAAGGGTCTCATTTGTTGAAATAGATGGGGAACCAAGACAGATAATAAAAGAAGATTTGGAATTTAATATTGACTTTCAATCTAATACTAAATTTTATGGGCTTAACGTTACGAATAGTGTTGATAAAAGCGAAGTAAATAATGGTTTCTTTGACCTATCAAAACCTCCTTTAATACGAGCTTCATTAATTGAAGAAGGTAAGAAAAGTTACTTATTAAAACTTGTACTACATCATATTATTTTTGATGGGTTCTCTATAGGTAACCTAATAAATGAACTATTTATCATATATAGCTCTTTATCCACTCAGAAATCTTGTGATTTAGCCGAGTTAAGTTTACAGTACCCAGAATACTCAAAACGTTTAATAGAACAAGAAAGCTCTAAAAGCTTTATAGAGAGTGAAAAATTCTGGAAAGAGAAGCTTTCTAACGAAAGTCACAAGCTAGAACTACCTTATCTTAAATCACCGGATAAAACTGAAACAGAGCTATACTCATCTCATTATAATTATCATTTATCGGTCCAGCTAACAAATACACTACGGGAGCAGGCTAGAGTTCAAGAGACAAGTGTTTATACACTTTTAGTTGGATTTTTAAATATATTACTTCATAGGTACACGGGACAGAATGATATTGTCTTGGCTACCGTTGCTCATGGCCGATCTCGACATGATCTAAAAGACCTAATAGGTCCCTTTTCAAACACAGTTTTGCTGAGTACAAAGGTTAACCATGAGCAAAAAATATCTGATGTAATTGAAAGCACAAAGTCAGAAATATATGATAGCTTTAAAAATCAACGCTATCCATATTATTACTTGCAAAAAAATATTGCCAAGTCTTCAGATACATTATTTAATGTTTTAGTTGAGTATCAAGATTTTGATTACCAAATTAAGATTGGTTCTGGTGAAAGTGAGATAGATATAAGTTATATTAATCATGTACCCACCAACAGGAACTCTTTGGTAGATTTAAATATCATATTCTTTGAGCGAAATGGGCAGTTGAACATCCAAATTAAGTATTGTTCAAGTAAGTTTGAGAACTTTCAAATTGAAAACTTATGTGGGCACTTTGAAAATATTGTTAAAGTGGCTATGTCTGATTTAGATAAAACAATATGCTCATTCCCAATTATATTGGAAAAAGAACTTGAAATAATAGATAAGTACAATGACACAGCAGTTGGATTGACAAATCATAGTAATTTTATTGACTGCTTTATAGAAACATCAAAAAAATACCCCAATGAAATCGCTGTTGAGGACGAGAACGATTCAATTACATATCTTGAATTAGAAGAGAAAAGTAATCAGTTCGCACAGTTTTTACTGTCTTTATCGATAAATCATCAGTCGGTCATTAGTGTTATATTGGAACGTTCCGTTAATTGGGCTGTGAGCATCCTAGGGATATGGAAAGCGGGAATGATATACCTGCCATTAGATCCAAGCTTGCCTCAAGATCGAATGGCAACGATGATAAAAAAGTCCCAATCAGTGCTTGTTATAAGCGAACTAACTCATGAACCACTGTCAGAACAAATAATTGCGCGAGCT
Source organism: Vibrio caribbeanicus ATCC BAA-2122 (assembly GCF_000165125.1). Classification (GTDB taxonomy): domain Bacteria; phylum Pseudomonadota; class Gammaproteobacteria; order Enterobacterales; family Vibrionaceae; genus Vibrio; species Vibrio caribbeanicus. The sequence goes on along the minus strand of NZ_AEIU01000088.1, from coordinate 3,636 downwards.
AAATGTATCAAGCATACCCTATACATTGATGAAACCGATGCTGAGAAAGGTCCCGGTCGATATTGTTCAAGCGATATTGATAATCAACCGAAGTTACTGAAAGAACATCATAGTTTTGACGAGGATGTTGCTTTCATTTGTTTTACTTCCGGTTCTACAGGGCAGCCTAAAGGAGCAATGATTGAACACTTGGGCATGCTAAATCATATGGTCGCCAAAGTAGTGGACCTCGGGATGACTTCTGAAGAAGTTATAGTTCAAGACGCTTCTCAAAGCTTTGATATATCGATATGGCAACTGTTTACGGCACATATAGTAGGTGGGAAAAGCAGTATCTTTAGTAAAGGTACAATGTTAGACCTCCCAAAACTGATTGAACGTTTAAATGAAAGAGAAGTGAGCATTTTGGAAATGTCGCCTTCATTCCTGACTATCTTTCTCGATTATTTAGACACATTAAACTCAAGATGTCACTTACCGCTAAGATATCTGGCTATGGGGGGAGAGACATTACAACCTAATGCCGTCGCCAGATGGTTAGAATACTTCCCTACGATTACTATGCTAAACGCATATGGTGCAACGGAAGCGTCCGATGGTTTTACACACTATTTTATTACATCTCCAGTGTCGGAGTTGACAACGCCAATTGGTAATCCAATACAAAACTTCAAGATGTACATAACAGACGCAAACATGAACCTTTGCCCTATCGGGATAAAAGGTGAAATTTGTGCGGCTGGAATAGGGGTTGGGCGTGGTTATATCTATGACCTTGAGAAGACTAGTGCCGCTTTCATAGATAATCCGTTTGTAGATGGTCAAGAACGACTCTATAGAACTGGTGATTTAGGAAGGTACAATCCGAAAGGATATTTTGACTTCTTCGGAAGAAAAGATAACCAAATTAAAATTCGAGGGCATAGGATTGAGTTGGGAGAGATAGAAAGCCAGCTATGTAGCCTAGAACAAATAAATCATAGTGTTGTTATTGCAACCGAGAAGAAATCTGGTGAATTAACCTTATGCGCATATGTATGCTCAGTAGACAACAAAAAGTTGGATATTAGCAGTGTAGAAATTAATCTTGCTCAGAAACTACCCGAAGCTATGATTCCGGAATATATAATTCAAATAGAAGAAATCCCACTAAATGAGAACGACAAAGTAGATAAAAAACGCCTTCCGAAGCCTGAAGATAAGAGCGCTGTAACTGAGTATCATGCACCCAGGGCCGAGTCGGATATTAGGCTTAAAGAAATATGGAGTAGTTTACTAAATAATAGTGAAATTAGTATAAAGGACGATTTCTTTCGCATTGGTGGACATTCTTTGACTGCGGTAATGTTGATTTCGAGAGTTCGTAAGGAGTTATCGATAGAAATTACTTTAGCAGAACTTTTTAAATATAGAACTATAGAATCTCTATCTAATTATATAAAAGACAAATCTAAATCAAATTTAGAGCCTATAAGAAATATTCCACATGAAAGCTATTACCCGTGCACTCCACTTCAGTTGGGTATTTGGGCTGCGAGCGAAATTAATAAAAACGCGTATGCCTATAATGTGCCAATGGTCTTTAAGTTAGAAGGTAAAATAGATGAAAAAGCAGTAAGTCTAGCTTATTTTACTGTAATTGAACGACATGAAAGTTTACGAACACAGTTTATCAATACAAAGGAAGGTTTGAAGCAGTCAGTATTGGATCCAGATAGTTTGCCACTAGTTAACAGCTTTAGGTCATACGATTCTATCGGGCAAAGTGACGACATGGAATTACTTAACAAAGTAATAGAAAGTGAATCTAAGTACTGCTTTGACTTAGGAAGTGATTCGCTATCTAGGTTGAGTTATATAAGATGTGATAATTCTATATCTTACCTAGTATTTAATTTTCACCATATAATCTTTGACGGTTGGTCATCTGACATATTCATCAATGAGTTTTATTCAGCTTACAAAGATAACTTAATGGGCAGAATCTCTAGCCTTTCCCCTCTTGATATTCAACATAAGGATTTTTCTATCTGGTACAACGAGGCCGTCGAGAGTAACAAAATGCTCAATAGTAAGAAATATTGGGCCTCACAATTTTATAATGGACCGTCTCCTAAGCCTACACTACCTTACGATTACAGTAATAGTGTCCATACTGGTGAAGGAGGAGATAGGTTAAACATAAGATTTGAAAAGGAAGCATCAAGAAAATTTTTATCTTTGATAAAGGATCACAACACGACTGCATATGTTGGTGTGCTTAGCCTAATCTACAGCCTATATTACTATTATGGAGGAGTAACCGATATTACTATCGGTAGTTCCTATGCACTTAGAGACCATCCTCAGTTAGAAGGTCAAATTGGAAACTTTGTAAATAGCTTGCCATTGCGTCTAATAAAGTTCTCACCAGAGAGTAACTTCTGTGAAATCATAGAGCAAGTTAATGAGCTTGTAATGGAGGCTCTAGAACACAAAGCTTATCCATTCGTTGAGATCTTAGGGGTTATTCCAAAATCTTATAGCGAAAATCTATATAATACGTACGTTGATTTTAATACGGATTCTACAGCTACATTTGAAGATGTTCAGCTACTTAAAGACGATCTTGTTTCTTTGAGCTCAGTCGCGACGAAATATTTTAGTAGTAAGTATGAGTTATCTTTTGACTTTGCAGCAGATAGCGAGGGGCTAACTTGTTCAATTGAATTCGATCGTACGAAATTCAGCAAACTTACTATAGAGACGATGCAGGCCCGTTTACAGAAACTTATCGATATTATTGTAACAAAGCCTAGCGTTTTACTCCGTGATATTGATTTGTCGCTTGTAGAAATTGAAGTGGACAATATGTCTAATCTAGTGGAACTTTTCTAAAATTTAGGCTGTATAATGAAAAATATAATTGAAAAAAACAACAATGAGTATTGGATAAGAAAATTTAGGGAGCTTAATCTTGCAAAAGATGTAGGTTTATTTTTGTCAGAGTATGTTGATAGGGAAGAACCACGTTTAAAGTCAGAATATTCTATAGAGCTAGAACCAGCGCTAAGCGAAAGAGTCCGAGAGTTATGTAACAACTCACCTTTACTTGTTTTCGGATTTTTTCTTACAACACTAGAGGCTTTATTATCACGTTATAAAAAGAATCTTGTGGTATTCTCACCAGCCTTTAGTAAGGTAAATGAATTTAAATCCTTAAGTGAAGTCTACTTTAACAATGATATTGATTGTAAGATGAGCTTCAAACAGGCATTTGTGGAATGCAAGTCTGAGATTATAGAGTCTTTAAGTCATTGCGAAGGGAATATTGATGTATTAAAAAGCGTAAGTGGGCAGCTACACGTAGAAAGTAAATCAAAGTTTTTAATCACATATGACTCATGCCATAAAGAAGAAATATCAAATCTTGCTTGTAGTGCACACCTACATGTTTATAATTCAAATGGTAGATTCAGCTTAAACTTCTCCTCTTACGAAAATTCACATACCAAACTGAATGAGCTATTCATAAATAACTTTGTATGTCTGCTAACTAACATTGTTGGAAATTTATACGAACCTTTAGAGTCGCTAAACTTTTTAAGTGAAGCGGAACTCAATTTGCAGGAAGAGTTTAATAATAATGCTATAGAC
>NZ_AEIU01000089.1 GCF_000165125.1 Vibrio caribbeanicus ATCC BAA-2122 | reverse complement strand
ATTAATGGGCGCATTGAATGTTGTGCTAAATATCAAGAGCTCTTTTATGACTTATTTCAATTGGGTTACGATATCTATTCTTATGATCACCGTGGTCAAGGCTGGTCTGAGTCTCTAGTCAATAACCACACCATTGGCCATATTAATGAATTTGATGATTATGTGAAAGATCTTGATTGTTTGTTGAAAGAGTTCGACTTGTCAAAGTACAACAAGTGTTATGCTTTAGGCCACTCAATGGGCGGCAATATCATCACTCGTTATGTACAAACTCATTCGCACCCCTTTCAATCAATCGCTCTGACTGCACCCATGTTTGGGATCAACTTACCTTGGTATTTAAAGCCTATCGCTTCATCTCTCGGCCAGCTCCTAACCGCACTCCACCCCAAACCGACTCTAGCACCAGGACAAACTTATTATGTATCAAAAGCATTTGAACAGAACCGTTTGAGCCACAGCAAGATTCGCTATCATTGGTTTCGTAATCTGTATGAAAAACATCCTGAGTTTCAAGTTGGGGGTGTAAGTACCCGTTGGATATGGCAAGCACTCGTCGCTTGTAAACAATGTTATTTAATGACGAGGCAGGTACAAGTTCCCTTACTGGTATTACAAGCGAGTGAAGACGAGATTGTTGATAACCAATCACAGGTGAAATTTCTCAAAAAGCTGGCTAAAACAAGTAGAGTTTGTGCCTTTAAAATTATCTATGGTGCCAAGCATGAACTTCTATTTGAGCAAGATCAGTTTCGAAATCAAACTCTGGACAGCTTACTCACTTTTTTTGAGCAAAGTTAAAACGGGAAAAACTCAGCATTAAGGTTTACCCTCTTTTTCCCCTTTCTTATGCGGTAGACTGGCTTTAATCCGGTTAATAGATGTTGTAGAGGTATAGAATCATATGACCGAAGTCCCTAAGCAAGAGAAATTTCGTATTGTTGCCTCTGACCTAGATGGTACTTTACTTGATACTAACCACCAACTGAGTGAGTTTTCCAAAGAAACGTTATCAGCTTTGCACCAAGCAGGTTTTACTTTTGTATTTGCAACTGGCCGCCATCATGTTGACGTCTCTGGTATCCGACAGAGTGTGGGTATTCCGGCATACATGATTACTTCCAATGGCGCTCGCGTTCACGACCAAAACGATCAAGTTATGTTCAGCAAAAATGTACCTTGTGAGTATGTTCAACCTGTGATCGATATGATCAGTTCGGATCAACAAATTTTTATTCATTTATATCAGGATGATAAGTGGCTCGTCGATAAGGAAGATCAACAACTAGCAAAGTTCCATAATCAGTCTGGTTTTAGTTACACTCACTTCGACCCTTTGCGTGCACCGACAGAAAGTATTGCCAAAATTTTCGTTACTCATCCACAGCACGATCATGACCATCTCGTTATTTTAGAGGACAAGCTACGTCACCAATTTGGGCATGTACTTACCATTGAGTTTTCAACACCTTGGTGCTTAGAAATAATGGCAGCCAACGTATCAAAAGGCAGAGCTCTTGAGGCTGTTGCAAAATCACTCAACCTTGAACTTGATAACTGTATTGCATTTGGCGACGGCATGAATGATGTCGAGATGCTCAAAATGGCTGGAAAAGGGCTTGTAATGGCCACATCACATTACAAAGTCAAAGCAGCACTGCCAAACAACGAGGTGATAGGCAGCAACGCCGACCATGCAGTTGCGCAATACCTCAAAGACAACCTACTGTAACTTCGGGTCAATTAGGATAAATATCGACTATCTTAATTGACCAACAAGACTTAACTTTCTTTATCCAGAATCGCCATCCACTCACTTTCAGACACAGGCATAACAGACAGTCGACTGCCTTTTTTAACCAGCGGCATTGCACTCAATTCTGGCATAGATTTCATTACCGACAACGGAATTAGACGATGAGTTTTGCGTACAAATTCCACATCTACCATAAACCAACGCGGCTTATCTGGCGTTGATTTAGGATCAAAATAGGGACTGTCTGCGTCATGGGCAAAATAGTCTGGGTAAGATTCTTTAACCACACGAGCGACACCAGCCACACCAACATTTTTACAGGAAGAATGATAGATAAGGACTAAATCCCCAAGCTTGACTTCATCACGTAATAAATTGCGTGCCTGATAGTTCCGAACCCCCTCCCAACATGAAACTTTTTGCGCCTTTAAGGTGTCAATAGAAAAACTGTCTGGTTCGGTTTTGAATAACCAATATGCCATAGTACAATCCGCGTAATTCTGAATAGGAAAGATATAGCATGAAGGCTCTAAGAAACCCAGCGGCTTTGATTACTTTACTTGCACTACAAGCCTGCTCAATGATGCCTTGGACTGACGATTCTGCTCACGAAGAGACAAACACAGCTAGCTTGAATAATCCAACAAGTATACAACCACAAACCTTTAGCCTACGAGGCCAGATTGTCGATGGGCATGAAGTGAGCACATTTACGCCTTGTGGTAGCAATAAACAATATTGGTTGGACTTGGCCAAAGTAAGCCGATCAGAAAATGAAAAATTAAAGCAATCTATCTCTTTTCCTTACCAGCCTGTTGAAGTGAAATTAAGCGGCTATTTACAACTAAGCAGCCCTGCGGACGGCTTTGCCGCAAATTACGATGCCATTTTTAAAGCAGAATCCCTTAATATCGTCACACCCAATCCAACCTCATGTTCTCCCGCAGTCACAGCGGAAGACTCGAACTGGTTGGGCTTATACCAAGCCAGATCTAAAACCAATACTAATTTCCAAGTGTCGCTTGAGTTATTTGCGGATCACAGTGCCGTCACTACTTATCAGTACAGCGACGGACAACCTAACTCTATAGAGAGAGGTTTTTGGCAAAGGCTCAATCATTCACAAATTCAAGTCATGATGACCCATCACCAAAATCAGCCTTTAGTGTCCGAGCGGCTATTTTCTAGAACAGGGACAACACTAAAAGCAACTCACGAAAAAGTGGGTAATATGGTCTACGAGATGGCACAAGGCGGTCTGATACTTTTTAAAGTGGATCAAGCCTTAAATAAGGAAAAACCCGTTACAATGAGCGGTAATCCACAGCGGATCAACTCAAGCGCGAAGTTTGATTCAAGAGTGGATAAAGCCTTACGCCAGTATTTATCCGAACAAAATATCGATGCAGCTGGAACACGCTATCGCTGGCTGACCTACGATCTTAATCACGACGGAAAAAATGAGTTGCTAGTTCAGTTAGACTGGTGTGGTTCTGGCGGTTGTACCCTGCTGATTTTCGAGAATGGACAAAAAACATGGCAGTTTAATAGCAAAGTCACCTTGGTTAATACTCCCATTAATCTTGGTTCTGAGCGTCACCAGCAGTGGCAAGACTTGGTCTTATTCGTCAGTGGCGGTGGTGCGATACCAAACCAGCATACTCTGAGATTTAATGGTTCAGAATACCCACTAAACCCAAGTTTAGCCCCGATTGCTGACTACGATAAGATAAGCCCAATACAATTATTTGCCGATGGCCTCACACCGCATCAAGAAGGCATTACCTTGTGAAAGCTTCACATCCCCAACCATGCCCAGATTGCAAACTGCGCTATCAGTGTGTCTGCCAGTATTTGCCCAGTACATCAGCAGAGATCAATATAGCGCTCGTCATTCATCAAAATGAACTCGGGCGAGACACTAACACAGGCCACTGGTTAGGCAAAAGTTTTATCAATGCCACAACTCACTTGTGGCAACGAACCTCACCGTGTCCAGAACTCGTTGATTTGATTGAAACTGGTGACTTCGAAGTTTATCTACTCTTCCCAAAGCCAAGCAGTATGAATATTGAAATGCTTCAGGCAAGACAAAACCACAACAGTAAAAAGCCTTTATTTATCATTCTCGATGGTACTTGGCAGGAGGTAAGAAAAATGCTGCGTCAAACAGCCTGGTTAAATAACTTACCAGCAATCACGCTAACCCCTTCCAACAACTCGGTTTATCACTTACGTAGAAATCAAGCCAAAGGAAACCTTTGTACGTTAGAGGTAGGGTGTCAATTACTCACTGAACTTGGATATAACGAAGATGCGACACAACTGCTGGACTTTCTCAACCATTACACCTTGGCTTTTAAGGCAGACAAGAGTGGCCACTCTTTGAAAACAAATCATTAATTATAATTCAGATCAAGCAATTGATTTAGTTGTGAAATTTCAACATCAGGCAAAAGTCGTGCTTTGATTGATTGATAGCTATCTTGCGAGCCGTTGTTATACCAACACGCCTGGAATCCACTTTGTTTTGCGCCCAGTACGTCGGAGTTGAGATGGTCCCCCACATGCAAGATATTTTGATGGGGAACACCCAAAAACTGCTGAGCTTTTTGGAACATATCACTTTCAGGTTTCGCAAAGCCATCAGGACCTGCTTTCAACACTAACGAAAAATAACCAGCCAGACCAATCTGTTCAAGGTTCACATTACCATTGGTAATGGCTATCAAGGGTAATTTTTTACTCAATTCCGTCAGAACGTAATGAGATTCTCTCGGAACACAAACATCACTGCGCCATTTCAAAACCCAACCTATAGCCTCCTCAGCAGCTAATCTAGCTTGGTCTTGATCATAGCCCAGTCGGTATAACCCTTCTTCAATCACCTTAAAACGCCATAGCGTAACATCATGCAGCAACCAAGGGTCATTATTGGCGAGATCACGCTTTATCGCTTGCCACCACAATGTCGATTGGCCTGCCGTAATGGGATGATACTTATTTAGCCAAGAGGACAATTTCACCTCGAGTTGACGAATAACAGGAGCGTTATCGTACAAAGTATCATCTAAGTCGAACGTCAGTGCCTTCATGGGAGCCAAGCGACGAAAAAACTTCATTCTTTTCTGCCTTTTTTTCGCGCTCTGGGGTGAGCTTGGTCATAAACCTCAGCAAGATGCTGAAAGTCAAGATGGGTATAGATTTGTGTCGTTGAAATATTTTCATGGCCCAGCAATTCCTGAACGGCACGAAGATTTTGACTCGACTCAAGCATATGTGTGGCGAATGAGTGCCTCAGCTTATGTGGGCTAATATGACTCGAAACCGCTTGTTTTTGGCCCCACTCAGCCATGCGCTTTTGTACACTTCGATGGGAAATTCGCCCCCCTAATTTTGAGACAAACAATGCAGATTCATTAGGGTCTGACAACTGGCCACGTACCCTCAACCATTTTTCAACCCAAATCACCGCTTGTCCGGCAAAGGGAACTTTACGTTCTTTTTCACCTTTACCAACAACTCTTAACTCGCCTCGGCTAGTGCGAATATCTTTTAAATCCACATTAACCAGTTCAGCCAAGCGAAGACCTGCACCATACATCAATTCCATTATTGCACGGTCGCGCACTGCAAGTGGATCGTCTTCATCCACCTCCAGTAACTGATTCACTTCATCAACATCGAGATTTTTGGGTAAAGGCCGCTTCTTCCTCGGAGCAGACACCCCTTTGGCAGGGTTAGCAGCAATTTCACCTCGTAGGATTAAAAAGTCAAAAAACGCACGCAGTGATGATAATCGGGTAGCCAAACTACTCGCTTTCATACCATCACGCATTCCTTTACTGGCAAGTTGTCTTACCCAAGCCGCATCGACACTAGACCAATCTTCAATACCCAACTGCACCAATTGAAAGGCCATCGTCTCAAGTTGCTGCTTATAATTTCGCTGAGTATGCAAGCTTAAACCTTTTTCAGCACGCAAGTACTCATAGAAATTGACCAAAGGGTCTTGAAGACGGCTAGGAAGAGGGACTAATGATTCTGTCATGATTATCACTCTGCCATGGTAATGTATCGATGAGATTAGAAAGGGTCAGTGCTAAATGGCGCAAAAAAAGAGTATCCATACTGGGCTCAAAGTGACCACCATCTTGGCTTGAAAAGATCAACACGCCTTGTAGCGTTGTTCTATGTAGAGGTATCACCGCATACGAACCTAACTCAGGATACACATCAGATTCACTGAGCAAGAGTTCCCGATCAACTTTCCTCAGACGCCCTAAGTAAGTCCCCTTTCCGTTAAGATGTCTAATTGCAAACCTTTGATAATTCTCATTCAATAAGTTGGGCTTTTGCTCACTGTTAATCAATCTGACGTACGCGTGTAGCTCGAGTGATGAAGCCATTTCTTCAATCGATCTAATAACGGAAGATAAATTATCACACTGTAAAATTTTCTCTTGAAGTGACATAAAAGCATGGAAAGTTCGATCGTTACTCTTTGCCAACGACATTAACGCTGAAATTTCTTCCTCAAGTTCATCAATACGTTGACGCTGCCGACTCAGTTGCATGTGAACAAGAGAAACCGTCCCTTGATGTCGCTGAGATAAATCTAGCTTATCTAATAAATATGAGTGCTGAGTAAAAAAATCAGGATGCTCCGTTAAATAATCAACAACGGCCTGATCCGAAAGTACCTCTATTGTATTGTGTGCCAAATCGTTTCCTTATTTTCTGCTTAGCATGTCAGTTGTCCGTCAAAGACATGAGAGGCTGGCCCTGTCATATAGAGTGGCTCACCATCACCCTGCCACGCAATTTTAAGCGTACCACCGGGCAGATGTACCGTGACGTTCTCATCCAATAGACCTTGCGCAATACCGACTGCAACGGCCGCGCAAGCCCCTGTACCACATGCTTGAGTCTCACCAGCCCCACGCTCATAAACACGTAATTTGATTTCACTGCGGCTCAGCACTTTCATGAAACCAGCATTAACGCGCTCTGGAAAACGTTCATGAGACTCGAGCACCGGGCCAATTTCATCGATAAGCGCATCACTTAATTCTTCAACTACAGTGACCACATGAGGATTACCGAGACTCACAGCACCACAAAACAAGGTTTTATCTTGTGCCCTTAAAATATAGGTTTTTTCTCGCTGTTTCGCCTTGAATGGTATCTTTGATGGTTCAAATTCAGGGACTCCCATGTTAACGGTAACCTGGTCATCATCCCCTATATTGAGAATTATCTTACCCTTTTTGGTGCTAACACTTATTCTGTATTTATTGGTTAACCCTTTCATACGAACAAAGCGAGCGAAGCATCGTGCGCCATTGCCACATTGCTCAACTTCACCACCATCCGAATTGAAAATTCGGTAATGAAAATCTGTTTCTGGATCGTATGGAGCTTCAACAATAAGTAGCTGGTCAAAACCAATACCAGTATTACGATCCGCCAATCTACGAATCAAATCAGGAGAAAAAAAGACATTTTGCGTAATGCAGTCAACAACGACAAAGTCATTACCCAAACCGTGCATCTTAGAAAAATGGAAATGCATAAAGCTTCAATCACTCCGGAATTATGTGTTCAAGAGCCCACAAACTCTCCAGCTCTTCTCTCTGTCGTACGAGGTGCGTTTTATGGCCATCAACCATTACTTCAGCCGAACGAACGCGTGTGTTGTAATTAGAGGCCATAACAAAACCATACGCACCCGAGGAACGTACTGCAAGCAGGTCGCCTTCTCGTAAAACAAGCTCTCGATCTTTGCCTAGAAAGTCCCCCGTTTCACAAATGGGACCGACTAAGTCGTAAGTCTGCGTCTCCCCTTTACGTGGTACAACTGGTACAATTTCTTGCCATGCTTGGTAGAGGGCAGGACGCATCAGATCATTCATCGCTGCGTCGATAATTGCAAAGTTTTTATGTTCGGTGTGTTTCAGAAACTCAACACGCGTCAATAAAATACCTGCATTTGCAGCGATTGCTCGACCAGGCTCAAAAATCAGTTCTAACTCTTTATGACCATCTAAACGCGCCAATAGGGCTTTGGCATAATCAGAAGGTTGTGGGGGTAATTCATCGCGATAGACAACACCTAAACCTCCACCTACATCGAGATGGCGTATATTTATACCTTGGGTCTTTAAATCATCAATGAGTTTTAAAAGCCGATCAGTAGCATCAATAAACGGTTCAATCTCTGTCAACTGAGAGCCGATATGACAGTCAATACCTTTAATGCTTAAGTGGGGTAGACTTTGTGCAAAATCATACACAGTTGACGCACGCTCAAAAGCAATACCAAACTTATTATCTCTTAGACCAGTGGAGATATAAGGATGGGTTTTTGCATCGACATCTGGATTTATGCGCAATGATATCGGGGCAACAACACCAAGTTCACCAGCGACTTGGTTCAAGCGTTCTAGCTCAGGCTCAGATTCAACATTAAAGCACTTGATGCCAAGTTCCAGAGCCCTCTTCATCTCAGCACGGGTTTTTCCTACTCCTGAAAATACAACTTTCTTAGGGTCACCACCCGCAGCAATAACGCGCTCTAATTCTCCACCGGATACAATATCAAACCCAGAGCCCAGACGCGCAAGCGTATTAAGCACTCCTAAGTTAGAGTTAGCTTTAACCGCATAACAAACCAAATGTGGGTGATCCCCCACTGCACTGTCAAACGCATTCCAATGACGCTCTAATGTCGCTCTAGAGTATACATAAAGTGGGGTACCATATTGTTCAGCAAGAGTAGTTAATGCCACATCCTCAGCCCAGAGCTGGCCATCACTTTGGTAATTAAAATAGTCCACAGTTCATTCCCTTATATTTTTAATACTTTAGTTATTGTGAGGTCTGCTCATTTTTTTGAGCATCATCCGGCATATAAAGTGGACCAGTTTGGCCACAACCAACCAAACCAACGACTGAGAGGATAAATAGGGTAAAGAGTAATTTTTTCATCGTTTGAATCGTGATTATTATGTCAATGCCCTCTATAATCGCACCACAATCAAGAAAAGCAATAGGACAGGCAAGATGAACGATACTGAATTTCATCAGTTAGTAGATAATCAGATGCAAATGATTGAAGAATCGATAGATAATTCAGGTGCTGATATTGACTATGAAATGTCTGGCAATGTGATGACTCTCGAATTCGCTGACCGTAGCCAGATTATAATTAATCGCCAAGAGCCCATGCACGAAATATGGCTTGCATCGAAATCTGGCGGATTCCATTTCAGACTTATACAAGACAAGTGGATTTGCTCTAAAACGGGCGTTGAATTATTTGAGATGGTTAAAGAAGAATGTGAAAAACACGCCAGTGAAGAAATAGAGTGGCCTTAAAAATTAACACCAAGGAGCTCTGGCTCTTTGGTGGTCTCTCACGCGTTTGCAATTTTGTTGCTTCTCACGTGACTGTCATCGCCACTACTGTACGGCACAACGCAAGTTTCCCCATCTTCGCACAAAATGATTTGATAAAACTGCGGTAAATTAAAATTAATCAATGGCGTAGAGAATGTCTTTTCATCATTAACTGAGGTATAGAAACTATTAACACTGGCTACCATATCATCCTTATCACCCGTGAATTGATGATACACTTCGACACGATTAGACTCATCTAATATATACAAATTAAAGCCTTGTTCACTATCCTCAAAAAAGAACTGAATTAACCCCTCGCTAGCAAAGCCATCAACAGCTTCAGGTAAAACAACCTCTGGCAACGCAGATTTTGACTGATTATCGATACCTTTTAACGGTGCACCCTGTAATTTATTGGTTGAAATACTTCGGTAAAAATCAATTGCATTTTCAAGCATTTGAACAGAAACGCCACGCCTTTCAAAAAAGAGCCCATAGGTTTTATCGCCAATGCGTAGGGCTTTGAATCGACGTCGTTTCTCAGAATCGACAGGTTTCAAACGCAATTCAATGCACTCGGCGAGTAATTGATAAACCATATTGCGCATAACACCCCGTAAGTGCTGACTATAACAAAATACATCAATTGATTCTGGGGGCAGCGCATCCTGGTGCATTTTACCCAAAACGGTTTTTAGTGCATCGAGAATAGCAGTCTCACCTCTAAAATGGAGAGTACGGACTTCATGCCAAGAATTGCGATAGACGAGATCAACGCTGCCAACCAAACAACGGTGGCTAGTGCCAAAACTAAAAATATCGGTTTCTTTTATGTCGAGCTTTGAAAGCTTACTACTTATGGTAGCCGTAGGGTCTTGCTCAAAGTTTATAAAGATACCTAACTGACTTATCTCACAAGGGCTTGCCAAGGCTTGTAATGAGGGTCGACGTTTATTCAGAGAAAAAGTATTACGCAGATCACTCACCATTTGATAGAACTTATCAATGTCCAAGTCAGCTTTTCGCACTACAGAGTGGAGACGAGTTGATTCAGTAATCAAGCCATTAAAAAATGACCATGCCACCAATTTACTAAGGTATTCGTTGTGCTCTAAAGGAGACTGCCCAATAAGCTGATGGGCAACAAGGGGCTTTTTGTACACGTACCAACCAGGCTTATTTACCCGACCCGGCTGCACCTCAATAAAAGAAAGATCTTCCTCATGTAAATCAGGAGAAATTTGGGGATTGAGTAATGTTACTTTACCAGGCAACACTTCAAAAGCCGCGTATAGCTTACGTGCTAATATGCTGATATCTTGTGGACTTATTGCGGAGGTAATATCATTGCGTCGAGCGAACTGGATCAAATTTCGATAGCTGTGCATCAATGCATCCAACAATGCGTGATGGACGACTTTGACCTGCTCTACCTTCCAATGCCGGCGATTATCCAGCTCAGCAATGGTCGCTTCAGACCAGCCCCACTCCATCACCATATCAGCCATCGCTTGACGGCGCCAATCACTCGGAGCGAACCTTTCCTCTCGAGAAAGCTTTTCGTGGGTCTTGAGATAAAAACAACGCCTCACTAAGTCCAGACGCTCATTGTCATTCACTCGCTTGAGGTAACGTGTGACTTTTTCCAACATTACATAGTAAGGATCAGTATTAAACAGATCAGGCTCTTGGGTAAAAAAACGCCGTTTCGTATCTATGCTTAACAACTGCGTATTGGGGTACTCCCAAGAATAGGCCTCAAGTAATATTGCTTTTAAAACCGACTTATATGGAGAGTCAATACTTTTGTATAACTGCCAAAGGTTCGACCCAAAGTATTCCTCAGCGGGTATGCGATTCAGTTGGCCAAAATCAATCCATTGAGAACAATCAATACCACCTCGTTCACATAAGTTTCGAACATATTCCTCGTAGCACTCCTCCATCTCAGGAGGCACAATTTGCCACAGCAAACGCTGACCCGCCAAGCGTACTGCACTGCGGTAGAATTCATCTAGTAGAAGCAAATGCTGTGATGAGCCGCAACTTTCACCCCTTAATTGCTCAGAACATTTGGTTCGAAAGCGTTGCTCATCCATCAGAAAGAAGTTAGCTTCAACGCCTAGCTTTTGAGCCCAAGCGGTGATTGCCGCACACTTCTCCTCCAACAAAGTTCTTTTTTGCCCATCCATATGAGATGAAATACACACCCATATATCGAGATCACTGGAGCTGCTTTGTCCGACGGAGGCGGTACTCCCCATCGTATATAAACCTAATATTTCGCAGGGGTGATGAGGATTAACATCTTCAAGGTTTAAAGACTCGAACTCACTAAGGTATTTTGCTTGAATCTTATTAACACAATAATCAAAAACACCTTGGGGTGTTGCTGAGTCAACAAAACCAGGAAGGGACTGGTAATTGAAATGAAATAACGCAGGGATTAAATGGAAAACTCTTTGACTCGATAAGTCCATAAGCGTCAACGCGCGTTCTATACGCTGTTGATTAAGCCTATCAAGTCTCGTGATTAACATTTCAGTGTAAGCCTGCAAGGGCAATTTCCTTGTTTAAATTCCTATTATGGAGCTTGGCCACTAACTCATCCAATGTGTTAGTAAAACGTGATCAATCTATCACTTTTACCATCAATGGTAAAGAAATGTGAGCTATAACCAAGAAATATTTTTCTCTCCCACAACAACGAAGTAAAAAAGTTTAGCTAACCCTCTAATAGTAGCGCATTTTATAAACGAGACAAAAATCACATAATTCGTGCCATTTTTTAAAAGGTCAAATTGACGGCAAGATTGTTCCAACATGAGCTAATGCTTTTTTGTCAGACAGTGGTAGGATGGAAAGGAATTTTGTTACCAACTAAAGAACTATGATCAAAAGTACCCCAATTCGAATTGCAACGCGAAAAAGCCCTCTTGCGTTGTGGCAAGCAAACTACGTAAAAGAAGCCCTTATCAAAGCTCACCCTGGCTTACAAGTAGAGTTAATCACTATGGTGACAAAAGGCGATATCATTCTAGATACTCCTCTAGCAAAAGTGGGCGGTAAAGGCCTGTTCGTTAAGGAACTGGAAAATGCGATGCTAGAAGGAAGGGCCGATCTTGCCGTGCACTCAATGAAAGACGTCCCAGTTGATTTCCCCAAAGGACTCGGACTGGTCACTATTTGTGAGCGCGAAGACCCTCGTGATGCTTTTGTGTCCAATCACTATCAGAATATTGATGCTCTTCCTAACAATGCTATCGTTGGGACTTGCAGCCTGCGCAGACAATGCCAAATTAAAGAATATCGCCCAGACCTTATTGTGAAAGAGTTGCGGGGAAATGTGGGCACGCGACTCAATAAACTTGATGCAGGTGAATACGATGCCATCATTTTGGCTGCTGCGGGTTTAAAACGTCTTGGACTTGAATCTCGTATCGCGAGCTTCCTAGAACCAGAGCAATCTCTTCCTGCTGTCGGACAAGGCGCCGTCGGTATAGAATGCCGCCTTGATGACCAGCGTTTGATTGACCTACTCGCTCCTTTAAATGATAGAGATACCAACGATCGGGTAAAATGTGAAAGAGCCATGAACCTAACGCTTGAAGGTGGCTGTCAAGTGCCAATAGGAAGTTACTCTGTTTTAGAGGGCGAACAAATATGGCTTAGAGCACTCGTTGGAGAACCCGACGGTTCACAAATGGTACGAGGAGAAATCCGTGGTAAACGTGATGACGCAGAACAATTGGGAATTGAGCTTGCCAATCAACTCCTTGACAAAGGGGCACGTGACATCCTTAAAAGGCTTTATCATTCTGAAGAGTAAGCGACTATGGCAGTACTAGTGACAAGGCCCGGAGAACAAGGACTAGATTTATGCCGAGCCTTGTCTAACAGCGGTGTGCAAAGTTATCACTTACCTTTGATTGAAATTCAACACGAACAACGTTTAGATGGTTTGTGTGAACAAATGAAAACCGTGGATATCATACTTGCCGTTAGTCAACATGCTGTTACTGCCGTAGATAATTATTTTGAGCAACAAAAAGAACAATGGCCAGCCAAAGTTTACTTTGCTATCGGTCAAAAAACCGCACACGCATTGAGCATGGCATCACAACAAAAAGTACACTGTCCAAACATCAACGATAGTGAGCATCTGTTAGCTTTGCCTCAGTTAAATAATATTAGCAATCAAAAAGCTCTCATATTACGCGGTAATGGGGGAAGAGAGCTCATATATA
Organism: Vibrio caribbeanicus ATCC BAA-2122; assembly: GCF_000165125.1. Lineage (GTDB taxonomy): Bacteria > Pseudomonadota > Gammaproteobacteria > Enterobacterales > Vibrionaceae > Vibrio > Vibrio caribbeanicus. The sequence continues at coordinate 3,102 of NZ_AEIU01000089.1, read as the reverse complement.
AAACCCTCACACAACGCGGCGCTAGCGTTCAATACCATCAAGTCTACCGTCGTCAGAAACTGGCTTTTGATGCCGATAGACTCATACCTATTTGGGAAAAAAATAACGTTTCTCAACTGGTGGTCACAAGCAAAGAGCAACTCGAACACTTTACCTCTAAGATGACCTTAGACCAGAGAAAATGGCTATATCAACGGCACCTTTATGTACCCAGCGAACGAATTGCAAAGCTGGCATATCAACTCGGTTTTACCGCAATAACCACGACATTCGGTGCCTCTAACTCAGCATTGTTGGCTGCTCTCCAGCCAAGTCAAACAGGACAATGAAAATGGCAAATAAGAACAATGACCTCTCAAAAAATCAGGAAAAAAATTCCACCAGTGTAAAGAGTCATATGGAAAGTGAAGGAGCCGCCGATAATGATGCAAAAATAAGTGAAGATAAGCCCTCAAGAACAGCACAAAAAGCGGCCAGACCCACCACATCCAAATTAAGCACAGCTGCGATCATTCTTTCATTACTCATTGGTGGAGCTCTAATCTACAAAGTTCAACAAATGAATGACAAATATCAAAGCAAAATCGGTGAACTGCAAAAGCAACTCGCTCAATCTCAACAAGCAATAAATGCTGAATTAGCCAATACACAACAACAAACGCTCGACCAAGCAAAGCAGATTAATTTAAAAACTGAAACATCTTTAGAACAGCAGCAAAAAAGCATCAGGAGTCTGCAAGTGGAGCTCTCTGATGTCAAAGGACGACGCCCTAACGACTGGCTGCTTGCCGAAGCTGACTACTTAATTAAACTCGCTGGACGCAAATTGTTTTTTGAACATGACACCATAAGTGCCACTCGGTTAATGGAAAGTGCTGATCAGCGCATTGCAACCTTAAATGACCCAAGCTTAGATACGCTCAGAAAATCAATAGCTAAAGATATCGTCAAACTCAAAGCGACGCCCAAATTCGATAGAGAAGGCCTTGCATTAAAATTGATGGCATTGCAGCAACAAGTCGACACTCTCCCGTTAACACACTCCTTCGCATCTGATATCAAAAAAGAAGAGCGCAAGAGCGTTTCAGAAGACATCAATGACTGGAAAACAAATCTTCTTATTTCTATAAAAGATTTTTCGAAAGACTTCATCAAGGTGAGAAGTACTGAAGGTAATATCACCCCACTGCTCTCACCTCAGCAGCACTTTTATCTAACAGAAAACCTAAAGGCAAAGCTAGAAACGGCGATTCGCGCTATTTATGTCGAAGAACAAGATATTTACTCGAGGGCACTCGATATCGCTGATCAATGGACCAATACCTATTTCAACAACGACGAAATTAGTGTGCAATCGTTCCACAACGCTCTCAAACAACTGGCTGTAGAAAACATCACTGTTGAATATCCCGAGAAGCTCGAAGCACAACAACAAATCGCTGAGATCATTCAAGAGCGTTTGAGTAGGCAAGTCACCACCGTAATAGCGGAGGACAAATAATGTTAAGACTTATAGTTCTTTTCATCTTTATTGGCTTGGGGCTCTACGTGGGGACACAGTCAGCTGGTCAACAAGGATATGTCTTTATTGCGATAGCCAATACTGCCATTGAAATGAGCGTTACAACCTTACTCGTTGTCTTCATCATGCTAATCACTGGGATACTGTTGCTCAGTAAACTTATTAAAAAAGTTTGGCGCTTTAGTTCAGAAAGTTGTGAGTTTTTTGGTCGACGCAAAGTCCGGCAAGCTCGCGCGTTGACTAATGAAGGGATCATTCAATTCCTGGAAGGTAACTTTAAACTCGCTGAAAAAAATGTTACTCGCCATGTCAATCATCATGATATGCCATTATTGTGTTACCTTGTTGCTTCTGAAGCAGCAGAAAGCAGAGGAAATCACCAGGACCGCGATCACTACCTAGAACTTGCCTCACAGCAAGAAAACTCTCGTCTTGCGGTAGAAATAACCAGATCCAAACAATACATTCGCGCGCAAGACTACGATCTTGCCTACCAAACACTCGAGCCGTTATTTAAAACATTTCCTCGCAATGTCATTGTGCTCGCCTTACTTAAGCAATCCTATGTACAATTAAAAATGTGGCAACCATTACTGGATCTAGCTCCTAAACTGGTGAAAGAAAAAGTTATCACTCAGCAGGAAAAAATGGATATCGAGCAGATGGCAAGGTGTGGCTTACTTGATGATATTGCCCGTCGAAACGGCAAGGAAGGCCTGATCAACTTTTGGGACTCCCAATCAAGAGGAACGAAAAAAAACATTAAATTAATAGAACATCTTTGTAGCCTACTTATTTTTCACAAGGCAGATACCGAAGCGTTTAAGCTTATCAAAGAAAATATCAACAAATCTTCGCCATCTACCTTGTTTCGATTTATCCCTGACCTCAAGTTTTCAGATAATCAGTGCTTGTTTGATTTTCTCGAAAGTCATTTGAAGAAAGACCCTAATAATGCTGGCGCAAATAGTGCCTTAGCACGGCTTTTAATGAAGGAAAAGAACTGGGTTAATGCTCAGCAGTACCTTGAAAAGGCGCTGACTATTAGAACAGACCTCAATGATTACGGCTATCTAACCGAAGTACTTGAGCAACAGAATTTAACTCAAGCTGCTCATGAGGTTTCAAAGAAAATCCTCACGATTGTAAATAAAAACGTCGCATAGTCTAAGCCTGCTCCCATTACTCAATGGGAGCCATTTTGAACCATCACTGCTACTCGCTCTCGCATGAGCTTCGCGCTCAAAGACCTAAATATCGCGCTCGTTATCAAAGTAGTGACCCCATTCAAACCCTCTTAACTACCACAATTTACTCGTCCTATCATGGGAATATCCTAGACTGTTTTGATATCAAAAATGAAGATATTCATTAAGCAGCGAAAAAGTCTGGCTTAGTCGAAGCCAAGTATCTCAAAACTCGTTATGTCGGTTTGAGAATACACAATCAGTGAACCCGTGGGGCAGCCGTCTGCAAAAGACACGCTAAATTGGAAACAAGTACAACGTATCGTCCATGACAAACTTATTGAGGTTTCGGTTGGCCTGTTCGGCATATGAAATGAAAAAACCCTAGCATTA
>NZ_AEIU01000090.1 GCF_000165125.1 Vibrio caribbeanicus ATCC BAA-2122 | reverse complement strand
CCAAATCGCTCAAATCCTGGTCAAAAGCAGAGGCTCCTTGGAACATACTGTATACAGACTCTAAGTCTTCCACCATCCAAGTACTGATATCTTGGTTAAAGCTCGTCGCATGGTAAAACATATATGACATATCCGTCACCATGGGTGCAGCCCAACCTGTGATGGGTTGATTGAACGACGAGGCACGAGAAAACATCCAACTCATATCTTTGACAAACCACACATCCCAGTTGTCAATGTTTTGGTTAAAGGCGGAGGCTCCTTTAAACATCGACGACATAGTTTCTACGCTGGAGGTCACCCAGTCACCGATGGGCTGGTTAAAGCTATTGGCATCGAAAAACATCCTCCCCATGTCTGTAACCCTGGAGGTATCCCAGCCGCCGATGGGTTGGTTAAAGGCGTCGGCATCCCAAAACATCCCGTCCATATCTGTAACCTTGGAGGTATCCCAGTCACCGATGGGTTGGTTAAAACTGGTGGCACCTTCAAACATCGCCCTCATATTTTCAACCTTGGAGGTATCCCAGTTGCCGATGGGTTGGTTAAAGTGGGTAGCCCATGCAAACATCCCATTCATTCTCACTACCTTGGAGGTATCCCAGTTACCGATGGGTTGGTTAAAGCTGGCGGCGCCTGCAAACATCTCCTCCATATTACTTACTTTGGAGGTATCCCAGTTACCGATAGGCTGGTTAAAAGCAGAGGCATTGTTAAACATCGCCCTCATATATTCTACGTTGGCTGTATCCCAATCACTAATATCGGCATTAAAGTTCTCTCGATTGCTAAAGAGGCGATTCATGTAAGTCACATTCGAGGTACAAAAGCGGATTTGGCCTTGTTCCAGTGTATCGAGCTGGGCCTGGTCTTTAATGCTCTCACTGTCAACAACCAGATAGGTGTGACCTTGATGGTTGAAGGTCGCGCCAATCGGGCTGTCATTACAAGTAAGAGTGTTGCCTTGTAATTGCCACTTACCTTCAAACTGGCGAACATCTTGGTTAAAGCTGTTGGCACCTAAAAACATATCTACCATGTACCTAACCGCAGAGATATTCCAGTCACCGATGGGTTGGTTAAAGGCGGTGGCACCGTTAAACATCCTCTCCATATCCCTTACCTTGGAGGTATCCCAGTTACCGATGGGTTGGTTAAAGGCGGAGGCGCCTGAAAACACCCTCGCCATACTCCATACCTTGGAGGTATCCCAATCACCGATGGGTTGGTTAAAGGCTTTGGCACCGTTAAACATCCTCCTCATATTCTCTACATTGGAGGTATCCCAGTCACCGATGGGTTGGTTAAAGCTGATGGCACCCTCAAACATCGCCCTCATATCTTTTACTCTGGAGG
>NZ_AEIU01000091.1 GCF_000165125.1 Vibrio caribbeanicus ATCC BAA-2122 | reverse complement strand
TGTTGTTCTCGAATGCCTCATCTCCAATGGTGGTCACCGAATCTGGGATAGTCACGCTGGTAAGTTGGTTACCATAAAACGCTCGATTGCCAATGGTGGTCACCGAGTTTGGAATGACAACGTTGGTGAGGTGGTTACCATAAAAAACCTCACCTCTAATGGTGACCAATGACTCTGGAAGGGTAATGCTGGTTAAATCGTTATCATAAAACGCCTTATCCCCAATGCTAGTTACCGAATCTGGGATGGTCACGCTGGTGAGTTGGTTATTACCAAACGCTCCCTCTCCAATGGTGGTCACCGAGTCTGGAATGCTCACGCTAGTGAGCTGGTGATTACCAAATGCTCCCTCCCCAATGGTAGTCACCGAGTCTGGGATAACGACATCTTTCTCGGCACCTGTATAGCCAATAAGTAATAACTTGTTGACTGAACCGTCACGGTTTTTAGCGTATTGCAACCCTTTAGTTGCTTGTTCACAACCAGTAAGAAAAGCCAAACTAAGTAAGCTGCCTAGAATTGGGCCTATCCCCCTCGTGAGTCCTGTTATTGATAATGACATAGCTGTTCTCGTATTTATATTTGAGCGTGATCAGATTTCCTCTGCAAAAGCTTAAAACATTCACAAATGGTTAGCTACGCTCATAGATGAGAGGATGGTAATAATAGTTTCAGTTATTTGTTATATTTTGTAAGGTGCTTTAAAACACTCAACTGATAGCCGAATGCAAAAACGCCAGCGATCATCGCTGGCGTTTTACTTTGTGCAGTTAAAGCGTTACGGTGAGTGGCGGCTCTGGAACTTCCAAGAAACACACGATCACTCGGTACAATTCTCCCTCTGCGACAGTGATCTTGCCATTAGACTCGATAGCTAAACGACACGCTTTTACGAACTGGCGCCGTTGATTGGGTTGAAGTTTCAATAACGTCTCCAACATAGCGCGACTCAAGCACCAATTGTTATTGGGCTCATCCAATGTCATTTCTGCAAATCCTAGCGAGGTATGCGAAGCGTTGAAAGCATGTTGTGCACCTTCTCGTTCTGAATGCGTGACTCAGGACAATTCACGTAGGAGAACATTCAGGACACGCACTAAAAGAACTCACATTATTTTGCAGAGTTGGCGTTAATAAGTACCGTTAGATTGAAACAAATAAAATGGTGGAATTAGCGACAATACATTCCCGTTGGTGCTGAATAGCAGGTTAATTGCGGTGACGTTATATGGAGATATGTATTGAAGGAATTCAGGACACACGAAAAGAGTTCTAAAGGTGTGTTTCCTGAATGATTTTTACTTCAAATTTTGTTATGTTTGATGATTAGATTCTGCTTCCCCTTTGAAAGTTTAAAGAAAGTCAAATTTTCCTAAGTAGATATATTTAATATCCTCTTTTTTAACGTAAATTTCATCAAAGTATCTTGAGTCTTTTGAGTTATCGATATTATCGCCGATAACAAAATATGAATCATTAGGAACGTCAAGTATGAATTCATCAATCCAATCAGCACCCTTAATTTCTATGCATTTTATTGAATTACAAATCCTGCCACTACTTATCGTTAGTTTTTCTTTAGGTATACCAAATATCCGTTTTAAAAATATCATATCTTCATGAATGAAGCCCACAATATCCCCCCTTTCTAAGAGGGTGTCTTCATCTCGCTTTCTAATCATTACTATTTCATCATCATCGACTGTCGGGTACATACTTTCTCCAATATTTAATGCGAGTAAAAAATTTGACTCGTAAATTAAAATTTCAGTACAAATAAAAATATGAAGAGAAGCAATTGTTAACTTTTTAAGCTTTGTTATTCTTTTGAATCTTCTTTTAAAGAAAACAGGAGAAATTAACAGGCCAATAATTAGAGGAATAAATAACAAATAAGTAAAAATATAAACCTCTCTATTAAATAAGTAATCCAGCCTTTTCAACATTACTATCATTAATAACAATACCATCCAATAAAGATAAGATTTTTTATCGTAAATTAAGTCATATAAACCTAATGAAATAAAATTGACAATTGACTTTATTACTTTCAATTTTAAGATCCATACTTTAAAAAATAACAATTCGATTAACCAAAAAATAAACCATCTAGTTTATATCAATTTATTTCTCGATTCGTAGAATTTTTAGAGTGTGTAATGCAAAGACATTTAATCATAATTAAAATTATTTTTATAACAAAGCCAATCTCATATGAAATTAGCTTTGTTAAATTACTTAATCAAACTAGATGTATTTAATGCTCGATCAATATACCATAGGAGGGGTATGCCTCTATATTTTTAATCCCATTTCAATTAACGCCCAAAACCAGAAGTGCTTCCATCCTGCCTGCCAGCATGTCCATGATAGGTACCACCATTACCTCTTATTCTATCTAATTCTTTTTGCTCGCCTTCATTTAGTTTGGATGAGTGAAACACTACACCCAACCAGTTTCTTTTCCATATATTTTTTATTGTCTTGGCGGCTTCTAATACCTGCCTTTGTGCCGCTATGTCACCACCACTATCATCTTTACCACCACCAACAACTTGTGCCATTTCTTTACTAGACAGTTCTTGTATTATCAGTCCTATTTTTATGGTTATTAATAATTCAGGGAAAAAATATATATTACAATATTAACTAAATCAAATAATTTTTTTAAAAAAATTAAACATTAATCTGTCAATTGAATTAACAAAAATCATTATTATTAACAAGCTAAGGTTAGATAACTTGTAATAGGTTAAAAATCATTCAAATATTTTATTTTTATCGTTCTTATCATTTCTATGTCTTTTTATTAAATTAATCTTGCATTAAAATCTAGAACCTAAATACTAATTATTCGAAACTAAAAAACACAAAAAGACTGATAAAAACATAAATAAAATCATATTTTTATAAGATAAAAATAAATGGTTAATCAATTAAATTGTTATTTTTTCGTCTGTTTATATTAAGCACTCTTTGTCATTCAGTTGTTCTGAACGACAGAGTAATATAGCTTTTTCATAACCAGCATTACAACGCTCTGTTTTAAATATGACTCTAGATTAGGAGGTTGGTGTAAAAATTATTTAGAGGACAGTAGGAAGTCCATAGGGCAAGTCCAGCCGCCGTAAAGGCTATTACCGCCATTAGTTTTTCTATGCCAAATTTATCCGACGACCTTTTTTCAAACTTCAACCTGTAACTCACTTTGGGGCAAAAACAATCCAGAACACACCAATAAAAACCAAAAGTAACGCGTCCAAAAATCATCACAAACGCTATTCTATAAAATTAGAGTTTATAAGCTTACGAAGTGTAATTTGGGAAATCAGTGCGCATAATTTAGGAGAGAAACTCAGGACACACACTAAAAGAACTTACATTATTTTGCAGAGTTGGCGTTAATACGTACCATTGGATTGAAGCTACGAATATGTTGGAATTAGCGACAATACGTTGCCGTTGGTGTCGAATAGTAGGTTAATTGCAGTGACGTTATGTGGAGATATGTATTGAAGGAATTCAGGGCACACTAAAAGAGTTCTAAAGGTGTGTCCTGAATGGTTTTGCAGAACATACGACAAGCGTTCATTTAGGGAGTTGGCAATGCATCTTTACATTGTGAAGCCCCTTTATCCAATGAGTTATTCTTCGAAATAGAATGATTCAGCTTTCTGTATGTTTTGTTAAAATAACGCTTGTTGGACCAAACCTTAATATCGCCGATAACAAACAAGTGTTTTTTAGCGCGGGTAACCGCTACGTTCAGCAAATTTGGTTTTGAGGCAGCCCAAGCCGCCCCACCACTATTTCTCGTGTCACATCCGAGTACCAAAATGACAGTATCATTTTCCTTACCTTGGAAAGTATGTACAGTTCCGACGTTGTATTTAAGAAAGTTACTAAAGTCCTTCCCTTCCCAATTCGCGCGATTTAAGATCTCAGATTTACTGCGCTTTAAATCTTCTTTTAACTCTTTTTTTACCGCTTTAAACGGTGTTATCACGTAAATACTGTTTAAGTCACCATTCTGTTCTGCTAACTCGAGTAAAAGAGCTTTTACGTCTTCACCCAACTCACGTTTGTACTGTTTGAGTACACAGTCACCTTGTGAATCATTCCAACGGTTATGTCCCAAGAACTCATGATTTCTTGCCTCAACATCTTTGCTGTTATCAGCCCCATGTATCATTCGATTGTTGTAAGCTATTTCATTCGAAATGCTAAACATTGGTTCTATACATCGGCGGTGTACCCACAGAGGTATACCTATCCATTGGTTTTCACCACCCACATCTATCATACACCCGTATGGGTTAACACGATCTGCTAACGTCTGAACTGACCACTTACAAGGATCCCACTTCTCAGATTCCTCTTGCAACTTAGACTGCATTAAGTAGTCAATAAGCTCTGGAGGGGAAGTGAACACAGGTTCGATTTGCAGAGGATCTCCAACAACCACTGCGCGCTTGGCACGTAGCAACCCACCAACCGCTGCTTGCGGTATTGCTTGCCCTGCCTCATCAATCATGAGCCAACCGAGAGATTCTGACTGCAACTTAGAAAACATATTTCCCAATGAAGCAAAAGTCGTCGAAACCACGGGGACAAACATAAATAGTATCTGCCAAATCGCCAGTGCATTTTCGCTACTCTTACCTAAAACAACATCTCTCACTTTGCATATCTGAGTTCGAAAACTATTAAGGTTGCTAGCTTCTATCAGCCAAGCCTCGTGCAGCTGTAACGCAGCAGCGTATACGTCAGACCTCAGTTCATTGATCTTTCCCTGCTGCCAGCACGCGTGTCTCTGTCTGTCATCCCCCTCAATATCATCAGTGGCTTCTGGTAAGTGATATCCCTTAAACTCAGCTCTATAGGCATCTAACTGTTCTAGAAGCTTCCTTTTTTTTAGCTCCTTAGATTGGATATCAACCTGCTGCTGTAAAACTTTCTTTGTACATTCTTTTATCTCTATCTCTTTGTGTTCTATGTCACCCACAATTAAACGGATAGTTTTTTTGACATTTTCGTACTCGCTTAGCTTTTCAGTTAGTGAGGCCCTATATTGTTTGTTTTTCTTAGTATTAAAGAACCGACTAAACCAACCAGGTGAGTTAACCTTCAATTGCTCAAGGGAAATTGAAATTTCTTCTTCCCTTCTCACTTCAGCATTTCTGGTTGATTTAAGAGTATCTAGCTCTACAGAGAGCGAATGGGCATAGTTTTTTAGCTCATTTAGAGCTAGGTTCATTTGATATAAATGAACATCAAATTGCTTTCCATCGAAATCCTTTTGCAGACTATCAAAATTAACTAACTTGTCATTCAACTCATGGAAACGAGATAACTTCTCGTTAAAGGTTCTTTTGGCAATGTGAAAAGACGGCCCCGTATACGTTGAGCGATATTGCCAAAAATTCAAGAAGTCCAAAGAAGGTTCTCTAGCCGCTGGCTCGTTACCTTTTTCATAATGCTTTTTAAAGAAAAAGCGATCGATAAACCTCTCCCTCTTTTTATAAGCCCCCATGGCAGCAGAGATATTTCCCCAGCTCTGTCTTTTATCGTTCAAGGGTTGTAGTCGGCCTTTTTTTTCATCAGCACTGACTTGATTTGCGACAGAACGAAAAAAACTGGTGTTTGTATATCTTGCAGCTATTGATTTTGCCTGAGGGAGCTCTTTTGAGATGTTTTCAACAGCAGCATTATTCGATGACGCCACAACCATTTCAAAATCAGTGAGTTCTTCAACAAGAAACCCTTCTGGGCTGACTCCATCACTAACTTTCGAAAATGACGCTAATACTTTTGCTCTCTCAACAATATTTTGTGCAATTATATCCCGTAATAACGTCGTTTTGCCTGTGCCAGGAGGGCCATTAACAGAGATCAGTCCACCTATTTTCAGCTCCTTGAAGACCGTATTAATAGCAAACTGCTGCATTAAAGACATGTTATGCGCAGGCTCTGTCAGCCACCTTCCTTCTGGTGTTGCTTTGGGGTTCAAGTGATTATGAATCAATGGTATCGATTCGTTAGTATATAGATCAATATGCTTATGACTAGATTGTCCCAAGTAGGTCTGAAGGGACTTGCTACCCCTACCCGTGGAAATCGCATTAATGGCTCGCTCTATATCTCGAATATAGAAGCTATTTAAAATTGGTAACTGAGACTCGTCCTCTTTAGATTCGTCTGCTTCAAATTCATCCTCATTGTCGCCTTCAATTTCTCTTAATGATTTTTTGTTCTCCAAGAGATTTTCTGACTTCGCCTCAAACTCAGAAAAAGCCATCTGAAATGAGTAAACGGTTGAATTCTTAGAAAGTAATAAATCTTGGTTGGAAATACCAGCCCATTGATAAAGCCCAGTAATTAAGCTCTCTAGGCTTTTAACACAAAGAGTACGCCTTCCCTCTAGACTAGGATGGTAAGGCAAGTTAGTTTTCCAACGTTCCATAAACTCTTTGAGGTCATCACACCGGTTATCAAACCGTTCCTGAGATATACTCCCAGCCCTTCCTTGTAATAACTCAGCTAGAGCCCACGGCAGTGTGCTTACCGAAAAGTTATCCAGCCGAGGCACACCAAACTCGTCCAGCATCAATTTAGCAAAGCAAGATATTCCCTCATTATCTCTTCTTTGCTCTATTTCTTCAAAAAAGCTCTCATCTTGGTTATGGGTAGAAAAGTATTCCGCAACTTTTTTATCTATCGCCGACTTGTCGAATAATCCCAGATATAAAGTATAAGTACACTTTTTGCCCGGCGTAAGTCCGAGTGAATCTCGAACTGCGGGACTTAGCCACGGAAATAGATCGTTACCACATGACGTTAACTCGTAACATGCTACATTTACCGGAGCGATTTTACTGTCATCTTTGTCCGGTATTGAGTAGGCTTGAAAAAACTCCACTAAATGCCAGCATTTCAATATATTTATCGAGTTTTCTTTTCTACTATCCACAAATTAACGCCCATTAATCCCATAAAGTATTATTAAGTTACGATAATATATAGCCTGGTTGCATAAGGCGACGAAGAACTATAAAAGAATGATGAAGTGTGACATCGCCTTAAATTTTGGGTTACCTGAAAAAACACCCTTTGCTCCCAAGATTAGGAGAAACACCAAAAGAATTATCATAGCTGCGCTCGGTAAGGAAAAGTCTGATTTGTTTGCATTTTCGACTCTACTTAAATAGCTGTTAGGCTCATTGCTCAACACCACTATCAAAATAAAAGCTGTCTCCATAAAAAGATTGATAGTGAATTTCCAATCTGGTGCGTTTAATTGCTTGCTCAAATTCTTTTGGGGCGGGTATTTCAGTCCCTTCAAATTTAATATCTAGAACTCTGCAACATTCTTTTGCTCCCATGACATAACTAGATCCCATAAATTGATAGTTAGCTGTGAAACGCTTCCCTAAAAATATCTTGTTAACAGTACTCTCCACAAGTGCAGGGCCTTTGTCTTCTATAACTTCGCCATCAACGCTAATATCAAATTTCTTTATCACAGCAGGGCCTAAGCCATTATTGATGACATCAAGAGCAAATACACCCTCTTGCAACTCGTTGTGACTCCAAACAGTGAGATGAGGTTTGTATGAAATACGATTGTGCTTCCGAGTCAACAAGCCTTGCCATACAGTAAAACATAGAGCGCAAAGTGCTATGAGTGAACTAGTAACACTAATAATAACTTCTAAACTCAAACTAATCTCCAATTGTCTATCTAACGCCCAATTAAGTAATGAACAATGCCACACTAACCTAAATCATTATTTTACATGAACTATTAAAGTGAAAAATGGTACACAATCACTTCCAAGTGATTTTTCTTTTGCGTTGAGGTCAGCTCGTTTTAGGCAAAATAAAGTCAGAACTTATACCTTGTGCTGTCTAGATTAGAGGGTTTTAATCTTCATCTACCGAGATAAAAACTCTATCAGCATTCCACAGTTCAATGATTTTTCTAGTTTTCTGAGCATTCCAAAAACACTTGCCAAATATGATAAATCCAGCTCCCTCTAAATCACGTTTTTCAGTTATCTTAAAACGTTTAAAAATCTTGTTCTTATATCGTTTAATTGGAATTCCCACATCATTACACTCAGCAGGATTTAACCATTCCATATCAGCGTCAGAGTGAGAAATTGTTCCCCAAAACATCTTGGGACGGGCATCTTTGGGGCTATCTGCTGGTTCTGCATCTGCAAAATTCACAAACAAGTTCTTAGCTTTATAGGAATACTTTTCATCAATTGTAATAGTTGTGTCTGATTGAGCTAAATCGCTTCCGCGCAGTAAACTATTCAAAGCTTTTTCCATGCCTAAGACAGTATTTCTAAAAGTAGCTTTAGTACTTGTATGTGATTTGGAACTACCCAAACTAGCTGACTTTGATATAGGTGGGCTAACTGTATTACTTTTCTCTGGTGGTTGGGAGTCAACAGCAAAAAAGTCAAAAATAACTTCCTTTGAATCAGCAATAATCTTATTTACTTCGATTGCCTGCCTAACTTCACGCTCACGTTGCGGTGATGAACGACCTTCATTACATCCTTGGGTATGATATCGTGAACCAAAACATGCAGCTTTGCCATCGATACTTTTTCTGCGATAGTACGCTTCTGCCGCACATTTGGGATTGGGGCATTCCAGGTACTGCCTGTACTTTTCGATATCGGAGCTAGACAGGTTTTGAAAATTAAAGATGGTGTAGGTCTTGCGTTTCCCACCATATGTGCAAACAGCATCTATCATTGAATAACCCCATAAATGAATATAACCAAATGACTTTTCCTTACTTATAAACATCGGTGTAAAGTATTAGCATCAATAATGAAGATAATACTTGAGCTAAATCAATTAGCGGTTTAAAAGCAAGTGCGCAGAGGATTCAAGGTACACCAATAAAAGCCAAAAGTAATACGTCATAAGTAGCATTCTAAACACAATTCTATAAAATTTCCGTTCATAAGCTTACGAACTTTATAAAATGGTTGGTGAAAGATGGAGCAAGCTTATTAAATGCTGCGCCCTTATAAATAAGCTCAAACAAAACTATTTAGGGCGCGGGATAAAACAACCCCCGCTCTGGGCGGGGGTGATAGATTATCTTTGAGGCAACCTTTCGGCAGTTCAGAGGGATGCTCTGGTGATGACTTATTAATTAGGTTGAGACTGACAGTAAAACCAATTCTTACGGTCCATCTTTTGGCAAAAGTGATAATAGTCTTCTGTGTTGTTTTCGATGGCCGCTTTTATCGATTCCACCTGATCTTCTTCTGTGTAACAAGTTGAGCTAAATTTGTAGTATCGATAAGGGGTAAGCCAATCAAACCAAGCTTTAAATGAGTAGCGCACTGAGGTGTTGATGGGACTTTGATGAAATAGAATTCGTCTCATGCCGTATGTCTTTATCAGTGCGCTTAATTCGCCGTCAGAAGACTCTGTTATCTCAAAGAATGTATCTCCGGTTTTGTTACTGAGCCTCATTAGTGCACTGTTGGCCTCAACAAATTCAGGAGCCAAGGTATGTTGGTCGACCTCTTGTCCTTGAATAGCCAAGCCAATAACCAGTGCAACCAGCGCACTCAGCATCACTTTTTTCATGGCTTTAAATCTTGCCTCTTTTTAGACATATCTAGCTTTTTATCATCATGATTTATAATGACATTATCATATAAACTATCAACAAGCTGAACAAGTATCCATTCTTGTTCCCAAAATGGATCTAGCTTCACTGGAATCGAATGACATCCAGAAAAAAAGGAGGCCTTAGCCTCCTTGTTCGATTACGACTTGGGCACTACGCGAATTAATAAATACTCATCTGCTGAAATGGATTGAGCTGTGCGCTGAACGTCCTCTGCGGTGACCGATTTTAACGCATCAATATAAAGGGCTTCATGTTCCACTGACTCAGATTGAGACTGAGCAATCGATGCAAGATTAGACCAGTATTGGTTGTATTGCTGATTTTGCATCATGGATTCAATGATCGGGGCTTTTGCCCGTGCTAGCTCTTCTTGGCTAATGGGGGCTTTTTGTAGTTCTCGCCATATTTGTTGATACACAGCTTCTACTTTATCAACGTCCTTCAATGACGTATTACTCATGATATTGATATAACCAAAGTCTTTTAACCAATAAGACTGTTCCAGATGAACACTTGGGCTATACGCCACGCCCATTTTCTCACGTATGATTTCTGTCACTTTGCTTTGCAACACACTACGAAGAACACCATATCGAACGCTCTTTACTGGATCAGAGCCATCAGACACCTTCCAAAATGCAGAGGCCACGGCTTTTGATGGATCTCCCGTATGGAAAAACGTCTTCGATTGTGTTTTGAATGGAGGCAAAGATTGAGTAAAAGGCTTGTCAGGAGCTTGCGCCTGTATATCAAGCGCACCAAAGGTATTGGCGACATAGTCGACCGCCTGTTTCGCGCTAATATCACCGACTAAAGAAATTTCGATCGGGCCTTTCTGAATGGCTTTTTCGAGCACTGCTTTAACATCTTTTATGCTCAAAGTGCGCACGTCATCAAGCGAGTGAAACTGCCACCTTTTATCTCCACCATAAAGCATGGCCGGAGCCTGCCTACTCAACACACTCTCTGGCTCACTTTGATACCGAGTAAGCATATCCGCATACTGACGCACTGCTGAGTTCCACCCCTTTTGGCGATAGCCATTGTCGCTTAGCAATGCAACGCTAAAACGCAATTGATCGAATACATCTTGTGATTCCAACGCAACTTGGCTTGCAAAGGTACCAACCTCAGGGTAAAGCGAAGCAGACAGGGAACGACCGCCAAATATCTCTTGAAGCTCGTCCATTGGATGCTTATTTGTTCCGCTCAGCACGATTGCAGGCGCAAACACATTCATTAATGCCGCGTTATGTTGATTAAACCCTAATACTCCCTTTCCAAAATGAATGGTGAGATACACGGTGTTAGCTTCTAAATTCGTTGACTTCACATTCAGCATCACACCATTCTCAAATTGGTAACGTTTAATATCGCCAAATTGAGAGGGTTGAAGTTCAGTTGCTTGTCCAGCGGGACCAAAATCGGTATAAGCAAAAGTTAAGCTTTGCTGCTCTTGGTATGGTTCCACCTTTTCTTCTTGCATAGCTTGGTAAGCTGCGACTATTTGTTCATTGATGTTAGCAGGGGCGCTTCGGTCCTCGAGATATAAACGCACAACGCTGTCAGACCAGTGAGCTTGGAAGGCACGGTTAACAGACTCAACCGTAAGTTGCGATTTCATCTCTGCAAACAATTGACTTATCGTCTGCTCAGAGACCAAAGGTTCACTCGAGTCCAAAGCGTCGACCACGCGATTCGATAGGGCCATGCTCTGCATACTAGGACGCTGTTTTTCGCTATACTCGAGTGCGTTTCCATAAGACTCAATTTGGCGCTGAATTTCCCGCTCACTGAAGCCAAAAGTTGTGGCTTGTTTTAGCAAGTGATTCAAGGTCTGAAGCCCAGTTTTCCAATCCCCTTCATTGGTAACTACCGACAGGTTACGGATTTGGACGACGCCGGATTGATCCATAATTGACGCGCTAGGGTAACGAAGTTTACCATCCACATCATTTCGCTCAATCGCAGCTCTAAGGCGATGGTTAAAGGCTTTTAACGCGATAACTTCATTGAGGAGCGCAAGATGCTGCTTTTTCCCAAAGGGCGCATCATCTCTTGGTGAGATGTAGTTGAGATCAATCACCACATGAGGATTATTCGGGTCAATATTGGTGTAGACTTCCGTTTTCTTGGGTAAGGAGTAGGTAATGGTTGGATCCACTATCGGTTGGCTTGGTGATTTTGGCTGCCAGCTGGCAAAGTGCTCCTGAATTTTTTGCATCATCTGATGCTTATGGATCGCGCCAGAGACAACCAAGGTCGTATGTTCTGGGCGGTAGTAGCCTTGATAGAATGACTTCAGTGCCGCCTGATTTATATTGTTTATTGAGTCTTCAGTGCCGATAGGTAATCGCTGATAAACGTTTGACTCACCCAAGAGATATTGAATTCGAGCTATGTCATTTTGTTGTCCTCGGTTCCCCCGAACTCGGCGTTCTGATTGGATGACACCCCGTTCACGCTCAATCGTGCTTGGAGACAGTGTTAACTCCGATGCGGTTTCACGGAGTAAAAACAGTGCCGTTTTGATGGCTTCTGGCGTGGCTTTAGGTAAGTCCAGCACATACCTGGTGTATCCCAAATCTGTGAAAGCGTTGGTATGGGCACCAAATGCCAAACCGTGCTTTTCTAGCATGGGGATCATCTTGCCTTCTTCGACATGGGTAGAGCCATTAAACGCCATATGCTCTAAAAAATGCGCTATCCCTGCGTAAGGCTCAGGGTCTTGATGAGATCCCGCATCAATGTACATCTGTATCGACATACTTTGTTTGGGCACGTCGTGGTCGATCATGATGACTCGCATACCATTTTCAAGCTGTGAGACTTGAAACGCGTTATCGGCCGGAATATCCGTCGGGGTATACCACAACGCTTCTTGTTTTGATGAGGCATGGACAAAAAACGAGCAAGCTGCAAATAGCAGTAAAGCAAAAGTCTTATAAGTTTGTGTAAACATAAATGTCACTGTCTAGATGTAAGAATAAATCGACCGCAAAAACATTGATCAAATCAATAGCAAGTCGATAGATTTATCTAGTTATGCACAAACATCAACTGGAGTCTTGTATTTTTTTGTAAGTCGGAACTGATTGAAAAATTGAAAGAAAAATAGCTAAGCAAGCAATAGAAAGTCATACATGACAATAATGAACAAAGGGCGATAGCTCTTAGAGATATCGCCCTTTTTACTTGTGTTCATCTTAGCCTCGATATGCTCGCTCTGTTTTCCAGTAGCCATTAGCAGATGCTATCGTTTGGAAATTCACCGCAATAACGTGTGAGATAGCAATGAGATTGCCGGTATCTTCATCATAGTTCGGGCGAAGTTTTTCTCGAATTTCTTCTGAAGGTTGCGTGTACTTTACGCCCATTCTCGACATTTTTATCGCAAGCTCGTAACCCTGTTGAGGTGTGTCTGTTTTTAATGTCGTTAACCACTGGTCGCTCATAATGCGCTCCTATTTGTTTCTAAATGTTAACAGCATTATGTTAGTGCACGTACTATATGTCAACATACTATTTGCTTATAGTGGTAAAAAAGATCATAATAGCCATAAAGGAATGAAGGATCGGAGCCACCAATGAAGGCCGCACCACTCGATAAACAATTGTGTTTCGCCCTGTACACAACCACAAACAAAATCACCTCTATTTACCGCACGCTGCTGGAACCACACGATTTAACCTACACACAGTTTGTTATTTTGATGCTGTTGTGGGAGAAAGACGGCATATCCATCAGTCAATTGGCGAAAAAAGCCCAGCTTACCAAAGCCACCATGACCCCCCTTTTAAAAAGAATGGAGCAAAAAGGACTGATTCAAAGACAGATGCTAAGTGACAACGAGAGACAAAAGTCGATTGTGTTAACCGAACAAGGAAAACAGCTTTCCGACTACAGCTTGGAAATCACTGAAAAGGTGTTTTGTGCCACCGGCCTTACCAACGATGAGGCCGCTACCATAATTCGCCTGTGCAATAAAATAGATCTAGATCAATAAAAGTTCAGATTTATCCTCTAGAGGATAAATATTCTTTTTCTATCTATAAAAATACACAAGCCAACCTATTTCTATGAGGTTACTTGTGTATAAATATTTATACCGCCTATTTTAAAATTATTAATGATAGTAATATCTAAAATTTAAAATAAATACTAATACTATTATTTTGGTGAAGATAATCACAGTGGTACTAATAATACTTTTCACCGCTAAGGTAATACAACATACTCGCGCCCGATTTAAGCAGTATCAAAAAAAATAATAAATTACTCCTGTTAAAAATAACAAAATAAAGTAGGCAAGGTTATGAAGTATATATTAGTTATCACACTATTTATTGTAGGCATCGCAGTATTTATAGAACCTGAATTTGGACACACATACTTTGAGGGCGGCTGCTATCAGAGCCCGAGGGATAACATGTGCCATTACGTCGGTTAGTTATACGTTCATATTATTATACTAACTTTATAAAAGGATCTATTTTTGAAAAAATTAATAATATTTATTACATCGGCTTTATTAAGTAACAGTGTTTTCTCTATTGATTTAGAGAAAGCACATTTAAGTGAAATTCATAACGCAATTAAAAATAAAGAAATAACTTCAGAGCAACTAGTTAAATTTTATTTAAAGCGTATCAAAAACTATAATAAAGAAAATATAAATGCAATTATAACAGTAAATGAAAATGTATTAAAATCTGCAAAGGAATGGGACAAATCAGGCAATAAAGATCTTTTGCTTGGTGGAATTCCATTTTTGGTCAAGGACAACTATAACGTTGTTCGCCAACCCAATACCGCAGGCTCGACCGCACTGAAAAAAAATGTGGCTGACTATGATGCAACAGTGGTCAAGCTACTCAAACAAAACGGAGCGATTGTTCTCGGTCGTACCAATATGTCTGAGCTTGCTGCCTCCTATGGCCGGTTTGGTTACAGCTCTCTGGCAGGACAAACGCTCAACCCTCTCAACCCGCAACGCGATCCTTCTGGATCAAGCAGTGGCTCTGCCGCCGCCGTTGCCGCTCACTTTGCCCCTTTTGCACTGGGTACTGATACCACAGGCTCAATTCGTGGTCCGGCTTCCGTCACTGGTCTGGTGGGATACAGACCGTCAATGGGCGTCACCAGTCGAGTAGGTGTAGTGCCGCTGTCACTCACTTTTGATACCACAGGCCCCTTAGTGCGCTCTGTCGAGGATTTAGCCCTGATCATGGATGTCATCGCGAAAAAAGACGAGGCAGACCAAGCGAGCGTCTTTTATTATCAGCACCAGCCGAGCCCCAAATTTAGCGACTCACTGCAGAGTGCGAGCTTAAAAGGAAAACGGCTTGGCTTTATCACTAACTACTCGGGTGCCAACTCAGAGGTTGATACGATTTTAGACCAAGCAATGTCGAGTCTGAAACAGCAAGGGGCGGACATCATAGAGGTTCAATTGCCCAGTGATATGGCATTTTCTGGTGCCTCAATCTCTTCTTTTATTATTGGCTCTGAATTTAAATCGCAATTGGAGGCGCACTTATCCTCGAATAACGCACCAATCAACTTGGCCGATGTGGTCAAAGCGTTAAAAGCCGATACTCAAAATCCCCACCCGATT
Organism: Vibrio caribbeanicus ATCC BAA-2122; assembly: GCF_000165125.1. GTDB lineage: Bacteria > Pseudomonadota > Gammaproteobacteria > Enterobacterales > Vibrionaceae > Vibrio > Vibrio caribbeanicus. Next base: position 136,180 of record NZ_AEIU01000091.1, on the reverse strand, counting down.
AATCCCAAACGCTTAGCTGCCTTGGAGAACGCTATCTCCAATAATGATCTCAGTGGCAGCAAGTACATCAGTTTGCTCAATCAGGTGATGCCGGATTTCAGAGAAAAACTCAATGCCATCCGTATGCAGCATCGACTTGATGGCTTCGTATTTGCGACTCGACCTTGTCCTGCTGCCCCGCTGCCTGGCTACCCAAACACCGGATACCAGTGCCAGTCAAAAGACTTGCTAGAAGCTGGATACATTGCCTCTATGCTTGGCTATCCTGAAGTCTCCATTCCGGCGGGTCTTACAGAGAGCAATATTCCCGTCAGCCTGTCATTTCTTGGCGGGTTTGGTGAAGATGTCGAGATGGTCAAACTCGGTTACGCGTTTGAAAAAATAGCGGGCTTCTCTGCACAAAATCGCCTCTAAGCATCACGTTATTGGGATACCCAAGTCATGTTTGGGTATCCCCACTTCCTCTTCCTCTTCCTTCACCAGCAAAGATGACTTTTCCAGATTGAACGTATTGACAGATCTCAGACAAAACCCTGATTGTCTGGCAGACGGTATCCTTTTATATTGCTCACTAGGCAAGCTAACCAACCCATATCACATGACCCATACTTAGCGCTGCGCCCTATCAGTATCAAGCGTTGGAGGAAAACATTTGGAACACCTAAATCACTTGCTGGTCTCAATGAAACCTTGGCTTGAGCAATATGGCTATCTCGCCATTATTGTCAGCGTCTTTCTCGAAGGTATCGGCATCCCCTTGCCAGGACAGTCGCTGGTCATTGCAGCAGCACTGCTGTCTTCAGAGCAAATCATGAATTTAGGTAGTGTTGCGCTTGTCGCCTGGTTAAGCTGCTTTTTTGGCAACACCTGTGGCTACTTGATTGGCTTTCATTTTGAAGAGTGGTTAGATAAAAAGGGCTATATCTCAGGACCTAAAATCCAAAAGATGCAAGATGTGATCAACAAACATGGTCCGGCTTGTCTCGTTATCAGCCGCTTTATTGAGGGAATGAAGCAGTTCATGCCACTGGTTTGCGGCATCGCAAAAATGCCGATGAAGCCCTTTTTGCTTGGTAATGCACTGGCCAGCACCATATGGGTCACGGTATTTTGTCTGCTCACCCACTTTGCGTTTGACCACTTAAAAGCCATCAACCATTTTTACGCCGAGCATCGTCTCTTAGTCTGGTCATCTGGCGCATTAGTCTTTTTTATGCTGGTGTTTACGCTGATCAAACGCAGAAAAGCCAAGAGAAAAAAAGCCAGTGCTGACAACAACCAAAGCTAAAGTACGCCCTTCTTTTTTATTATTGGCACCAAACGCCATCATTTAACGATAAAGCTTAAAAATCGGTATGTTTGCTATAGTTAAAAAACACATTTAAACAAGGCTTACTCTCGGCTTTCACCCCAGCGATAAGCACTGCAACATGATTGTTTATTTTGAGGAAAGACAATGCCGCCAAAGAATTACAAGCAAGCTTATCAAAGAGAGCGTATTGCACGACAAGAAGCGGAGCGGCTACTCACTGAAAAGACTCGTGAGTTGTATGATAATGTTGTTTTACTCGAAGGGACACTGCATGAATTAAAGCGCAGCCAAACCAAATTAATTCATGCAGAAAAGATGTCTGCGTTAACCGGAATGGTGGTCGGCATTGCCCACGAGCTTAATACCCCACTAGGTATCTCTGTGACCAGCCTCTCCTTGCTGCGTGAGCAATTCACGGTACTTGAGAAAAAGTTCACCGATCAAACCATTACTCCAGGCGATCTTGCTCGCTTCCTCGAAGTTTCTGGTGACTGCATCAAAATGACATCAGACAATATTGAACGCTCAGTCAGTTTGGTTAACAAGCTCAAACAAGTAGACAAAAAAATGTCGATTGAGCAGCCTTCCAACATCAACCTCAAAGTGTTACTTGAAGACTCTGTGACGTTACTGACCGCAATTTTATCTGAAAAAGCGATCGAGGTTAACGTTCACTGCGACGACAGCTTGGAGTTGTGGGTGCCAAAAATGTCGCTTCAATATGTCATTGAAGAGTTGATTAACAATTGTGCGCTTCATGCCTTTCAAAGTCATGGTAACAAGAACAATTACACCATTACTATCAAGGTACAAGTCATCGATCATCATACCGAAATTATCATTGAAGATAATGGCGTGGGGATCAGCCCTGATGACCTCAATAAGGTATTTCAACCGTTTTACACCACTTTGCGCTCACGGGGAGGCACAGGACTTGGTATGTACATGGTGTACAACATTTGCACCCGAAAGCTGGCAGGAGGCGTCAATGTGAAAAGTGAAGTGGGTAAAGGGACACAAATTACCTTGATGATAGGTCAAGAGGCGGACCATTAATTCAAGCATAAAAAAGGCCGTTCGAGCCTCTGATCCAACTTAGCCAATCAATATCTTTGCTATAGTTAAACAGCACATCATACAAAGCTTACCTTCTCCACATTACAAAAAACAATACTGGTCGGCGCAAGGAGCAATATATGCAAGGCACTGTTTTCACCACATTTTCAGATATGATCATTGAAAAGATGGGCATGGAGATGCTTGATGAATTGATTGATGAAACCCAGCCTGAATCTGGGGGCATCTATACTGCGGGAGGGAATTATGCCGATAGTGAGCTGATCAACATGGTCTCCGCTCTCTCGACTAAAACCAATATTCCTGCAGGAGATTTGGTGAAAGCGTTTGGCAATTATCTTTTTGAAACCCTCTACCGCTCTTCCCCAGCAGACATTTCGCAAATCCATGATCTGAAAACCTTCTTACTGTCTATCGATGGCGTGATCCACAAAGAAGTGAAAAGACTCTACCCTCAAGCTTATCTGCCATCATTTAGCTACAACGACACTGGCGGCAACACGTTGGAAATCTTTTATCAATCGGATCGCCAGCTTTGTGAGCTTGCAGAAGGGCTGATCATTGGTGCAGCCGAGCACTTTTCCCAGCCAATCACCCTCAGTCACCCAGAATGCCTCCACCATGGGGATAAGCACTGTAAAATTATTGTTCATTTTGAGGAAAAACAATGACAGCGACAAACTACGAGCGAGCTTATCAAAGAGAGCGGGCGGCAAGGCAAGAAGCAGAGAGGCTATTGACTGAAAAAACGCGTGCCCTATATGACAATGTCGTCTTGCTAGAAGAAACGCTCAAAGAACTGAAGCGTAGCCAAACGCAATTAATTCAGGCAGAAAAAATGTCGTCGGTCGTTCAGCTCGCCGCAGGTGTGGCCCATGAAATCAACAACCCTGTGGGATTTTCGATGAGTAATGCACGGCTACTCAGTGATTATGTAAAAAATATATTTTTGCTTGATGATTTTGTCCTCAGTCAGACCAACCTACCAGATACCGTACTTGGCCCCTACCATCAAAAAAGAAAAGAGCTAAATTTTGATGAATTGCGAGCAGACACTGAAGATTTACTCGAAGACACATGGACAGGTTTAGATAGAGTTAAGACGATTGTTGCTAGCCTTAAACAAGTCACTTATGAAGGCGGCAGTATCAGCCAAGTTTGCGATCTCAACCAGTGCATCCATGCTTCCCTCGACAGTGTGTCCGATAAATTAAATGACAAGGAAGTCGTGACTAAATTTCAGCAAGAGATCCCAACCGTCTATGGTGACACCGCCAGTCTGACGCAAATTTTTGTTCACTTACTCACCAACGCAGCCCAAGCGTGTGTTGATAAAGGCAAAATACAAGTTAGTACTCACTCTTTCGATCATCAAGGAATAAAGGGAGTATTAACCAAGGTGGAAGACAGCGGAGAAGGAATGACAGAGAAGGTAATTCAAAAAGTATTTGATCCCTTCTTTACCACTCGCCCCGTAGGACAAGGCGTGGGATTGGGCCTTTCTGTCACGCATAACTTGGTTGAAAAACACAGTGGGTTTATTGAGATAAATTCAAAACCCGGCATTGGGTCATGCTTTAATGTGTTCATACCCGTTGGGAACCCGCCGCAATCTATGCCCGACTCATAAGCGCCACTATTTACTCGCTGTTGGCTTTATCTCCAGCTTAGCTTCGACCTTTTGACACACGTATTCTCCAATAGGAATCGCGGAGGTCGCAGCTGGAGAAGGCGCATTACATACGTGCAAACTGCGCTCACTTTCTGCGAATAAAAAATCATGCACTAAGGTGCCATCATCAAGTACTGCTTGGGCACGCACGCCCGCCGGATAGTACTCAAGATCTTCGAGTTCAATCTTAGGGCAGTATTTGTTCACTTTTTTCAGATAACTGGCTTTAAACCAAGAGCTGCGTAACTCAGATATTCCGGTCTTGAAATAGCGTAAGGTGACTTTCCAAAACCCTGGAAACAGCAGCATCTCGACACAATCTTTTAAGCTGAAGTTAACGCGATCGTAGCCCTCTCTTTTGAAGCCTTGCACGGCATTGGGACCAACGGTGATGCTGCCATCAATCATTCGAGTGAGGTGAATGCCCAAAAAAGGCAGCTCAGGATCTGGGATGGGGTAAATCAGATGCTTAACCAATTGGTTATGTTTCACTGCAAGGCGATAATATTCCCCGCGATAAGGAATGATCTGAAAGTGGGTCTCAAGTCCCATCATTTTGGTCATCCTGTCTGCGGCAAGACCGCTACATGCAATCAAAAAACGCGCTTGTATAGTATCAGAGCCATTGACCTCAATTTTGACATTTTCGGTGGTTTCTTTAAGTTCTGAGACGGTTGCATTGAGGTGGAGCTCTCCTCCTGCCTGACAAAACTCTTCTGCCATGGCGCGCGTCACTTGAGTGTAGTCAACGATACTGGTGGTCTTTACCGCAATAGCGCCTAGACCTTGTATATTGGGTTCCCGCTGACATAGGGCATCTCTATCAAGTAGTTCAACCTCTACGCCATTTCGCTGACATCGAGCGTACAAATCATGCATTCGCTCCACTTCCACCTCTGTGGTAGCAACCAAAAGCTTACCGCAGTTCTCAACATCGATTTGGTGCTGGCGACAAAAGTCTATCGTTGCTTCAACGCCTCTTTTACAAAACTCAGCTTTTAGGCTTTGAGGTGGATAATACACACCAGCATGGATCACGCCACTGTTGTGACCGGTTTGATGATAAGCAAGTTGAGATTCTTTTTCGAACAAGGCCACTTTGGCACTAGGGTGACGCGCTTGTAATTGCCAAGCGGTTGAAACACCAACTATGCCTCCGCCAATGACAACGTAATCGTAAGTCTTCTCCACCTTGCTGCTCCTTAAATCTTACTCATCTCTTGAACGATAATAATGGCGTCGTTAAGCAATTGAAAGTTAGAGGTTGGATAATTTTTTTTGCATTTTAAGTCTGCTGACATCAATTAATCATCGCAACTTTGCCAAACATGGTTAAAATAGCCGGCTTAGATTAATATTACTCCGGTTTGTTTGAGGAAATAATAGTGAAAACGCAGCACCTATCGGCGCAAAACAGCCTTGATATTGAACAGGCTCAAAAAATCCTAACTTCTGGTGAGTTGGTTGCCATTCCAACGGAAACGGTTTATGGACTTGCTGCCGATGCGTCAAACCCTGATGCCGTCAAAAAGATTTTTGCCGCCAAAGGCCGCCCTGCTGATCACCCTCTCATCGTCCATATTGGACGACTTGAACAGCTATCCGATTGGGCACGCGATATTCCTCAGCAAGCCTATACCATTGCCAAAGCCTTCTGGCCTGGGCCTGTCACCTTATTGCTCAATAAAGCTGATGATGCAAATACGGTTGTTACTGGCGGCTTAGGCACCATAGGTATTCGTATGCCTGCGCACCCGGTTTTTAGTACTTTACTTGAAGCCTCTGGAATGGCGGTTGCAGCGCCTTCAGCCAATCCTTATAAAAAGCTCAGCCCAACATCGGCAGTGCATGTCATCAATTCGCTCGAAGGGAAGATAGCGGCCGTCCTCGATGGGGGAGATTGCCATCACGGTCTTGAATCGACCATTATCGATCTGACTCAAACGCCATTTAGAGTGCTGCGCAGCGGCCCTATTTCAGCCAAGCAGCTTGCGGATGTATTAGGAGAAGAGGTGCTTACCCCGACGTCACACAGTGCAGCGGTACCTGGCAATGTCACGAGTCATTACCAACCAAACACTCGTGTTCGCCTCGTAAGCGCAGACGAACTCAGCTCAAAGCCCGAGCTCAAAGTCGCTTGCCTGCATTATTCTGCTATTGAGACAAACGATAATATCGTCAGCATAAAGATGCCTAAGGATGTCGCCCAATACGCCCATGACCTTTATCGTACGCTCAATGATGCAGATAAGCTGGGATGTGATGAAATATGGGTCGAACGCCCACCGTTAACCGAAGACTGGGTCGCGGTTCACGATAGACTGAATCGAGCGCAGAGTAAGTTGTAATACCCGAAGCCCTACCCCGTATTCAGTCTCGTATTTTTATTCGAGCCTGGATCGGCTTTCTTCCTGATTATTTTGATTGTTCTCAGCGATCTAACCTAGCCCTATTGCGCGCAGCTTATTGGCCATATAAGTCTGTCTGTGAGCCTTAAAAATCCAGCCTATAGAAGATTATTTTTAGCACGATTGAGGGTAATGTCCGCCAAATTCTCTAGCGAGTTTACAGCAGTACTTTTCTCCCATCGCTCTCCCACATCCACAGTCTCCTCTGGCGGATATACCAAATTAACTGACTCTTTCTTCAATACCAGTAATTAGACTTCAAATTAAATTTCTCTTAAATTTTAACCACAATGGGTCTTATTTGCCTAAATATGGTTCAGATGTTATGGTCTACACAGAAAAAATACTTTGAACTCAAAATATATTGGAGGGCGGTTTGTGTGTTTTCCTTTGCTGCATAGGGACATACAGTAAAACGTTAGCTTTTGATTTATGGATAATTCGAAAAAGAAATACAGTATAGAAACCACCGATTATCAAGTTGGGCAAGACAATGTTCAAAAGTGGGGGTTTGATATTCACAACCCGGTTTTTGGCATCAGTGCTGGCCTTATTCTTCTCTGCCTCAGCGCATTACTCATTATCGAACCACACACTGCCCGTGAGGCATTAAATACCGTTAAAGGAAGCATCATTTCTCAATTTGATGGCTTTTTTATGTGGTCTGCGAATCTGTTTGTGGTTTTTGTCGCACTGCTAATGCTTTCTCCTCTGGGGAAGGTCAGGATTGGGGGTAAAGACGCAACCAAAGAGCATTCGACTCTTTCTTGGCTGGCGATGTTGTTTGCCGCAGGCATGGGGATTGGCCTGCTATTTTGGAGTGTTGCAGAACCGACCGCCTACTATACAGACTGGTTTGGTACTCCTCTCAATGTTGAACCTTACACTGAAGAGGCAAAATCACTCGCCATGGGTGCAACCATGTTTCACTGGGGAGTACATGGCTGGGCAATCTATGCCATTGTGGCCTTGTCACTGGCCTTTTTCACCTTCAACAAGGGGTTACCACTTTCTTTACGCTCTTCGTTTTACCCTTTAGTGGGTGACAGAGCATGGGGATGGCTTGGACATGTAATTGATATTTTGGCTGTTCTCTCGACGCTGTTTGGCCTTGCAACTTCATTGGGGCTTGGTGCACAACAAGCAACCAGCGGTATTAATCATGTGTTTGGCATCAATGGGGGGCTGAACCTACAAATCATGGTCATTATTGGCGTCACTATGGTGGCCATTTTTTCCGTCATCCGAGGTATTGATGGTGGCGTAAAAGTGCTCAGTAATATCAATATGTTCATGGCGTTTGCTTTACTCGCTTTCGTGATAATAATTAACTTCCAAGAAGTCATTCCCTCGCTTTGGGACACCAGCATCGCATACGCAAGTCATATCCTTCCGCTCAGTTTCCCTTATGGTAGAGATGATAGTAGCTGGATGCAGGGCTGGACAGTATTCTACTGGGCATGGTGGGTCTCTTGGTCTCCTTTTGTTGGCATGTTTATCGCTCGTGTATCAAAAGGACGTACCGTTCGTGAATTTTTATTTGCAGTCATTGTTGTCCCGACTCTCGTTACCTTAGTTTGGATGTCTGTTTTCGGTGGTATCGCACTCTCCCAAGTGATCAACGGTATCGGTGAATTAGGCAAAAATGGATTAGGCGACATTTCAATCACCCTATTTCATGTTTACGACGCCATGCCTTACAGTGAAATTATTTCAGTAATATCTATTGCGCTGATCCTGATCTTTTTTATCACCTCATCAGATTCAGGCTCGCTGGTTATAGACAGCATCACAGCAGGCGGAAAAATAGATGCACCGATCCCACAGCGGATTTTCTGGGCATGTATCGAAGGAGCCATCGCTGCGGTCATGTTATGGATTGGTGGTAAAGAAGCACTGCAGGCATTGCAATCTGGTGTGGTTGCAACTGGCTTACCTTTTACGGTTATTTTATTGGTGATGTGTGTCAGTCTTATCAAGGGACTACGCTCTGAACTGCCTGAGTACCAGCACAGCACAAAATATCACCCTTCTCTTCGTTAAACCTTGTATATAAAAAAAAGCGCCCTTAATGGGCGCTCTTTTATTGCGAATATAATTGTCGCTTTGGTTCAGGCTCGACGTAATCTATCCCTTCGCTACTACTCAAGGCATTAACGGCGTCTGTCTCACCAGAGACAACAAACACCTGTTGTTCCTCAAGCATATCGACAATATCAAGCTGATAAGATGCCAATATTTCACGAACCTGTTGCTCACTGCCTTTGTGATATTTCACAAAGAAGCGGCTTGGCTGCTCAGTCGCGATAGTCTGTTCATCGCTCACAGAAAAAGCTGGATTCCCTGCAACACTGACTTCCCCCCAAAACATTACGGATGCAAACAGTGTGACAACAACTAAAGAAGTGCGCTTCTTCATAGACATTCCCTACTTAAACGTTAAAGACCAATGGTTAAGCTTACCGACATCTTGTCGTTCTGAATCTACCACTCTCAGCGTCCAAATTCCTTGAGATTCCGTATCCAAAAAATTAACCTCATAACTTTCACGAATATCGTTTGAGCGACCATTTTCGTTATCGTGCAAGACAACATAGTCGCCAGAAGGCGCAACCAAAGTCACCAATAAGTCCCCAACATGGCTGTGCGTGATATCAAGATCAACGTTCACAACACCAGATTGACCAGAGCGCAGAACATCGATTTCACTTTTAATACCCCAGCGATTGTAATCTGGAATCGCAATCGACTCGTTGTTGGCATAGCTCAAAGGTACACTATCACCTGTATCAGAGCCATTGTGTTTGGCTTCAAGTTTGACATTTGAGTAGCTTTCATAACCATAAACCAAAACTTGATACGTTCCAGCAGATGAAACGTCAAACTGACACGATTCATTATTTCCACTTTCAATAGAACGACATTGGTAATGACGTGTGGTTGGAGTACTTTCAAAGCTGACATACAGATCGGCATCGCCACGTCCACCCGACAGAGTAAAAGACACTTGTGATGCGTTATCAGGAACCTCAAACTGATAGATAACGCCTGTCCCCTTATCACCTGCTAATGACTCTTTAGCTACGCCATTTTTTAAGACAGTGTCATCGCTCTTAGGGCCATTACAGCCTGAATCTAAGTAAGATTTAGCCGCATCAGAGTTAACTAGCCCATAGCCCGTGCGATTATCTCTCCCTGACACATCAATATCCGTTGCACTTGCGGTTAAGGCTCTTCGCACTTGACTAGCAGAACACTCTGGGTGATAACTCCAAACAAGCCCAGCTACGCCTGTAACATGAGGTGTCGCCATAGACGTCCCATTATAGTATTCATAATCTTCACCTGTGGTGGTTGCCACTGTGACTGTTTGATCTAACTTGCTAACGAGTTCAAGTCCCAAGGCTCTGTCTATAGAGACTGAAACAATGGGATAGCTATCCTCGTTATCAAGTAAAAAAGGACTTTGTAGCCCGGGTAAATCGGCATTACTGTAAACAATCGCCGCCTTGGCTCCAGCTGCGTAGCACGCTTTGACTGGGTTAATTTCAGGACGAACTCCCGTGCGTTGGTTTTCAATACGCTCCGTCAGACAAACCTTACCCGTCATATCACCACAATTATAACGGCCGGAGGAGGTGTCACATTGCGCAAGTGGCGAAGTCACAGAACCCGCGATTGGAGCAACTTGATACCTCCCTCTGACTTGAATTTTTCTATTGTGAGGCACAATACCTCGATCAAAATAGCTATAACCATCAATATTTATATCGGCTAAAACCCCCTCACCAACAGTGACGGTTGATAGAATAGCCACTCCTGGAGCCGCGATCTCAACTTGATCGGTTGCCTGAGAAAAAGCCGCATGATCATTATGATTATCGACAGCAGCGACTGACATGACCGAGTCATAGGAAGCGGGATAGCTGTGCGCAGTATTACCAGAGTTACCAGCTGCCGCGATTAACAATACTCCCTCATCGTATAAACTTTGTAGAGCTCGCTCCTCGGTTCGACTGGACTCGCTGCCCCCAAGACTCATGTTCACCACATTCGCGCCGTTCGCCGCACAGGTTTGTATGGCTTTGACTAAGGTAGAAGAATAACCCCAGCCTTCTTCGTTAAATACTTTGACTATATGGAGGTTAACGTTTTGATTAGGCAAAATACCCTTGATGCCCTCATTATTTGCGATAGCAGCAATAGTCCCTGCCACATGAGTTCCGTGCGCGTTATTGTTTCCGGGTGACGCCCAAGAGCCCGTTCCTGTATCATTACTCCCCTTCACATTATTACCACTTAAATCATTGTGGGTAAGATCGTAACCAGAGTCGATGATACAAATGGTGCGATTTCCAGCAGCAGAATCACTGAGTATTTGAGCATTCACTGCAGAGAATCCCCAAGGGGTAGTCTCACTCATCAAATATCTTGGAGGGTCAACTTCCACATACTCCACTTGTTGATTTTCACGCAGCGCAGAGACTTGCGATTCATCCGCTTCAATACTGTAGAGAGTATCTGCCCCCAGTTTTTCAACCTGACGCGCTTGAACTCCCTCAAGTAGCGTTTCTCTGGAGGAGCCCCCATCAAGAGACATTGCGGATAGGCGCATAGGGACATTGGCCCTATCTTTGAATTTAACAATATATTTGGTCGGTAAATCTGCCTCATCAATCCCCATTGAAGACGCGGAAACAGCATTTGAGGTTCCAGCCAAAGCCAATGCTAATGTTGATAATGTGGATATTACCTTGTTTTTATTTGCGATGTTGTGCATCTGCTCGATTCCTTATAGAGCTATTTTATTCATTATTTCTTCATAACTCACCACATCCAGTAATAAGCAATGAAGTTAATAGCTATATATAACGCAGAAAAAACCACCAACTTTTTATAGAATAAAAACTCTATTTATTTGTTGAAAATCACTAAAAATATCAAAATAGTTAACACCACCTGACTCAAAATTGAGAAAGGACAGCTTATGGAGGACAAAAAACAGCGGCGGGACCAAAAAATATTGATAAAAAAGACAAGATAAATCTTATTTGTATGCTTCAAAAGATATTAAGGAGTATTAACAGGGGAGAATAAATATACGATTACCCCTTGATTTTAAAATGAAATAGTGTTCAAAATAGGCGGTCATACCATAAAATGATAATCACATAACCAACAACGAGGACATCATGTTTAGAACGCTTAGCCTACTCTTTTTGACTTTGACTGCCTTTCAAGCAAGCGCTGCAGTAAAATCCAGCGATATTTTCAAGACCATCAATGAGCGCTTGAGTTATATGGAAGATGTTGCTTTATACAAAGCCCAAAAAAGCATAAAAATTGAAGATCTTGCAAGAGAATTGGTTGTCTTAGACAAAGCCAGCCTATCTGCGCAAAAAGAAGGGTTGGACATTGAGAGTGTGTCAGGATTCTTTCAAGCGCAAATTTCTGCAGCTAAAGCGATTCAATATCGCTACAGAGCCGATCTGCTAAGTGCACCTAGCGATAAAACTCCAGTTGATCTTAAAGAAGTGATACGCCCTAAACTGATTCATCTCGGAGCAAAATTAAACGAGGAACTGGCAGACTTTTTAAATCACGGTGGCGCATTTAAACCATCTGAGATTAAAGAGTTCAGCCAAACATTAACGTCACCTTTCCTCTCTGAGAATGATAAAAAGATGTTATTTAATGCACTAACAAAAATCCAAGTGCAAAAAAAGACGACAGTACAATAAATTAAAGGCGTAGAACTTTTCTAATTCGAATAAAGCCAACAGACGTTTAGTTTGCTCTTTGGCTTTATTCCCATCGTTTTTCCCTAGCACTTGTTAGCGCAACGCGCCAAACTGCTTTGCTGATATTTCCAGCATAAAACTCTAAACTAGTTGCATTTTTTTTGAGATAGAGTTAACACTCCAGCATTACAGAGTAGAATGACCACATAAAGTGGTTCAAGTCATTGGAGTGAGCGTGTGTTATTAAGTATTTTCCGCTTATCGTTGGCAGCGTTATTCGTTGTGTTTACAAGCCTATTCGCTTTGGTCTATTGCTTATTTAGCCCGAGAAACCCAAAGCATGTGTACTTTTTCTGTCGCTGGTTTAACCAATTGCACAAATTACTAGGCCTTCAACTTGTGCAACGTGGACTGGAAAAAGCTCCAACACCCAATAAAAGTGTCTACATCTCCAATCATCAAAATGTTTACGACTTTGTGACCTCCCCTGGGATGCTCAGGCCAAGAACGGTCTCCTTGGGCAAGAAAGAATTAGTTTGGGTTCCTTTTTTTGGTCAATTGTATTGGATCACCGGTAATATTTTGATTAATCGTCAAGACAAATCCAAAGCTCGGGACACAATTAAGCAAGTTGCAGAAGCTATTCATCAAAGAGACCTTTCTGTTTGGGCTTATCCTGAGGGTACGCGAAGTAAAGGGCGAGGCTTGCTGCCTTTCAAAACGGGGGCATTTAGGATGGCGATCGAAGCAGGGGTTCCTATCACTCCTATGGTTGTAAGCTCAATGCACAACAAGATTGATTTAGGTCGTCGTAATAATGGTATTGTTATTTGTGAAATGTTGGACCCCATCGACGTATCAGATTACCGATTAAGCGACGCAAGGCACCTAGCAGAGCACTGCCACACTATAATGGCAAAGCGGATCGCTGAACTTGATGAAGAAGTCGCTCGATTGGAACAGCAGCAACACAAACCCTTAAATCAAGTCAGTGACTGACTTTCCCTGAGTTGCAGAGCTAGAGTAATTCTAGCTCTGCGAACACTTTATTGACTCTCTAGAGCCTGTGCAATATCCGCTAGAATATCATCAATATGCTCAATCCCAACCGATAATCGGATCATCTCAGGAGAGACACCAGCTTGCTTTTGCTCCTCTTGTGTCAATTGACGATGAGTCGTCGAAGCAGGGTGGCACGCCAATGATTTTGCATCACCAATATTAACCAAACGCTTAAATATTTTAAGTGCATCATAGAATCGAACGCCGGCGTCATAGCCGCCTTTTAAACCAAAAGACAAGATCGCTGATGGCTTACCTTTAACGTACTTTTCCGCCAGTGCATGATACGGTGAATTGGTCAGTCCCGCATAACTCACCCAACTCACTTTATCATTTTTTTCTAGATAGTTAGCTACCTTGATGGCGTTTTCAGTGTGCCTTTCCATGCGTAGAGGGAGTGTTTCTAAACCTTGGAGTAGCATGAAGGCATTCATTGGAGAGAGGGTTGACCCGGTATTTCTCATTGGAACCGTTCTCGCACGCCCGATAAAAGCCGCGTTGCCGAAAGCCTCGTTGTATACGACACCGTGATAAGAAGGTTCTGGTTGACTAAAGACGGCAAAACGGTCTGGGTATTTTGACCACGGGAATTGACCAGAGTCGACAATCATTCCCCCCAATGTTGTCCCATGACCACCAATGTATTTTGTTAGTGAGTGAACCACAATATCAGCGCCAAACTCTATCGGCTTACACAATGCTGGTGTAGCCACTGTGTTATCGACAATGACTGGGACGCCCCTTTGGTGGGCAGCATTAGCAACCCCTTCGAGATCGATGATGTTACCAGCTGGGTTGCCAATACTCTCGCAGAAAACCGCTTTGGTTTTTTCATCAATCAGTTCGGCAATACTTTCAGGAGTATCATCTTTAGCAAATTTGACCTGTATACCCTGATTCGGCAGCATATGAGCAAATAAGGTATAGGTTCCACCATACAATTGTGGCGCAGTCACAATATTATCGCCAGCTTGAGCAAGGGTTAGAATCGCATAATTAATCGCTGCACTTCCGGCACTAACCGCAAGTCCTGCGATCCCCCCCTCAAGTGCCGCCATCCGTTTTTCCAGCACATCATTGGTTGGGTTCATAATACGAGTATAAATATTGCCTGGCACCTCCAAATTGAAAAGGTCTGCCCCGTGCTGAGCATTGTCAAACTCATAGGCAACCGTTTGGTATATGGGTGTCGCCACCGATTTCGTAACCGGATCGGTTTCATAGCCAAAGTGGATGGATAGCGTCTCATCTTTCATTTGTCTTCCTTGCATATCTAGAATCAAACCAGATTTTGTTGATATCAGTCTTTGCCATGCATTGATTAAAAAGTCATCAAAAATGTGGCTAGATTCACACTATTATTCAGCAAAGTGTATCTAAAGCTCAAATACAGCCAAAACATAGTCACAAAAGATAAGCATTGATATTAGTATCTGGATAGACCATTTAAAGGAATAAGTTGAGATATACTTGCCACCCGTTTTTACCATACAACGATACCTATGTTTCTGACTCCTTATTTTTCTCAAGATAACAACCAGTTTCAATTTACCCGTCAACAGGCAAGCTATTTTGCTAAGAAAGTGGCCGGTGACTTTAACCATATCCACGATGAAGACAGCAAGCGTTTCTGCGTGCCGGGTGATCTTCTTTTTGCTGTCCTTTTGAGTAAAGAAGGGATCAGCCAAAAGATGCGCTTTGAGTTCTCTGGTATGGTGGGAGATGGGATCGCTCTGTCTATCGATAAAAAGTGTGAAAAACAAAGTGCACTCAAAGACAACAATGGTAAAGAGTACCTACAGATGTCGCGTGAAGGTGATGTCAACGTCAACAGCGCCTTTATCGAACACGTTATCACAAGCTATGTTCAATTTTCCGGTATGAACTTTCCGCACATCATGGTGCCTTTAATGCAAGAAGCCCAAATGATGATCAATTGCCAAAGGCCTTTAGTTATCTACGAAAGTATGGAAGTTGAATTTTCTCGATTAAATCTCTGCCACCCAGAAGTCGAATTCTCAGGGGCTAGCTTCGATGTTGAAGGTAAACGTGGGCTGGTAACGTTAAATTTCACCTTTAAAGAAGATGGTCAAGCCGTTGGAAAAGGCATGAAAAGAATGGTCGCGAGTGGTCTAAAGCCTTATGATCAGAGCGCCATTGATGATCTTGTTGAACGCTTTGATGATCGCAAGCAAGCGTTTCTCGCCTCATTATCAAACGCTGCCTAATTGTTTAGGGAGTGTGGTTAATCTCACTCCCCTTAACTTGCTCTTTCAACCAAGATTTAAAATGCCGAACAGCGCAACTCTCGTTCTGAGTGAGCATAAAATAGCCTGCATGAGCATCAATCGAACCAAAAGGAGCGATCAACTTACCTTGCTCTAGCTCGTTACCTAATAATGCCCCTCTCGCTAATGCCACCCCTACCCCTGCTTCAGCAGCAGACATCGCCATATCGGTTCGATTAAAGAAATGCCCACCTGTAGTATCAAACGTAAGATGATTTTTTTTAGCCCAATAGGACCATTCATAATCCTTAGCAGCATCGTGCCATGGCATCGCATCGTGCAGTAGTGTCACTCCTTGCCAATCATCTGCTTCAAAGCGATGCCGAGCAAAATATTCTGCACTCATTACTACTGTCAGAGTCTCCTTCATAAGCAGCTCTGCATTGTTTTTTTGGTAGGGTATCTTTCCATAATCTATTGCAAGATCAAAATCTCTCGACTCACTGTCGACAATCGCTCCCTCAGCAAAAGTATGTATCTGAATATCAGGATACATTCTGTGAAACACCTCCAACCTAGGAACCAACCATTTGAACGCAAACGAAGGGGTCAGTTTTAAATACACCTCTTGTCTTTCATGGTGCTTTGAGATTTTATTGACGCAGTTTTCAATAGAAGTGAAGTATGGCTGAGTGATTTTGACCAGTTGCCTCCCTTTATCATTAAGCCGGATCCCTCTTGCATGGCGTTCAAACACAGAAAACCCCAAATCCTGCTCACTTTTTTGCAATTGCTGACTAATGGCTCCAACCGTTAAGTTAAGTGCTTTTGCCGCACTGGTCAGGCTCGTGTATCCCGATAGTTGGCAAACAAAGTGGACGCCTTGTAATACTGATGCTTTCATAAAGGTTTTAAAAAAACTAAAAGGTGGCTTTAATTTTTATCCATAGTCATATCAATGTAAATCCACCATCCTATACCAAGCCTAAAACTGTGAGGGAATACAATGAAAGTAATCGTTCTAGGGAGTGGTGTTATCGGGCTGACCAGTGCTTGGTATTTATCTCAAGCTGGTTGCTCAGTGACTGTTATCGATAGACAAAATAGCGCCGCCAAAGAAACCAGCTTCGCTAATGCAGGACAGATATCTTATGGGTATAGCTCTCCTTGGGCAGCGCCAGGTGTTCCACTAAAGGCGATGAAATGGCTATTTAGCACCCACGCCCCGTTAAAGGTATCCCCCAAACTAAGCCTAGAGATGGTTAACTGGTGTGGAAAAATGCTCTCGAATTGCCGTCTTGATCGCTACCAAATAAACAAGTCTCGAATGCTGACCATCGCAGCACGCAGTCAGCAATGCTTGGATTTACTCAATGAAAAATACCAATTGCAATATCAAGGTCGTAAAAAGGGAACTCTGCAAATTTTCCGCAAGCCAGAGCAATTGAGAGATATAGAAAAAGACATTGCTGTATTAGAGGCAAACAATACGTCCTTTTCCCTACTCGATCGCTCTGCTTGCTTGGCCAAAGAGCCTGGATTAGAGCAAATGAAGGGACAACTGGTCGGTGGCCTCCACTTACCCGATGATCAAACCGGAGACTGCTTCCTATTTTGTCAGCAGTTGCAGAAACTCGCTCAAGCCGCTGGAGTAAAGTTTCTTTTTGATACATCAATAACCCGTATTCATACCAAAAAAAATCAAGTTACCTCAGTTGAGACCTCCAAGGGACAATTTTCCGCTGATCAGTATGTGGTTGCCTTAGGCAGTCACTCAAAAGCACTACTGAAACACATAAAGATTCATACGCCTATCTACCCCGTAAAAGGCTATTCACTCACCCTACCGGTAATAGATAATCAATTTGCACCGAGGTCAACCATTCTGGATGAAACATATAAAGTGGCTTTGACTCGCTTTGATAACCGTATCCGTGTTGCCGGAACCGCTGAACTTGCGGGGTTTAACACAAAGTTACCGGGTAAACGCCTCGCCACTCTCAACCATTGTGTCAATAGCTTATTTCCCAGAGGTACAGACTTTACTCAAGCTGACTACTGGACTGGGCTACGCCCCATGACACCAGATGGCCCCCCCATTATAGGTCCAACACCGGTTAAAAATTTGTATCTCAACACCGGCCACGGAACATTGGGATGGACGTTAGCCTGTGGCTCAGCCGATATATTAACTGAGGCGGTGGTATCACAAGGCCGTGAATATATCGAAGAATTAAGTCTGGCACGTTACGATTGAAGCCAATTGATGTCGTCTTTTACAGAATAATAAACTGAAAAGAAACACATCGGCAGTTGATGTTGTTAATGTCATTTAAAGTAATTTTAAAGTAAAAACTCAGTCTCATAATTTTATAAAACAATGTAAGGTATTGAATAAAAGTTCAAAAAACACATAAAAGAGATTGATTTAATTTTTTTATCAGTTTGGGTTTTGGCTCACGCTAATAGACTCTAACGAGCAAATGTATTAACAATTACCTTACATAAAGGTTAATATCCTGTTTAGAAAACAATCATTAAGACAACAGGGAAAAAATACTTATGCAGTCAATAGTTGATTTTCTGAATGGGATTATTTGGAGCCCAGTGCTGATTTATTTATGCTTGGGCGCTGGTTTATTCTACTCAGTTATGACCAGGTTTGTGCAAATACGCCACTTTGGAGAAATGTGGCGTTTGCTAGTATCAGGCAAAAGCTCAGCGAAAGGAATCTCCTCTTTTCAAGCGCTCGCCGTGTCTCTTTCTGGCCGAGTTGGTACAGGAAACATCGCCGGTGTTGCTGCCGCTATTGGTTTTGGTGGCCCAGGTGCGGTATTCTGGATGTGGGTTGTCGCCTTCTTTGGCGCTGCGACAGCTTATGCCGAATCAACCCTAGCTCAAATCTATAAAGAAGAGGATGATGGAGAGTTTAGAGGCGGCCCTGCTTACTATATAGAGAAAGCTATGGGACAAAAGTGGTATGCATGGATATTTGCTATCGCGACCATTTTTGCCTGTGGCTTTTTACTTCCTGGCGTACAATCGAATAGCATAGGCAACGCTGTTGAGGCAGCATTTGGCTCTGGTGCAATGATTGATACTGCGATAGGCACATTTAGCTTTGCTAAGATTTTTACAGGTACAGTTATTTCCGTCATTCTTGCGTTCATCATCTTTGGTGGTGTGAAGCGCATCGCTAGCTTTACGCAAGTCGTAGTACCATTCATGGCATTGGCCTACATCATTACCGCATTTATTATTATCCTTCTTAATATCAGTGAAGTACCAAGAGTATTTGCCATGATTATTGGAGATGCTTTTTCTCCTATGGCAGGTATCGGTGCTGCGATTGGTTGGGGTGTAAAACGTGGTGTTTACTCGAATGAAGCGGGTCAGGGTACCGGTCCTCATGCAGCTGCTGCGGCTAATGTCGAGCACCCTGCACAGCAAGGTCTAGTACAATCTTTCTCGATTTATATCGATACCTTGCTTGTCTGCTCTGCTACTGCATTTATGATCATCATTACAGGCGCTTACAATGTACACGGCGCAGATGGCTTTATCATCCAAAATCTCGGAGCTGATATTGCCGCAAACGGACCTGTATTCACCCAAATGGCTCTGGAAAGTGCAATGCCTGGTATTGGTAAGCCGTTTATTGCCGTAGCTCTATTTTTCTTTGCTTTCACAACGATTCTCGCTTATTACTATATCGCAGAAACGAACGTCGCCTACATTCGTCGTTTTATCAAAGTAGAAGGTTTAATGTTCGCACTTAAACTCGCTATGGTTGCAGTCGTTTTCTACGGAACAGTAAGAACAGCAAACCTTGCGTGGGCTATGGGTGATGTCGGCGTTGGCTTAATGGCTTGGCTCAATATCGTTGGTATCCTTATTATCTTCTTTATGTCAAAGCCTGCTATCAAAGCACTCGAAGATTATGAAATGCAGCGCAAGCAAGGTGTGAAAGTGTACCTATTCAACCCTATTAAACTGGGTATTAAAGGTGCTCACTACTGGGAAAACGAATACCGTCGTAAGACAGGTAAAGAACCTTCCTCAGAAGCTCCTGCAGAGGCTAAGCCTTCAAAAGCTTAAACCATAAAAAAAGGCTAGCTGCTGCTAGCCTTTTTTATTTCAGTCATTAAGTTTATACAAACAACTTGGCAAGAGCCTACTATCTCGCAACGTTATTTTCCTTGGACTCAACACTGTCGCATCGCTCTTAACCCTAGATTTTGAAGTTATTTAGCTATACCTATGGGTAGTATCACTCGTCCATATTCTTGATTAAGCACTTGAGCCATCGCAAAATAAATAGCGCTTAACCCACATAAAATCCCCTCAAAACCTGCGATATGTCCCAGCAGCACACTGCCAGTAAAATCGTGAGCCGCGAGAAGAAAAAATAATACTGTTAAAGAAGCAAACACCACTTGTTTTGCAAACGGATACCTGAGTGATCCAATAAACATAAATCCAGTAAACAATCCCCAAAGCACTAAATACCAGGCCATAAAGTCTGATGGGCTCTTATTCACTCCAAGCATAGGTAGTAGGTTTAAGCCAACTAAGGTCAACCAAAAAAGTCCATATGAAGTAAATGCCGTGGTACCAAAAGTATCGCCACGTTTGAAACACATCATCCCGACAATAATTTGGCTCAATCCACCATAGAAGATCCCCATTGAGAGAACCATAGCATCAATTGGAAAAAAACCAGCATTGTGAATATTCAACAACACTGTTGTCATGCCAAAACCCATCAGGCCAAGTGGCGCTGGGTTTGCAAGTTTCGTCTCCATTTAGTCTACCTTCTTAAAAATAATCGTAAAATTTACGCGCGCAGTTTAGATAGACGAAAAGAAAAAACCAGAGGGTAAAGATGCAATCTTAGTTTCTGAAATATCAATAAAATTGAGAGTGTCAAAAAATAGCGAACCGAATGAACGTCATTACAATGTGACGTTCACTCGTAACAGCCAACTATAGAATATGAGTTTATTTACAAGCTTCGCCACGGCCCACCTAAATCTGGCCTATCACCCTGAGTCCACCACTTGGCTATATACTTGGCTCCTTGATAGGTCACCTCGTCTCCTTTGAGGTAAACCTTATTTGCCTTCCATTCACTACTGGAGGGCGTATCTGGATCCTTAGGGTCGATATTATCGACAACTCGAACCGCAGGCCAACTGGTGTGCGACTCATAAAGGTTCGTGACGCAACGCTGGTAGTCTCCAGCAACCAGCGCAGAATATGCCGTTTGATATCCCACTAATTGGCATTCAAATGAGTACCCCCCGGGACGATCAGAATAATACTCCCAGTTTGCCTCCCAGTTGGTGTAAAGCACATCTTCAGCTCCATCTAAGTTGATGCTTCCATAAGGTTTCTGCTGCCAGCACGTGTCTTTTTCATTGCTACCGATAGGAATTTGATAATGTTCAGCAAGCCCTTGCCAATATCGTACCCGATTGACAGGCTGGCCTTTATCTTTATTTTGTTCGCCACATTCAATTCCGCCATTGATGATATTAATTGTGGTGCCAAAGCCATAGCCAATCCCCGCCTCTTTCTCTCGGCTTGAAGGAGTCCATGTTTTATCAATCACATGTAACATTGCAGGTTTGGGTGCTTGAGGGGTGAGAAAAAACCAAATAGCAGAAGCGAGATTGAGCCAAGAGTCAGCAACAAGACCGGGGTTATTTAATAATACCGTTGCGTCTCCCTCAAACATCGCCTCAGAGAACGCGCCGTAATTAAAATGATAGGAAAGCTGTTTCGCTCCTCGACCAAAGTAGCCTTGTCCAGAGCCGCAAGGCCACTTCTTGTTTTGCCAGTCATTCTGCCCACAACCTGTGGTATACCCGACTTCACCTTCCGACCATCCCATTTCACGCACATGCACCAATGCTTGCTGCCATTCCTCTAATCCCAAGGGGTTATCAGAAGTATTATCCTTCGCTATATGACCACCTGTTTCTTGAGCAAAATGAGCAAAAGCGGTAACAATGGAGCGCTTGCAAATCGCATCGGAGTCGCGGCCATCAGAATAATACGCACAAAATGCGGGGAATTTACCTATCGCCCGTAAAAACCGAGTGTAAGTATATTCTGGCGCAGCCATATGAGTCAGAAAATTCCATTCACCTTCCGAGAACACGCTTTCGGCTCTTTTGACATTATCGGGATTTGTCTCCTTTCCGGGCTCTATTGCTTCAACCACAGAATTAGCTGAAGTTAACAGTGCTTTTGCCCACACAGCGTACATTGGATTAGATGTCAGTTCTGCCTCACGCGCTTCAAGGTCTGCTTTGGAAACAATATACCCCCCTGGCCTTTCTGGGTCGGGCTCAATATGAATTTCCGCTAACAGGGGCATACAAAAAGTGATTGAACTAAGCGCAATCAGGCAACATCTTGTTTTCATTTGAACCATCCTTTGTGGAAAAAGCTGCAAATAAAAAGCTAAGTTCAATAAAAAACCAATCGCTAACTGAACAGGAAGGTTTGCGAGACAGACAGGTCTCTCAATAGGCACGAAGGTAAATTTATTGATGAATTTACGCAGTAACTCGAAGATTTTATCCTGATATAAAAAAAGCCAGCTTAACGCTGGCTTTTTTGTCGTTTACGGTCTTATTCCCACTCGATTGTTGCTGGCGGCTTACCAGAAATATCGTAGACAACACGAGAAATACCATCCACTTCGTTGATGATACGATTGGAAACTTTGCCCAAGAAGTCATAAGGAAGATGAGCCCAATGAGCGGTCATAAAGTCAATAGTTTCAACCGCACGAAGAGACACAACCCAGTCATATTTACGACCATCACCCATGACGCCAACAGAGCGCACAGGTAAAAAGACAGTAAAGGCTTGAGAAACTTGATGGTAAAGGTCAGCCGCGTGCAGTTCTTCAATAAAGATGGCGTCAGCACGGCGCAACAAATCACAGTATTCTTTCTTAACTTCTCCAAGCACTCGAACACCAAGTCCTGGGCCTGGGAATGGATGGCGGTAAAGCATATCGTAAGGCAATCCAAGCTCTAAACCGATTTTGCGTACTTCGTCTTTGAATAGCTCACGTAAAGGCTCAACTAGCCCCATCTCCATATCATCTGGCAAACCACCAACATTGTGATGAGACTTGATGACATGTGCTTTACCCGTTTTAGAAGCGGCAGACTCGATAACATCAGGATAAATAGTGCCTTGCGCTAGCCATTTTGCGTTCTTGAGTTTTTTAGATTCCTCATCAAAAACATCAACAAAGACATGACCAATAGTTTTACGTTTATCTTCAGGATCAGATTTGCCTTCTAACGCAGAAAGAAAACGCTCTTCCGCATCTACTTTAATGATGTTTAAGCCAAATTTATCACCAAACATGTCCATAACCTGCTGTCCCTCATTGAGACGTAACAGGCCATTGTCAACGAACACACAGGTTAGCTTACTACCAATTGCACGATGTACCAGCATAGCGACAACAGACGAATCTACGCCACCAGACAAACCAAGAATAACTTCATCTTCGCCTACTTGCTCTTTAATACGGGCAACTGCATCTTCGATAATAGACTCAGACGTCCATAAACGCTCACATCCACAAACACCGAGAACGAAGTTTTCAAGCATTTGTAAACCGTGTTTAGTGTGAGTCACCTCAGGGTGAAATTGAACGCCGTAGTATTTTTTCTCTTCATTCGCGATAGCCGCAAAAGGACAGGTTTCTGTTTGTCCGATTTTGCTAAAGTCTGACGGAATTTCAACAACTTTATCACCATGACTCATCCAAACATCTTGTGATAAATCAAGATCTTTGAATAGTGCTGACTCACCCGATACTTGAACCTGAGCATAACCAAACTCTCGCTCAGTTGAACCTGCAACACGTCCACCTAGCTGTTCTGCCATTGTCTGCATGCCATAGCACACACCCAATACAGGAACACCGGAATCAAAAACATATTGAGGAGCACGAGGAGAATTGTCCTCTGTTACGCTCTCAGGACCACCGGATAAGATGATGCCATCAGGGTTAAATTCGCGGATATCAGCTTCATCAACATCCCAGCTCCACAGTTCACAGTACACGCCGATTTCACGTACACGGCGAGCGACCAGCTGTGTGTATTGCGAGCCAAAATCAAGAATTAAAATTCGTTGGTCATGAATATTTTTAGTCATTTGAGTAATCTTTTTAGCAAGTTGAACAAGCTGAGGGCAACCTATGGTTCCCTCAGGCTAATATTAGGACTGAGAGGCTTAATTAACCCAAACGATAGTTAGGCGCTTCTTTAGTGATCTGGACGTCGTGAACGTGAGATTCTTTCATACCAGCACCAGAGATACGTACAAATTCAGCTTCAGTACGCATTGCTTCTATGGTTGCAGAACCGGTTAAACCCATACTCGATCTCAATCCACCCATCTGCTGATGAACGATTTCTTTTAGGCGACCTTTGTATGCAATTCGACCTTCAATACCTTCAGGGACCAACTTATCTGCCGCATTATCAGATTGGAAATAACGATCCGAAGAACCTTGCGACATCGCGCCTAGAGAACCCATACCACGATAAGCTTTATAAGAGCGGCCGTTATAAAGAATCACTTCACCTGGTGCTTCCTCTGTACCTGCAAACATTGACCCCACCATGACGCAAGAGGCACCTGCAACAATGGCTTTACAAATATCACCAGAGAAACGGATACCACCATCAGCAATAACCGGAATACCGTGTTCGTTAGCCACCTCTGCGGCATCAGCAATCGCTGTGATCTGTGGAACACCCACTCCTGTAACGATTCGTGTAGTACAGATTGAACCTGGGCCGATACCAACTTTTACTGCACTTACTCCAGCATCGATAAGTGCTTTTGCGCCTGCGCCCGTTGCTACATTGCCACCAATAATATCCAGTTCAGGATATGCTGCACGTGTCTCGCGAATGCGCGACAGCACCCCTTCGGAGTGGCCGTGAGAAGAATCAATAAGAAGTACATCCACACCTGCTGCAACCAGAGCAGCAACACGCTCCTCATTGCCAGCACCAGCACCAACAGCGGCTCCGACACGTAGTCGACCACGAGCATCTTTACATGCATTGGGTTTACGCTCAGCTTTGTGGAAATCTTTTGCTGTGATCATGCCTGTTAATTGGAAGTCATCATTCACAACCAGCACTTTTTCGACACGAGCTTCATGCATTTTCTCTTGTACTTCTTCGCGTGTCGCATCTTCATGTACTGCAGCTAGACGCTCTTTCGGTGTCATAACCACATCAACTTTCTTACTGAGATCAGTCACAAAACGAACATCTCGACCTGTAATAATACCGACAAGTTCATTGTTCTTAGTGACGACAGGGAAACCAGCAAAGCCGTGCTTATCTGTTAAGGCAATTACGTCAGCAATAGAGGCATCAGGGCTAACAGTAACAGGATCGGTGACCACACCCGCTTCAAATTTCTTTACCTTTTCAACTTCTGCAGCTTGTTGTTCGATGGACATGTTTTTATGGATAAAGCCGATGCCGCCTTCTTGAGCAAGAGCAATCGCCAAGCGAGCTTCCGTAACAGTATCCATTGATGCAGAAATCATCGGAATATTTAGGGTGATATTTTTAGTCAGCTGAGTGCGAAGATCAGCTGTGTTTGGGAGAACAGTGGAGTGTGCTGGCACAAGTAGAACATCGTCGAATGTCAGCGCTTCTTTGGCAATTCTTAGCATTTGCAATATCTCACAATTATAGGAGTAGAAAGAAAACCCAATCTCATCGTTTCGCATAATGAGGACAGATGTTGCAAGTCAACAAACTGTATTTGGATTAGATATTGCGGACGGATTATACGGTGAACGCAATCGCTTTACTACAAGTTTTTTAATTTTTTTCTTGCATTAAACCCCTTGATATGTATTATATTGCGGCTAATTTCCATACTCACGTCTGAGAGATTAGCCTTGTCTTTTTCGAACAATCCAAACATTTTCACTGTCTCTCGCCTTAACGCTGAAGTTCGTTTACTCCTCGAAAACGAGATGGGTATTGTTTGGTTGGTTGGCGAAATATCTAATTTTTCAGCACCTGTCTCTGGCCATTGGTATCTCACGCTCAAAGACTCACGAGCGCAAGTAAAGTGCGCCATGTTTCGTGGCAACAATCGTCATGTCACTTTTAAACCACAAAATGGTAATCAAGTTCTAGTTAAAGCAAGACTGTCCTTGTATGAACCTCGCGGTGACTATCAGCTCATTATTGAATCCATGCAGGCCGAGGGTGATGGTAAATTACAGCAACAATTTGAGGCACTCAAACTCAAGCTTGCAGCGGAAGGACTGTTTGCCCAAAGCTCCAAACAGCCACTCCCAGAACACCCGAAACGAGTCGGTATTATAACCTCCAAAACAGGTGCAGCACTGTTTGACATTCTGGATGTATTAAAGCGCCGTGATCCCTCTCTGCCAGTCATTATTTACCCAACGATGGTTCAAGGCGATGAAGCGGCAATTAGCATCGCACAGGCCATTGGTTGTGCAAATAGTCGTAATGAGTGTGATGTGCTCATCGTAGGAAGAGGTGGGGGTTCATTAGAAGATCTCTGGTGCTTTAATAATGAGATGGTTGCTCGAACGATTGCTTCCAGCCAAATACCCATTATTAGCGCTGTCGGGCACGAGATAGACGTCACCATCGCCGATTTTGTGGCCGATGTTCGCGCTGCCACTCCCTCTGCTGCCGCTGAGTTGGTTAGTCGTGATAATAGTCACAAAGCACAGGCTCTCAGTACAAAGCAGAATAAGTTGATAAGTGCCATGCGCTATTATCTATCTGAGCAAAAGCACCATATTAATGCCTTTACTCACAGAGTAGAACGCCAGCACCCTAGATACAGGCTACAACAACAAAGTCAACAACTTGATGATTTAGAATCTCGCTTAATGTCAGCAATTCAGCGCCTGATAAACCATCAACGTCAGCAAGTAGAAAAAATCCAACATCGTATGGAGCTCCATTCACCGATAAAACGCATGGCAAGTCAGAAAGCTCAATTGCTTGGCTTAGAGCAAAAACTATTGGATGCGATGGATAGAAAACTGCTTAACGCACGTCATCAATTGGCTATATCTGCTGAAAAACTAGATACAGTTAGTCCTCTTGCAACATTACAGCGAGGATATTCAATTACCAAAACCGCACAAAAGATAGTGACACATACCTCTGATGTAAAAACAGGCGATACAATCATCACCCGTTTAGTTGATGGTGAAATTCAATCTATCGTAAAGTGATCATTGCTAGTTCTTCAAGCTACAGGGTTTAGAGCGATGCTACTGTGTTGAGCTTAAGGAAAATAATGTAGCGGAATAATTGACTCTTACCGAGTTGTTTGACGATGAAATCGCCGCTGTGACACGCTCCCAAAAGGCAAGTTACCTCGACTGTCAAATAGTACAACCAACTTTCACTTCAGATAGTTAGATCTTCCAATACTTACCTTGTCTACAATACAAACCATTGTTGTTTCAACTAACAGCTTGAGAGTTCATAGGTATAAAAGCTTAGTTTATTGATAAAACTGAAGCTTTTTATTTCTATCGAAACGACTAACCAAATTTGAGCCCTTGGGTAAAAGATCCTTACCCGATCATAGGCGAAATACAACCTGATCAGCGATCTGCCCATTTAAGAACATTTATATAACCACATGCCGAAAGCATAAGTTACATGTTCTGCATTTTCATTTTAAGCGATATTATCATCTGAAATTAGATTTTAAAGTCATATTTTAAGAATTAAATAAAAAGATCATTTGTCGCTATGACTCGGAATTACATCTGTGTGCATTTCAATATTATGTTCATCAATACACCTCAAACTAACCGTAATTTGGCAATACTCACCCAAGGAAGACACGTGAGTTCCTCCACAAGGTATCACAGCTTCGGTACTTTCACCCAGATTGCAGTGCCAATAACGTGAATCAATCAGTTTATCGCCTTCACACCTTATTTCTACTGGGCTTTTTAACCCAACCCAAACACACAACTGCTGATTAACCAAAACTTCAATGCTTTTCAGTTTATCAAGCATCTCATGGCTATTTAGGCCACGTTTACGAATGGTTTTTCCCAAACGATAGTGATCGATACATTTCTCTGGGCTGACAAAACTCGAAACTTGCGCATAACTATTAAAATCGTAATTTCCGTGCGGATCTTTACGCTCCGCATCTTTTCGCCAAAAACCTTGCTGAGTCAGAACCTTGTTCAAAGCAAGAGAAGACAAATGTCCTGCACTGTGTCCACGACTTAAAGAAAGTTGATAAGCTTTATCGACAGCCAAATTGACCATCTGGTTGACCTCGATGGTTTTAGATTCTTTTGCAAGGCAATGCACAACAACAAAATTCCACCCAGGTTGGTTACGTTTTACTGGGATAGAATCACCGACATACAGCTGCCCTGTGGATACCTCAACCGCACCCACTTGACAATCTACTACCGGATAACCATCAATCGTGCCTTTATCTGCAGGATGGTCGGGCCAAATATGGCTCACAGGATGAAAAGGACTGGTACGGGTAACCACATAAAGATAATCGGCTCCCAACTCCACGAGTAAAACTTCAGAATTGAGTTGCCATATTTGATGACAGAATTGTGAGATTGTCGAAGTCATTATCTGCATAATTTTACCAGGTAGAAAAAACGCCTAACAATGGTAGGCGTTTGTGTGTCCAAGTCACCTCAGGGGACTTGAATAAGATATCAGACTTGATTGACTTGCAACCTCTCACCACGTTGTTTTAATAGAGCAAAAGGTCACAAGCATATGTCTTACTTTTTGCGATTTTTCATCGCGCTCATCAGACGTTTACGTTTTCTCTCTTGAGAAAGCGTCATTTTATTTGATTTACCTTCAAATGGGTTATCGCTGTTCTGGAACTGAATTCGAATTGGTGTCCCCATTATCTCCAATGACTTACGGTAGTAATTCATCAGATAGCGCTTATAAGAATCCGGTAATTCATTCACCTGGTTACCGTGGATCACCACCAAAGGAGGATTGTATCCACCCGCGTGAGCATATTTCAACTTAACGCGGCGACCTCTTACCATAGGTGGCTGATGATCATCAGTAGCCATTTTCATAATACGGGTAAGCACTGAAGTGCCGACTCTGGTTGTTGCTGATTTATACGCTTCCTGAACCGACTCGAACAGATGGCCAACACCTGTTCCATGTAAAGCTGAAATAAAGTGAAGACGGGCAAAATCAACAAAGCCTAAACGACGGTCTAGCTCTTTCTTAACATGCTCTTTAACGTCCATATCCAAGCCATCCCACTTATTAACAGCAAGAACAATAGAACGCCCGGCGTTTAGTGCAAAACCCAATAAGCTGAGATCTTGATCAGAGATATTTTCTCTTGCATCAATTACAAGTAGTACAACGTTGGCATCTTCTATCGCTTTCAAGGTTTTAACTACTGAGAATTTTTCTACCGTTTCATTAATACGCTTACGACGACGAACACCTGCAGTATCAATCAATACATACTCTCTGCCGTCTCTTTCCATTGGAATATAAATAGAATCTCGAGTAGTACCAGGCATATCATAAACAACCACACGTTCCTCACCGAGAATACGGTTTGTCAGGGTTGATTTACCTACATTAGGGCGACCGATAATGGCTAGTTTGATCGGCTGATCTTGCAAGCGCTGAAACTCTTGCTCTGCTTCTTCCTCAGTGTACTCTAACACTTCCTCATCTTGGTCGACAAAATCCGTCAAGTCTTCAATGACACCTTGTTCCTGAGCAATCATCTCTTCAGCAAAAGGGTTTAAAGCACGATCGATAAGTGCACCAACGCCTCGCCCGTGAGCGGCCGCGATCTGATACATATCATCAACACCGAGTTGCCAAAAATCTGCTGATGCTGCATCCGCATCAATGCCATCGACTTTATTGACTACGAGCATCGACGGTTTAGCAAGTTTTCTTAAATGATTGGATATTGCGATATCGGCTGGGGTCAGACCTGCACGACCATCAACCATGAAAAGTACCACGTCAGCTTCATCAATCGCAGCCAAAGACTGCTCGGCCATTTTGGTTTCTACACCTTCCTCGGTGCCATCAATACCACCAGTATCAATTACGATGAATTCGTGTTCACCCAATTTAGCTTGGCCGTATTTACGGTCACGAGTCAGCCCAGGGAAATCAGCCACTAGGGCATCTCGACTACGAGTTAAACGATTAAACAATGTTGATTTACCAACATTTGGGCGCCCGACTAAAGCAACAACCGGTATCATAACAACCTCTACAATATTTTTCTTCATGTAGTTATAGATAAGGAATTTAGTCGCTCCTTATCTATAACCACATTATTTTCTTTCAACATAACAAACGGCTCCTAACTGTTGCCAGCGAGGAGCCGTATTGCAATTATATCACACGATTAATCGTTGATCGTTAGTTTCTTTACTTTGCCATTTCGAGTCGTGACAATGAAACCATCGGGTACAGCGATAGGCCCAACAGCGAAGCCGCTACTGTCCACATTTTGTTTCGCCGTAAACTCACCCGTTCCTCTATCTAACCAATAGAGGTATCCCTCGCTATCACCGACAACAATCTTATCATTAATAAGACTAGGGGCCGTGACTAGACGATACTCTAGGAGCGAGTTTTTCCAAAGTTCGGTACCACTTCGCGCATCTACCGCGACAATGTGATCTTTATCGGTCACTAAGTACAAACGACTACCGTCACTGACCATGTCAGTTGCAGATGAGTAGCTTCGTTTCCAGATTTGTTTACCTGTGCGGAGATCGAGCGCAATCAGATGGCCATTGTAACCTACGATGTATAGGGTACTACCAAGTATGATCGGTGAAGCATCAACATCAACTAAACGATCAATCTCAGTCGCTCCCTGAGCTGTACCAACGGGTTGCTGCCAGATCAGTTGCCCTTGTTCAACAATCGCAGCGGCCAAACGACCATTCGAGGTTCCCCAAAAGACACCTCCAGATTCAGTCACTGGTTGACTTGACCCACGTAGAGTCAAGTTTGGTACATCAGTGTTGATGGTCCATTGAAGTTCCCCAGATGCCTCATCAAGAGCCATAAGTAGACCATTGCTCGAGTGAATAATCACACGATTGCTGTCAGTTGTCGGCGCAGCAAGCACTTCACCTTTAACTTTCGTTTGCCAATTTATTTTACCAGTCTGCTCATCTAGGGCATAGATAATACCATTTTCACTTCCGATAAATATCTGA
This sequence comes from Vibrio caribbeanicus ATCC BAA-2122, assembly GCF_000165125.1. Taxonomy (GTDB): domain Bacteria; phylum Pseudomonadota; class Gammaproteobacteria; order Enterobacterales; family Vibrionaceae; genus Vibrio; species Vibrio caribbeanicus. Next base: position 105,370 of record NZ_AEIU01000091.1, on the reverse strand, counting down.
CCATAGCCTGATGCGATGCCACCGGATAAACGAGCTGGCCCTTCTTGATCCAACTCAACTTTCCAGATAACGTCGCCCTTCTCAGGAGCGAGTGCTTTTACCACCCCATCTCGACTAGCAACGAACACTTTCTCGTAGGAATAAAGAGGCTTGAGTTTAGAAAAATAAGTTCCGACACCATCACCGACAGAGGTACTCCATAACGATTTAGTATTGAAACTATTTTCAACTTTGGGTACCGGAGACATCACAATTGAGTCTTCTTCACTAGCACAACCGGCTAACACGCTAGCAAGTACCGCTGTTGCTAGCGCTTTATTGACAAGTTTCTTCACGCTAAAACCTTATTGTGCAAGATCATCCAACTTCATTTGCAAAGTCTGGCTTGCATCACCATCTTGTTGTGCTTCAGTATAGGCAGTATAAGCCGCCTCAGTATTACCTTGGCGCAGGAAGATGTCGCCTTTAAGCTCCGCAACACGGCCTGCCCACCCCTGATCTTTTACCAGGTTCAACTCTGCAAGCGCAGCATCATAATTACCCTGCTCTAATTTTAAGCGAGCAAGACGATGTAAGATAACAGCAGAAATCGCTGTATCCTGAGTTGCGGATTTCGCCCACTCTAATTGAGCCAATGCTTCATCCAAATTTCCTGCCTCGACTTGTAGCTTTGCTAGTTGCAACGCAGCTAAAACCGAATACTGTGTTTTTTGGTTGTCATCGATAAACGTTTGCACATCGTTCGCTGCGCTGACACCTTTATCTGCGAGTTCTTCTATAACAGCAACGTAGCTATCTGAGGTCGCTTCTTGTGTAGCGATAACAGAATCTTGATATTGGTTCCAGCCAAATAAGCCACCTAAACCGATCACTGCACTGGCTACGATAACTTTGCCGTACTCATTCCACAGTTCTTTAATACGCTCTATTTGTTGCTCTTCAGTATCGTAGAGTTCCACTTCCTGTCCTCTTTTGTGCGCCAAGAGAATGCAAGGTTTCTTCTCTTAGCCGTAAAATTAATGAACTACACCAGCTCTGCTAGCTTAGTAACGATTTGTGCCTGCGGATAAGTATTCTGTGTACCTCCGATAAGGTCTTTGAGTACCACTGTGCCTTCAGAAACCTCATCCTCGCCGAGCACGAGAGCAACAGCGGCTCCAACTTTATCGGCACGCTTGAACTGTTTTTTGAAATTCCCGCCGCCGAAATGACTCATTACTCTCAATCCTGGGACTTCTTCGCGAAGAGCTTCGGCAAGTTTCATACCCGCCAATAAAGTTCCTTCTCCTGCAGTCACCACGTAAACGTCAACACCGCGTCTGACTGAGTCTAACTCTAAAGTTTCAAGCATCAATACTAAACGCTCTAATCCCATAGCAAAACCGACAGCAGGAGTAGATTTACCTCCCAGTTGCTCAACAAGACCATCATAACGACCACCGCCGCAAATAGTACCTTGAGCGCCTAAACTTTCAGTAATCCATTCAAATACCGTGCGGTTATAGTAATCCAAACCACGCACTAATCGTTGATTAACGCTATATTCGATTCCTACACTATCAAGAAGTTCACACAAACCCTGAAAATGTTGCTTGGATTCTTCATCTAAGTAGTCTGAAAGCTTGGGAGCATCCCCGAGAATCGCCTGAATTTCGGCATTTTTGGTGTCTAGCACACGTAACGGGTTGGTGTGCATACGACGTTTACAATCTTCATCAAGAACATCAATATGTTGCTCTAAAAAGCCAACTAATGCCTCGCGGTAATCAGCACGCGCCTGAAGTGAGCCGATTGAATTCAACTCTAAACGTACATGTTTATCAATACCAAGCTCACGCCATAGACGTGCCGTCATCATGATCAATTCTGCGTCAACATCAGGACCATTTAGACCGAAAACTTCTACACCACATTGTGTAAACTGGCGATAACGCCCCTTTTGAGGACGTTCGTGACGGAACATTGGCCCCATATACCAAAGTCTTTGTTCTTGGTTGTAAAGCAAGCCATGTTCAATACCAGCACGAACACAGCCAGCAGTGCCTTCCGGACGAAGCGTTAGACTATCTCCGTTGCGATCCTCGAAGGTATACATTTCTTTTTCTACTACATCAGTTACTTCGCCAATAGCACGACTAAATAATTGAGTCATTTCTACTATCGGCATGCGAACTTCACTGTAACCATAAACACTCACCACGTTTTTCACAGCGTTTTCCAGCTTGTGCCAAAGGGGTGACTGAGTTGGGAGGCAATCATTCATGCCTCGAATTGCTTGGATTGTTTTTGCCACAATATTTACCGTATTTGTCGTTACTAGGCGTAATCTAATCTTTCAATTTAATATCTATACGTTGGCTATCATCTAGAACAGAAGCTTTCGCACGAATTTTAGCTTCTAACTTGTCGACAAGATCATTGTTGTCAAACCGCTCTTTCTGACGTTTACCATCCTCATAGAAAGCACTTTTCTTGTTACTTCCAGCTAGGCCAAGGTGAGAGACTTCTGCTTCACCTGGGCCATTGACCACACACCCTATGATCGAGACATCCATTGGTGTGATAATATCTTCAAGTCTTTCTTCCAACGCATTGACGGTCGCAATGACATCAAACTCTTGACGAGAACAGCTCGGGCAAGCGATGAAATTAATACCACGCGAGCGAATCCGCAATGATTTCAATATATCGAAACCGACTTTAATTTCTTCAACTGGGTTAGCAGCAAGTGAAATACGCAGAGTATCACCAATACCTTCAGCCAATAACATACCAAGACCAACCGAAGATTTGACGGAGCCTGCTCTTGCTCCACCAGCCTCGGTTATTCCAAGGTGAAGTGGCTGGTCGATTTTCTTAGCCAACAAGCGATAAGAATCCACCGCTAGAAAGACATCTGACGCTTTAACACTCACTTTAAATTGGTCAAAGTTGAGGCGATCGAGAATATCAACATGACGCATTGCCGATTCAACCAATGCTTCTGGCGTCGGTTCTCCATACTTGGTCTGGATATCTTTTTCTAAAGAGCCACCATTGACCCCAATACGAATTGGAATATTCTTGTCTCGCGCACAATCAACGACGGCGCGTATTCTATCTTCCTTGCCAATATTACCGGGATTGATGCGTAAGCAGTCAACACCATACTCCGCCACCTGTAAAGCAATTCGGTAATCAAAATGTATATCAGCAACAAGCGGAATATTCACTCTTTGCTTTATTTGCTTGAACGCTTCGGCAGCATCCATAGTTGGAACCGAGACACGCACAATATCCGCCCCCACTTTTTCAAGTGATTGGATTTGTGCCACGGTAGCCTCTACATCGGTGGTTCTCGTATTGGTCATTGACTGAACAGCAATTGGAGCACCATCACCAATAGGCACATCGCCCACGTAAATACGAGTCGATGGGCGACGTTTTATAGGAGATTCGTATTGCATAATAAATCTTAAGGTAAGTTAAATCTTGCTACTTTCCCTGAAGTATACCCAGAAAGGTCGATTGGTTCACTCGATAATGTCATTGAGACGTTTTCTGGAGCACCTAAAATGACACTATATGGTAATTTTCCATTCAAAGTTACGCTCTGACCTGCCTTTTTAACGCCAGTTGAGAGTGTTTTTCCTGTTGAATCTTTAATCTGAATCCAACAATCATTAGCAAAATTCATCACCAATTGATTGTTACGCTCAACTTCAGCAGTATTATTTTGCTCGGTTGCCGGCTGTTCGATAGATTCTTTTTTATCACTACTCGGAGGTATTTCTGACTGTTGAGCTTCTTGAGTAACTTTAGGCTGCTCTAATACAGTCGCAATTTCAGCCTCTTTTTCTTTTACCAGTTTGTTTTTTTGACCATTTTCCGCCGGAGCTTCGGTATTTACATGCTCATCTTCGACAACGACTTCTTCAGTAACAGGTTCAATTTTTGTTTCAGTAATGGTGGAAAAGTCGAGTGGAGGTTGTTCAGCGTCTAAAGAGGTTTCTGGGAAATCGGCAACATCATCAGCGGTAAGATCAGCCATGGTAATCTCTCGGTTTTGCCACCATAAGACAGAAGATATACCGACAATAACTAATAAAATAAACCAAGTAATGTTCATGATTCGACTATCATGTGCTTCTCTTTTGGTTTTTCGAGAGAAGCTTTTCATATTTTGTTCTTCTGGCTGATCTTTTTGGGATTGCTCTAATGCATCTAAAACTTGAGCAGGCTCAAGACCAACAGCCCGTGCATATGAGCTCAGGTAACCTCGAGTAAAAGTAGCCACTTGTTCTGAGGAAAAATTATTAGTTTCAATATTTTCTATAATGGACAATCTTAAGCGAAGGCGGTCAGCGATTTGTCGCTGCGTTAATCCTAGTTCCTCACGTTTATTTTTGAGGATCGTACCCGCTTTTACAGATTCTTGTTCTTCTTCATTCGCTGTTTGTTGTTGTTCAGCTGCCATGATTTTAAAAATTCTCTTTTATCTAGAGTTCAATAATAAACCTATCTGTTGATCAGGAACTCATAATTAGACCACGCTACTCATATGTCATCATAATCAATTCGCGAAGCTTAATATACCTAAGTAACCTAAAGAACCTCCGTTCAGAACGTTATCACTGTGTCGAGCACAAGAAAATAAACGCCGTAAATGGTGAGCTCTTTCCACGTTGTTTGACGATGACATCAGCGCTGTGAAATGCTCCCAAAGGACGATTTCTCTTGTCTGCAGGCAAGCCATTCTCACTTAGCCTAGCCTCTTGAGGTTACTTGGTTATAAATATATAAACGGGTTGATTTGCCCAAATCTTTAACACTTAATTGTAATGGATATCGCAGGTGAAACAACACCGCTAGACATGATATTTGAAAAGTGGCTCAAGGTTTTTCAAAATACTGACAGAGAATCTCATCAAGTGCACAATAAAAAGCCAGGGACATGCCCTGGCTTTTCAACAATTTAAGAGATTGCTTTTACTGCTATCGTTTGTCCTTTAGCAGCCTTATTGACCGCAGTTCGCTTAGTCCTATCAATCACATCACCCACCAATTGACCACATGCGGCATCAATATCGTCCCCACGAGTCTTTCTCACTGTAACAGTATGGCCAAGTTGCATCAGCGTCTTTTGGAAACGGTCAATGCGCGAGTTACTCGGTTTTTTATAAGGCGAGCCTGGATATGGATTAAATGGAATTAGGTTGATCTTACATGGTGTGTCTTTCAAGGTATGTGAAAGCTCTCTAGCATGGTCCATATCATCATTCACGTGGTCAAGTAAAACATACTCTATGGTTACTTTACCCCGATTGGCGTTGGAAGACTGAATATAACGTCTCACAGAAGCTAAGAAGTCATCGATATTCCAACGGTCATTGATTGGCATAATTTCGCTTCGTAATGCATCGTTAGGTGCATGCAATGAAATGGCCAAAGCAACGTCAATTTTTCCTGTCATTTGATCCAACCCCGAGACAACTCCGGAAGTGGAAACCGTTACTCGGCGCTTTGATAGACCGAAAGCGAGATCATCAAGCATCAATTCCAGAGCAGGAATTAAGTTTTTCATATTAAGCAGAGGCTCGCCCATACCCATCATAACAACATTAGTAATAGGTCGACGTCCCGTTTCTTTTTCTAAACCAATTTCACGCGCAGCACGCCAAAGTTGACCGATGATTTCAGATACCTTCAAGTTCCGATTGAACCCTTGTTGAGCAGTAGAGCAAAACTTGCACTCTAGAGCACAACCAACTTGAGAGGAAATACACAATGTCGCGCGATCATCTTCCGGAATGTAGACCGTTTCGACGTCTTGATCACCGACCTTCATTGCCCATTTAATAGTGCCATCTGAGGAGTGCTGAGCTTCTGCAACGGTTGGAGCTGTCACAGTACAACGCTGTTGTAACTTTTCACGCAGCTTCTTGTTAATATTCGTCATATTATCGAAGTTATCGACACCAAAATGATAGATCCACTTCATTACTTGATCAGCGCGGAATGCTTTTTCACCAAGTTCATCAGCAAAAAATTTACGCAAACCTTGGCGATCGAAATCGAGTAGATTAACTTTTTCAGTGGTCATAGTGCCTCTCACAGGACGAAATATTACGTAAGGGCGCGAATTGTACAGACTTTAATGCAGGACAACAAGTACCGAAAAGCCCCCAAACAACTAAACTCATAATATTGTTCTGGTTATTTTTTAACCAAATATTCGCTCAATTCATACTCAGTTTTAAATGCTGACATTTTCTAGCTTATGATTTGTTTAATTTGGTCGACAATTGCTCTTAAGCCATTACCCCGCGATGGACTTAGGTGTGCCAATAGACCAATGTTTTCAAAGTAAGTCTCAACATCGAAGGCTCTGATATCATGTGTAGATTTACCATTGAAAGCTGCTAACACCAAAGCAATTAAACCACGAACGATTCGCGCATCAGAGTCCGCAAAAAAATACCACTTGCCCTCTTGGCATTGACCAACCAGCCAAACCATACTCTCACATCCAGAAACAAGCACACGCTCCGATTTCAATTCTTCAGGCATAATCGGTAGCTTTTTCCCCCATTGAATAACCTGACGATAGCGATCTTCCCATCCGTGAAAGTTTTGCATCGTAGAAACAATGTCTTGCACCGAAATCTGCGTACCAAATGGCGTTGGTGGAATATAAATCATGGATATTATCCCCGATGTTTCTGAATGATTTTTTCAACAATGCGTGCAACCGCAACAAAGCCGAATGTGGCGGTGACTACTGCAGCAGCACCAAAACCGCTGGCACAATCCATTCGTTTTGGGCCCTCAGCAGTTGCTTTGGTACTACAGACACTCCCATCAGATTGAGGATATTTTAATTGCTCAGTCGAAAAGACACATTCAATACCAAATTTACGTCCAGGATTAGTTGGGAAGTTATGGCGATAGCGCAGCGTATCTTTAATCTTCTTGGCGAGGGGATCTTGGATTGTTTTGGTCAAATCCGCGACTTTTATTTGAGTGGGGTCCTGCTGCCCACCAGCGCCACCAACAGTAATCACTTTGATTTTATTGCTACGACAGTATGCCAAAAGCGATGCTTTGGCTTTAACGCTGTCAATCGCATCAAGGACATAATCATAACCGCGAGAAAGATACTCGCTCTGGTTTTCCGGTGAAATAAAGTCATCAATGAGATTAACCTTACACTCGGGGTTTATCCGCTTAATTCTTTCAGCCATAACTTCAATTTTGCTTTGACCGATCGTTCCACTCATGGCATGAATTTGACGATTGATATTAGTGACGCACACATCGTCCATATCTATCAATGTCAATTCTCCAATCCCCGTTCTTGCCAATGCTTCGGCTGCCCAAGAGCCAACACCACCAATCCCGATAACGCAAACGTGAGCTGCTCGCAATATGTCCACTTCACTATGACCATACAAACGACGCGTTCCGCCAAAACGTTGATTATAAGAGTCAGAAGCTGGAGTATCGATGTCACGCATATTGAATACCGCTGGATAGAAAAGTAAAGAGTGCGTTTTATACGCACTCTTGATTAAAAAGTCTAGGTCATTCGAGTTTCTCTGGTGGAGTGGCCCAAGGAGCCTGTGTTGCTGTACCTTTTAAACCCAATTTCCACACTCGACCAAAATGCTTATAGTGCCCAGCTTCTGTTCCAGCTCGTGGTCCCATACCATGGTATAAATCTAAATGGTTCTGCTTTACCGCCCCTCCTGTATCAAGCACAATCAATAATCTCAACTGATGCGCACCACTCCAAGTTCCATCAGGTTTGAGTAAAGGTACTTCAGCGAGTATTGGGGTCCCCATGGGAAAAATAGACTTATCACCAGCCACCGATGCCATAGGAAGAAGTGGAATTCCAGCCGAGCCCGTGACTGGAGCATTTGCTCTGGGCTCAAAAAAGACGAATGATGGATTTTGCTCTAAGAGCTCACGCACTGTTTGCTCATCATTTTCGGTCACCCATTGCTTTATTGCCTTCATAGACATTTTTTCTCTCGGGACTAAACCTCGTTCGATGAGAACTTTACCAATACTAATATAAGCTTTGTTATTTTTACCGCCATAAGCAAAATATTCTAGGGTATCGTCATCTTCGAAATGTACAAATCCACTACCTTGTACTTCCATTAAAAATGGGTCGATTCGGTTAGCAGCATAACCAAGCTCTAAACCAAGGCCATCAAGCGCCCCATCATAAATTTGTGCACGAGTGGGACACTCGCTTTCGCAATCGGGCATCGCGTAAACAGGGTACTTAAACACATCGGTAGCATTGTGCCTTAACTCCATCACTGGTGAAAAGTAACCAGTAAACAGAACATTGCCTTGGCTATCACCGCCACCAAGTTGGGCAAACTGGATTCCGTACTGATCTAAAGTAGAAGGATCACCGCTCTGCAGTACCCACTCGTTGAGTTTGTTGTACAGAGGGGCGTAAATTTTAGCCATGTTAGGCGAACGGTTGGTCACTTGTTCAGCCTGCTGTTCAAACTTAGAGTAATCACGTGGCTGTTCAGAATGAATAACGCTAGTTTTATTCAAAGTCGAACTAAATGCTTTACTGGCAAGGTATTGTTGAGCCCGATCAGACGGATTCGCACATCCGAATAATAGAGCGCTGAAGATAAGTGGTGATATTTTTTTTAACACTGAGTTGGTCTCTTTGTAGTGGATTAAAGAGAATGACAAACTTAGTATTGATAATCAATATTACACAGGTACTCGTTTGCTAACTTTATGTTATTTCGCCAAACGAAAGATAGGTTTGTAATGGGGCTCAGAAATTAACTGTATTTCCATGAAATCAGGTTCATTTTTTTTGACTTTAAAACGCCTTACTTTATCACCGAGGTGATATTTTAAGCTGGCGCCATCCCAATCATATTTGGTGGTAACTATCTTACCCTTGATAATTACCCCTGATTTATTGAGCATAAAAATGTCAGCGGCATAAGATGCTACATCCTGTTCAACCCAAGCTCCATAAATCTCAGATTTAGGGTAGGCTTTCTCCATGTAAAAATCGTACAGTTTTCCACTCATACTGAGGAATATTAATGTAACGACAATCGCACACATAAGAGCCGTGTTCTCAAAAATCTTACCGCTATTGCTTTTTTTGCTCACAACTACACCCACCCAAAAAAACAAGAATATCATTAATTGTTATTCATAAACCCCATTCACGCTAATTTACCGCTCCGAGAACCCAAAAGAACACTTTGTTTGAATTAGAGTCATTATAATTTTTGTAATAACCCACATTAAAACTCTTGCCTAAAAAATGAATAAAAATGCAATATTGGGACATTAAAAACCAAATCGGCATTTTATGAAAATCAGAAGTACAGCTCTAGTTAAAGGTTTCCGACAGTCAGCTCCGTATGTCAACACGCATAGAAATAAGATTATGGTTGTTATGTTAGGAGGAGAAGCGGTAGCCGATGAAAACTTTCCTCATATCATTAGTGATCTTGCTTTGCTGCATAACCTTGGTATTAAGCTAGTTTTGATTTACGGTGCACGCCCACAAATTAATAACATACTCGGAAAAAATCAGTGTATTACGCCTTACCATAAACACGTTCGGATCACTGATGAACAAGCGCTTGGTTACGTCATGCAAGCAGCTGGACAATTGCAACTTCGTATAACGGCACAACTGTCAATGAACATGAGCAATACTCCAATGGCCGGTACCAATTTAAGAGTGGTCAGTGGCAATTTCATCACAGCTCAACCTCAAGGTATCGACGATGGTATCGATTATTGTCACAGCGGTAAAATACGCCGTATTGACACAGAAGGTATAAAGCAAAGCTTAGATCAAGGCTCTATTGTTTTGCTCGGCCCAATAGCAGGTTCAGTAACGGGTGAACCTTTTAACCTTCTGTCTGAAGAAGTGGCGACCCAAGTATCGATAAAATTAAATGCCGATAAATTAATTGGCTTTTGCTCTGAACAAGGCGTCATTGATCAAAACGGTAATGTATTGGCTGAATTATTCCCTCAGCAAGCAGAGCAAATTCTTGCTGAAATGAATTTAGAGTCAAACCAAAACCCAAACGAGGAGTCAGGTACCCATAGATTTCTTAGAGCAGCCATCAACGCCTGTCGTTCAGGGGTGTCTCGAAGCCACTTAGTTAGTTATAAAGTCGACGGCGCTCTCGTTCAGGAGCTTTTCTCTCTCGATGGCATCGGCACACAAATCGTCCAAGCCAGTGCTGAACAAGTGAGAGTGGCTTGTATTGATGATATTGGCGGAATTTTAGATTTGATTCAGCCTTTAGAGCAAGCAGGTATTCTTGTAAGGCGTTCACGAGAGCAGCTGGAACAGGAGTTACATCAATTTACCATCATAGAAAAGGATGGATTAATCATAGGATGTGCAGCTCTCTACCCTTACCTCTCTGAAAGCATGGCGGAGATGGCCTGTGTCGCTATTCATCCAGAGTATCGCGATGGCAACCGCGGCTTACTGCTTCTAAAACATCTCAAATCACAGGCAAAATCTCTGGGGATTCAGGGATTATTTGCTATGACAACACAAAGCCTTCACTGGTTTAGAGAACAAGGATTTGAGGAAGTCGGTGTCGATTCCCTACCTCTACAAAAACAAAATTTATACAATTACCAAAGAAAATCGAAAGCGTTAATGCTCTGTCTTTAATACCAGAGGTGGGTTAGTTGACACTGGCTATATTCATCGAATTTGCCGCTTCATTCTGTTTGCCGGAACAAACAGCACAATCATGGAAAAATAAGTTTACAGTTAATAACAACGGCTTTTTTATCAGATAATTAGTCTAATTTCATGATTAAATTTCGGACTACAACTGTTAAAATATCTGATAAAATTTCTGTAACTGATTGATAGATACAAAGTGCATATAAAGGCATATTAACTTTACTTTTTGTTACAAATCTGGTTAAAATGCCGCCTATTCTCATAATAGAGATAATTTTATGGAGTTCCCTATTTAACTCTATTGTTATTTAGGTCGCAAGGATTGCTTGAAGTTACTAATTACGTCACTAAGAGCAAACTATCGATGAAAAAAATTATTTGTAATTCTGTTCAAAGCTTTTGGGACATGGCTGATAATGAGCTTCTTGAAAACCTTGATGTTCACTGTGTCTTCCCTGTAAGCGAAGGCCTGAAAGCCTTCATCTTGAACTATAAGACAAAATACCGTATTCGCAGCATTTCTTTCTCTAACGCTGTTTAATGAAGTTACCACGGAAGGTCAACTACCCTCTCTAAGTCGTTTAACCAACCCACTCGCTCTTGTTGTCCGTACCTTCAGTGCTCGCTCAAATATCCTCTCATCACTATAAAGACTCAAACGGTTTTTCGCACGTGTAATGCCTGTGTATACAAGTTCTCTAGTCAGAATAGGGCTAAATTCCGGTGGAAGTACCATTAAAGCATGAGAGAATTCACTACCTTGAGATTTGTGAATGGTCATGGCATACGCCGTTTCATGCTCAGGAATTCGACTGGCTAAAACAGACTTTATGCTACCATCAGGTTGCTCGAAAAAGACTTTTGCTTTTTCATCATCGAAAAGGCACAAGCCAATATCTCCATTATATAAACCTAATGCGTAATCGTTTTGAGTAATAAGTATGGGTCTCCCCGAGTACCAAAGCTCATCATTTAATTGGATCAACTTACGAGCACTTAGCGCTTTTTCAATCCGTTGATTAAGACCACTAACCCCAAAGTCTCCTTCCCTAAGTGCACACAAAAGTCTGCTAGACGAAAAGAGCGCCAGTGCCGCTTTAGCGGTGTGTTCTAACTGCTCTATATTACTAACTGAATCTGATTGTCGCTGATGAATACGAGTTAAGAAGTGACGGTACTCTTCAACCAGTGTCTGAATTAAATTTTGGTAATGGGTTGAATCAATGGGAAATTTAGCAATATCAGTAAAACCTGTTCGCCACACCTCAGCCACCTTCTTGTTCGAACCATGATTAATGGCTTGTGCAAGTTGACCAATACCTGAACGAGCATCAAATCGGTAGCTTTTCTTCAGCATGCAAAGACTGTCAGAAATACTCGGCACAGTCGAACTTGTTTCTAACTCAGCAAAACCAGTAAGTCTCGATAACTGAGTAGCCTGATTACGACTGAAACCATAGTGACTGAATGAACAAATATCACCCAATACCGCTCCTGCCTCTACCGACGCAAGTTGATCTTTATCTCCAAGTAGAATTAAGCGCGCAGATTTGGGCAAGGCCTCGGTGAGCTTATACATCATTGACAAATCAATCATTGACGCCTCATCAACCACTAAAATATCCAAATGCAACTGATTATCGCGGTTATAACGAAATTCAACACTGCCCGTTATTGCTCCTAACAAACGATGAATGGTACTCGCATTGGTAGGAATTTGTGCTTTTATACGATCAGAGACAGGCAAACTAGATACCGCTTTACCTATTGATTCCGTTAGACGAGCGGCCGCTTTACCTGTTGGTGCAACAAGCTCGATGGTGGTATTTTCACCACGGCTTTGAGCTTGTTCTAATAGCACCGCAAGCAGTTTTGTTACTGTGGTTGTTTTGCCCGTTCCTGGCCCTCCGGATATAACCACAAAGCGTTTCGTCAAAGCCACTGCAGCTGCAACTTTTTGCCAATTAAGGCAAGCATCAATCGGTATTAAACGGTCAAGAGGTGCTAAATCTGCAATCGTTTTTGCATTGACGAGCGTTTGATCTATGCTTGCCCAGTCCATAGCCTCACTCTTAATCACATCAAGATAATCACATACCAAGCGTTTTCGATATGGCAATGATAGGCCATTACCTTGATTAAGAGCATCAAACAAATAACGATAATTACGCGCAAATAAATGATCAAGTGTCTGGCGGAGAAGCTGCATTTCACTTGAATTAAGATTAATTGGCTGTGCGAGACTCTCAATATGCGCAGCAAGCATTGTTTCATAATGCCAATAGCGATGAAGATACAATCTTTCACCATCAAACGTAAGTGGACAAGACTCTCCATTGTTACCCACGAGTGGTGCTTGATTGAGTATTTGTGACCAATCAATAGCAAATAGCTGCTTGTTCAATTCATCGGCTTCTTGGCCAAAAAAACCAAGCTTACTCGCCAAATCAGTGAGATGACCTTCTTGTTCATACAGAGTAAGGCAAATGTGTCCTCTACCCAGCTCCGCACTGACAAGCGCAGCCAAAAAAGCCAACGACTCATTATCGGAGTGATCAGCGATAAAACGGGCAAACTGATAATCTAATTGGCGTAAGCCGCCACGCTCAACCATCTCTTTCACAATAAACATCAGCTCAATCATGGCTAAAATAACTCCGTTTGACCTAAATTGTTTTGTCTTTGTATGATTTCACGGCCGTCTATCAAGGCATCCAGCTCATTCAAAAGTTCAGCATTTGGTTTCGTCGAGAATATCCCACGCTCGCTACTGCCATCCATGCCACGAAGAAAGAGATAAAAAACACCACCAAAGTGCTGCTGATAATCATAATTCGCAATACGAGTCGCCAAAAAGCGATGCAAAGCCAATGCATAGATTTGGTATTGAAAATCGTATCTGTGGTCAGCCATTGCGCTATGGATGGACGATGTCTGATAATGATCAACATGATCGCCTAAATAATTCGATTTCCAGTCAAGCACATAATATTTTCCTTGGTACTCAAAAACCAAATCGATAAAGCCTTTGAGCATACCTTTGGCATTTTGAAACCCGAGCTCACCCGCTTTGGCCGATAGCATATCATGACGATGGACAATTCTATTCAAGCTAGGGGCAGTCAATACCTTAATAGGTAATAAGAACTCCATTTCGACTAAACGTTGTGGCACTGGTATTTGATTGAGCCGCAAATTTTTACCATCTAACGGGGTTGATAGAACGGTATCAACCAGATTCTGCAAGATGGGCAGCCATTCAACTTCCATCTGTTCACTTTCTAGTAAATTAATAATTATATTGGTATTTTGCTCTGATTTCGCGGGCAGAGTAAACTCAATCTCTTCAAATAAGGTATGCAAAAATGTCCCCGGTCTAGCCCCTTTGGGAAACGAAAAAATACTCCGTTCCAACTCAATGTTCTCTGGCTGCATTTCATCACCAAAGGAGTCAACATCAAGGTATTGCAACGTACCCAAATTATCATCAAAAGTGTGCCCCCCTTGTTTCACCAAACCAGAGTAGCTGCTTATTCGCCAATGGCGGTCAATCTCATGAGAAAGAGAGCCCGACGACAGGTTTTGTATCTCTTGATCATTAGCAATATAAGGTGTCTCGTGATCAAGAGGCAAATCAGACAGAGCAATAAAAGATTGCTCATGGCGTCGTAAAGCCTCAACTAAATCAGCCACACTTCCCTCTTTGCCATCTTGAAGCAAATAGCCCATAGCTCCCAGATGAATACCCGTGGGTTCCTTATTTGAATGGCCATTTTTCAATGGTGCTGCCCCAACAAAAGTACCGTATACTGAGCGCGTGAGAGCCACATATAGCAGGCGCAAATCTTCAGCAAGACGCTCTTTATCCGCTTGCTGTAAGGAAGCATCATGTGCAGAAATATCGAGAATATGCCTATCATGCTCTGGACTATAGTATTTCGCTTCTACCGCAGCCCGATGAGCAAAAACAAAGGGCAAAAATACCAATTCATACTCTAAGCCTTTTGATTTATGAATTGTGACAATTTGTACTAGATTTCGCTCTGATTCTAGCCTCTGTATTTGATCATCTCCGCCTCCATGGCCATTTTGCGCATCGTCAATAGCCTGAGACAACCAACGAAGAAGCCCATAATCACTCTCGAGATCTTGGCTAGCTTGCTGCAACAATTCTCCAATGTGCATTAAGTCCGTCAATACCCGTTCACCGTTCTGCTCTTCAAGTAATCTCTCTGCAATGTGCCTTTTACTAATGATGTTACGTAGCATGGGAAGTACTCCGCGCCGTGACCAGACCTGACGATAGCCTTTAAACTCGTGAATGATTCCATCCCATATACTTTCATCATTATTGAGGCTATCAAGTTCAGATGCGCTCAAAGCAAATAACTCAGAAGCTAAGCATGCTCGTAACGCTCGCTCATTATCACTGGTCAGTACCCCCTGCAATAGACGCTGAATATCCTTTGCCACTTGAGATGAAAAGACACTCTCTCGATTAGACAAATACACGCTAGCAATACCACGCTCACTGAGTGCCGCTTTTATCTTCTGAGCTTCACTACCCGTGCGCACTAATACAGCAATATCACTCGCTTTGATTGCCTTTTTTTGGTCTCCATTATGGAAGTGTGCTTGAGCACGCTGAGACCCCATTAAAATAGTTTGAATATGATTAGCACTGGCGATTGCCATGCTTTCAATATACTCACCTTTAGATATTGGCGTCTCATTATCACCATTCAACCAAAACGTTAACGCAGGCTGCTTTTCCCCATCGATCATCCAAAATGATGTATCAGCTCCAGGTCGAGGTTGTACTGGTAAAAATGGAATATCTTGGTCATAGATAAATGGGCTAGAGCTACCTGAAAATATCTGATTGACTGCTTGGACCATTTCGGCACTTGAGCGCCAGTTGGTTCCCAACGTAAAATGAGAATTGACTTGATGACGGGCTTTGATATAGGTAAAAATATCCGCGCCACGAAAGGCATAGATAGCCTGCTTAGGGTCTCCAATCATAAACAGGCCCAGTGTGTCTTGCTGATGATAGATTCGACTAAAAATACTGTACTGTAATGGATCGGTATCTTGAAACTCATCAATCATGGCGACAGGGTATAACTCACGAATTTTCTTAACTAGTTGTTGAGATTCATCGTTATCAAGCGCAATAGACAAATTACTCAGCAAATCATCAAACGATAACCATTGCCTTTGTAGCTTAAGTTCCGCTAACCGAGTGCGACAATACTGAATGGCATGTGCGATGATGGGGGCTTTAAAACCAATTGGATTAGCCAGAAAGTCGTCAATCTGATTAAACACAGGGTGGACGGGAGCAGTGCCTTTAGACGTTTTTTCGTTCAACGTCTTCTGAGAAAATTTCTCTAGCTTTTCTGGATAATCATAATTACCTGTTTCGCTGGTAGCCCAAGCTGTAATGCCCTCGAGCCAAATTGGTAAAGATTTCTTACTGTAACTTCGCTTGTTAACATCGGATTCACTAATGAGTTTTAAAAAGTCCGCTTCTGCTAATCTCCATGCAGCTTTCAGCTCATCGATACGTGCTAAGTTGTTCTGATGAAGTTCTAGTAAACTTTGCTCACTGGCTTGATGAGACAGCGAAACCGGATAGCCAGTTAGGTAACGACCAATGTCAGACAAAAGCTCGTTTGGAGCCCCCCAAATACGACGAATCTCAGCAGCGATTGCAATCGGAAGGCAGTAGAAATGCTGGCGCCAATAATCAGCAACAACTTGCGCTTTAATCCGAGTCTCGTCGGTAATAAATTCGTTTTGAAAACGGCTTCCTGACTCAAACGCATTTTGTTTAAGTACTCTTTGACAAAAACCGTGAATAGTAAAAATAGCCGCTTCATCTATTTGGCGTTCAGCCTGCAGTAATATTTCTGAAGCGGCCTGATGATCTTGAATATCAGTAAGTAAGGGAGCTATTACAGGGTCATCACTTTCGCCTCGAGAAAAAGCCAGACGCGCAGAGTGGATACGACTACGAATACGATCTTTGAGCTCAGCGGTAGCGGCCTCAGTAAAAGTAACCACGAGTATTTGATCAACGGTCAATGGAGAGGCATGACGTGTGCTGCTGCTCCCATGCCCGAGCAGTAACCTCAAGTACAAGCCCGCAATAGTAAAAGTCTTACCCGTTCCAGCAGAAGCCTCGATTAGCCTTGAACCATGCAAAGGAAACGTCAAAGTATCAAGAGGGGTTACATTATGCTCTGCGCTCGTCATTCAATCATCGCTCTTTGTTTATAGGTGCTCAACATTGTTATCGGTTGTGAGTGAAACCATAATTCACTTCGACTCATCATCAACAAGCTTGGCTACTCGTCTCGGCTGTTCTAGTACTTTCAGTGCTAATTGATAGGCGTTGTGTGCTAATTGATCGTTCCAATCTGGCCAAATACGTCGAATATAAGCGTTTTTGCCTTCACCTGAAGTCAAGTAGCTATCATTAAATGATTTAGCCATTTCTTTTGTGGCGCGCTCTTTATCCTCAACCCATTCACCGCGCTTCAGGCTGGCTTCAATCGCAGCTAAAGCAGTACGAGGGAAGTAGCACAAAGGCTTGTTCATCCCCTCATATAAAAGCGAAATCAACTCATGCAAATGACGCGTGGCATAGACCGAGTCGTTGATTTCATCGTATTTAATGTGTACCAAGCCTTCCTTACGATCGTAACCCAGCATATGTGTGGGTTTACTCACCCCCATTGCCGACATTGCCAGATGATCAATCCAAACTGATAAATAGTCCTGAGCTCGAATTTTACCGCTTCGAAAACGCACTAAGCCCGATTGATAATGTTGTGTGAGCCAGCCTACTAGTTGCACTTGCTTGCCTATTTTCCCTATGGCCTCAAAATTCAATTTAACCTCGAGATCTTCGCAGGAACTATTGCATAAAAAACCGATTTTATCGGCCAACGCCTCTACCTGAACCCGGTTAACCTCAAACTCAATATCACCAAATGTCCCTATGGGAAGTTTGCCTTGAGCACGCTGCTGATCCAAAAAATCACTCAGCCACTCACTTTCTTGCCCCGACTGCTTAATCATCTTGTCAAGCAGTTCACCTCGCATTTGATAACTTTGTAAACCATTTAAAGTAAATGGTTCATCGTCTTGCATAACGGGAAGTGGCGGTTCGAATGCGACTTTTAAACGGCGATTAAAAAAGTATTCGACAGGTAAACGCCAAAAGCGCTGTAACTCAGCAAGCTCAAGATTGAGCAACGCCGTTGCATCAAGTAAGTAATCCGTTAGTTCATCATCAAAACTCTCACGAGCTATTCCCTGACGATAAATGGCCGGTAACCACTCACGGGCGAAACTTGGCGTACTGCCGAGAAATGCCTCAGCACTATAAGGCACCATAGAGTGATGATGGGTTATAGCATCGAGTAATTTTTTTCCGGATTCATCGCAAGATAAAGCCCCATCACAGCTAAAACGATAATTTTGGCCACAATATTCGAGAAGTTCGGATAATAACACCGAGGGAATACGTTCCGTGTTGTCTTGAATAGAGTGACCAACATAACTAACGTACAGCGTTTTTTGTGCAGATAAGATTGCTTCAAGAAAAAGATAGCGGTCATCATCACGTCGTGAACGATCACCATGTCTGGCTCGGTTGTTCATTAAGTCAAACCCCTCTGGGGGTATCGAACGGGGGTAAATACCATCATTCATCCCAAGCAAACATACAACGTCAAAAGGGATTGATCGCATTGGCATCAAAGTACAAAAGTTTACTTGTCCCGCCAAAAATCGTTGGCTTATACGTGTTCCAGAGAGCTTATCTTGTAAGTGCTGAGCAATAATAGATAGGCTCAAAGGATGAGTGTAGCTGGCATCACTGATTTGTTGTCTAAGGTCAAGTAGAGCATCCCGGATCGACTTTAGCGCCCCTTCTCCTTCTAACTCAACACAAAAGAAATCATCCAGTAATTGCAACAAAATTTCTCGCCACACCTCTATCTCATAGTCTGCACACAAACTTTGTCGATACTTGCTAACAGTTTCAATGTAATGAGCAAGCTTTCCTGCTAATTCTGCTCCTATACCCTCAACTTCTCTATACGGTGATAATGCCGTGCCCTCCACCTTAAATAGACCAATCTCGGTAGGCATTGCATAGCCAAGCAGCATCCTCTGAATACCAAATTGCCATGTATTTTGTTCAAGTGCGGGCAGGTCAAATTCTTGTCCTGTCTCTGCATCAAGCCCCCAGCGGATGCCCGTTTCCTCAACCCAGAGTTTGGCGCGATTAAAATCTGCCTCATTGAGCTCAAATTTTGCTAGTATCGCGGGTGTTTCGAGCAATTCAAGTAGCTCTGACGCCAAACAGCGAGTATTTGGCAGATTGAGCAGTTGTAAAAAAGCTTTGAGGATTGGGCTTTCTTGATCAGCACTTCTGTCTGAAATGGAAAAAGGAATATACCGCTCACCCGGCGCATTACCAAATACGGCCTGAATGGCTGGGCTATAAGCTTGAATATCAGACACCATTACCACGATGTCACGTGGTTTTAGATTGGGGTTTTTATCAAACATGTTCAGTAATTGATCATGTAGAACTTCAACCTCTCGCATAGGACTGTGGCAGACATTAATGCTCAATGAAATGTCATCTTCTTCTATGCTTCGTTTGTGTTTACTACTAGCAAAAAGACGGTCATCCTGATGCTCTTCCAAGTTTAAAATATCAGCTTGCAGTTGGTGCAGTAAACAATCGCGGTCTATATCAACAAATGCCTCTATCTCATGACTTTCAAGTTGAGAAAGCAAATACATATTATCACGGCCAAGCTTACCCATTGAGGCCAAGAGTGTGTTACCCACAACATGGGTATGCAGCGTATCATCAAGGTTATCCTCTAATGATCCCTTTAACTGGGGACTACAACCTTCTTGTTCTGAGTGATCACCTTGCCATACCAAATGTTGGCGGGTTTTCGCGGCAAGTCGCGCCAAAAACTTTCTATCTCTGACTTCTCCCCAGTAATACCGACAAGGATTGGTAAACATTAAGTGCACATCCATATGCTCACCAATAGCTTTCAATGCATCCATATAACGTGGAGGTAATGCCGTTATACCGAAAACGAACAGTCGCTTAGTTCCGCTTAGTGCTTCAATATTACCTTTGTGATTACTAAGAACATCGATAAAGTGCTCATACAAGTTTGCCCTGTGATACGGTGACTGTCCGAGAGCCAAAGTGTGGTCGTACAAAGTACGCCATAATATAGGCTGCCACGGATGCTCATCACCAATTTCTATCACCTCTTGTCCTGCTTCCCAAGTCGCAATCCACTCAGGACGATAAACTAGATAACTATCAAAAATATCGGCAATTTTAAACGCCAATTGGTAAAGCTTTGAACGATCATCATCATCAGCCAGATACTGCTTCAATGGTGCAAACTCATTTAAGCTCAACTGACTGGGAAGTATATCCATCAGCTTCCACGCCATCGCTTCTTTGTTAAAGGCACTGCGCGCAGGAATGTCTTGCAAAACCTGAGTAAACTTTTCCCAAATAAAGCTGGCTGGTAAAGAGAACTCTATATTTGCCATTACGCCAAATTCTTCTGCGAGCGCCATTTTTAGCCACTGCGACATACCCGGACTTTGAACTAATATCTGTTCCTTATCAAAAGGGCTATCGAGAGGATCAAGGCGAATCAGTTCCACCAATAATGACTTTAAAACATCTACTTGATTGGAGTGATAGACGGTAAACAAAGTTTTTACGCTCATCGTTTCGTAACTTGCTTCAGACTAGCATAGACATGAGATATTGGGGAGTTATATGTTGTGAGGATGAATCAATAAAGAGCTGGCTTAGAAAAGCGATATCTTGTGATATTTACCTCTTAATAGTCAGAAACTTAGATTATCAATTCGTGCTTTTTTATAGTGAAAATAACTTATTTTATTTTTCACACCAACATAGCAAAGAGATCTTGTTATTATGGCTCCCTGATATGAATTGTGTTTTTAAGCAAGATAGCTCTACACCCTCACTTTTATATTATGAGCACCCATACCTCGAAAAGACATCTAATAACAAAAGCTTGGAGAAAGAAACATAAAATGAAATGCGTAAGTTTTCTTCTCTGCCTTTGTTGTATTTCATTTGTCTCATCAGCAAACGAACTGCTAGAGAAATACAATCACAAGCTCAGGCAGTGCGTCTCAGAACAAAAAGCCAAAAAAGCACTTCGAAAAAATCAAATTCAATTGTCAGATTTTAAATATGTGCTTTTAATCAATAATCTGCGTATTGCAAGATGCTCAAAAGTAGAAGAGATGCAGTATTTACTTTCAGCAGCAACAGAGGAACCAGAGCCCACTCTTTCTCAATACAACAGCTTTACACTGACAGAACTGAGCACTGATGAAATTATGAGATTGCAAGTATTGAGTGTAGAGCTTACCGATTATAACCTTGAAACGGATTTTTCTTCATTATATGAGTAAGTTACTTACCTTTAAAAGGTAGAATAGTAGGAAGGAGCAGATATACAAACAACTTGGAAAAGGTCTACTATTTCGCTGCGTTATTTTCCTTCGTTCAACACTGTGGCATCGCTCTAAATCCTGCATTTTGAAGTCACTTGGGTATAGATAAATTAAAGACGCTCGTTAGACTTTTGAGCGCCTTTCCTAACACAGAGATTTTCTGGATATTGTGTGCTTTACATACTAGTAGCTATAACCCAAGGAGAGGCCATAGAAATTTTGTCCAGCATTCTTATCCGTTAAAGTTCCATTTGAAAAGTGGCGTGCATACAACTCTACGTTCACATTACTAAATTGGTAACCTAACGTGACCTTCTCTCCAAACGTAAATTTTGAACTGATTCGCTCTGTTCTTTCAGATTTCAAATAGGCACCTAATCCCACAGAAGAATAGAAGCCACCTAGATTAAACAATTGCACATCTTGGGAAATACCGATCATCCCCATGTTATAGTCAGAGAGTTTAAGTTCTCTAGGATAAAGATCATCGCCTACTTTTTTACCGCTAGAGGCATCTTTACCCTTGATGTATATTCCCTCTAAATTAATTTTTGCAGGAATCCTAAAAAATGTTGAAGGTTGGCTGTAAACTATAGAGCCCATATAAAGATTTTCTGTGTCAAAATCACTACGTATACTCTGACCAGCACTAACTGTAAGCTGGTTATCACCACCAATGAGTGCATTATCGCTGGCAATTACTGAAAATGAAGAAAGCATCAGAGATGCTAAACCAAAAGATTGAAATGTTGCCTTTTTCATAGCTTGCTCAATTTTATAAACATTATTATATTAAAATGAGCAAAAACAATAAATAACATTGATATTAATATCAATGGAGTATTTGAAAGCAAACTGTCATTTTTTTGTCAGAGAAAATCAAAGCATAACTTTTAAGTAATTAAAATAACGAGCAAATTGATAGATGCACGCCCACCCAAAAACCTGCCAACACTCGTTAAAGTACCTGATGATCTCTAATAAAGTCCTTGGACCATCAACATTACTTTGCTTAGTAAATGCGAGAGTTAATAACCATGACTGTGGTATCAATGATGGGCACTACTATATCTAAAGTGTTGATATTGTTTAATGGGGTTTGTCACTAGATGGCTTCTGACGTCCGCTGGTAATATCACTAAAATATTGATTAATAATGTTTCCATACTCCCCTGAACTTTTCAGGTTTTTTAAAGCTTCGTCAAATTGAGCGATATCTTCCAAGGTCACCGTACCTCTTTTCGAAAAGGCAATATAGCTAGGCGTCGACTCAATGGGCGGCTGTTCAAAAATTAGCTGCTTATGCACTTGGTGAATCGCTGCAAGGTATCGTGCACCTGCTTCATTACTCACCCAAAAATCGACGCGTTTGTAACGTAGTAGCTGTAAACATTGTTCGGGTAGCTTTACTCTTATCACCGTTTTAAAGCGTTGTTTCTCGATCATATCATCGATATATCGACCATAGCTCACATTATTGATCAAACACAGACGTGATTGCTCGAATGTATCTTCATGCCAAGTCATTGTTGAAAATCTACTTCGAATTGCAACAATGTTTTGTTCAAATAATACACCATCGATATATCTAACGAACTGCTCTCTCTCGGGGGTTTTAAAAGCCGTAAAAATACCATCAGCTTTACCGCTTCGAACTTGAATGATGGCCCTACCCCAAGGTAATACGCTAATCTTTATAGGCTTCCCTAGGTTCTCGAAGATCTTTTCAACTATTTTTACAGCAACGCCACCCACTTCTTTTTTACCATTGAGAGTGACGTAGGGAGGATATTCAAGTACAACTAGCTTTACTTCTCCGCACACCAGAAAAGGGAGTAAACACAAGAACAGAGGTAACACCCTTTTCATAGAATGCTCTTGCTGTTGATGTGGTACTGACGTTGAAGTGAATATTTGATCATAAGGACACACATACAGTAGGGCTTTTTAAAATAATACCGTACAGCGAACCAAAAACGAGTATTTCAGAGGTTAAATAACTTAATTATCATTTATGATACACCCTCCCCCCCTTAAAGACTGACTCTAAAATCAAAAATAAGATGAATCAGCATAGCCTTCACTCACCAAAAAAAACAATAATAATCATTTACTTAAAAACAAAATCTATTTTCATGATTAACATTCTAATGTTCTAAATGAAAATTAACTTGCGCGATAACTGTTATTGCGATAACTTATTTTTAGTTAATGAGCAATCAGCCATTAGAAGTTAAGAATTATTAACATGTAAGTTTTCAATTGGAGAAGAATTATGAAAGTTATCTATCAAGCAAGTGCAACGTCAACAGGTGGTCGTGAGGGACGTTCCATTTCATCAGACAAGAAGCTGGATATCAATTTAAGCACCCCGAAGGAACTTGGTGGATTGGGTGGTGAAGGGACTAATCCAGAGCAACTCTTTGCTGCGGGCTACTCAGCATGCTTTATTGGTGCGCTAAAATTCGTTGCCGCACAACAAAACATCAAACTATCAGAAGAACTTTCAGTCACTGCCGATGTTGGCATTGGAGAAAACACAAAAGGCATCGGTTTTGCCATCACCGTAGATCTTCATGTCAACCTACCGGGACACGGAAAAGAGATAACAGAGCAACTGATTGAAACTGCGCATAAAGTTTGCCCGTATTCAAACGCAACGCGAGGCAACGTTGTCGTCAATACTCAAATCGTTTGATGGATAAACCACATAAAATAGCTGGGCTTCCCAGCTATTTACTTGCAGAGAGACCACAATTATTGTGATAACGATTATTGCATGTATACTTAGTTTGTTTTGATTGTGTACCACGAGTAAACTGGGTTATGACAGACCGCCAACTTTCTCCTTTAGCTTTAGAAGCTCAAATTTGTTTCGATCTCTATTCAACGTCACTTGCCATGACGCAAGTTTATAAACCCTATCTTGAAGAATTGAACCTTACTTATACCCAGTATTTAATTATGCTGGTTTTGTGGCAAAACGACGGAATTAGCCTTAAAGAAATAGCTGATGCACTCTTTCAAAAACCAGGAGCCTTGACCCCCGTAGTCAAAAGAATGGAAGCAGATGGTTTGCTCAAAAGAGTTCGTAGTAAAGAAGATGAACGTTATATGCAAGTAACACTCACAAAAGAAGGCCAAATGCTCAAACAAAAAGGGCTCAGAGTCAATCAATGTATGCGTGAAAATTTTGCAGGAGATAACCAAGACCTTCATACATTGAGTCTTCAACTCAAACAATTAAGAGCCAAACTACGAAGTAAAATTGATTAACTTCCCCAAAAGTAGAGACTGTAAAAATGATGCATATTGGTCATTATGCATCTAACTCTCCCATTACTGACTTTATGACTTTTTCCACTCATCGTTTGTCCCCAGCGCCACTTAATAACTTTAAATGCTTTCCTTTTGGTTAAATGCGCGATCGAGCTTGGTAATGGTGAATCAATTCCGTGGAGTTATATTTGTAGCTGACGAGGGCTTCAGTAATTCCACATATACCCAAGTAACCTCAAAATGCAAGGTTCAGCGAGAATAGCTTGCTTTACAGGCAAGGCAACGATTTGAAGATCTAGTCATCTAAATTGAAAATCGGTAACGACGCATGTAAAGCAAGACAACTCGCCCTTTGGGAGCGTTCCACAGCGCCGATTTCATCGTCAAACAACTTGGTAAGAGCCCACTATTACGCTGCGTTATTTTCCTTGAACTCAACGCTGTGGCATCGCTCTGAATCCTGCATTTTGACGTCACTTGGGTATAAAACATCTGGATATTATACCGACCAATAGCCGAAATCGTACGAATAAAATTCCTATTATTTAAATATTGATTTATCTCATCTGGACTAAATTCACTTTTTAACATATCAATATCTTTATAGTAAAAACTCTCTAAGAAAACACCTCAAGTTCCAACCGTCTTTTATATGTTTAGTGTCACTGTTAATTTGGCCACTTTTGATAGATCACTATGAATATCAACAATAAAAAACCATTTAAGTTAGTTATTATGTTAGTCATATCAAGTTTCTTTGCTATTTTAAAATAGAAAAATAGAGTAACAAATCTAAAATAAAGCAGAGTAAAATATCCACACTATTAATCTGAAATTATATTTATGTAACATTAAATATGTGATGATTTAATTTGAGTCAAGTCGAAAAATACTTAGAAATTACATCAAAATCTGTGGTTTTTTTGGTAGTTTTTATTGCAGCCTACGAGGTTCCTGAGATCATTCTAGGTAGCGTTATTTACTCGTAAAAAATAGGAGCAATAAATGACTGAAGCCAAATCAAAAATGCAGACCCATAAAGAAGAATATGGAAGCGGTACCTTTGAATTTGATAGTTGCAAGCTGACCCAAAGTGTCGCTGAGCGATTAGATAATTTGGCAAATTTTCTAAACGAATATCCAACATCACGAGTTGCAATCACCGGTTATACCGACAGTTCTGGGCCCGCTGCGTACAATCTTAAACTTTCAGAAATGCGCGCCCAGGCTGTGAAAGATTATCTAATTTCAGCAGGAATAGAAGAAGCACGCCTTACAGCCACTGGGCTTGGTGAAAACAACCCGGTTGCTGATAACTGTACTCATGAGGGACGAGAGAAAAATCGCAGAGTTGAAGTCGTGATTCCCGAGTTCGAGTACTAACCCTAACTCAACAAGTCAGTATCATTCACTGGCTTGTTACTTATTAAGTATCCCACTTCACCCCTCATATCAAAATTAAGAATGAACAGTAAAAGATTAAATATCTCTGGTGTTTTATAAAATAACTTAATTAATAAAATATACCGTATATTAAACCATTTATTTATTTGTGTATTTATAGTCAATTCTCATAATTAGTACAGCCTATCCATAGCCTTACATTTCCAAAAAGCTCAAAATCCATCTATCAGCTCGATGGATTTATATTATTTATAATATTAAATTTAAATTTGGGTTGAGGTGGATCTATTTTTCTGAAATTAAGTTTTGCTTGCTGTAAATATTCTAAATATAGATTTTATTTTCAAATGTATATGAATGTTAGAAATCGTTTCAGTTGATTAGGTCGTTAGTAAATTAAAAGTGTTTTTAATATTATTAACTTTATAGAGGAAAGAAAATGATGCAAAGAACTTCATTGGTTCTATCCACCCTACTACTTGGTATGGGAGTACAGTTACCTGTACACGCAGTGTCCCCCACCCATGATCCAGAAACTGCCTGTATCGTCAGTCGTGATACTGGCGCAAAATATTGCCTAGAGGCAGGACAAAGCTCAGGATATTCACTTCCATCTTATATCTATGGACATGAAGTCGATGTCATTGCACCCGACGGATTAGCTGTGCAACTCAGTGATTGGGATAACCTGTCATACAATCGTGTAGCTACTTTTAGCCGCCATACTCACAACAAGGCACTGAGGCGTGTCCGTGCGCGTAATGGACATTATCTTGACTTTTCTAACCCGCGCTCAATGCGCGTAATCAGTACAAATGCCCCTCATAAAGCGTGTGTCATCAGCCGTCTAAATGGTGCTGAGTTCTGTCTAAAACCAGAACATAGAAATAGAAAATGGTTTTTACCATTTTATATGTGGGGTCATCCAGTTGATGTCCTCGCACCAGAAGGCTTGGCAGTTCAGTTGAAAAACAAGTGGTCACATCATCGCTCTTGGGCAACAGTCACTACAGACACCAATAATGAAGATTTGACCAGAGTTCGCACTCATCATGGCTACGCCAATGTTTCCCGTCCTTTTTGGATGCGTGTCATTAATAGTTCAACTATTCAAAAAGATAAGCAGTTGATTCAGGACTTTAACGGTTTTGCTCATCTTTTTTCAAGAGGCTCTTGGGGACTGTTCACTTTTAAGAAGAACTACCAACCCGTCACTGAGTCTGACAAAACAACCTTTGTCGATGGCAAAAAGATCCTCTTCCAAGTTAAATGGACAGAGCGTACACTTCGCGCATTTTTGGGTGATGAAAGCTTCGTTGAGCTCAAAACCAGCATAGGAGTGGACAAAATCAGAAACTTAGTTGGAGCCCATTGTCCTGCAAAACTAGAAATTGGTCACCACAGAACCTACGGTAATCAATTCGGTCATGGCTACACTTCTGAGCTGGATACGGATACGTATCACTGTTATCGCGGTGCCTCAATCTACGCAAATCACCGACGCTACCCGCTTGATTTTAGTACCAACGCATCGACAGTGACTATTGAAAGCTATTTACCGACCGTACCTGGCGCAACGTATACTCTAGATTTAGATTATCAAAAACGTAATCACAATAGTAATGTGCACCCTGATGAGGCGTTTCGTGAGCTACTTGTGAAAGTCGCTTCTGATATCCAAGACGCCTCCGTTCAGGGTCTCACAGAGATTGAAACCGATAGTCACACTGTGTATTTGCCAATTAATGAACCTATCAGAGCACAGGATCTTCACAACGGTTTCGCAAAAGCAAAAATTACCTTTAAAGCTGACCGTTTCTTCACCAAAATCAGCCTACAAGATATGGGTAATGCTGACTCAATGGGTATTTTGGTGACTAAAGTAGTTTCAGATGAAACTAAGGCAAACCCATTTGAAGTCGCTTGTAAAATGTTCCACCCTCACAACCCAGAGCTACAAAAAGCTTGCTTGACGTCTACTGGTGAGCCTACTTATGTTCCTGAGTCGTGTGATCTCAATATTGATAACCATTTAGGTAATTTCGTTGTAGACAAGGCAGGTGAACGAGTGTCATCAAGGCCTGAGCGTTATGTTCCAGAAAATATCTTTAGTACAGAGCAATATTACTCTGTAGGTAAGAGTGGAATATCGACACTAAAACTTGCTGAGAACGGTGTGTACTCAGGATGTAGTATCCACAACCGTAAATTATCTTTGGAAGAGTTCACTAACAACAATCAAAACTTCAAGCAGTACGCAGAACAAGGTTTAATCAAGGTTCTTCTCTCTTGTAAACAAGATCACGAGACAGTGAAAAACTGGGAAACGTTGGAAACGACCTACCCAGAGAACCTGCTGGTTACCAATCGTAAAATCAACCAAGTATTTAATGACGAAAGATACGAAAGCTGTTCTCTTCGTGCCATTCGCTTTGTTGATAGAACGCATAAGCTCGCACCTTATATCGATGGATATCAGAAGAAGAGCGATGGTCTAGAAATCAGAAACTTAAAACTGAACTAAGCCAATAACCTAAGGCCTAGCGTTTTTGCTAGGCCTTTTACAGATATTCTCTATCAATTGCTTCATCATCAATAAACTTGGAAAGAGACCGGCTCTGCTGCGGCATGATTTTCTTAACACTCGACACTGAGGAAGTGCCCTGAACTCTTCATCTCGAACACAGCCACCCCTTTATTACTTAATATTTTCATAAGCTTATAAAAAAAACACTACCCTTTTTATCTGTAAAATTATCTTTTTAATCGAATAATAAGGCTTTCATCTTGAAAATTAAAATTCAGGGGCATTTTTTATCTTTCTTAGAGCAAATAAAACATAAGGTCGAAAAAAAGGCATTCTTTCTGGTGTTTTTAGCTGTCTTTCATCACTTCCCTGTCTTTGCACACCCAATGCAATCAGATACAGCACTATTAATAATGCAAAGCGTCTACAGTCCTAGCAATATAAATTACATTAACTTAAATGAAGTCAGTGATGATGCATTAGAAAAATCATTGCCCGCAGTAAATGACAATGTGATCAATGAAAATAAAAAGTATCTGTTGGACTTTTCACAGTTAGAAGATAACGACAAAATTGAGCGCTACCAAAAGCAAATACAGAGCCGAATCGGAATGTCCATTGTCACACCATTTTTAGCGATTACAAATTACCAAGGCTCTATGCTTTTTACCCCTATCTCTGACTCTCTAGATCCACAAATACAGAGATTAAACGAAGACAACAGCAGGCCTAGTTCGAGCAGAAAAAGAAGATCTGTCCAAAAGATATCTCCACCTAAACTCAGCTTTTACGTCAGCCTAAATAAGCAATTTTCAGAAAGTGATTGCCTTTTTCCAAGAGTTACCCCTTGGCTTGATACGCAACCCGCCCAGTCTTTTTACTGCAGCAGATCTGCCAATATTTCTCTTATTTTCCAGGTCGAATTCTTACGCAGCTTAAAGAATGAAAAGGATCAACTGAATGTACCAGACAAAAAATTGGTAAGAATAAGCTTCTATGAAGAATTAGGAGCTGGTTTTCATTTAAACGACAGCTTTAGCCAGATCATGGACACAAGCAATCCAACCACTTTGATTCACGGATGGTCAGACATTCATGGTTACAGTGCTATCGCCAAGAGTTACACCATCAATATTATCGGACAATCGGATTTACAGATCTTAGAAAAAAGACCAGCAACGAATATTCAAAGTAATTATTCACACCGTGAAGTCAGTAACTTCTCTATTGGTGTCTCTAGTAATCTAAATAACCCAAAAGAAGCACTCTCTATTACAGGTACTCACACTGAAGGTCGGTGGTTTAGTTATAATACCACTGACTATAAGGTAAATATATCCACACCAAACCCTACCACTTTTTCTGTATCTTGGATTCGTGATCAATATGACACAGCCGATTCTCTTATTGAAAGGCGAACATCCGCGATATTGCCCGGCCTCGACCTTGAGACATTTATCAACCCCAAAAATGTTAAGGAAGTTGGTTACAAAAACTTCACTCCTCAAATGAGTGTTACTTATGGTGTTGATACTCATAAACAAGACTATAGCTATATACTTGTTGACGCCAATGTTGAATACTCCCCCGTCTATGTCGGTAGATTTTTGGAAGGTGGTTGGTATTACAGTTACAATGGTTTTGTCGCCCAAACCAAAACAGTATCGGTAGCCAAGCTCATAGGGATAGATTGGAGCCATCCTGTTTTTACAGGAAGACGGCCTGTCAGTTTACAATTGGGTATTTTTAACAATCGCTGTTTAAGTCGCGATAAAGAAAATCGCTTATCAGTCAATGAATGCAACCTTCATGATTTCGATAGATTATTTATCTATGACGGTTTTAAACGATATATCTCTGCCAGCAATCAACATTTATGCCTTGATGGTGCATCTATAGGACTGGTTACACTGGAACCTTGTAGTCAAGCATTGAGCCAAAAGTGGGAGTGGGAAAATCATCGATTGAAAAACCTATTTCAAAACCGTTATTTAACCCATGATAAAAGATCGACTGGTCTGTTTCTAACTCAAGAGGTTAGTTCAAAAAGAAGAAGCCAACTCCTGTTCACTACTCACTCACCCCTTTATTAAAATATTGGTTGCTATTTTTTAAATTATGACTTTAAAAAAGACACACCAAAAGTTCCTCTGTGTGTCTTTTGCGTACCGTCAGAATATCAAGTCTGAAAGTTAAAAATCCAATACTGGGCACTTCTACTTCAGAGGTTCACTATTTTTCAAAGTGGCTATTCTTTTGGCCTTGATGTTGGTTTTTTATAACGTAAAAAAAACCGGCTGAGTCGCCGGTTTATTTTATGAAGTGAGTTTATCCAATATCAGTGTGGCCTTCCTCAAACTCCCACTGAATACCGTATTTATCGATAAAATAGAAGTAGCGTATACCACCGACCACATCAACTACCTCTTGTTTAACTTCACTATTCATTTCGAGTTCTTGATCTACAAAATAAAAGTCATCAGCTTTTATAGGGGAAATTTGAAATGGCTGGTAATCTTCATGTGTACTGATGAATCTTACTTCTTCGGTATTTTTTATCCTTTTAAACTCATCCATAATACCTTCTACTTTAAGGCAAATATGGCCAATACCACCTATTTGATGAGTTTTCTTATCTCTATTAATATGGTTTATATTTTCATTTGGATAGTGGTACTGCATGAGTTCGATGAAGATACCGCTTTGGTCAATTTCAATAAATTCGATGGATACATCAACTTTATCATAATCTTCCATAAAGCCAGCAGATTTAGAAAACCCTTCATTTTTAAAATTATTGAATCTTTGAACTGCTTTACCTTTTAAGAGATTACAGTAATATTTTGATGCCTCTTCAATATCATCAACAACGATATTTATATGACCTAACTTCATTATTGCCATGTAACAAGGATTCCTAAACGTTTATTAGATTTATGATTTTAGTGTTAAAATTAAAACTATATTTGTTTAAGGTATTAAATATAGCACGTAGAAATATAAAATACTACTGACATAAATTGTCAATGTATTGAATTAATATAATAGATAAAGATTAAAGAGGAATATATATTTTGAATTTAGATTCCATTGTACTATATGTTGATAATATCAATAAAAACATTGATTTTTATACTAGGTTATTTGACTGTGATCCAGTTTTACTATCTCCAACCTTTGCTCAGCTAAATTGTGTAGACAACATACAAATCTCATTGAAGCTGGCCAGCCAATTAAACCCAAAAAGCTCGGTAAAAGGTGGAGGGACAGAGTTATCGCTTCATATGCCGGATAAAGTATCATTTGATAGTCTATTCAACACTTGGAAACAACTTGGTGTTCAGTTTGAGCAAGAGTGTCAAACTGCTGTCTATGGGCATAACTTTGTTGCTAAAGACCCCGATGAACATAGAATAAGAGTGTTTACCCAATCTGTATAAGGGTAATACCCAAGTAACCTCAAGATGCTAGAACTAGCGAGAAGAGGACATACAAATAGAGGCTATGCCTCAAGTATGTCCCTTAAAAGGTTCAACATATAGACTCAATTAGCCTTTGAATAGTAAGTCATGACAGCTCCTTGCGAATAATTTCTGCTCCTTGACTTAATGCTTGCAGCTTTGCATAAGCAACATTTCTAGGTAAAGGAGTCATACCGCAATTAGTACAGGGGTATAAGTTCTCGGCTTCAACGTATTTCAATGCTTGTCTTAGAGTATCAGCGACCTCTTCTGCGGTTTCAATTTTATGAGTCGCTACATCTATCGCGCCTACCATCACTTTCTTACCCTTAATTAATGAGAGTAATTCAATTGGTACGCGAGAATTGTGGCATTCTAGTGAGATAATATCGATGTTAGATTGTTGAAGCTTTGGAAATACTTCCTCATACTGACGCCACTCTGTTCCTAACGTTTTCTTCCAATCCGTATTGGCTTTAATGCCGTATCCATAGCAAATATGCACTGCTGTTTCACACTGCAATCCTTCGATTGCTCTCTCAAGGGCTGCGATACCCCAATTGTTTACATCGTCAAAGAATACGTTAAATGCTGGCTCATCAAACTGAATAATATCAACCCCTATTGCCTCCAACTCCTTGGCTTCTTGATTGAGGACTTTGGCAAACTCCCAAGCCAGTGCCTCACGATCGTGATAATAGCCATCATATAAAGTATCAATCATTGTCATTGGCCCAGGCAATGCCCATTTTATTGGACCATCAGTTTGGCTACGCAAAAACTTGGCATCTTCGACAAAAACTGATCTTGGGCGAGATATAGGGCCAACGACACTAGGGACACTAGCTTCATAACGATTTCTGATTGTTACGGTCTGACGCTTTTCAAAATCGACGCCATCAAGATGTTCGATAAAGGTTGTGACAAAATGTTGTCGAGTTTGCTCACCGTCACTCACAATATCAATGCCAGCACGTTCTTGTTCCAAAAGTGTCGCTCTTAGCGCATCTTGTTTTCCATCGATAAGCTCTGTTCCACTTAATTTCCAAGGTGACCACAATGTTTCGGGCTGAGCTAACCAAGAAGGTTTAGGTAGGCTACCGGCTGTTGAGGTTGGCAGTAATTTTTTCATCATCATTTCCTTTGTCTTAGTGCTTCAGTTACACAGCGTTTGTAGACCACTTTTCCAGCAGACTTTGGTAGGGTTTAATAAAGTGCTCTTCTGCAAACTTCCCTTGTTTCACAGCTAATTGACTACGTTCTTCACGGTCGTATACGATCTGAGTCAATGAATGATCTGAGTTTTTAAGATTAGGTCGGTAACATTTACCCGCAACAGAATTGGCATTGTAAATCTCAGGTCGATAGATCTTCTGGAAGGTTTCCATCGTGCTAATAGTGCTAATCAGTTCAAGATTAGTGTAATCATTTAATAAATCGCCAAAAAAGAAAAAGGCCAGAGGCGCTACACTATTAGGTGGCATAAAATAACGCACCTTAAGACCCATTTTCTTAAAATATTGTTCAGTGAGTGATGACTCGTTTGGCTGATATTCAACACCTAATATTGGA
This sequence comes from Vibrio caribbeanicus ATCC BAA-2122, assembly GCF_000165125.1. Lineage (GTDB taxonomy): Bacteria > Pseudomonadota > Gammaproteobacteria > Enterobacterales > Vibrionaceae > Vibrio > Vibrio caribbeanicus. The sequence continues at coordinate 71,856 of NZ_AEIU01000091.1, read as the reverse complement.
TGTTGATTATCAGTCTGGTAGTAAGTTTTATTATCCGAAACACTCAAACATATCACGGGTAATTTATTAAAATTTTCTGTGTATTCATCTGATTTTATGAAGTTTTTGAATAATTTTCCGTGTAGCTCTCCAAAGTCATCTGGAATACTGAATACCGTCTTATCTTTGTTGTGCTCAAGCAGTAAAACACTAAAATCATAATCTCGAACATAAGAAGAAAAATTATTACCAACAATCCCTTCCATACGCAGATTAGTTTGGTGATCCAACACATGAGTTTTCAATATTTCTATAGATGGAAAAGACTGCTCTTTACTATCGACTTGTATTTCAACAGAAATAATTTCTAACTCAACTGAATAACGGTCGGCATTCGGGTTGTCCCAATGTGCTAAAGAATTAAAGCTATTATTTATCATAGCCAGCGCATTTCTCAGATTACTTTGGCGACTTTCTCCCCTAGCAAGGTTCGCAAAATTTGTGGTAATTCGAGTCGTATCGTTAGGAAGGTAGTTTTCATCAAAGAATAAACTTTTGATTGTGAATTTAAAATCGTTAATCTGCATACTTTCCTATCCTTTTCGATAAATAACGGCAACCAGTTATCACTTAATAAAAACTTTTGGGTAATCAGGTTTTATTCCCAACTTGGTAAGAGCCAACTATTCCGCTTCGTTATTTTCCTTGAACTCAACGCTGTGGCATCGCTCTTAATCCTGCATTTTGACGTCACTTGGGTATAGACATTGATGATGCCCATACCCCGGTACTTAAATCATTTATACGAATTCTCATAGTGAAAGGAAAACGCTTTTCTTTCACCTGTAACATGAAACATATTCATGATCTTAAGAAGTCAATTGGTGTAAGATTTGTGCTTCATGAATATAAGAAGAGCAAGATAATGAATGAGTCTCTACTACTGATTTTTTACTGTGCACTGCTGGGTAGTGGTGTGGGTTTTCTCGCTGGGTTACTCGGAATTGGTGGCGGGCTAATTATCGTCCCAGTTTTAAGTGCTATCTTAATACACTTCAATATTTTACCCTCAGAGCAAACGATTATCGCGGCAATTGCCACTTCCTTGGCCTCGATTTTATTTACATCTACTTCTTCGGCTATCGCTCATAATAAGAACGGCAATGTTCCGTGGGCGCTAGCACCTTGGGTCATGACTGGTGTCGCCTTGGGTGCACTTTTAAGCGGCTTTATCGCATCACTTTTACCTGAGCAAATAGTACGTTCGGTATTTGCCGTTTGTGTAGTGCTTATCGCAATAAAAATGCTCTATAGCAGTACAAGAAATGAAAAAAACACTCAGCGAGCATTACCAAACAAGGGGCTATTGACTTTCTTTACCACCATAACAGGTGCATTATCGGCAATGATAGGAATTGGTGGCGGAGCACTGCTCGTTCCTTTGTTAACTTTTTTTTCTATCGATATGAAAAAAGCGATTGGATGTGCCTCAGCCTGCGGAATCGTCATTGCGCTATTTGGCTCTATCGGGTACATCAGCTCAGGTATTGAGCAATTTTCTTTAAAGGATGGTTTTGCAGGATTTGTCTACTTACCCGCTTTATTTGGCATAATTTGTACTTCTTGGTTTACCGCACCACTTGGCGCGAAAGCCACTCAAACATTACCCGTTGCTTCAATAAAAAAAGCGTTTGCAGGCTTATTATTTATCATCGCAGCTAAGATGGTTTTTTAAAGGTTTGATACCCAAGTAACCTCAAGATGCAAGGTTCAGCGAGAATAGCTTGCTTTACAGGTAAGGCAACGATTTGAAAATCTAGTTATCTAAATTTAAAGTCATTGGACAAAAAAATAACCTGTCCAACTCATAAGAGTCGAACAGGTTATGCATAGTTGACAAAGGTATCTATTGGCTAATTAGTTCCTTATAAGCGATCGTCTTACCTTGAGGTTTTTCGTTTTCAAGCTTGGCTTTTGGAGCTCCTGGTTGCGAGAGCCAATAGTCACGCCCTTTTTTCTTATTGAGCTTAGGACCGCACTCTCCTTGCGCACCACTTCGCTCCAACCTTTGCATCACTCGGTCTTGAGCTTTAGCTAAACCATCCAAAGCCTCTTGCGGTGTTTTTTCACCACTCGCCGCTTCTGAAACGTATTGCCACCATAGCTGTGCAAGCTTTGGATAATCAGGAACGTTTGTTCCTGTTGGGGTCCACTGTTTACGAGCATCACTCCGATAAAACTCAACTAAACCGCCTAATTTGGGAGCGACATCCGTCATGGCTTGAGAATTAATGTCTGATTCACGGATTGGAGTTAAGCCAACTAACGTCTTTTTCAAACTAACAGATTTTGAAACAACAAACTGGGCATATAACCAAGCCGCTTGGCGACGATTTAAAGGTGTGCTTTTTAAGAAGGTCCAAGAGCCAGCATCTTGATAGCCCAACTTCATTCCTTCTTCCCAATAAGGCCCACGTGGAGACGGTGCCATACGCCATTTAGGCGTACCATCTTCATTGACAACGGGTAAACCAGGCTTGGTCATATCGGCAGTAAAAGCGGTGTACCAGAAGATTTGCTGTGCAATCGACCCTTGCGCCGGAACTGGGCCTGCTTCACCGAAAGTCATACCTTGCGCTTCTGGTGGTGCGTATTGCTTGAGCCAGTCAACGTATTTCGTTGTCGCATAAACGGCTGCTGGACCATTAGTTGCGCCTCCTCGAGAAACATCCGAACCTACAGGTCTGCAACCTTCGATACGAATTCCCCATTCATCGACTGGCAAACCGTTTGGAATGCCTTTATCTCCTGCTCCCGCCATAGAGAACCAAGAATCGGTGAAGCGCCATCCCAAAGATGGGTCTTTCTTACCATAATCCATATGGCCGTAGACACGTTCACCATCGATGTTTTTTACTTTTTTTGAGAAAAACTCTGCAATGTCTTCATAAGCAGACCAATTCAAAGGGACGCCAAGCTCATAACCATATTCTTTTTTAAACTTAGCTTTTAAATCCGGACGCTCAAACCAATCTGCTCTAAACCAATAGAGGTTGGCAAACTGCTGATCAGGTAACTGGTAAATTTTACCGTCAGGTCCGGTGGTAAAATCTAATCCAATGAAGTCGGGTAAATCAAGGTATGGGTTGGTCACGCTCTTACCTTCGCCTTCAATAAAATCCGAAATAGGCACCACTTTACCGTAACGAACGTGAGTACCAATTAAGTCAGAATCGTTTATGTAACCATCATAGATATTGCGGCCAGTTTGCATCTGCGTTTGCAGTTTCTCAACGACATCACCCTCTTGAATCAGGTCATGATTGACTTTGATACCCGTGATCTCATAAAACGCCTTTGCTAAGGTTTTAGACTCGTATTCATGAGTGGTAATCGTCTCTGAAGCCACGTTGATTTCCATTCCCTTAAAAGGTTTAGCGGCATCAATGAACCACTGCATCTCCTTCATTTGTTCTTTTTCAGAAAGGGTTGATGGAGAAAATTCTTCGACCATCCATTTTTTCGCAGACGCCATATCTGCAAAAGAAAATGGCGATATAGCAGCAAGTGAAAAGATTATAGCTAAGCGTTTTGCTAGAGCTGTCTTATTAATATCCTTTTTCATTATTCCATAACTCCAATTATGAATATCTTGTTTCTCGTTACTGGTTACACTCAATACTCTTGACTCTAAATCAGCGCCAATGAAGTATGAGCGCGTGATACATTACTCTTTTATCCCCACTTTAAAACCGTACCCAGCCAAATGACACAAATGGTAAATGGCACCCAAATGGATAATTCTGAAAACCCAATAAAACCCAAATGAACGAACGCAGAGCTTAATAAACCAATAAAAAGTCGATCTCCTCGTGTGGTCGTAATGGGTAAAAAACCTTTTCTCTCAGTACATGGCGACAGCACCTCTCGAACCGTCATTGTTAACAAAATCAGTGCAATACCGAGAAAAAATAGTGCTGACGGTGTGGTCCAAGCCATCCAATTCATAATCTTGCTCCTTAAACTCGACCCAATGCGAAACCTTTCGCAACGTGATTTCTCACAAACCAAATAACCAATACACCTGGCAGTATGGTTAAAACACCAGCTGCCGCCAGCACTCCCCAATCTATACCAGAGGCGCTGACCGTTCGGGTCATTACCGCAGATATTGGTTTGGCATCTATAGATGTCAGCGTTCTGGCAAGCAGTAACTCAACCCAGCTGAACATGAAGCAGAAAAAGGCCGAGACCCCAATCCCTGAACGGATCATCGGCAAAAATATTTTGATAAAAAACTTCGGAAAACTGTATCCATCGATATAGGCAGTTTCATCAATTTCTCTTGGAACTCCCGACATGAAGCCTTCTAAGATCCATACTGCAAGTGGTACGTTAAATAGACAATGCGCTAGTGCCACTGCGATATGGGTGTCAAATAACCCCACAGAAGAATAGAGCTGAAAGAAAGGAAGTAAAAAGACCGCAGGTGGTGCCATACGGTTGGTAAGCAACCAGAAAAAGAGATGCTTATCACCAATAAACTTGTAACGTGAAAACGCATAGGCGGCAGGAAGCGCAACGGTCAGCGTAATCACCATGTTCATTACAACATAAATAATCGAATTGACGTAGCCCATATACCAACTCGAATCAGAGAATATGGTTTGGTAATTTTTAAACGTCCAATTTTCAGGAAAAAAACTTAAACTACCTAATATCTCCTGATTCTCTTTAAAGGACATATTCACTAGCCAGTAAATAGGCAACATTAAGCACAGAATATAAAAAGTAAGCCCTAATACATGCGCTATTCGTGTCGATTTAGTTTTATTTATAGTCATAGTAAATCCCTTACTTATTTTCACCATGCGTCATTGCTGTATAAAAAACCCAGCTCACCAACAAAATGATTAGAAAATATATAATTGAAAAAGCAGCCGCAGGACCTATGTCAAATTGTCCAATAGCCATTTTGGTTAGTGTCTGACTAAGGAAAGTTGTGGAGTTACCCGGTCCTCCTCCGGTGAGAACAAAAGGTTCGGTATAAATCATGAAGCTATCCATAAAACGGATCAAAATACCGATTAATAGAACACTTTTTAGTTTTGGCAGTTGAATAAATCGGAACACAGACCAACGTGAAGCTCGATCAATATTAGCCGCTTGATAATAAGCATCAGGAATTGCTCTTAGCCCTGAGTAACATAGTAATGCAATTAATGATGTCCAGTGCCAAACATCCATTAAGATAACGGTTAACCAAGCGTCAAGAGGATTACCTGCATAATTATAATTTATGCCTAAACCATTTAATGCCCAACCAAATAGACCAATGTCTGCCCGACCAAAGATCTGCCAAATCGTACCCACGACATTAAGGGGAATCAAAAGGGGAACAGCCAATATGATAAGACATACTGCAGACCAGCGTCCTTGAGTTGGCATCATCAGAGCAACCAGAATACCGAGCGGCACTTCAATCATTAAAATGGTAAAAGTAAAACCGAACTGCCGTAATAAGGCGCCATGCAAACGCTCATCATTTAAGATTTCCCGATACCACTCCGTCCCTACGAAGTAAGCGGTATTGGCATCAAAAATATCTTGCAGTGAGTAATTGACTACCGTCATTAAGGGGACGATGGCACTAAAAGCAACCAGAATAAAAACTGGCAGAACAAGGAACCAAGCGCGATTATTGGTTATTTTATCCATCACAGCTCTCCAATATTAACAAGGAATTCATCGACATAGAGCATGGTCCATTGCTCAGGAAAGCTTATATAGGCTTGCTTCTCTGGTACGGGCTGATCCTCTTGCAGCCGAGCTTTGATTTGCTGCTCGCCAACAAGTAATGTGATGATTTTATAAGTACCCAGATCTTCAACATGCAACACACTGGCTTTTAATGCTGACTGGTTGGCAGTTTCCCAAACATGTACAAACTCTGGTCTAATACCAATTTTGATGTTTTGGCTCTTGGCTTTGTTTATCGCATGTCGGTAAGCATCTGATAGAGGCACTTCGACCCCATCAAACATGACACCATTCTCTGTCGGATGCACTTCAAGCAAGTTCATTCCTGGACTACCAATGAAATAACCAACAAAAGTATGGTTAGGCCGTTCAAATAGCTCTCTGGGTGTTCCGAATTGAACAATTTGCCCGTTGTACATAACTGCAATTTCATCAGCAAACGTAGACGCTTCAAGTTGGTCATGAGTAACGTAAACCATAGTGATATTAAACTGCTGATGAATCTGTTTTAGCTTACGGCGCAACTTCCACTTTAGTTGTGGATCAATAACCGTCAGAGGTTCATCAAATAAAATTGCAGAGACATCATCACGGACTAGACCTCTCCCCATCGATACCTTTTGCTTTTCATCTGCGGTTAGATGTTGTGCTTTTTTTGACAGCACGCTGGTCAGTTCAAGAATCTCTGCAATTTCGGTGACCTTTGAATGTACTTTTGCTTGGTGAACCTTCATATTGCGTAAAGGAAAAGCCAAATTATCGTAAACTGACATGGTGTCGTAGATAACGGGAAACTGGAAAACCTGCGCAATATTACGATCTTGCGGAGGCATTGAGTTGACACGTATATCATCAAACATGACATCTCCCTGAGATGGGCTCATCAAACCTGAAATGATATTAAGTAGCGTCGACTTACCACATCCTGAGGGGCCAAGTAGAGCGTACGCTCCACCTTGCTTCCATACATGATTCATCTCTTTAATCGCGTACACGGATGACTCTGAAGGCTTTTTATCATACGTGTGGGCAAGAGAATTTAAGCTTATTTGTACCATGTTATTGCCCTCTGATGTTGCGACTAGGGGCATGAACAAGTACGTCATCCATCCCGAAGACATAGAATTTATGGATAGGAATATAGATTTTTATGGTTTCATCGACTTCATAGCTATGAACTCCCGCAAGATGAAGAACCATATCTAGTTGAGCATTACGCACATGGAGAAAAGTCTCAGAACCACTTATCTCTGCCACTTCAACTTGCACGGTCAACTCAACATCATCATCATGTTTAGGCAAAAGGCTTAGATGACTAGGACGAATACCAAATTGATATTCTCCTCTTTCTAAGTTGCTAAGTGATTGGTTGAGTGGAAAGTGGGCACTTTTGTCAAAAGTGATCTCATTACTATTGACCTCTCCACGTATCAGATTGATGGGAGGTTCACTGAATAAAGTGGCAGATCCAACATTGTCAGGACGATGGTAAACCGAAGCCGTAGCCCCTGACTGCATCACTTTTCCTTCATGAAGAATTGTAGTGGTTCCCCCTAAAGCCAAAGCTTCGTTTGGTTCTGTAGTCGCATAAATCGCAATAGTATGGCGAGTTTGAAACAGCTCACGCATTTCCTGACGTAATTCTTCACGTAATTTGTAGTCAAGATTCACTAACGGCTCATCAAACAAAATTATCTCAGCATCTTTAACTAATGCTCGAGCCATTGCCGTTCTTTGTTGCTGCCCTCCTGATAATTCAAGCGGGTATTTTTTAAGATGTTCTGTAATGCGCAGCATCTCGGCAGTTTGATAAACTCTCTGATTTATTTCATCTCGAGACATACCAGACAAACGTAACGGAGAAGCAATATTCTCAAATACTGTGAGATTGGGATAATTGATAAACTGCTGATAGACCATAGATATGTTTCGATCTCGTACTGACACTCCTGTGACATCAACGCCGTTAACAAGAATACGACCAGAGCTTGGTCGGTCCAGACCAGCGATCAAGCGCATTAATGATGTTTTCCCTGCTAATGTACGCCCAAGAAGGACATTGAATGAACCGGGTTCAAATGTCAGGTTGACGTCTGATATATGCATTTCTCCGTCAACATATTTACTTACCTGCTCCAGTGTTAATGACACTAAATGCTCCTTTCCCTGCGAATATCAAATTTTCGATATTGCTCATTAGAGCGAGAGTCATGCCAAGTTTCATTTTTTATACATTTTTTTTACAAAACCTCGATACAAGCATTGAAACATAAGGATAACATGACCAAAAACTCAATAAGGACACTATCTTGGTCAGTTCGGAGTGGATGAGATCTGGTTAACAAATGTTAATAAAATGTGTTCATCAGGTGTTCAAAGTGTTCAAAGTGTTCAACTGAGTGATATGTTATATTTTCGCTTCTGAACAATAACGATGATAAGCGAAATACAAACGACAGAAACTTTAGATTTGTGGAATACCGATTATGGCCACTAATATCGACAAAAAACATCTATCAATGATCGAGCATTCGTGGCAACGATGTAGAGAATTTGGTTTGCTCCACAATAGTGAACCTATTATTGATATACAAAATGGCCAGATCCTATCGGAGAATATCGAGCAACATGCTCGCTTGCTCTCGACAACACAACAAAAAGTACTGCCCTTCTACGACAGTCTATTGGCCAATAGTAACTGCTTAATAACGTTGGCAAGCCCATCTGGGCATGTTCTAAATAATTGGGGGGAGCAACGCTTTTTTAACCAACACCAACCCCAAGTCTTTCAAAATGGGGTCAATTGGAAAGAAAGTCTGATTGGCACCAATGCTATTGGTACTGCGTTAGAAACAGGATCTATTGTTCAAGTTTTCCACGATGAGCACTTTTTAAGTTCCAATCGTTTTATGACAGGCTCTGCTGCTCCACTTTTTGATGCCGAAAGGAAAATGGCAGGAGTATTGTCTATTGCCAGTGACGCATACATTCCTAGCTCTCACACGTTAGGTATGGTTAAATTAATGTCACAAGCGATAGAAAACCAGTTGATCGTTTCTCAATTTCATCGCAACCATTTTTTACTTTGGTTCAATACATCGCCTGAAAATATTGATAGCCAGTGGTCATCACTGCTCGTTTTTAACGAGCAAGGGATGATCGTTTCGGCCAATCGCAGAGCCGAAATTGTTCTTGGTCAAGATCTGGCGCTGCAATCACTCGAACAGTTATTTGATATCAAACTTGAAAAACTCTTGTCTCACCCATCTTTTACCCCTGCTGAGATACGTTCAAAAGAAAAGTTCAGTTATTACGCAATGACGATTCCACCAAGTATCCCTGTTGGACGTAAAATTGATTTTCGTGACACCTCGGCTGCAGGAGCTCAAAAAACAACAACCACGCCTTTTGATCTGCAAAAACTCGATACAGGTGATCCACAACTGGCAAAAGCGATAAAACAAGTCAGCCGCCTCATCAATAAAGATATTCCGATTTTGATTCATGGTGAAACTGGTGTTGGTAAAGAAGTTTTTGTTAATGCCATGCACCAATCTAGTCAGCGAAAACATTCCCCTCTCATTGCCGTTAACTGCGCTGCGATACCGCCTGACTTAGTTGAATCAGAGTTATTTGGCTACGAAAAAGGCGCGTTTACTGGGGCAAACCAAAAAGGCTCCATTGGCTTAATAAGAAAAGCTGACAAAGGCACACTGTTTCTGGACGAACTCGGGGACATGCCACTTAATGTTCAAGCAAGATTACTCCGGGTATTACAAGAGCGTACCGTCACACCTCTTGGTTCAACCGCAGCCTATCCTGTTGATTTTAAACTGGTATCAGCCACGAATCGAAACCTGAAAGACGATGTCCAACAAGGAACCTTTAGGCAAGATCTCTACTATAGAGTAACAGGATTAAACCTATCACTCCCCTCACTACGAGAGCGTTCAGACAAAGAAGTGCTGGTTCAACGACTGCTCGAAAAGTGCAATGAAAGCAGTCAAGAAATAACGGTAAGCCCTGATGTTCTCAAGCTTTTCTGTCAACACCCTTGGCCTGGAAACATCAGACAGATGGTCAGCGTGATTCAAATTGCTGTAGCAATGGCAGATGGCAATACGATTATGATTGATGATTTGCCTGATGATTTTATGCACGATATACAACATTCCCACGCCGATAGCAATGTTACCTTACTCTCATCAGCAATATCGGCCCCTGAACTTGACGATAACTGGCTCGAAACTTATGAACAATGTGGGCGGAACGTATCTGCGGCGGCCAAGGAGCTTAGTATCAGTCGCAATACCTTATATAAGCGTTTAAGGGAACGAGGACTTCGCTAATACGCTTCCTTTAGGTCAGAACAATAAAAGGTCACGTAGCGAACACATACGTAAGCCACAACTGCTGTAGCAATAATCAACTCAAAGTAGGCTAACCCATTTATCTGCATGACATACTTATTAGGGATACCTTGACTTTCCATCCAATGTGCCAACTTGTATAAAGCCGTAGAGCCAATCACCATGGGGAAAGTATAAGCAGCAAAACCGGCACTGAATGGCAGTCTAAGCAGGTGGAAAAAAGCACAATAGATAACACTGGTCATTAGTACTGAGATACCAAATAAAATACCAATGATCACAGGAGAAGGATTCTCCATTAAACTAAGATAGCCCGCTAACGTTGCGCTGGCAGGTGCAGCAAGTACTGCAATGGTTGGTTTCTCATTAGCCGCAATTTGTCGAGTAAAAATCAATCTGTATATCATAAAAGGTAACATCACAGCACAAGCGGCCATGCCCAGAAACAATGCAACGTAGGCAATCGGGGCCAATACTGAGTTACCCGAAAATGAAACATCCGCTACTATGATTCCAACAGGAGGAATAAACCAGCTAGGGACCATCTGGTGCAATTGAAAATCTTGAATTCTGTGATAGGCAAAAGTGATCAGGAAAATGAGATGTATTACCACAGCAAACAACCAGATACCATCACCAAGAGTTGGGATGAATTGTCCGATTGAGTGCGACACTATCATCAGAGCCATAGCAAAAGTTGGAAGGACACTTCCCACGACAGGGTGGGCAAGTTCAGATTTTAACTGATTCGGATGAAAGCAAAATTTGGCAAACAAGAGCAATAGCAAAGAGCCCGCCATAATCGCACCAGCCCACTGAGCAATTCCGTTAAAAGCATAAGCATTTTCCCAGCACCAACCAAGACTACCGACACCTAGAGCGAGACCAGCTATGGGGGTTGGGGCATAAAAAAGTTTCTCTTTTGCTGATTTCATCATCAAAATCCTAATATTTTCTAGTGACACGCACAGTTTAACTAGGTTGTTTGTTTTATAATATATAATTAATTCAAACCAACGTTCAGTATTTCCAAACGCATTATGGCCGCTAACATCTCTCTTAAGCAGTTGAAAACTTTTATAGCTATTACTCAAAACAATACCCTTACCGCAGCATCTGAAGCACTCTTTCTTTCTAAGGCAGCGGTCAGCATGGCTTTATCTGAATTAGAAAAACAGCTCGGCCACTCATTATTTGACCGCGTCAATAATCGACTTATTCTCAATCAGGAAGGACAAAAGCTGCTACCGCTTGCTGATGAAATTATCGAACGTTCTCAAGAAATTACGCGTTTATTTGATGATCAAGCGTTATCTGGTCAGTTAAAGATTGGAGCAAGTGACACCATAGGAAATCAAGTCGCACCGTATCTATTGAGTGACTTTCGTCAACATTCACAACACACCTCGCAAAGCTTGTTTATTTCAAACTCTGCGTTAATTTGCCAAAAGTTAATTGATTACGAGCTAGATCTTGCACTTATCGAAGGTAAAACCCTACATTCTCAGCTCCATTCAACACAATTTAGCCAAGATGAAATGTGCATTATATGTGCTCCGGAATCACCGATACTTCAACAAAGCCCTTTTTCCTTAAGCGCATTAGAACAGAGTGATTGGCTTCTTCGTGAGCCAGGTTCAGGATCCAGAGAGTTTTTTCTGCGCGTGATTGCCCCACGTATTGAGCATTGGCAAGAGTCCTTTCAGCTCAATACTACCGAAGCCTTGATCAATAGCGTGTCTGCGGGCTTGGGATTTGGTTGCCTCTCTAGGCTAGCGGCACAAAGTGCCATCAATGATGGAAGGGTGAAAGAAATTCACACGTCTTTAGATATGAAACGACGCTATTGGCTACTCGTTCATAAAGAAAAATATCAAACCCCATTGTTGAAAAACTTTATTGAATTTTGTCATCAGTGGAGTAAAGACTGAGCACTTAGCAAGCAACTGCAGGCCATCGCTGGACTTGATAAATTAAAATCTGTATAAAAAGACAGTGACTGAATTTTAACAATTGGAACTAGAGGAACAACCATGGCTGTAATCGTCAAGTACGTGGTAGAACGCAACGGAGAAGAAAAAATGACTTTTACCTCTAAAGCGGAAGCAGATGCCTATGACAAAATGCTAGATATGGCAGACGAACTCTATGAACTCTTGGGTAAAAGTGAACTACTTGAGGACGAAGGAAAGCAAGAAGACCTCGCGATGTTCCTCGCTCAGAATAAAGAAGACGTTTTGTATGCGCTCGGCGCAAAGCGTAAACCAACACCCAAAAAAGCGCCCAAGCCTGAAGCCATTGATGGTGATGATGAGGCGCAAGAAGACGCTGCTTAATCTTTATTCGCCCTCTATATGAGGGCGAATCCATTTTACTTCACTCTCTTCATCATAATCCATATGACGTATCAAATCGAAGTTTGCATCGATAACCTTGAATCCATAGCTTATGCAATCGCAGGTGGTGCGACTCGTATTGAATTATGCAGCGCATTAGCACTCGGTGGCCTAACTCCCAGTATTGGTATGATGGTAAAAGCAGCAAAGCTCTCTAGCATACCTGTTTATGCCATGATCAGGCCAAGGCAAGGTGATTTCATTTACAGTCAAAATGAATTAGAGCTAATGTTAGAAGACATAGATGCAGCGGCACATGCGGGACTAAACGGTGTGGTATTTGGGGTATTGGACGTAAACGGTAATGTGGACATCAACGCCAATCATTTGCTTGTCGAAAGAGCAAAACTTCACCAACTTGGTACAACATTCCATCGTGCCGTCGATCACGCGAGAGATTGGCAAAGTGCACTAGAAACCATTAGCCAATTGGGGTTTGATCAAGTTCTGACTTCAGGCCAAGCCTCAAGTGCAGCTAAAGGACTGCCAATCATCTCTGCTATGGTAAAAAGTAATCAAATAGCAGTAATGGCGGGCGCTGGCATCAATGCGACCAATGTCGCCAACATAGCAAAGGTGACTGGTGTCAGACAGATACATCTTTCAGGTAAAACAAGCCGACCGAGTAAAATGCCGTTATTGACTCATGCACAGATGGGAAACGAAGAGATTGACGACAGAGAAATACCCATTACCGATCAAAATAAGATCGCTGATGTGGTTAACGCACTCATGATTTAATAGCGCACTGAAAGTAATATCGAGCTGTTAACGCAGCGCATCATCAATACTCTGGTTGCCCAGGTGGCGAACATCTTTCCCTTTGACAAAGTAGATAATGTATTCACAAATATTTTGGCAACGATCCCCCACTCTTTCAATCGCTCTTGCGGACCACATTACCTGAAGAATGTTGGGTATATTTTTAGGATCTTCCATCATATAGGTCATTAATTGACGAATAACCGCTTCGTATTCAATATCGATTTTATCATCTAACTTATACACTTCTGCAGCAGCGGCAACATCCATTCGAGCAAACGCATCAAGAACTTGATGCAACATTCCAATCGCTTGACGGCATAAAGGCTCAAGCGATACGTGAAACTGACGTTCCGCGCTACTTTCTGACTCAATGGCAACATAAGCAATTTTAGTGGCAACATCACCGATACGCTCTAGGTCTGTTATCGTCTTAATAATGGCAATAATCAGGCGTAAATCTTTTGCCGTTGGTTGTCGTTTTGCAATGATTCGGGTACATGCTTCATCGATCGACACTTCCATTGAATTGACTTTATGATCGTCTTTCACCACTTTTTTGGCTAATTCGATATCCCCTTTGTGCAATGCCTGCATTGCAAAAGAAATTTGTTGTTCGACTAATCCCCCCATGGCCAATACATGGGTTCGTATCGACTCTAGCTCGACATTAAATTGACCCGAAATATGTCGTCCAAAGTTCATAGGCTTACTCCTCTAGCCATAACGCCCAGTTATATAATCTTCGGTTTGTTTTTTTAAAGGAGAGGTAAAAATAGAGTCAGTATCCGCATATTCAATTAGCTCTCCCATATGAATGAACGCTGTATGATCGCTAACCCTCGCTGCTTGCTGCATATTATGAGTAACAATAACAACCGTATATTGGTTTTTTAGATCGTTTATCAGCTCTTCAATCGTCAAGGTAGATATGGGATCGAGCGCTGAGGTCGGTTCATCCAATAGCAGCACTTCTGGCTCGATAGCAATTGCACGGGCTATCACTAACCTTTGCTGTTGCCCCCCTGATAACCCGAAAGCGTTTTCATGTAAACGATCTTTTACCTCCTCCCAAAGCGCAGAAGCCCGCAGCGAACGCTCTACCGCATCATCAAGCGAACGGCTATTTTTAATTCCTTGTAAGCGTAAACCGTAAACCACGTTCTCATAAATTGATTTAGGAAAAGGGTTAGGGCGCTGAAATACCATTCCTACTCGCCTACGCAATGTCGGTACATCAACTTTAGGATGGTATACATTTTTTCCGTGTAGCTTTACCTTACCGTCAACATGACAGCCATCAACCAAATCGTTCATACGGTTGATACAACGAAGGAGCGTTGACTTTCCGCATCCCGAGGGGCCAATAAATGCAGTAACTTGTCCCTTAGGGATTCGCATCGAGATATTCTTTAACGCTTGTGTTCCTTTGTAGAACAAGCTCAAGCTTTCAATCACAATGGCAGTTTGCTCATCAGTCAGATTATTGACATCAAGTGGGGGACGATAACCTAAAGTTTGATTTACAGAAAACATCGTTAGTCTTGTCCTAAAGTACGGTATTTCTCACGTAAGTTATTGCGGATACTGATCGCTGTCAGATTTAAACCTACAATAACCGTAACAAGTAAAAATGAGGTTGCATAGACCAAGGGTCTGGCGCTTTCTATATTGGTTGTCTGAAAACCGACATCATAAATATGGAATCCTAAATGCATAAATTTTCGTTCAAGGTGAACAAAAGGAAACTGATCATCAACGGGTAAACTTGAAGCCAACTTTACAGCTCCTACAAGCATTAAGGGAGCCACTTCACCTGCTGCACGTGCGACGGCTAAAATAAGGCCAGTAAGAATCGCAGGGCTTGCCATAGGCAAAACAATACGCCATAACGTTTCAAACTGAGTTGCACCTAGAGCGAGTGAACCTTGCCTGACCGATACAGGAATTCGAGTCAGTCCCTCTTCCGTTGCGACAATCACAACAGGTAAGGTTAATATGGCTAGAGTCAAAGCAGACCATAATAGCCCCGGAGTTCCGAAAGTCGGTGCAGGTAGACGCTCAGGATAAAAAAGCGTGTCGATCGAGCCTCCCACCATATAGACAAAAAAGCCCAAACCAAATACACCATAAACAATGGAAGGAACACCCGCCAAATTTATTACCGCAACACGAATCAAACGAGTGACCAGATTATTCTTGGCATATTCGTGTAAATATATCGCAGCAATGACACCAAGTGGCATAACAATAACTGACATTATTAACACTAGAAGTACTGTACCAAACATTGCAGGGAACACGCCACCCTCAGAGTTTGATTCTCGTGGATCATCAGAAAGAAACTTCCAAACTTGTTTCACCCAATGTAAAAGTTTTTCAGGAAGGTTCATTTGATTAGGATACCAAGCATCCAATATTTGACTCAGGGGAATTTTGACTTGTTGTCCTTTCATTTCTTCAACAATCACTCCTTGAGAAGCTAATTGCCGTTGCAAACCATCGAGCACTTTTTCGACTTGCATAAGCTTCTCACGCAGCGTTTGACTCTTTGCGTAGTAAGAAGCCATCAAATCAGCATCTAGACTTTTATCAAACTGATGCTTACGTTTTTCAAGTCGCAACTTTTCAAGTTGAGAATTCAGTCCCTGAACATCGCGTTTAATCAGGTAGTCAATATCTTCTCGCAACATTTTGGCTTTAACCAAACCAACGGCAAGTGCTTTCTGGGTATTTTTATCAATAGAGCCAACAGAAGAATAATAGCCCACAGGCCGGCCATAAAAGTCCCCATCACTGGTCCGTTCTATAACCAATAAATCTGAAGGAGTAGTTGGTTCATTGAGTTCAACATCAAGCAATGAAATAAAATCAGAGCCGTATAAATCCCGATTGGCACTCTTAATGCTGATACGTTTAATCAACCCAGAATCGATGCTCTTTTTAGGAATGCGACTCACCTCCTCTTTAAAATGGCTAATGGGAACGTACTCTTGAGAATAAACTTGCCCAATCAGTTTCTCTCCTTGCTCTGTTTCCCATTGATACAATGGCGCAGGCCAGAAATAGGCAAGTCCATTCCAGCCGATCAAAAGTAGCAATCCTAATACAGAGAGTACACTTATACTGACAGCGCCAGCAGTCAGCCATACCCAAGGAGCTCCGGATTTTAACCACTTAAACACAATGACTAGCCCTTAATGATTAGAGTGAACGGTACTTTTCTCGCAAACGCTGACGCACCCACTCAGCTAATGAGTTGACAGCAAAGGTAAACGCCAACAGTAATAGTGCCGCTAAAAATAGTATTCGATAGTGTGAACTACCTATGGAAGACTCCGGCATTTCAACCGCAATAGTTGCAGATAATGTTCGCATTCCTTCGAGTATATTCCAATCCATAATGGGCGTATTGCCTGTAGCCATCAAGACAATCATAGTCTCGCCAACAGCTCTACCTAGACCCATCATTATTGCCGAGAAAATACCCGGACTCGCGGTAAGCAGTACAACATGGATAAGTGTTTGCCACGGTGTCGCACCTAATGCAAGTGACCCGTCAGAGAGATGTTTGGGAACCGAAAAAATTGCGTCTTCAGCAATGGTGAAAATCGTCGGGATGATAGCAAAACCCATTGCAAAACCAACAACCAATGCATTGCGCTGATCAAAATCAATGCCACGCTCAGCCAGAAACACGCGAACATCACCAGCAAATAGTAAAGTTTCAATATTTCCGCTTTGAGCTAGGATAAACATTGAAATCAGAATCAATGCTGGCATCAAAACGATAACGTGCCATCCATTGTTGAAAAAACCCGTCCATTTTTTGGGGAGAACTTGCCAAAATGCACCGACCGCTAACATCGTGATCGGAAGCATGATAATCAAAGCCATAACTGCAGCCAAGTGGCGCTCTAGCAAAGGGGCAAACCATAACCCAGCAAGAAAACCGATGATCACTGTCGGTAATGCCTCCATTAGCTCAATAGACGGTTTAATTAAACGGCGCATTGATGGAGACATAAAATAGGCGGTATAGATCGCACCCAATACGGCGATGGGAATTGCAAATAACATCGCAAAAGCAGCCGCTTTCAGTGTTCCAAAAGCTATCGGCACTAAACTAAATTTAACTTCCGAGGTGTCACTTGAAGGTGTCGTTTGCCAAACGTATCTAGGTTCTGGGTAACCTTCATACCAAACTTTCTGCCACAACGAAGACAACGAGACTTCAGGAAATGCATTATTTATCTCAGCTAACGTGAGTTGGTTATCACGCAGTGAGACGAGGAAAGATTCATTGTTGGACATTGCTGCAAGTTGAGGAGCCTTATTATATAGGCGTTTAAACAACACCAGTTCTTCACTGGTTGTATAGTAGCTTTGGATAGTCCCGTTGAGGTAAAAGCTGTAGAAACCTTTTCGGTAAACATCAGGGAGTAGTAATACCAGCTCTGAAGGCAGCTTAAAATTTCTAATATAAGTAAGCGTTCGCTGACCACTTGCCAATACATCAAACCATTGCGATACGTTTCCATCTTGATGAGTGACCAATATAGAATATGCCCCGGATAATAAGCTTATATTTTTAACCGCATGCTCAGGTTTCCCTTGACTTAAATCAACTACTTCACGAATTACAAAACGGCTCTGGTCTTTTTGTGCCACGACCAACTCTGACTGAGTTCTTAGATAAAGAGTTTGTCCATCTGGTGTTAGTACCAATTGTTCTAAGTTTGGAAATTTTTGATCAAATTGATAAGTCTCAAGTTCGCTACCGTTGCGCCAACGAACTTCGACTGAACTGTCTTGATAAAAGCTTGCAACAGTGAGCGTTTTTTGTCGAGTAAAGGTAAAATTCCGAAGAGCTTTACCTAGATTGGTAAAGTCTAGGTTTGTTCGGTAGTACTCAATATGAGGCGCTGGTCTACTTTGACCATCAACACGTCGATAACTAAACTGAGGTTGAAAAAAAGTTATGTTTCCTTTGGTATCGGCAACCCCATACCAACCATCCACTGTCGTTGCATGCACAAGCACATCACCGCCATCAATAATCGCTTTTGATAATATCGGTTGTGCTTTGGGGTTAGATAGAGACCAAAACTGAACCTTACCTTGGTTTGAAAGAGTAAATGCAGCTTCCCCGTGATCACCAACGCCTATCGCTACCGTTTTATCAACTATATCAAAAGAATATGTTTCTTTTAGCTCAATCGAAGCATCGCTAAATAGGGGGATCACCATAAAAAAGAGATAAACAAACAGCAACACGAGAGCAACCAGAACGCTTATGCCCCCAGTACTCACAGCAAAACGGATCAATTTGTCTTGAATTAGTCGCCTTTGATCACGCTCTCGTAAAGAGAATTCTGCATCGCTCATCTTATTCTCGTACCTATTTTTCCCCAAGGGTATAATATTTCGTTCACGTGACAATTATATTACAGTTGAAATTAAACAACTGAAAACAATGCAATAAAAAACATAATATTGATGTCATGTTCCCAAGTAAAACCTAGATACTGAAATCTATACACATGCTAGGTTCAGCAAATGAAGTCACAGAGTTAAACCCACGGCTTAATTTGCTATCCATGTAGAGTGATAAACATCACTTTTGAACCCCATCAAGATTCAAAGGTAACGTTGTGAGCACAGAAAAATTGTATGTCGAAAAGGAATTGAGTTGGCTCTCTTTTAATGAGCGTGTACTACAAGAAGCTGCCGATAAAACTGTACCATTAATTGAAAGAATTCGATTTCTGGGTATCTTCTCCAATAATTTAGATGAGTTCTACAAAGTTAGGTTTGCTGACGTCAAAAGACGTATCTTAATTAATCAAGAACGCGGGGGGCAAGACAACTCGAAACATTTGTTGGCAAAAATGCAAACCAAGGCATTAAAGCTCAACGAACGCTTTGATGAATTATACTCAGAACTAATAAGAGACATGGCACGTCGTCGAATTTTTCTTGTCAATGAAGCGCAGCTCACGGAACCTCAACAAATTTGGATTAAGCATTATTTTCACAAGCATGTCCTCCCTCACATTACACCATTACTTTTGCGTGATGATATCGATGTGCTGCAATTTCTCAAAGATGAGTACGCTTATATTGCCGTTCAATTAGAGAGTGGGGATGGGAATCAGTATGCCTTAATTGAGATTCCTACCGACCACCTTCCCCGCTTTGTAAGATTACCAGAAGAAAAAGGGAAACGGCGCAAAACGATAATATTACTTGATAATATTATCCGCTATTGTTTAGACGAACTATTTAATGGCTTTTTTGAATATGAAGGATTAAGCGGCTACGCAATGAAGATGACGCGTGACGCTGAATACGATTTAAGCCGAGAAGTTGAGCATAGCCTTCTGGAACAAATGTCCGAAGGAGTAAGTCAACGCCTAACGGCTATGCCTGTGCGCTTTGTATATGAAAGAGAAATGCCACAAGATATGTTAGAGTTTTTATGTGAAAAACTAAAAATCTCTAACTATGATAGCCTTATTCCTGGAGGAAGATATCATAATTTTAAAGACTTCATAGACTTTCCAAATGTCGGGCGCGACTACTTAGAAAACAAGCCGCTTCCCCCATTGCATTGTATCGACTTTGATGGCTTCGCCAATAAATTTGAGGCCATCAAAGCAAAAGATATTTTACTCCACTACCCTTATCATGCCTTTGAACACATCAGTGAACTGGTGCGACAAGCCTCGTTTGACCCCCGTGTTCTAAGTATAAAAATCAATATTTATCGGGTGGCCAAAGAGTCACGTCTTATGAACTCACTTGTCGATGCTGTTCATAATGGTAAAAATGTCACTGTTGTAGTAGAACTTCAAGCTCGTTTTGACGAAGAAGCAAACATTGAGTGGTCAAAGGTATTGACCGAAGCGGGTGTTCAGGTCATTTTCGGCGTACCGGGACTTAAAATTCATGCCAAGCTTCTAATGATAACGCGAAAAGAACAGGGGGAGCTTGTCTATTATTCACACATAGGTACAGGTAATTTTCACGAAAGAAATGCACGTATCTACACCGATTTTTCACTCTTAACTGCGGACCCTAACATCTGTAATGAGGTACGCAATGTCTTTGGCTATATTGAAAACCCTTATCGCCCAGTGAAATTCAAGCACCTAATTGTTTCACCGCGTAATTCACGCCAGCAACTAAACCGAATTATTGATAATGAAACAATCAACGCAAAGCAAGGGAAGAAAGCCTCACTCATACTCAAGGTTAACAATCTCGTTGATAAAAGCTTGATTAACCGTCTCTACCGCGCAAGCAGTTCTGGAGTAGAGATAAAAATGATCATTCGAGGTATGTGTTCACTTGTTCCGGGTGTTGCTGGAATAAGTGAAAATATCTCGGTCATCAGTATTGTTGACCGCTTTTTAGAACATCCAAGAGTCATTATTGCTCACAACAACGGCGATGAAAAAGTCTATATTTCTTCAGCCGATTGGATGACTCGTAATATCGACCATCGCGTTGAGGTTGCGACACCAATATATGATCCTCGCCTTAAAAAACGTATTATTGACATTATCAACATTCACTTTACTGATACTGTTAAGGCTCGAATAATCGACAAAGAAATGAGCAATAGTTATGTTTCTAGAGGTAATAGAAAGAAAGTTCGCTCACAAATGGCAATTTACGACTACCTTAAAAAAATAGAAAGGCGAAAAACTAAACAGTTTGAGAATTAGGCAAAACATGAGCAATGCTACAACAAATAGAGATGTCGCCGCTATCGACCTTGGCTCTAACAGCTTTCACATGGTCGTTGCCAAAGTTATCGATCAAGATCTGCAGCTAGTCAGTAAACACAAGCAACGCGTCCATCTTGCATCAGGACTGGATAAACAACATAATTTGGATAATGCTTCTATCGAACGTGGCCTCGCCTGCCTTGCTATATTTGCCGAGCGCCTTCAAGGCTTTGAAGCAGAAAACGTTCGAATCGCCGCAACACATACCCTTCGTGAAGCCAATAATGCTCATATCTTTCTTCAACGTGCGCGTGAGGTCCTCCCCTTTAAAATAGAAATCATCCCCGGAATCGAGGAAGCTCGATTAATTTACTTGGGCGTCGCCCATACTCAACCCCAATCTGATTCTAAGTTAGTTATTGATATTGGTGGAGGTAGTACAGAGGTGATTATAGGAAAGGGGTTTGAGCCAGAACTCGTCAACAGTAAACAAATGGGATGCGTGAGTTATACGCGATCTTTTTTCCCCAACGGAGAACTATCAATCAGGAACTTTACTGCAGCTTGTCTCGCTGCAGAGCAGAAACTGGAATCTTTTGCTAGCACCTACCGCAAAAAAGGATGGGACATTGCTTTTGGATCATCAGGCTCTATAAAAGCGATCCGAGAAGTTTTAATCGCGATGGGTCATTATGATGGGGTCATCACCCCTGAAAGATTAGATACCTTGATTATTGCGCTTCAACAATGGAAATGCATCAATGATATTGAACTTGAAGGCCTATCTGATGAACGCAAGCCTGTTTTTGTTGCTGGGCTGGCTATTTTGATGGCGGTGATGCATAGCCTTAAGATCAACCAGATACACTTTTCAGAGGGGGCCTTACGTGAGGGGTTACTGTATGAGATGGAGGATGGCCTAAAGCACATTGATATCCGGATGCGGACAACTGAAAGCTTAGCCAGTAAACACTTGGTTGATTTAAATCATGCTACTCATGTACGAAACACAGCCATGATATTATTTAATCAAGTCCATAAAACTCTGGGGATTAAAAATAACTCCGAGCTTTCGGATTTACTGCAATGGAGTGCCTTGTTGCACGAAGTAGGGCTGAGCATTAGCTTACAAGCTTTTCATCGTCATTCTGCTTACATACTCCGTCATACATACATGCCAGGTTTTAACCAAGAGCAACAACGCTTACTCGCCATGCTCGTTAGGTTTCAACGTAAAACTTTAAAACTCAATGACCTCGAAGACTTTTCTTTATTCAAAAGAAAACACATTATGGGTCTTATCCGTATTCTCAGGCTTTCTATTTTGTTGCATGGACAAAGAAACGATATGCCCCTATCCGATGTCACGCTGTCAATTGAAAATGAAATATGGATGTTGAGTAATAAAAATAGCCAGTGGCTCACTCAAAATAAACTTCTCCAAGCGGATTTAGTCAGTGAACAGCAATATTGGCAAGATGTAGAGTGGGTACTTACTTTTCAAGACGATTGAGTTTAAAGGCCCACTTTTTTAAGCTCTGATTGCGCAATACGTGCAGAAATAGGAACATACCCCTCTTTACTTACCAAAGATTGGCCCTGTTGGGAGTAAATAAACCGAATAAATTCTCGCTCAATCGGACTAAGTGGTTGTGAGGGAGCCTTATTAAGGTAGATATAAAGATAACGTGACAAAGGATACTTACCTGAACCAATGTTTTCCTGAGTTGCCTTTACATAGTCCGAACCCGAACGAGCGATAGGAAGTAATTTCACCATTGACATTTGGTGACCAATGCCTGAATAACCTATGGTATTAATTGCTGACGCTACAGATTGGACAACAGACGCAGAACCTGGCTGTTCATTAACATTGTCTCGAAAGTCACCACCACACAGCGCATTTTTCTTAAAATAACCATAAGTACCAGAAACAGAGTTACGACCAAATAATTGCATACTGCGTTTGGCCCAATCATCTTCGAGGCCTAATTGAGACCAAGTCACTATGGATTCCGTAGCACCACAACGCAATGTCGCAGAAAAAATGCTATCTAACTGTTTGAAGTTCATACCTTTAATGGGGTTGTCTCTATGAACAAAGATACCAATAGCATCAATCGCAACTTTGAGTTCAGTGGGTAGATAACCATGCTGGCGTTGAAAAGCTTCTATTTCTCTTGTTCGCATCGGCCTACTCATTGGGCCGAACTGAGCGGTTTGCTCAACCAGAGCGGGGGGAGCTGTCGATGATCCCGAAGCCTGAACTTGTCCATTAACACTTGGATAGAGTCGCTGAAAAGCCTCTACCCACAAGGTCATGATTCCTGCAAGAGTGTCAGAGCCTACACTGGTCAAGCTGCCACTCACGCCCGCTTTTTTTTCGTAATCAGTAAGCACTGCATCTTGAGCAAAAATAGGAAAAAAGGCCAGTGATAGGAGTAAGGCCAACACTTTAATCATATCCCTACCACCAACCTTGAAGGAAGAATAAATGAGAACTTACTTCCAACTCCTACCTCACTATGTATTTGTAGTCGGGAATCGTGATGGGAAAGCGCATGCTTGACAATTGCCAGTCCTAATCCACTGCCACCTGTGTCACGAGAGCGCGCTCTGTCCACACGATAAAAACGTTCTGTTAAACGGTGTAAATGTTGAGCTTCAATACCTTCACCACTATCTTCTACCTCGAGATGTGCTCCCTGAGAAGAAGCATACCATCGTACACAAATCCTGGCACCGGAAGAGGTATACTTCACAGCATTATAAACTAGGTTTGAAATGGCACTGCGCAACTGGTCGTCATCTCCAAGAACCCTGAGTGATTCATCTACATCGAATATAAGCTGGTGTTTATTCGCCCCACTTAAACTTACCGCTTCTTTTTCTAGCACCTCTAGCATAGCAGGAACATTCACCACGTCCTCTAGCTCGTGCATCGGCGCAGCCTCAATCTTTGACAACGTCAATAACTGATTAACTAGGCTGTTCATACGATTGAGTTGCTCTGTCATAACACCATGGGCTTTGCTCCACATTGGACCAACAACAAGATCAGGATCTTCTGTCATTTCTAGGTAGCCTTGCAAGACCGTCATTGGCGTTCTGAGTTCATGTGAAACATTCGCAAAGAAATTGCGCCTCATCCCTTCCAATTGCTTGAGCTGACTAACATCACGCACAACCATAAGATGCTCGCCCTCGGTATAAGGAACAATCCGAAGTTCTAGAATTCGTTCAATGTTAAAAGGGGAACGCATCTCTAGTGGCTCAGAAAAATCTTTTTTATTGAGATACTTAATAAAATCAGGAGTACGAATGAGGTTAGATATGGGTTGACCAGAATCATCTGGCCATTTAAACCCCAGCAAGTGCTGCGCTAGCTTGTTGCACCAAACGATATTTCCTTCTCCACGAAAAACCACGACGGCATCGGGCAGAGATTCGGCACCGTTACGAAAACGGCGAATTAAATTAGTCAGCTCTTTGCGTTTATTTCTCTGCCTCTGCTGTAAGCGATATAAGCCATCAAACAATGATAGCCAATGCCCACTCCCTGATGGTGGAGTGAGGCGCTTTTCATCCCAGAGCCAAGCTGATAGTCGTACCTGATTATTTAGATGCCATACGAGTTGTATCACAGTCGCAGTGAGCAATAACCATGACATATGTCCAAAAATCCATCCAACAACAACCCAAGGCGCATAAAAAAGGCTCAACTCCCACGTAAGTTTTTTCCAGGTTAACCTTTCTACCACTGGTTTCTCCAACTGGAATAGTTCATTAAGCTTTAGTCGAAAAGCGGTACCCTGCACCACGCACTGTTTGAATCAGCTTGTCATGCCCTGCAAATTCTAGTGCTTTTCTTAAACGTCGGATGTGTACATCTACTGTGCGATCCTCCACATAAACATTGGTACCCCAGACATTATTAAGTAGCTGCTCTCGACTGTAGACTCGTTCTTGATGAGTCATAAAGAAATGCAACATCTTAAACTCGGTTGGTCCCATATCGAGAGCAGTATCATTCGCTGTCACACGATGCGAAACGGGATCAAGACGCAAACCTTGAACATCGATGACATCTTCCAATGCAGTTGGCGTGACACGGCGAATAACGGCTTTAAGACGGGCAACCAATTCTTTCGGTGAAAAAGGTTTAGTAATGTAATCATCGGCTCCAACTTCTAAGCCACGCACTTTGTCTTCTTCTTCACCGCGAGCTGTCAGCATCACTACCGGAATATTTCTGGTTAGCTCTTCGCGCTTCATATGTTTGATAAAATTGATCCCACTTCCACCAGGTAGCATCCAGTCCAGTAAAACCAAATCAGGGAAGGGTTCCGCGAGTTTTGTTACCGCACTGTCGTAGTCTTCTGCTTCTACCGCTTGGTAACCTTTTTGTTCAAGAACAAAGCAAAGCATTTCTCGAATAGGGGCTTCATCTTCAACAACCAGAATTCTTCTAGACATAATTGCATAACCTTATGTAAGTTGTGTTATTTCAAAAATGGCGTTTACTATCACTTTTGATGCATAGGCATTATTACCAGCAATTATGACACTTTTGTGACCTTTGAAAACAAATTTTCATATAATGTTCCTCCCAATATTGCGTGTACCAAATAAGACAATTGCAACAAAAGTCTTTATTATTGGTGCCCCAACAAAAGGTATAGAGAAAACATATGTGGTTCAAAAACTGTCTAGTTTATCGTTTTAACCGTGATATTGAATTTAATGCAGATAAGCTTGAGCAACAACTCACGGAGTTCCGCTTTACTCCTTGTGGAAGCCAAGATAAACAAAAGTTCGGTTGGGTCAGCGCTATGGGTAAGCATGGCGATATGATGACGCACTCTTCAGATAACCGTATCCTTATCTGTGCCCAAAAAGAAGAGAAAATGCTCCCAGCTTCTGTGATTAAAGACACGCTAAATAGTAAAATTGAGGCACTTGAAGCACAAGAAGGACGACCACTTAAAAAGAAAGAAAAGGATGATTTAAAAGAAGAGATCATCATAGATCTACTCCCAAGAGCATTCAGTCGCAGCCAAAATACTTACGTCCTTATTTTGCCGAGCCAGGGGTTAATTCTCATCGATGCGAGCAGCTTTAAAAAAGCAGAAGATGTACTGGCATTATTGCGTAAATCCATGGGAAGCCTACCCGTTGTTCCCGCATTCCCAGAAAAAGCGCTCGAGACGACACTCACTGATTGGGTAAAAACAGGACAACTTCCTGCAGGATTTAACATGCTCGATGAAGCCGAGCTTAAGTCTGTTCTTGAAGAAGGTGGTATTATTCGCTGCAAGAAACAAGAACTCACTTCTGATGAGATTCTAAGCCACATTAACGCAGACAAAGTCGTCACAAAGCTTGCTCTAGAGTGGCAAGAACGGCTCGAATTTATTCTCTCTGAAGATGGCAGCCTAAAGCGCCTGAAATTCTCTGATGAATTGAAAGATCAAAATGACGATATTCCCCGTGAAGATAAAGGGGCTCGGTTCGATGCTGATTTCTCTTTAATGAGTGGCGAACTAAGTGCATTTTTACCCAATCTCTATGATTGTCTTGGTGGTCTAGCCAACCCAACAACCTAACATCGTTGTTCATACAAGGGGACGTTTAATATGTCCCCTAGAGTATTTCTATTCCCCTCTCTAATCCATAAAAACCTACTATTTGTAAGTCTTTTGCCTTTTTGCGGATTTCAAGTAGTCTTTGGTGGCATTTTCACGTAAAATTTTCGCCCCTGATCCTAGACGATAAATCAGTCAAATAAGATTTTGTGACAAGAGAGAACAACGCAATGACCACTGAAAAAGCCTTTGTACCTGAGCTGCTATCTCCCGCAGGGAGCCTGAAAAATATGCGCTATGCTTTTGCTTATGGTGCAGATGCTGTATATGCTGGTCAGCCTCGCTATAGCTTGCGTGTAAGAAATAACGAGTTTAATCACGAGAATCTGAAAATAGGTATTGATGAGGCTCATGCTCTGGGGAAAAAACTCTACGTAGTCTGTAACATCCAACCCCACAATGCCAAACTAAAGACCTTCATTCGAGACTTAACCCCTATCATCGAAATGGGTCCCGATGCTTTGATCATGTCCGATCCTGGCTTAATAATGATGGTACGTGAAGCCTTCCCAGAAATGCCAATTCACCTATCTGTACAAGCGAATGCCGTTAACTGGGCTACCGTTAAGTTCTGGGCTGCAAACGGGCTTGAAAGGGTTATCGTCTCTCGTGAACTTTCCTTAGAGGAAATCGAAGAAATTCGTCATCATTGCCCTGAAACCGAATTAGAAGTCTTTGTCCATGGTGCTCTCTGTATGGCCTATTCTGGGCGCTGCCTGCTTTCAGGCTATATGAATAAGCGAGATCCAAATCAAGGGACATGCACAAATGCGTGCCGCTGGGAATATAATGTTGAAAAAGGGAAAGAAGATGAAAATGGCCAGATTGTTGAACAATTCGATCCCTCTAAAACTCAAGAAATACAAGTTCTTGAACAGCGTCCTGAAGTAACCATAGGAAAAGGACAGCCCACTGACGATGTGGTGCTTCTTTCAGAACGCCACAAGCCGGAAGAAAAAATGGCGGCTTTTGAAGACGAGCATGGTACCTACATCATGAACTCAAAAGACCTTCGAGCTGTACAGCACGTGGAAAGGCTGACCAAAATGAAAGTCCACTCATTGAAAATTGAGGGAAGAACAAAGTCATTTTATTACTGTGCCAGAACAGCACAAGTTTATCGAAAAGCCATTGACGATGCTGTTGCAGGAAAGCCATTTGATGCAAGCCTAATGACTACACTGGAAAGCTTGGCTCATAGAGGATATACCGAAGGTTTCTTACGTCGTCATACTCACGATACCTACCAAAATTACGATTACGGATATTCAGTCTCCGACACTCAGCAGTTTGTTGGTGAATTCACAGGTAAACGTCGCGGCGATTTGGCAGAAGTGGCGGTGAAAAATAAGTTTATCCTTGGTGATAGCCTTGAGTTAATGACACCAAAAGGCAATGTGATATTTACATTAGAGTCGATGGAAAATCGCAAATCAGAATGTATTGAAGATGCCAAAGGTAGCGGTCACTTTGTTTTCATTCCTGTTCCGCAAGAGGTTGATCTTGAGTATGCTTTACTGATGCGAAACTTTAATAATGGTCAAAACACAAGAAAACAGAATCTAAGTTAAATATGGCCTTACTCATTACTGATAAGTGCATAAACTGCGATATGTGCGACCCTGAATGCCCAAACGGAGCCATTAGCATGGGTGAGTCGATCTTTGAGATCGACCCTGATCTGTGCACCGAATGCAAAGGCCATTATGAAAAGCCAACTTGTCAGTCCGTTTGTCCAATCAGCAAGTGTATTATCGTTGATCCAGACAACGTAGAAACCGAAGACGAGTTGCTAGAAAAGTTTGTCATTATTCAAGGGTTAGCTTAGTAAGCTAACCTTCAACCAACAACTGCTGACATTGTTTTGGCGGCACTTTTATTTTTCTCTTTGCTTTAGTTGATGGTGACTCTTTCTGAAATGCTTTGGTCTGTGGACGCCAGCTCAATAACTCAGCACCGCAACCATCACCAACTGGTGGCAACTTTTGCGCTCGGCACTCTGTACTTCCCTCGGGACATCTCAGCCTGATGTGCATATGATAATGATGCCCCCACCAGGGCCGCACTTTTCTCAACCACAAACGATCAGATGATGACTCTGTAAGGCAAAGCTGCTCTTTAATCACTGGATGAACGAATATTCTCGCCACCTCCAGTTGTTGAGCGGCCATTTTGACCAAATCAAAATAACGCTTATCCCAATTTTTTTTTACTAATCGATACTGTTTCAAATCGACGACACTGATTGGGCTTGGCTGGTTTAGCTCTTGAGGTAAAAGTTCTTTTTTGGGTAAACGTAACCATATATCGACATCCAAACCAGTCTGATGGCTCGAATGACCAGTAGAGAAACGTCCTCCGCGAGGTAACGATATATCGGCGACTAGAAGCCTACTTTGAAAGTACCCCTCCACTTCTCTGCCTAAGTATTCAATGAACTTTATCGTACTAGGATGACCAAAGTAGCGCAATTTTTGACTGCGCAATACCTGATACCCTTGCCCGTTTAGAGGTAGCGCTACCGCTCCTGATAAACACCCATTATTATACGCACCAATCGCAACCGGACCACCTTTTGAAGGAGTAGCAATAGACTCCCAAAGGCTCGATGCATAGCTAGGAAGACCCACCACGAGAAGAAGCAGTAATGACGTAAGTTGGCATAGACTGTTCACATTCATTCACTGGCTCCTAGTTGATTTATACGAAGGCGATTAGGTATCAATAAGCCTGACACAAAAACAACAAAGCCGCTGAAAATCAGCGGCTTTGATCCTAAAAATGTGATGACTTTAAGGCATCTCGTTGAGCTCAGCGCCTTCCTTTTCAACTTCAGGTATGATGAGGTGTTCTTTGGTTATTCCAAGTTTCAATGCCAACGCAGATGCGACATATATTGAAGAATAAGTACCTACGGTAATACCTAGTAGAAGAGCAAGCGCAAAACCATGAATATTTGCACCACCTTGGGTAAACAAAGCAATCACCACCAACAAAGTCGTCCCAGAAGTGATCAGAGTTCGACTCAGCGTTTGCGTAATTGAGCTATTCATGATTTCAGCAGAGGTGCCTTTTCGCATTTTTCGGAAGTTTTCACGGATCCGGTCAAATACAACAATGGTGTCATTAAGTGAGTAACCAACTACGGTTAAGAGTGCCGCAACTATGGTTAAATCCACCTCAATCTGTAAAAACGAAAACACACCAAGAGTAATAATGACATCATGCGCCAATGCCAATACAGCACCTGCAGCTAGCCTCCACTGGAATCGTGCTGATACATAAAGAAGAATACAAATAAGAGAAGCAATGATAGCTAAGCCACCATTTTCTGCTAATTCATCACCAACGTTTGGTCCAACAAACTCAATGCGGCGCATCTCAACGGTTTCACCGGTGCCTTGTGTAATCGCATCCAAAATTTGATGCCCAAGCATCTCACCAGCCACCCCTTCACGAGGGCGCAAACGTACCATCACATCACGTGA
This sequence comes from Vibrio caribbeanicus ATCC BAA-2122, assembly GCF_000165125.1. Classification (GTDB taxonomy): domain Bacteria; phylum Pseudomonadota; class Gammaproteobacteria; order Enterobacterales; family Vibrionaceae; genus Vibrio; species Vibrio caribbeanicus. The sequence goes on along the minus strand of NZ_AEIU01000091.1, from coordinate 41,720 downwards.
GCTACCAAAGTTTTGTACTGTTGCATCACCAAAGCCTTTCGCCTCTAGTGCGGTACGAATTTCTTCAAGTTGAGCGGGTTGTTGAAAACCAACCTCAATTAAAGTACCGCCAGTAAAGTCTAAACCCCAGTTTAACCATTTTGTGGACAAAGAAAAAATTGAACCGCCTATCATCAGAATAGAAAGGATCATTGTCCACTTTGACCAACGCATAAAGTCGATCACTTTTTCTGCTTTCAGAATCTGAAACATATTCATTCCCAGCCTTAAATCGACAATTTATCTATGCGCTTACCGCCATAAATCAGGTTAACTACACAACGTGTACCAATGATAGCCGTAAACATGGAGGTCAAAATACCGATAGACAGTGTCACAGCAAACCCTTTAATTGCACCTGTACCGATGGCAAAAAGGATAATCGCAGTAATTAGCGTGGTAATGTTCGCATCAGCAATGGTACTAAAGGCATTGGCATAACCTTGGTGAATCGCCTGTTGAGGGTTTCTACCATCACGAAGCTCCTCTCGAATCCTTTCAAAAATCAAGACATTAGCATCTACCGCCATACCCACGGTTAAAACAATACCTGCAATGCCAGGTAGCGTCATAGTCGCACCGGGTATCATCGACATCACACCGACGATCAATATCAGGTTGGCTAATAAGGCCATATTGGCAATAAAGCCAAATTTACGATAATAGAGTAAGGTAAATAGCATCACAGCAACCATACCCCAAATACACGCCTGAATACCCATATCGATATTTTGCTGCCCCATTGAAGGACCAATAGTACGCTCTTCAACGATAGAGATAGGTGCAATCAAAGCACCTGCACGTAATAGCAAAGCAAGGTTGTGAGCTTCCGCTGCCGAATCAATACCTGTTATCCTGAAACTGCGTCCAAGAGCAGATTGAATCGTCGCCTGATTGATCACTTCTTCGTGTTTAGATAAAACGACTTTTCCTTCCGGTGTACGTTTACCGCTGTCTTTATACTCTGCGAAAACCGTTGCCATCAACTTGCCGATATTTTTCTTAGAAAATGCCGACATTTTGTTCCCACCTTCACTATCGAGATCAATATTGACTTGAGGACGACCATATTCATCAGCACTTGAACTCGCATCAGTGATACTCTGACCACCAAGAATAACGCGTTTTTTCAGTACGACAGGACGACCATTACGGTCGAATTTAATTTCGCTTCCAGCAGGAGCACGTCCATTCATTGCCGCAGAGAGGTCTGCACGAGAATCAACTTCTCGAAATTCAAGAGTAGCCGTTGCACCTAAGATTTCTTTGGCACGCGCTGTGTCCTGAACCCCTGGAAGCTCCACAACAATACGAGCTGCGCCTTGACGTTGTACCAAAGGTTCTGCCACACCAAGCTCGTTAACTCGATTACGTAAAATGGTAATATTTTGTTCAACAGCATAATTACGCACTTCAGCAAGACGCTGCTCAGTAAAAGTCGCTCTCAGCAAGAAACGTCCACCAGCATCCGATTGAGAAAATGTCATATCACGATGGTTAGCACTCAATAATGACATTGCATCAGCAAGTTGTTTTTCATTCCTCAGGATAACTTCAACAGAGTCTGAACCAGACTCGCGAATAGAACGGTAGCGAATTTTCTCTTCACGTAATTCACTGCGAAAAGCCTCTTCTTGCTGGCCAACGAGTTTTTCCATTGCCGCGTCCATATCCACTTCCATTAAGAAGTGAACACCACCACGGAGATCAAGACCTAGCTTCAATGGTGCTGCGCCAATAGAATCGAGCCAGTTTGGAGTCGCAGGAGCAAGGTTAAGAGCGACAATATTATCCCGGCCTAACGCTTCATTAATAACATCTCTTGCACTGATTTGTGCATCTGTATCATTAAAACGAACAAGAATTGATCCATCTTCTAAAGCAATGGATTTATAGGAAAGACTCTTTTGGTCAAGAGCTTGAGTGACAGAATCCAGCGTCGACATATTTACAGAGGCGCCACGCGCCCCTGTAATTTGAATGGCCGGATCTTCACCGTAAATATTTGGAAGTGCGTACAATGCCGCAATAGCGATGGTAAACACCACCATCATGTACTTCCATATCGGGTAGCGATTTAACACAGCGAGGATCCTTTAGCTGTTTATAGAGATTTAAGCGTACCTTTTGGCAACACTGCAGTAACGAAGTCTTTCTTGATAACAATTTCATTGTTGGTATTGAGTTCAACAGAAATGTAGTCATTCTCTTCTGTGATTTTGGTAATTTTACCAACCAAACCACCACTTGTGAGTACTTCATCGCCTTTGCCCATAGAGGCCATTAGGTTCTTGTGCTCTTTTACACGTTTTGCTTGTGGGCGGTAAATCATAAAGTAAAAGATCAAAGCAAACATGCCAAGCATAATCAACATTTCAAAGCCGCCGCCAGCTGGAGCAGCATCTGCCGCATAAGCATTAGAGATTAAACTCATAATATAAATATCCTCTATTATTTTTTATCAATATCCAAGTTGGGCATCTGCAGCACAGTTTCAAGTATGGGGTTCATTAACAGCGATCACCCTCTCAAAAATATTTTGCCTACGCTTACTTATAAGGGTCTGTTGACCGATTAGAGGCTACGGCAATCACACCGACAGCCTCATCAAATTTACGCTGATGTTTTAGCTAAAGGTGGAACTTCTCGATCTCTTCTAGCATAAAATTCTTGCACAAACTCATCAAAACGGTCTTCATCAATAGCGCTGCGAATACTTTCCATCAGACGCTGGTAATAACGCAAGTTGTGAATTGTGTTCAAGCGAGCTCCCAAGATCTCATTACAACGATCCAAGTGATGTAAATAAGACTTGCTGTAGTTTTTACAGGTGTAACAATCACAATGCGGGTCAAGGGGGCTAGTATCTGTTTTGTGTTTGGCATTGCGTATTTTAACCACACCACCCGTCACAAAAAGATGACCATTTCGAGCATTACGAGTTGGCATTACACAATCGAACATATCAACGCCACGGCGAACTCCCTCAACGAGATCTTCCGGCTTTCCGACTCCCATTAGATACCTAGGTTTATCTTCTGGAAGCTGAGGACATGTATGCTCTAATACTCGGTGCATATCTTCTTTCGGCTCTCCGACTGCAAGTCCACCCACAGCGTAACCGTCAAAACCAATTTCTGTCAGCCCTCTTACAGACACGTCACGCAGGTCTTCGTATACACCACCCTGAACAATACCGAATAGGTTATTAGGGTTTTCTAATTTATCGAAGTGATCACGAGAACGTTGTGCCCAGCGTAAGGACATCTCCATCGACTTTTTAGCCTCTGCATGCGTTGCTGGATAAGGTGTACACTCATCAAATATCATTACGATATCTGACCCTAAATCATTCTGAATTTCCATCGATTTTTCCGCATCCATGAAGATTTTTTCTCCATTGACAGGGTTACGGAAGTGCACTCCTTGCTCAGTGATTTTTCTAATATCACCAAGGCTAAATACCTGAAAGCCACCAGAATCCGTTAGGATTGGGCCATGCCAATTCATAAAATCATGCAAGTCACCGTGCATTTTCATCACTTCTTGCCCAGGACGTAACCATAGATGGAAAGTGTTACCGAGGAGGATTTCAGCACCTGTGTCTTTGACCTCTTCAGGAGTCATTCCTTTCACAGTACCATAAGTACCAACCGGCATAAAAGCAGGTGTTTGAACGGTACCACGTTCGAAGGTCAGTTGACCACGACGTGCTACGCCATCTTTTTTCTTCAATTCAAATTTGAGCTTCACAAAGCCTCCAATGATCAGATAAACAGTCTGACAATCATACAACGAGTAGATGTGCCACCATGGTCGTGCACACTACCCATGTTATGAGTTCCGCTAAATATATTTTCTACTTAGCGGTCTTTTTCTTGATAAACATTGAATCACCGTAGCTGAAGAATCGGTAGTTATTCTTTACCGCATGGTGATAAGCATTCATCGTATTTTCGTAGCCAGCAAAAGCGCTGACTAACATAATAAGCGTCGATTCAGGAAGATGAAAATTAGTAATCAAACAATCTACTAATTGGTATTCATATCCAGGGTAAATAAAAATTTCAGTGTCTCCAAAAAAAGGAGCAAGCTCTGTTCCATTCGTCAACGCATGTTGAGCAGCACTTTCAAGTGAACGTACCGATGTCGTGCCTACTGCTATAATTCGCCCTCCTCGCGCCTTAGTTGCTTTAATCGCATCGATCACGGAGGCAGGCACTTCTACATACTCTGCATGCATATGATGATCATGTATGTTGTCAACTTTTACTGGCTGAAATGTACCAGCTCCAACATGTAAAGTAACATAAGCAAGCTCAACGCCTTTTTGCGCCAGTTTTTCAAGCATCAGCTCATCAAAATGGAGACCTGCTGTCGGTGCAGCAACCGCTCCTGGCTTTTGGTTGTACACTGTCTGATAGCGTTCTTTATCCGAATCTTCATCGGGTCTATCGATATAGGGAGGGAGTGGCATGTGCCCTATTTGTTCCAAAACTGACAGGACATTTTGATCGGAGTTAAATTTAAGCTCAAACAAAGCATCGTGTCGTGCCACCATTTGCGCTGAAAACTCATCATGCTCACCAACAAAAATCGTTGAACCTGGCTTGGGTGATTTAGAACAGCGAACGTGTGCCAAAATACTTTTTTCATCTAGAACACGTTCGACCAATACCTCTAATTTACCACCAGATTCTTTGCGGCCAAACATTCGCGCAGGAATCACTCTTGTATTATTGAAAACGACAAGGTCTCCAGGCTGCACTTGCGCAAGTACATCAACAAAAGTACCGTCTTTTAAGTCCCCCGAATTACCATCTAATTGCAGTAATCGACTGGCCGTACGTTCAGGTTGTGGGTATCGAGCGATAAGCTCATCGGGTAGCTCAAAATGGAAATCGGATACTTGCATGTTTCTTTTCTTTCATGATGATTGAGTTTTAGCTAACGACTGCGAAAAACCAACAACAGGTTTTTCGCAGCCAGATAGTATATTCCGCGTAGTAACAATAGCAAGAAAAGAGCGATGAATTATTGCGACCAAATGAAAATTAATCCTGTTAAACACCATACATTGAATAGTAGAGAAACAATATTTGGTGATAAAAACGACGACCTCTCAGAACCTTGCGCTAAAAGTGGCTATATTAATGTTATCGATTCAAAACACTTCGTCGTCCCTCAAAACGTTACTCACATGGGGAAAATAACAGGAGAGCTCAATGATAAAGGTTAAAGACGTGATGACGCAAAATCCACACACACTTTTGCAATCACACACGCTCGCTGATGCCAAAAATACCATGCAAGCTTTAGATATTCGCCACATTCCAATCGTTAATGAGCACCATCATTTGCTCGGGCTCGTGTCATTGAGTGACGTATTAAGTGCCCAAGAGTCTATGTTGCAAAATGATCTCGACAAACAATCCAAGGTCATGGAGACCTTACTGCTTGAGGTTATGACTACTCATATTAAGACCATTTCATCTAAAGCCGACCTCAAAGAATGTGCGCTTGAAATGCACAAGCACAAATTAGGCTGTTTTCCTGTGGTAGAGAAAGGTGAGTTGGTCGGCATTATTACTGATGGAGACTTTATTGTTATTGCGATAGATCTGCTTGAGCGTTTTGAAAAAATCCAAGACGATAGTTAAAAAAAGAGCGATATTCATCGCCCAAAAGTTTATGCCTAAACAAAAAAGGGCTCCTATTCTATTTGAAATAGGAGCTGATCTGAGAACTAAAACTGGTCTTCTTCTGTAGAACCAGTTAGAGCAGTCACGGATGACTGACCACCCTGAATTGTGTTGGTCATTTTATCAAAGTAGCCTGTACCCACTTCCTGTTGGTGAGCAACAAAGGTATAGCCCTTTTCTGCAGCCTGAAATTCAGGTCTTTGAACCTTCTCTACGTAGTGGCGCATGCCCTCTCCCTGAGCATAATCGTGAGCAAGCTCAAACATGTTAAACCACATATTATGAATGCCAGCTAAGGTAATGAACTGGTATTTATATCCCATATCAGACAGCTCTTGCTGGAATTTCGCTATTGTCTCTGCATCTAGGTTTTTCTCCCAGTTAAATGACGGCGAGCAGTTATACGCAAGCAGTTGATCTGGGTATTCTGCATGAATTGCCTCTGCAAATCGGCGCGCTTCATCAAGGCATGGCGTTGCTGTTTCACACCAAATCAAATCAGCATAGGGAGCATACGCAAGACCACGAGATATCGCCTGATCAATACCTGCTCTCACACGATAAAAACCTTCTTGGGTTCTTTCACCAATAATAAAATCCTTATCATAAGCGTCGCAATCAGAAGTAATAAGATCAGCAGCGTTAGCATCTGTTCTTGCAATAACGAGCGTCGTTGTCCCCGCAACGTCAGCTGCAAGCCTAGCAGCAACCAGTTTTTGAACCGCTTCTTGGGTCGGAACCAACACTTTACCACCCATATGACCACATTTTTTAACCGATGCTAGCTGATCTTCAAAGTGCACCCCTGCTGCCCCAGCTTCTATCATAGATTTCATCAATTCATAGGCATTAAGAACACCACCAAAACCAGCCTCAGCATCAGCTACGATAGGCAAGAAATAGTCAATACCGCCTTCATCACTAGGCGATTTTCCGCCAGACCATTGAATTTGGTCAGCACGACGGAAAGAGTTGTTTATACGCTTCACAACGGAAGGAACAGAGTCGACTGGATAAAGTGACTGATCGGGATACATAGTAGAAGCAGTGTTGTTATCAGCCGCGACTTGCCAGCCTGATAAATATATCGCCTCAATACCTGCTTTTGCTTGCTGAACAGCCTGCCCCCCCGTTAATGCACCAAGACAATTAACATAGCCTTTTTTGGCCTCTCCATTGACTAATGCCCATAACTTATCTGCTCCACGTTGTGCGATAGTATTAGCGGGAACCATAGAACCTCTCAGTTCGACCACTTCCTCTGCAGTATAAGTACGTTTAACATTTTTCCAGCGCGGGTTGGTTGCCCAATCCTTTTCGAGTGCTTCAATTTGTTGGCGTCGAGTTAAGTTAGTCATCAGTTTATCCCTCTTTTGATGAGTGCCTTAGATACTATTCGATGAATATTCAATGGGCATTTATGTTAATTTTTAATGGCAGTACTTCCCTCTCTGCCACGATTTTTATGTTGGATTCCTTTACGATTTAGTCCAAATAGGTGTAACCCGGTATGGTCAAAAAATCTGTCAATTCTGTGCTTGTAGTTAAATCTGACATCAATTTAGCCGCCTCCGAAAAGCGACCTTGTTCGAACCGAGTCAAGCCCACTTCCTCCTTAACCACCAGAGTTTCTTCTTTTAGATAGCGCTCAAACAGAGCATTTGTCACTACTTCACCGTTATCAAGAGTCTTGCCATGTTGGATCCACTGCCAAATTGATGCTCTTGATATTTCAGCGGTCGCAGCATCTTCCATCAACCCATATATCGGCACGCAACCATTACCTGAGATCCAAGCTTCTATATATTGCAGAGCAACCCGGATGTTATGTCTCATGCCAAGTTCTGTTCTTTCCCCACCGCATGGAGCCAATAGCTCAAGAGCGGTAATCGGGGAGTCTCCCTCTCGAGTAACGTCAAGTTGATTGTTTCGTTCACCGAGGACTTGATCAAAAACGCTAAGAGCTGTGTCAGCTAAGCCAGGATGAGCAACCCATGTCCCATCATGGCCATTGCTTGCCTCAAGCGACTTATCATGGGTAATTTTGTCTAGAACCCGCTGGTTTTCATCCTCTTCCTTAGCAGGAATAAACGCAGCCATCCCTCCCATAGCAAATGCACCACGGCGGTGACATGTTTTGACCAATAGTCGGGAGTATGCGCTTAGAAATGGCGTGTCCATAGTAACAGCTTGTCTATCAGGAAGAACCCGTTCAGGGTGCTTACGTAATGTCTTAATATAGCTAAAAATGTAATCCCATCGACCACAATTTAAACCAACAATATGTTCTTTTAGCGCAAATAGAATTTCGTCCATTTCAAAGACTGCAGGTAGTGTTTCAATTAACACTGTTGCTTTGATTGTCCCTGTATCTAAACCAAAGTAGTCCTCGGTCGCATGAAAAACGGCACTCCACCATTCTGCTTCTTGATAAGATTGCAGCTTAGGTAAGTAGAAATAGGGACCGCTTCCTTTTTTCAATAGTTCAGAGTAGTTATTAAAAAAGTAGAGGGCGAAATCAAACAAAGCTCCCGGAATGAGGTTAGAGTCAAAAGTAACGTGCTTTTCTTTAAGATGAAGTCCACGTACACGACAAATTAACACGGCAGGATCTGGCGATAGCTTGTACTCTTTCTTCGTTTGAGGTTGGGTATAGCTAATGGTACCTCTGACCGCATCACGCAAGTTAATCTGGCCATCGAGTAATTTCTCCCAGGCTGGCGACATAGAGTCTTCAAAATCCGCCATAAATATTTTTACATTCGCATTTAATGCGTTAATGACCATTTTCCTTTCGGTTGGCCCCGTGATCTCAACACGGCGATCTTGAAGATCATCTGGAATGTTTTGAATCTTCCAACTGCCTTCACGAATATCTCTTGTGTCGTTAAGAAAATCAGGTAATTCACCCGCATCTATTCTTGCTTGCTTTGCTCGGCGGATTGCGAGTAACTCATCGACCCGCTTGGCAAAGTTTTGGCACAGAAACGATAAGAAGGTTCGGGCTTCAGAAGGGAAAATCACTTCGTGTTCTGGCGAGAGAGGATGAACTAGTTCAATTTTTTCATTATTGATCAGGGTTTCTTGGGCTTCATTTTTTCTTAACGGTGTGTTGGTAAACATAGCTTCATCCTTAAGCAAGATAGGCAACGAGACTTTTTATACTAGGCTTTTTGTCTCTCGAGCCTTTTATCCTTGTTTGAGTTACATTTGTAACTATTAAACAAAAAAAACGGCAGAGTAAGCACATGAGGAAAAATCAAAATTTTCACACAAAGCAAACCGAGATTCAGGGCTAAGAAAAATGTAAAGAAAATCTCAATTCCCCTGCTTTCTCTATAGATAAGCTATACCAACATTTAGCTAAGTGAAAGGGTTAAAGTCACTTAAAATCGAAATTCAAAGTTTTGTGCGGTTGGGTGCAAATGCCTCAACTTCGCCATAAATTTGTAATAAATTACGTAATAAAATTACATAAAAATAAGCTAACCAAGGGAGTTTAAAACGATCGTTTAACCTCTTATCAAGCTAAAAAAGTAAGGGGAAATAAAGGATAGATTAGGTTGTCATAGACCTGTATCAAACGAAGCTTATTTTTTTATCTGTAAATTTTACATTGTGAAATTTCACAATTTAATGAAAGCTTCAAAAAACTATCTCTGTAAGATTTCACAAGCCAACACAACAAGACAGAATAATATGTCGAAAATTGCTTAGATTTAAGTTGATAACACCAATTAAAAACCATCAGTTCGCTTGGAGAGGCAGCAATAACCGAGATATGACTCTAGCTAACTGTTCAAACGTCGCTACTCTAGAGGAACTAGGACGCCAAACTAAACCAATTTGTCGCATTGCTTGTTTGCCCGGCGCATCCAAGACTAATAAATTTTGATTTTCAATAAGGCCGTGACTAATCGCCATTTGAGGAATAAATGTCGTACCCATACCATTAGCCACCATCTGTACTAGGGTGTGTAGGCTTGTAGCATGAAAAGAATTAATTTTATTGCTGTCTGTCAACTGGCACGCAGAAATAGCATGCTCGGAAAGGCAATGTTCTTTCTCCAATAGAAATACAAAATCATCTGGAAAATCAGCGTATCGAATGGGCGAGCGAATTTGATCCGCCTTATCCCTACTCACAATCATTTTAAATGGATCATCCCCCAGTACGCGACTTTCCATACCACCAATATCAATAGGTAAAGCTAAAATAAGTACATCCAACTCACCTTGTCTCAAGGCGTCTAATAGCTGCGCTGTGGTGTCTTCTCGCAGTAATAAATTTAGTAGTGGAAATTGTTTGTTTATCTCTTGAACTACATCGCAAAGTAGAAAGGGAGCAATAGTCGGTATACAGCCAAGCCGGATTTGTCCCTCCATCTCTCCTTCTTGATTTTGTCGGCCCAACTCAACCAAATCTTTTCCTTTTGCAAGTAAATCCCTGCCTTGCTTTACGACTTGCTCACCAGCTTGAGTAAAAACAAGTGGACCTTTTTTATCCTTCTTTTCATAAAGTGAACAACCAATAAGTTGCTCTAAATTTTGAATCCCTTTACTCAAAGTTGATTGGCTAACGAAGCACTTCCTGGCCGCATCGTTAAAATGCCGGGTTTCATGAAGAGTAATGAGATAATGTAACTGTTTTAGGCTGGGCCATTTATTCATATTTACCTACTAATAAGCCATGTGACGCGGGGACTGTACGCCTTACAATTATAATCGCTTTTTTCGATTAACTTAATCTATTTAATTCGCTTTTTTACATGGCGCAATCTGTACTATAGTTTGTCGCGGACAAAAACAGACTCAACCTCAACATAAGGTTGCAAGGTTGTAACCACATATTTTAGGAGCAAAAAATGGTACTAGTCGGTCGTCAAGCCCCAGACTTTACTGCAGCAGCTGTTCTTGGTAACGGTGAAATTGTTGATAACTTCAACTTCGCAGAATTCACAAAAGGTAAGAAAGCCGTTGTTTTCTTCTACCCACTAGATTTCACTTTCGTTTGCCCGTCTGAGCTTATCGCTTTTGATAACCGCCTGGCTGATTTCCAAGCTAAAGGTGTTGAAGTTATTGGTATCTCAATCGATTCTCAATTCTCTCATAACGCATGGCGTAATACAGCTATCGAAGATGGCGGTATCGGTCAAGTTAAGTACCCTCTTGTTGCTGACGTGAAACACGAGATTTGTAAAGCTTATGATGTCGAGCATCCAGAAGCTGGCGTTGCATTCCGTGGTTCTTTCCTAATCGACGAAGAAGGCGTAGTTCGCCATCAAGTTGTTAACGACCTACCACTAGGACGTAACATTGATGAGATGCTTCGTATGGTAGACGCGCTTAACTTCCACCAGAAAAACGGTGAAGTTTGTCCTGCACAGTGGGAAGAAGGTAAAGCAGGTATGGACGCATCTCCAAAAGGCGTTGCAGCGTTCCTTACTGAGCACGCATCTGACCTAAGCAAGTAATTAATGCTATACGATTTCATGTAATGATTCGTAAAGAACATCAAAGCCCAGGGCCTAGCTCTGGGCTTTTTATTTGCAACAATCACAATGACGATTTTTCACATTGCTTGAACTCAATACTGTGGTATCGCTCTGAATCCTGCATTTTTAAGCCACTTGGATACATGTAGCTTAAAAGACAAAACATCTCTAAAGAGACAAAAAATATCGGCTCAAAGACTTTATCTCTTAATCCTCTTTAAAGTCTAACAGGCTCTCTTTATGATAAAAAAAATGCAAACTCAAAGGCTCAATAAGCCTTTCTCAAATGAACATATTATGGAGATACAATATGGCTTATTTTTCGCTAGCTCTCGGAACGGCGACAAAAAACCGTGATAACAAAATTATTGAAGCATTTTTTCCAAACCCAGTGCTTGAACCCTCGGATAATTTAGTTACGGCGATCGCTTCCATTGTGAAGTACTCAAACGGTAATGAAACACTAGAAATTACTCCAGAACAAAGCAGCGAACTTGCTTCCACCTTCGAGATGCATGGTGATAAGCTCAATGCTTCATTTGCAGCTAAAGCTTCCCAATCGGACAAACCACTTGTTGTTGTTATACTCGCAACTGATGAGAAGCCGACATCTGTTGCAGAAGGTTACCTCAAGCTTCAACTAATTTCTAACCGCCTCGTAAAACCCCATGGTACTGTTCTTGATGGAATATTTGGCCTACTGCATAACATTGCTTGGACAAATGAAGGGCCGATTGATCTACCAGAATTAGCCGAACGTCAAATTGATGCTCGATTAGCTGGGCGTGTATTATCTGTCGATTGCGTTGATAAGTTTCCTAAAATGGTCGACTACATTGTTCCATCAGGTGTTAGAATCGCAGACACTTCTCGAGTACGTCTCGGTGCTCACGTCGGAGAAGGTACAACCGTCATGCATGAAGGTTTTATTAACTTTAATGCCGGCACTCAAGGTGCAAGTATGGTTGAAGGCCGTATCTCTGCAGGTGTCGTAGTTGGTAGTCATTCTGACATTGGTGGAGGCGCTTCAATTATGGGAACATTGTCTGGTGGAGGAAAAGTTGTCATCTCTATTGGTGAAAGCTCTCTGCTTGGTGCCAATGCAGGGATTGGTTTCCCACTGGGTGACCGCTGCACAGTAGAGGCGGGCCTGTACATAACTGAAGGGTCAAAAGTGCAAATGTTAGATTCAAATGGCCAAGAAGTAGAAACAGTGAAAGCACGTGAGCTTGCTGGAGTCTCAGACTTACTTTTCCGTCGCAATTCGATAACAGGTCGGATTGAGTGCTTAGCAAACAAAACGGCTGTAGAACTCAACTCTGAGCTACACAGCAACAACTGATAACAATGATCCCCAGCCATTGTGGGTGGGGATCATCACTAAAATTCACCTTATTTATTTAAAAAACTGACCGCTTTATCTGGGAAATCAGTGAATAATCCATCTACTTTTACCTGATTGTAAAAGATGTCTAGCATCCCTTCAAAGCTATCAGTATAAGCAGGAATTCGCCCCGGATCAGCGCGGAAGGTATAAGGATGAACTTGCAAGCCCGCTTGTTTTGCCGCTTTCATTAGCGGTTTAATAACAATGTTACTTTTAGTGGAAGTATCATCAACCAACATCGGCTTCCAAGGCCCAACCCCATCCGCGTACTCAGCCACTTTTTTCATTCCATCTTTTTCAAACATCCAGTCGTAGCTGTAAGGCATCGCTTTACCAGATTTATACTCCATGGTTTCATTCCAATCGGTGTAAGCCATAAGCTGAACAAGTTTTAGGTTCATGTCCATCGTAGGCATCAATTGGTTGTGGATACGCTGAAGTTCGTTAGCATCAAAGCATTGAAGGTAAACCTTGTCCGAGTGGGATACATAACCATATTGCTTTAGTACTTTAAGCACAGCTTTAGAGATATCTTTGCCTTCGTGACGATGGAACCAAGGAGCTTTAATCTCTGGATAGATACCAATATCATAGCCCAAAGTTTTATTTAAACCTTGAATAAGCTCAATCTCTTCAGCAAAAGTTGGGACAGTAAAAGAAGATTTCCACATCGGGAATCGATCTGGATAACCAGCAACTTTATTACCTTTTTCATCAATATTAAATCCTTCGGTCACTTGCAAGGATTTAATTTCTGCTAGAGTAAAGTCGATCGCGTAATAGCGACCATCTTCTCGAGCGCGATCAGGAAACACCTCTGCAACATTGGTGACACGATCTAAATAGTGGTCATGCAAAACAACCAGTTGGTCATCTTTTGTCATAACAACATCTTGCTCAATGAAATCAGGTTTCATCGCGTAAGCCAGCGCTTTTGTTTCGAGAGTATGCTCGGGCAAATAACCTGAAGCACCACGATGAGCGATCACGAGTGGTTTTGCCAATATGCCTGATGATACACAAAGAGCCATGGCCGCGGCAAAAAATGAGAGTCTTTTCATTACTTATTCCTCAAACAACAAGGCTGCTTGCACAGCCTTTTGAATTATCTATTGAGCTGATGCTTCTTTTTCACGTAATTTTTGAGCATGATGGGCTCTTTCACCAAGCAAGGCATAAACCAAACAGATGATCGAAGCAATACATGAGCCCACTAATATCATAAAGCCACCATCCCAACCGAAATGATCAACCGTATATCCTAGGATGGCATTTGCTGCTACAGCACCGCCTAAGTAACCGAATAACCCAGTTAAACCAGCTGCGGTACCCGCTGCCTTTTTAGGCGCGAGCTCTAATGCGTAAAGACCAATCAACATGACCGGGCCATAAATAAGGAACCCGATAGCAATTAGAGCCATCATATCAATGGTTGGGTTGCCTGCAGGGTTAAACCAATAAACTAACACTGCAAAAGTTACTAGCACCATGAATAAAATACCTGCCGGTGCACGTCGTCCTTTGAACAATTTATCTGAGATCCACCCACATAATAACGTTCCTGGTATACCAGCCCATTCATATAAGAAATAAGCCCATGAAGATTTATCTACTGAGAATTCCTTTGCTTCTTTCAAATAAACAGGAGCCCAATCGAGCACGCCGTAACGAATTAAATAAACAAATGCATTCGCGATGGCAATGGACCACAATAGTTTGTTTGCAAAAACATATTTGAAAAATATTTCTTTGGCCGTCATCTCTGTTTCATGAGACTTATCATAGTCATCAGGGTAATCATTTTTATGTTCCTCAATGGCAGGCAAACCACAAGATTGTGGTGTATCTCTTACAGTTAACCAAATAAAAATTGCGACAAGAGTGGCAAAAAAAGCAGGTACATAGAAAGCGGTGCGCCAGTCGTCATTGAATGCCCATAAACCAAGAATGAACAAAGGACCAATAAGCCCTCCCCCAACATTGTGAGCAACGTTCCAAACCGATACAATTTCACCACGCTCTTTGCGAGACCACCAATGCACCATGGTTCTTCCACATGCAGGCCACCCCATACCTTGAACCCATCCGTTGATGAAGAGAAGGATAAACATGGCTGTGATACTGCCTGTTGCCCATGGCATAAAGCCAAAACAGAACATCACCAATGCGGACATAAGTAAGCCGCCACTCAGAAAGTAACGCGGATTAGAGCGGTCGGAAACACTGCCCATTAAGAACTTTGACAGTCCATAAGCAATCGAAACGGCAGCAAGCGCGACACCAAGGTCACCACGACTAAACCCTTGCTCAATCAAGTAAGGCATAGCCAAGCTGAAGTTTTTACGTACGAGATAGTAACCAGCGTAACCGACAAAGATGCCGATAAAGAGCTGCCAACGCAGGCGAGAATACACACTATCGATCTTATCGGAGGGTAAGCGTTCGATGTGCGCCTTAGGTTTGAAGATTCCAAACATAGGGGCCTCATTATAATTTGTGGGGATTATTTAAACTCGAACGAGCAAAAAATAAGTTTCGTTCGAAAGAACACGCATGCTAGTAGAAATTCATTTAATTTCTGTGACAAGGATTAAATAAGAAGCAAAATTGATTAAGCTAATTATAGAGAGATAAAATAATGTGATTGAAATCACTAAATTTGGACTTTATATTGGCATAGCAATAGTTAAAAAAATGACTAATGGGTAAGAATTAGATTAAAAAAGTCAATAATTTTAATACAATATTGGAATTAAAAGCAATAAAACCATTCATATGGTAAATAATTAGGATAATGATAGATCACAATAAAATAGCTGCCTAACTACTGCTTTTTTGCAACCTGTTGATTGCCGCTTTTGATTATCTCAGGCAAAAGCAGACCATCAACAATACTACTATTGATAACTTTATGCGAAAACGTTCACTTTTATTGAGCGTTTATTTTCGAAAAAGTTTACATCTTCTCGATAATGATAGATAAACGATCTGACTAGCTTGGTAAACCTAGAACAGCGAAGGGAAGTAATAAACCTGAATTTAACGAACGTCCTGACTAGTTTAAAGTGATACGCAACAGAATATTGTCTAATATCAAGCCTTTGATTCACCATGTAATCAAACAGTGAGAATATACGACGTAGTCGCAGTATGGTAAAAGGAACCCAATAGTCTAGTTGCCATGCACTAACTAAAATGAAGGTAAAGAAAAGAAAAGGAATTCTTACCATGAAAGAGCCCAAATATATTGTTGCCTTAGACCAAGGTACGACAAGCTCTCGTGCCGTAATCCTCGATCATAATGCTAACATCGTGAGTATATCTCAGCGTGAATTTAGCCAAATTTACCCTAAGTCCGGTTGGGTTGAACACAATCCACTTGAGATTTGGGCAAGCCAAAGCTCGACGCTGGTCGAAGCACTCGCCAAATCAAGCATCACGAGCGATCAACTGGCAGCAATTGGTATCACTAACCAAAGAGAGACAACCATAGTATGGAACAAAGAAACGGGTAAACCTGTGTACAATGCGATTGTCTGGCAATGTCGTCGAACCGCCAATATCTGCCAAGAATTAAAAGAGCGAGGTTTAGAAGACTACGTTAAAGACAACACGGGCTTGGTACTCGATCCTTATTTCTCAGGAACGAAAATTAAATGGATTTTGGACAATGTCGAGGGTGCTAGAGAAGATGCTGAGTCAGGCAAACTGTTATTCGGAACCGTTGATACTTGGCTAGTTTGGAAAATGACCCAAGGAAGAGTTCACGTTACCGATTATACTAATGCCTCTCGTACCATGTTATTCAACATCCACTCTTTGTCTTGGGATGAAAAGTTGTTAGATGAACTCGGTATCCCAGCGTCTATGATGCCAGAAGTTAAACGCTCTTCTGAGATCTATGGTCAAACAAACATAGGTGGTAAAGGCGGTATTCGGATTCCAATTGCGGGAATCGCGGGAGATCAACAAGCGGCACTGTATGGACAAATGTGTGTTGAGGCTGGGCAAGCGAAGAATACTTACGGTACCGGTTGTTTTCTATTGATGAACACCGGAGATGCGCCAGTAAAATCAAGTCATGGCTTGTTAACCACATTAGCTTGTGCTGCCGATGGCGGCCCTTCTTATGCTCTGGAAGGTGCTGTATTCATGGGAGGTGCGTCTATCCAATGGTTACGAGATGAAATGAAGCTACTGGCTGATGCAAGAGATTCCGAGTACTTCGCAACAAAAGTAGATTCTTCAAATGGTGTTTATGTTGTGCCTGCATTCACCGGACTTGGGGCCCCATATTGGGATGCCTGGGCCAGAGGAACAATCGTGGGCCTAACTCGAGGCATTAGTGCAAACCATATCATCAGAGCTACACTAGAGAGCATTGCTTATCAAACGCGTGATGTTTTGGATGCAATGCAGGCAGACTCCAACATGACATTAAATAGTTTGCGCGTTGATGGTGGTGCCGTGGCCAATAACTTTTTGATGCAGTTCCAAGCCGATGTTCTTGATACCAATGTTGATAGACCAAAAGTAACAGAAGTGACCGCACTAGGAGCAGCCTATCTCGCGGGCTTGGCCGTTGGATACTGGAAAGATCTTGATGAGGTGAGAAACAAATCGGAACTTGACCGTTCATTTATCCCGACCAAAGATCAATCAAAACGAGAAAGGCGCTATAAAGGCTGGAAACGCGCTGTTAAATGCGCTCAATCATGGGCAGATATGCGCGATGATGAAGACTAATATTTTGGTTGAATAACATTATTCAATAAGTCGCAATGCAATAAAAATAGCGTAAAAGATTACGCTATTTTTTTGCGTCTAGAGCTCGATTCTTGGCTGTCATTACTTCTCATCACACTGAAATTCACGCACAATAGCATCAATTCTTGATATTCATTATAGGGATAAACATGTCTATCTTCTCTGATATGCTGAGGAGCCAGCAATGAAGCAGATTCCGCGTCACCAGCAGATTATTGCATTGGTCCAAAAACAAGGCTACGTGAGTACTGATGAATTGGTGGAAAAGTTCGACGTTAGCCCACAAACCATTAGACGTGACCTCAATGAGTTAGCGAATGAAAATAAAATCCGTCGCTATCATGGAGGAGCAACCATTCCCCTGAGTTCAGAAAATACATCTTACAACGCTCGAAAAAGCATGAACCTAAATGAAAAAGATGTCATCGCAGAAGAGGTGGTCAAGCACATTCCCGATGGAGCAACTTTATTCATTGATATCGGCACCACGCCGGAAGCCATTGCAAGAGCACTGAGTAAAAATCATAAACAGCTTCGGGTCGTGACCAATAATATCAATGTCGCCACTATTTTGATGCCGAATAGTGAATGTACCGTGATTCTTGCTGGAGGAGAGGTTCGTAATATTGATGGTGGCATTGTCGGTGAAGCAACACTCGACTTCGTCAAACAGTTTCGACTTGATTTTGGTATTTTGGGTATTAGTGGTATTGACCTTGATGGTTCACTACTTGATTTTGATTATCACGAAGTAAGGGTTAAGAAAGTCATTATTGAAAATAGTCGCAGTGTTTTCCTTGCTGTTGATCATTCAAAGTTTGGTCGCAATGCCATGGTGAAACTAGGAAACATTTCTCAATTACACATGCTTTTTACCGACAAACAACCACCCAAAGAAATTTGCTCAATTCTTGACGAACACTCAATCCCCCTACAAGTCACCTCCAAACAAAACTAGCCAGCATTTAATACCGAGTAGCAAAGCGCCTTTGGCAACAAAGGCGCTTTATTTTTGCTCAAATAGAACAAAAACGAAAATAATTAATGATCACAAACGAAAGTTAATGTAGGATTAAAACCAAACAAAAATGTTCGTTCGCTCAAGAAAGGTTACCTTATGACTTTCGTTTACAATGAAGACAAGATAATTGATTTAGTGGTCATTGGTGGTGGTATCAATGGTGCTGGTATTGCAGCCGATGCTGCCGGTCGAGGTTTATCGGTGGGACTGTACGAAGCTCAGGATTTTGCCAGCGCTACATCGTCTGCAAGCTCTAAGTTGATACACGGCGGACTGCGTTACCTAGAACATTATGAATTTCGCTTGGTTTCAGAAGCCCTTGCTGAGCGAGAAGTATTATTAAACAAAGCCCCGCACATTGCTCAACCGATGAGGTTTAGATTACCTCACCGGCCGTTCTTGCGTCCTGCGTGGATGATCAGATGCGGGCTATTTCTCTACGACAATCTCGGAAAGAGAACAACACTACCCGCTAGCGAAACAATCAATCTTGCGCAATCAGGGCTTCTAAAGCCTGAGATAAAAAAAGGGTTTGAGTATTCTGACTGCTGGGTTGACGATGCGAGGCTAGTCATTCTAAATATCATGGCAGCAAAAGAGAACCATGCTGAAGTTCGCAATTATTGTAAAGTCGAGCATGCCTGCAGAGAAGGTGACATTTGGTTAATTACCATTAAAAATACCATCACAGGAGAGACATTTAAACGCAAAGCGCGCTCTCTTGTAAATGCAGCTGGCCCATGGGTAAAACAGTTTTTTGATGATAGTTTGGATCAAGACTCCCCCAGAAATATACGCTTGATAAAGGGCTCCCACATTGTCGTTCCGCGTATTCATGATGAATCACAGGCGTATATTCTTCAGAATAAGGATAGCAGGATCGTCTTCTTGATACCTTACCTGGATAAGTTTTCTATCGTTGGGACAACTGACGTCGAATACAAAGGCGATCCAAGAAAAGTCGCCATTTCAGAGGAAGAAGTCGACTATCTCATTGATGTCGTTAACCAACACTTTGTTCACCAAATCCAGCGAGAGGACGTCGTTTCTAGTTTCAGTGGTGTCCGCCCACTGTGTGATGACGAGTCTGACTCACCTCAAGCAATCACTCGTGATTACACGCTTGAAATAGAAGCGGAGCTTGATCAAGCGCCTCTTTTGTCTGTATTTGGCGGAAAGTTAACTACTTACCGTAAATTGGGAGAAGCTGCACTGAACAAACTTGCTCCCTTCTTACCTCAAATGGGTAGTGCATGGACAGCTAAACAAGCACTTCCTGGAGGGAACTTCAGTTGCTCACGAGAACAATTAGCCTCAACCATCCACCAGTCATACCCATGGATGAAAGAAGATCTATTGTTTAGATATGTTACCCAGTTTGGAAACTACACGTGGAAATTACTCGAAAACATCACTACACAAGAAGATTTGGGTATTTGTTTTTCTAGCGAAGCATCGGGTATATATCAACGTGAAATAGATTATTTGATTGAGAATGAACTCGCGGTAACGGCAGAAGACATCTTATGGCGTAGAACTAAGCTCGGCTTATACCTGAATGATCAAGAAAAGAGACACCTTGAAGACTATGTCAACGCTCAACACCAGAGTCCAGTTGTTAATCTTTCAACCGCCATATAACTCTCGCTTTCCAGGGTGAGGTTTTGCCTCAACCTGGATATCCATCAACTCTCTTTATCACTAACATCTTACCAAAACGCAATAAGTAGTAACCAAATGCGCATCCCCATAATATCGCGCTGATATTAACCCAAAGTAAGATCTCGGTTGGAAATAGGCCGACCATTATACTGCGACACATTGCAGCAGACATTAATGCAACAAAACCCAACATCATATTAGGCCCTTGATAAATAGCACGTCCCGTATGACCCATTGTCACTCGAGTGATCATTGACAAAATCAAGCCAGCCAATGCGCCGATAACGAAAAGGTGTAACATGTGGTGCTCTAATGGATGATTGTAGTTCAGCCCTCTTAGAATAAGACTCATCGGTATACAAAAATACGCAAGATGAAGCGACCAAAGTAATGGTACTTTGATTGTTTTCCATGGTTTCCACCTAAACAATCTTATCGTTTGTAAGCCTCCAGCAACCAGCATTAAAGAAGGTCCAAACTGATTAAAAGCGGCTGGAGAAAAACTCAATATAAACAACAAAGATAAAACAAGACTGCCACCCCATTCAACGAACTTGATAGGTATTGGTGGAGAGAAATTAAGTTTACGTGCAGTAAAGAAAGGGATGACTCTGCCACCCATGACCGATAGTAACAAAGTAAACCACCACATCATGGCTTGCCACACATCACTAGCAGAGAAAGGTAAGACTTTATCTAACACCGAGTAACTCGCTATATTGGCACCAATTGCCAACAAAAACAAAGGCAAGAAAAAGAGGTTTCGCCACCCCTTGGTTATCACTATTCGGTGCCCAATTTCGTACGCAACGTATAGTAAAAACAGGCTCTCAATGAAACATATAACCCATATCGAAACTGGTATCCAAAACAATAATCGGGCAAGTAACCATAGTGCGACCATCAAACCTAAACGATAGCCTTTGGTACCGGGAACACCAGTCCAGTTCTGTATCGCGGTTAAAACAAAACCAACCACAATAGCCATTGAAAAACCAAACAACATCTCATGGACATGCCACCATACCGCCGGCACCTGTAATAGAGAAGGCTGCCCCACATTAAACATCCATACCCATATTGAGATTGCAACAATAGCGTAGCCAGAACCCAGTAAAAAAAATGGGCGAAATGAAAGTCTCAAAATGGGTATTATGGCCTGCTCTTTGGCATTGTCGGTAATATTAATCACCTTATATCTCCTCAAAATGAAGCACCTTAACTTTACCATTGCAAAAAATAGTCCAAACTTAAAAACCATTCAAAAACATAACTTTAAAAACAAAAAAATCTTAAAGAGTCATTATGACCTGATTGGAATAATGTCAATATGACTCACAAATAACGTTTTACATCACTTCCATTTGTCGTAAAAAATCGTTAAGTTAACCGAAACAAATATATTTTCAGACGAGACATGGAATGAACCAATATATTTTTGGCTACGGCAGCTTGATGAATTCCGCATCACGTAAACTTACCGGCCAAACGGCAGAAGCGATCCCCGCAACCGTAGAGGGCCTGCGACGCTATTGGGGAAAAGTCGGCGATAACAATACACTTTCACCTCTGGTTGTCAGTAGGGGACAAGGAGAGGTCAATGGAGTCATACTTCGAGTTAATGACGAGGAGCTACTTGAATTTGACGCACGTGAAAATGGCTATCAAAGGGTAAAACTGGATCGTACTTGCATAACCAGTCAACTCTCTCTCTCTACCAAGGACACTGTATGGGTTTACACCAAGGATTATTCAGAGCCCCCCTGTAACTTGAGCCCAATTATGCAAACTTATGTTGATACGGTTCTCTCTGGATGCTTAGAGGTGTCAGAAGACTTTGCTAAACAATTTATCAAACAAACGATTGGCTGGAACTTTCCAATAGAAAATGATCGTTTAGACCCAAAATATAAAAACTACGCTGGTGTAAATAAACATAACTATCCATTGATAGACAAACTAGTACAAGGAGGCTAATTTCTCCTAGCTTGCGCGCTTTAAAGCCAAGGAACCTAGCATTCCGGCTTTCAGGCATAGAGAAAAAGCCTCTGGGATCATTATCTTTAAAAAAAACCACCTATATTTTCAAACCCAATCAACAGACTTGAAAATACCATGGTGAAAAATGAATCATTTAATTATCTTGAGCCCTATTCTCTTTCTGGTTATGTGGAGTAGCGGCGCTGTGATGGTCAAGCTCGGTTTACAATACACAAATGAGTGGAATTTCCTCGCCCTCCGTGCACTATTATCGCTGCTCTTTATTTCTATTACCTATAAGCTAGTAAAGAAGCCTTTATGGCCTTCTCCTTCAAAAGATCACATAAAAGATGCGTTAGTAACAGGCTTATTGCTCCAAGTCTGTTACCTTAGTTTTTACACTCTTGCAATAGGCACAGGTATGTCGCCTGGTCTGGTTACATTGATATTAGGAGCTCACCCTCTTCTGGTACCTTTTATTCAACAAATTACCCTACCGATAAGCAAAAAAATATGTTTAATCATCGGGTTCTCAGGGCTCTGCATTGCCGTGATCGGTACGAGCCAACTTAAAGAGATGAATGGCTGGGGTAACGTTTTTGCGCTTCTGGCTTTGTTGTCTTTGACTTTTGGCACAGTCAAAAAAAATGAAGGGATCCACCCAGTAAGAGCAATGGTTTACCAATGTCTGTTATCTAGCATTATTTTTACAATTGTAAGCACGGTAATTGGTTGGAGTGTGGAATGGAATATTTTGTTGCTCATCGCCCTATTGTGGATGAGTTTAGTTGTATCTATTGGCGCATTTCTTCTACTCATTTATATGAACAACCATGACCAACCAGATCGTGTCAGTCTATTGTTTTACGCTGTACCACCTACCACGTACTGTTTCGACTATGCTATTTTTGGCACGACACTCAGTAAGGTCACGCTACTAGGAATTTCGCTAGTCACGATAAGCATCGTCTATTATCGAAAACGAACTGACCCTAAGCCCCTGAGCGAAAAGTCTTTGGAGTAACGCCAAAATAAGCGTTAAAACTGCGTGTAAATGAGGATGGGTTGCTAAAACCAACCTGCTCAGCAATTAAATTAATCGGTGTATCCGTATTACTCAGAAGAGAGCGAGCTTTCTCCATCTTTAACTTGGTAATGTACCGAATCGGTGTCATGTTAATGCTTTTGTTAAATAGAAGTTTAAATTGGGAATGACTCAAACAGGCAGTACTGGCTAGTTCTTCAATCGAGAATTCCCTGCTGACATCTTGATGAATCAATTGAATTACTTTTCTAATTCTTGGGTCGATTTTAAATGATGCACACTGACTTAGAATCAGTTTATACAATAATGTGAGCATAGCTGCCTGCACATCATCTTCAATATGATGCACTATTTGTTTTTCAACAAAAACAAGATATTGCTGCGCAGCTTCATCAAGAATACGTAAACCACTGCCACTTTCATAAATTGGATTTGGCAGTATATCGGTATCAATCACTAGAAAGCGAAAATCTTCATGGGCATAAAACTCGTGGAAACACCCTGCAAGTATGACCACACAATCTCCATAACAAGCCGTTATCGCCTCGTCATCAAGTTTCAAATCAATGTAGCCTTTTATTGGCAATAGAATTTGATGATAATGATGACAATGGCCATCAGAAGTACGGTTGTAAGACCTTACGGTTATTTTATTCATAGTTTTTCCCGTAGTCCGTAGCAAAACAATTCAGCGTTCCTCTCAATATACTATAGACTTGACCACTTTCCGTAACCATAAGTTCTTTTCTTCATTTCGAATGTTTTTCTTATAAATCAATAATATAGGAAATTCCGAAATTTCTACTGGGCACTGAAGAACGCTGAGTGAAGATGTCTCTTGCATCCTCTTTGCAAAACGAGCAGGAACAATACTCAGTAATTTTCGCCCTTCTAATAAGTTTTTTATCGTGAGAAAGTGCCGAGATGAAACTGCGACTCTGCGTTGATAACCGAGCTTTGCCAGTTGACTGTCTAACTGACTGGCTAGTTTCCCATTAGGACTAACCAAAGCATGTTCCAAGGAGATAAACTCTTCAAAGCTTATGCTACCTTTGAGTTCAACAACTTGTGAGTCAAATAAACATAAATGCTGCTCCATGTAGAGAAGTTCAGTATGAAAATGAGGGCTAATATCGACGATACTCCCAACAATAACATCTAATGAACTTTGCTCACTGACTTTTACATAATTACTTCGATTAACATTTACAAAGCTTATTTGAGAGTGAGGTGACTTCAATTTGATGGCATCAAACAGTTGCGGCGCATATAACTGTTCAGCGTAATCGGTTAGACCTATCTTCCAACTATCTCCATAGTGCTCAGGTGAAAAATGAGCCTTGACCAGAAGCTCGTTTTGAACGGTACTCAGTAACCTTTCTACTGTTGGTGCAATTTGGAGAGCATACTGAGTAGGTTCCATTTTGTGGCCTACTCGCTCAAATAAAGGATCATCAAAAAGAGTTCTCATCCTCTGCAAGGAATGGCTCATTGCAGACTGGCTCACAAAACACTTCTCAGCCGCTAAACTGACACTCTGACATTGGTATAGCATATTAAACGCAACCAATAAGTTAAGATCGACGTTCTTCCAATTCAATTCTTGCGCCATTACCGTCCCATTTAATTCATATCAAATATCGAAATCATTAATTTGAATCATCATAAGCCATTGCGTACATTATCGACATACTTCATAAACAAATATAATTTTATGATTAATATTTTTACTACCTTTTTCTGGTTAGGCTGGATAAGCTTTGGCGGGCCAGCTGCGCACATTGGTTACTTCAGAAATCACTTTGTCGATAAATATCAATGGTTAACTGATGAAGAATACGCTCAATTTGTCGCATTAAGTCAGTTTTTACCAGGGCCAGGATCGAGCCAAGTCGGGTTCGCTATTGGCTATAAGAGAGGAGGGGTTATTGGTGGCTGTATGGCTTTCCTAGGGTTTACGCTTCCTTCAATCATCATCATGATCACATTAGCGGCATTGAGTAGTCAATTTACTGATACAAACTTGTTTGAAAGCATTGTACACGGACTCAAACTGCTTGCCGTCATTGTTGTTGCTGACGCTGCTTGGGGGATGTATAAAACCTTCTGTACTAATAAAATCACGGTAAGTTTATGCTTGTTAACTGCCGTAATCTTGTTAGTTCTTCCTCACACAGTAACTCAGATACTCGCAATCACTATTTCAGGTATGGTTGGCTACTGGTTTTTATCAAAGCCCAAGCAAATAGAACACAAAAAAGTTCATGTGTCCTATGCACCAGCGGTCTTGTTTGTAGCAATATTATTCGGCCTTCCTTTCATTACTTCTTCTATACCCTTTCTCGCTATTTTTAGTGACTTTTTTCAAGCTGGTAGCCTTGTTTTTGGTGGAGGCCATGTCGTTCTTCCTTTACTACAAAACTTGCTGGGTGCCCAGATCGAACAAAATACCTTTTTAACTGGCTATGCTGCGGCTCAAGCTGTACCGGGCCCAATGTTTACCTTAGCAACCTATTTAGGTTATTTCCTATACCCTTCAGCTCCCATCTTTGGTGCTTTGCTGGCCACACTTGGTGTATTTTTGCCCGGCTTTCTATTACTCATGACGGTAATGTCCCACTGGCAAGCTCTAGCACAAAAACCCAAGGTTACGGCTGTACTCACAGGAGTTAATGCGGCAGTTGTAGGGCTATTGGTGGCTGCATTTTATCAGCCCGTTTTTGTCAACGCAGTATTAACTTCATCTGATCTGGCTGGAGTTTTAATTGGTGCTCTACTCTGGAAGCAGTTAAAACTGCCTATTTTATGGTTAGTGATATTCTTTATTCTTTTTGGAGTATTTACTGGGGAACTGACCAATGCTTTACTTTAAAAGCCTCTGTACCCGTGTGAGCTTCACAAGAAAAAAGAAAACTATACACAATAGCTTTTCTCAGGTCTTACCAGTATGCTAGATTAACATTTAATTAACAATAAAACTATAAGCATAACTTTGCAGATAACATGGAGTTAGAGAATGATTCAGCCTAACGAGTTAAGCAAATCCAACTGTACCCTCCCACCACCAAATGAGATGATATTAAAATGGGCAGAGGAGCGCCCTGATGATATTTACCTCAAACAAATTATCGACAGACAGTTTGTAGAGTACACATTTTCAGAAGTAGCTGATAAAGCGTTAAAGTTAGTCAGCGCGTTAAATGGATTGGGATTAAAGCCAAGAGATAAAGTCGCATTAATTTCTAAAAATTGTGCAGAATGGTTTATTTGCGATTTAGCCATGATGTTAGGCGACTTTATTAGCGTACCAATATTCCCAACAGCGGGAGCCGATACCATAGAATACTGCTTAACTCACAGTGAAAGTACGGTTCTTATAGGTGGTAAGCTTGATGATCCGACAGCTACGCAAGAAGTAATTACGGCGATGCCAGATCTTGTTACTATCGCTCTGCCCTACGATTCTGCCCCACAGTGCGAGCATAAATTCAACGATCTAATCAATGCTTCTCAACCAAGTGAGGCTCGTCCAGAACACTATGATGATAAGTTAATGTCTCTCGTCTATACATCTGGAACTTCGGGCTTACCAAAAGGTGCGATGTTGACTTACGGTGCGTTTAGCTGGTCAGTTCAACAATTAATAAATCACATTGGTATACAAGAAAATGACCGCCTCTTTTCCTATCTGCCTCTTGCCCATATTACTGAAAGAGTTTATATCTTTGGATCGTCGATCATGGGTGGCGTTCCCACAGCTTTTCCTGAATCTCTCGATACCTTTATCGAAGATGTTAAGATGCATCGCCCAACTCTGTTTATCTCAGTGCCAAGGCTATGGACTCTCTTCCAGCAAAGAATCCAAGATAAACTACCGCAAAAGAAACTCAATTTATTGCTCAAGATTCCATTTATCAACTCTCTGATAAAGAAAAAGCTAGCGGATGGATTAGGTTTAGATCAAGCAAGAGTACTCGGATGTGGCTCGGCCCCAGTATCACCAGCACTGCTGGACTGGTACCATAGTGTTGGTTTGAACATTACCGAGGCTTGGGGTATGACCGAATCTTTTGCTTATAGTACTCTAAACTACCCTTTCAAAGCAGATAAAATTGGTAGTGTCGGCAACGCTGGACCAGGTATTGAGCTCAAGATTGCAGATGACCAAGAAATCATGGTCAGAAGTAAAGGAATGTTTTCCGGTTACTATAAAAATGATATTGCTACGCAAGAGTCTTTTGATTCTGAGGGATGGTTGCATACGGGTGATATCGGCATTATTGATGCTCAAGGCTATCTCACCATTCAAGGACGTAAAAAAGACACGTTCAAAACAGCAAAAGGGAAGTTTGTTGCTCCGGTTCCTATTGAGAAGAAACTGTTCGAATACAGTCGTGTAGAAATGATGTGCCTAATCGGATTGGGACTGCCTTTCCCTATCTTATTAGTCGTACCACATGATTTCCCAAATTTCGATCGCAAGCGCTATGAAAAAACGACCGAAAAAGTCATTGCTAAAATGAACTCCGAGTTAGAATCTCATGAACAAATAAAAGGCGTTCTCATGATTAACGATCCTTGGAGTATCGAGAATGGCATACTAACGCCAACACTCAAGATTAAGCGTCATGTTCTTGAACAAAAGTACCACGATGTTGGGCAAAACTGGCCAAAAGACAAACTCGTTGTTTGGGAAGAATAAATCTTATCCCACCAAATAAGGGAGAGCATTCGCTCTCCCTTTTGCTTTTTAACGTAAACACTTTATTATGCTTCGACAAAGACTCTAAGTAACAAGGTACGTCTATGGATTCAAGACTTCACCACCTTCCTGGCCTACGCTATTTTGAAGTAGCAGCAAGATTAAACAGCTACAGTCGCGCTGCTGAAGAACTCTTTATTAGTCAAGCTGCTGTGAGTCAAAAAATTCGTCAACTGGAAGATGGGCTTGGTTGTAAGCTTTTTGTTAGAGAAGGACGGGAGATGCGCCTTACTGAGCAAGGCAAAATCTTGTTCAAACATGTATCTCAAGGTCTCGAGAGCATAATAACTGGCTTAAACCAACTACAAAGTGAACCCGTAGAGGGACTTTTATGTGTTAGTTCAACTCCCTCATTCGCATCATGCTGGTTGCTTCCAAAACTTTGGCAGTTTTCTTCCCAGCACCCAAATATTCCGATTAGAATCGAAACAAGTTGCGATGAACCGAACTTAAAACAAGGCAATATTGATTTGGCTATCTGGCAAGGTGAAGAACTTGGCAATACGGTAGGACTTCATAAAGAGTTTTTGTTCGAGGAGCCTATCTACCCATTTTGTTCACCACACTTAGCCAACAATATTGAGCTGACCAGCCCAGAACAGCTTCTCAGTTCTTGGTTGATTCACTATCAATCAGGTGGCTACCCTTGGCAAAGTTGGTTTGCACAAGCAGGCGTAAAGATGAATAAGGAGTCAGTACAATGGACCGAAGTGAGCACATTTGATCACGCAATGAATGCTGTAGTTGCCGGTCACGGGGCATGCTTAGCCTCAGATTCATTAGCCAATGATTTCGTGAACAGAGGCCTGCTTATTAAACCTTTCCAGATCGGTATGAACCCAGGTATCCAATTTAATTTATTTTATGATCACGAATCACCGCGATTAAAACGTATCCAAGCTTTCACTAACTGGCTGCACGGAGTTATTGCAGAGTAAAAGCCCACATCATAGGCAAAGAGCTTTGTTAACTTTTTTGAGCTTTACAAATAAAAAAACCTGCAGCAAAAGCTACAGGTTTTTTACTATAGGGAACGATAAGAATTATTTCTTTTCGTTACGCTCTTTTACTTCAGCAATAACTTGCTCTGCAACGTTTGCAGGACAAGGTGCGTAGTGTGCAAATTCCATAGAGAACTGACCACGACCAGAAGTAATAGTACGTAGGTGACCGATGTAACCAAACATTTCTGATAGAGGTACGTCTGCTTTAATGCGAACACCTGTTGTACCAGCTTGCTGATCTTTGATCATGCCACGACGACGGTTAAGGTCACCGATAACATCACCAACATTGTCTTCTGGAGTGAAAACATCAACATTCATGATTGGCTCAAGAAGCTGTGCACCTGCTTTAGGCATAGACTGACGGAATGCACCTTTCGCTGCGATTTCGTACGCAATAGCAGAAGAGTCAACTGCGTGGAAGCCACCGTCGAATAGCTCAACTTCAACATCAAGTGTTGGGAATCCAGCAAGAACACCCGTTTCCATCATGCTGCCAAAGCCTTTCTCTACTGCAGGCCAGAATTCTTTTGGTACGTTACCACCAACTACTGAAGAAGAGAAAGTGAAACCTGAATTTGCTTCACCTGGCTTAATACGGTAATCAATTTTAGCAAATTGACCTGAACCACCAGACTGCTTCTTGTGAGTGTAGCTATCTTCAACAGCTTGCGTGATAGTTTCACGGTATGCTACTTGAGGAGCACCTACTTGTAGTTCAACGCCGTAAGTACGCTTAAGAATATCTACCTTGATGTCTAGGTGAAGTTCACCCATACCTTTCAAGATTGTTTCACCTGAATCTTCATCAGTCTCAACTTGGAATGATGGATCTTCTGCAACCATTTTACCAATCGCAATACCCATTTTCTCCGTAGACCCTTTGTCTTTAGGTGCTACAGCGATGGAGATTACAGGTTCTGGGAAGATCATAGCTTCAAGAGTACATTCATGCTTAGGATCACATAGTGTGTGACCAGTTTGAACGTTCTTCATGCCTACAACTGCGATGATATCACCAGCTTGTGCTTCTGTAAGTTCGTTACGCTCGTCCGCTTGCATTTCACACATACGGCCAATACGCTCTGTTTTACCCGTCGCAGAGTTAAGGATAGTATCACCTTTCTTCATGCGGCCTGAGTAAATACGAACGAAAGTTAATGCTCCAAAGCGGTCATCCATGATTTTGAATGCTAGTGCTTTTAGTGGCTCATCAGCAGAAACTGTTGCTACTTCACCTGTTGCTTCACCTGTATCAGGATCAGTTAGAGGCTGAGGGTCAACTTCAGTTGGTGCAGGTAGGTAATCTACAACTGCGTCTAGAACAAGCTGAACACCTTTGTTCTTAAATGCAGAACCACAGAAAGTTGGGAAGAACGCTAGGTCACGAGTACCTTTACGGATACAAGCTTTAAGCTGTTCAATCGACGGTTCTTCGCCTTCCATGTAAGCTTCCATGAGGTCGTCGTCTTGCTCTACAGCAGTTTCAACAAGCTCTTCACGGTATTGCTCTACATCATCAACCATGTCTGCTGGGATGTCTTGAACTTCGTAGTTTTCTGGAAGACCTGAGTCATCCCAAACGTACGCTTTACGAGTTAGAACATCAACGACACCAACGAAATCATCTTCACGACCGATTGGAAGAGTCATTACTAATGGGTTTGCACCAAGAACATTTTTCACTTGGTCAACAACACGGAAGAAGTCAGCACCCATACGGTCTAGTTTGTTTACGAAGATCAGACGAGATACTTCTGAGTCATTCGCATAGCGCCAGTTAGTCTCTGACTGAGGCTCAACACCACCAGAACCACAGAATACACCGATACCACCGTCTAGAACTTTCAGTGAACGGTATACTTCAACTGTAAAGTCAACGTGTCCAGGAGTATCGATTACGTTTAGTCGGTGGCCATTCCACTCACATGTAACAGCTGCTGATTGGATAGTGATACCACGCTCAGCTTCTTGCTCCATGAAGTCAGTTGTAGACTCACCGTCATGTACTTCACCAGTTTTATGGATTTTACCAGTAAGCTTTAGTATACGCTCAGTGGTGGTAGTTTTACCCGCATCAACGTGCGCGAAAATACCAATGTTTCTGTACTTTGATAAATCTGCCATTGTCTTACTCTGTTAATAAGGTATAAATTGCGCGCAGAGTATATCACAATCTGTCAAGACTGATACACTTGTATGTGTTTTAAAACTTCGTTTTTTTAACCTTGCAATTCATCACACTTTTTTGAATACACTGTGAAAAAAATTCACATAAAAAAGCCGCACAGTAAGCGACTTTATCTCGTTTAATTTATTTTTACCGAGAAAAAATTTCAGATGCAGGAAAGAAAAACTCAATTTCACGTGCTGCTGATTCAGTACTATCTGAGCCATGCACAGAGTTTAAACGCATATTTAGCGCATAATCGGCTCTAAGTGTTCCACAGGCAGCCTGCTCTGGATTCGTTTTCCCCATTAATTCACGGTAACGACTAATCGCATTTTCTCCCTCTAAAACCTGAACCATGATTGGACCAGATGTCATAAATTCTTTAAGAGGTGGGAAAAAATCTTTGCCTTCATGCTCAGCATAAAAACCACTGGCCTGCTCTTCAGTTAACGTAACCATTTTCGCAGCAATGATTTTAAGGCCTGCTTTCTCAATACGTCGATAAATTTCGCCGATAAGATCACGCTCTACCGCATCAGGTTTAATAATAGAAAAAGTTCTCTCTAGAGCCATAGGGTGGGTATCCTTTATCTTTTTGTTGTTGTCTTAGGGGGAGTCATTCTAAGCCTCCCACTCATATTATTTGTTAGCTTGCTGCAATAGAAGGCCAGCAATACTGCGTACACCTACACCAGTCGCTCCAGCAGCCCATTTGTCTGTCGCAGATTTACGGTAAGTCGCAGCACAGTCAAAATGTAGCCAACCTTTTTTGTAATCACTCACGAAGTAAGATAAAAAGGCGGCAGCCGTGCTTGCACCAGGTGAATAGTCACCACTACTTATGTTAGATAAGTCCGCAAAGTTTGAGGGTAACATACCTCGATGGAATTCATCCAATGGCAAAGCCCACAATCCTTCACTTTCTTCTTTGGCAACTTTCAACGCTTGAGATGAAAGCTCATTATCAAAGCTCATTAAAGCATGATAATCATTGCCTAACGCATTTTTTGCAGCACCAGTTAACGTCGCGCAGTCGATGATCAATTCGGGGTTTTGCTCACTGGCATAAATTAAGCCATCGGCTAATACCAGACGCCCTTCCGCATCAGTATTCATAATTTCTACCGTTTTGCCATTCTTATAGGTAATGATATCACCAAGTTTGAGCGCTCTCCCTGACACCATATTTTCTGCACAGCAAAGGATCAATTTCACGCGCTTGTTGAGTCCTCGAAGAATTGCAAGACCCAACCCACCTGTAATAGTACCGGAGCCTCCCATGTCTGCTTTCATTGCCGTCATCATTCCCGATGGCTTAAGGCTATAACCACCAGAATCGAAGGTTATCCCTTTTCCAACTAGGCAAGCAAAAACCGGAGCATTATCATCGCCAGTAGGGTTAAAGTCGAGCTGCAGCATTGCCGACGTGCGCTCGGATCCCCGACCGACCGCATAAATCCCCTGCCAATCTTCAGCAAGCAGATCTTTATCTTTTACAATACGTGCCGTGACCGTACCTTCAGGTGCAACAGACTTAATAAATTCTGCGGCCATGGTTGCCAATTGACGAGGAGCAACCTCTTCAGCGGTTTTATTAATAATCTCTCGTGTAAATTCAGTGGCTTTGATTCGAGCTTCTAACTCAGAAACACCTTCGAATGTTAACTCAGACCATGAAAGGCTATTTTTTTTCTTGGGACCTCGGTAACCTTGATGGAAAGACCAAATGCTCTCCAAATCCCATAATGTGCCTTCAAGAGAGATATCTTGAACCCCTTGGGCATCCAACTTTCTTGCAGCTTTCTGTATTAAATCTGAATTTTGACTACCACTGAGGTGGATTGTCGCTACAGAGTCAGAAAAAGAGAGCAATGCGTTCTTTCCCCAATGAGGCGCTGCATGTTCCTGACTTAGCACTACTGACATTTTTGCAGACATAGTTTCTCCTTGTCTTTATTGAGACGCTTTCTACGCCTTATCTAAGCATCCGGTTATATCGACACTCTTGTTATAAATTCAAAAAAACGGACATAAGAGTCCGCTTTTAAACAATGGCACTTTGCACTCTGAAAGGAATACCCCGATGATGCCAAGGTACCTATGGTAGAAAAAGTCCTCAAGCCAGAATCAAGTAAACCATGTATTGGCCACTGACCGCTAACTCTAGAAAACCTCAAAGCTGAGCTGCAAAGTAACCTCACTAAATAAACTTTCTTGCGGTCACTTAGTTATACCCAAGCAACTTAGTCCATCTCATCCATCCAACAAAGAATGATCGCTTCTAGAATTTTTTCATTTGATCGATTGGGCTCATCGTCAAATTCTTCCAGCTCAATGATCCATTGATGGAGGTCAGTAAAACGCACAGTTTTTGGGTCAAGCTCAGGGAACTTATCACAAAGTTCAATCGCTATATCTCTTGAATCTGTCCACTTCATAAAATATTGCTTCCCAGTAGATTTATAGTTTTTATCTTAAGTTAGATGGTTTCTTTAATGATCTTCCGAAGCGTGGTTAAGTGTGTACTTGGGTATTTCAACAACAAGGTCTTCATCTGCAACCACCGCTTGACATCCCAAACGAGATTCAGGTTCTAGCCCCCATGCCTTGTCTAACATATCATCTTCTAACTCATCGCTTTCTTCAATTGAGTCGAAGCCCTCACGGATAATGACATGGCAAGTCGTACAAGCGCAGGACTTTTCACACGCGTGCTCAATTCCAATACCGTTCTTAAGTGCAATATCAAGAACTGTATCTCCCGAGTTAGCTTCCAACACCGCGCCCTCAGGGCATAAATCTTCATGCGGTAATACAATTATCTTAGGCATAATTTATCTCTTAAATATCGTTAACGGATTGACCTGCTAACGCAGTTCTAATTGACTTATCCATACGACGCGAAGCAAATTCTTGGCTTGCTTTATCTGTCGCCTTGATTCCCAACTCTATCGCGTCGGCATCATTTCCATTACGAACTTCTATCAATGATTCTATGGCTTGCAATAACTGCTGATTTTCCTCTGGTGATAGCAATTCATCACCATCAGCATTTAGTGCTGTAATTAATCCCTCGATAACGCGGTCTGCTTCCACACGTTGCTCAGCAAGTGCACGAGCTTCCATATCATACTTGGCATGTGTCATCGAGTCTCTAAGCATGGTCGTCACTTCATCATCACTTAAACCGTAAGATGGTTTGACCTGAATATCTGACTGAACACCGGTACTCTTTTCCATTGCTGTCACAGAAAGAAGACCGTCAGCATCGATCTGGTACGTAACTCGAATGTGAGCAGCACCTGCTGCCATTGGAGGGATCCCTTTTAGCGAGAACCTCGCGAGAGAACGGCAATCATCAACTAGCTCCCTTTCACCTTGTACAACATGGACACTCATCGCTGTTTGACCATCTTTGAACGTGGTGAACTCTTGAGCTCGGGCTACGGGTATCGTGGTATTGCGAGGAACGATCTTTTCTACCAGTCCTCCCATTGTCTCTATACCTAAGGAAAGAGGGATTACATCAAGAAGCAACATCTCAGAATCAGGTTTATTACCTGCAAGAATATCTGCCTGAATACCTGCTCCAATAGCGACCACTTCATCCGGATTTATACTAGTTAAAGGCTCAGAGCCAAAGAAGTCTCCAACCATTTTACGTACGAGAGGCGTACGTGTAGACCCACCAACCATAACGGTCTCAAGTACTTCATCTGGAGACACACCTGCATCTTTTAGAGCTCTTCGGCAAGATAAAATCGTTCTTTTAATCAACGGCCTTATCAGGGCTTCAAAAGTTTCGCGTGTGACACTGCTTTGCCACCCTAAAACGTTAACTTCAGCAGTATCCTGAGTGGATAATGTTATCTTAGTCTGGGTAGCCACGTTGAGAACTTTACGCATCTCCTCGGCACTCAAATTTTGAGTAACACCAGATTGCTCAATGAGATAGTCAGCGAGTAAATGATCAAAGTCATCACCACCTAGGGCGGAATCACCACCTGTAGCTAATACTTCAAAGATCCCCTTAGATAAACGAAGAATTGATATATCAAAGGTACCTCCGCCAAGATCGTAAACCGCGATCACTCCTTCTTGGCCAGAGTCTAATCCATAAGCAACAGCGGCAGCGGTCGGTTCATTCAAAAGACGAAGAACATGCAAACCAGCAAGTTGGGCCGCATCTTTTGTTCCAGCTCTCTGTGCGTCATCAAAATAAGCAGGAACCGTAATGACAACACCTGTTAACTCACCACCCAACGTTTCTTCTGCGCGTTTGCCCAACGATTTTAATATATCGGCAGAAACCTCAATCGGGTTTTTGTTGCCTCCAGACGTTTTAATAACCGGTAGGCCATTATCACTCGATATAAATTGATAGGGTAAATTAGGATAGCGAGTCTGAATATCATCCAGTGAACGCCCAAGTAATCGTTTAACAGATATAACCGTATTTTCTGGATCTTGCTCAGCCAAGGACTTTGCTTGTTCACCTACGACTAACCCATCGGATGAGTAATTAACGATTGACGGTAAAATACTCTGCCCGTTCTCATCATTTAATGTCTTCGCTTCACCACTGCGCACCGATGCGATTAACGAATTGGTCGTACCCAAATCAATCCCGGCAGCAAGTTTATGCTCGTGTGGAGCTGAACTTTGACCTGGTTCTGCAATTTGAAGTAATGCCATATACGATCCTTTTTTAACTAGCCGAAGAGTTTTTCTTCCACCAGTTGTATTTCATTTTGTAATTTTGCAATAAATTTGAGCTTGCGTACGCTATCTTCGGCCTGTTCCCAATCCGTACGGTCTATTTCTGACTCTAACAATTCGAGCTGATGTTCAAACATCTTGAGCACTTTACTTTCAAAGTTTGACAACGCAAGTTCATTATCAGTGAGAGAAGGGATTTCCTCTAACTCCTCCCTCAATTCCATTTGTTCCATTAAGAACATAGGATCCTGCATTGTTTGCTGCTCGCCTTGGATCTCGTGACCGTGGAATGTAAGCAAGTATTCTGCACGAGAAATAGGATCTTTCAAAACCTGATACGCATCATTAATTTCAGCTGCTTTTTGCACAGCCAACAAACGGTCACGCTCAGATGCTGCAGCAAACTTATCGGGATGGAACTGCCTTTGAAGCTCACGAAATTGTGAAGAAAGAAGGCTACCATCCAGTTTAAACTGATTTGGTAGCCCAAATAATTCGAAGTAATTCATCGGAAATATTGCCCTTGCAGAGCCCAAAGCTCACTCGCTATGGGCATTATCGATTATACGTTGAAGCTCTCACCACAACCACATTCGCCCTTAGCATTCGGGTTGTTAAATTCAAACCCTTCATTCAAGCCTTCTTTAACGTAGTCAAGCTCGGTACCATCAAGATAAACTAGACTTTTTGCGTCAATAATTACTTTAACGCCAGAGTGTTCAAAGACAGAATCTTCTTCATTCAGCTCATCCACAAACTCGAGAACATACGCCATTCCAGAACAACCTGTTGTCTTTACACCCAAGCGTAAACCGATGCCTTTACCTCGGTTATCCAAGAATGTTCTGACGCGAGAAGCCGCTGTGTCTGTCATTGTTATGGCCATACTGCACCTTATTCGTTTGTTTTCGGTGATAACGAAAGAGCATTAACTATCCGTCATCACCGAGGGTTCATTATTGATGTTTCTTTTTGTAATCAGCGACTGCTGCTTTGATAGCATCTTCGGCAAGAATTGAACAGTGCACCTTCACTGGTGGAAGCTCTAATTCTTCAGCTATCTCCGCATTTTTGATCGCTGCAGCCTCATCAATACTTTTACCCTTAACCCACTCTGTCACCAGAGAGCTTGAAGCGATTGCGCTACCACATCCGTAGGTCTTGAATTTAGCATCTTCGATTATACCTTCAGGTGTAACTTTAATTTGCAGTTTCATCACGTCACCACAAGCAGGTGCACCTACCATGCCACTACCTACGTTCGGATCCTCTTTGTCGAACGAACCTACATTTCTTGGGTTTTCGTAGTGATCAATTACTTTTTCGCTATATGCCATAATATTTTCCTCGAATCCTCTATTAATAGTTTAGGAGATAAAACCTAGTTTAGTGGTGAGCCCACTCAACCGTATCTAGGTCAATCCCTTCTTTATACATATCCCATAGAGGAGACATGTCGCGTAGTTTAGTCACTGCTGTGCGGATTTGCTCTATAACATAGTCAATTTCAGCTTCAGTCGTGAAACGACCAAAAGAGAATCGTACCGAGCTGTGCGCAAGTTCATCGTTTAATCCAAGAGCACGCAAAACGTAAGACGGTTCTAAGCTTGCTGATGTACAAGCACTGCCTGAAGAAACCGCTAGGTCTTTCAGTGACATGAGCAAAGACTCGCCTTCAACAAAGGCAAAGCTGATATTCAAATTGTGTGGGACACGCTGCTCCATGTCTCCGTTCACTGTAACAGCTTCAAGGTCTTTAACCCCTTCGAACAAGCGATCACGCAGTGCCAAAGCATGTTTGAAGTCTTTATCCAATTCTTCTTTCGCTAGACGGAAAGCTTCGCCCATACCAACAATTTGATGGGTTGGAAGCGTGCCTGAGCGGAAACCGCGTTCATGTCCACCTCCATGCATTTGCGCCTCTAAACGAATACGAGGTTTACGACGAACGTACAAAGCACCAATACCTTTAGGGCCATATGCTTTGTGCGCGGACATAGAAATAAGATCGACCTTCATTTCTTGTACATCGATAGGCACTTTACCCGCCGACTGCGCAGCATCGACATGAAAAACGATTTTGCGTTGACGACACAAATCACCGATAGAGGCGATATCTTGGATAACACCAATCTCGTTGTTTACATGCATGATAGACACTAATACCGTGTCATCTCGCATCGCAGCTTCAAGTTTTTTGAGGTCAACAATACCGTTTGATTCAGGCTCGAGATAAGTCACTTCGAACCCTTCACGCTCCAGTTGACGACATGGATCAAGGACGGCTTTGTGCTCAGTTTTACAGGTAATAATATGCATACCTTTCTTAGCATAAAAACGAGCAGCTCCTTTAATGGCAAGGTTATCAGACTCAGTAGCACCCGATGTAAATACAATTTCTCGTGGGTCAGCATTAAGTAAATCTGCTATTTGCTCACGAGCTGTGTCGACTGCTTCTTCTGCCTGCCAGCCATAACGGTGAGAACGAGAGGCCGGGTTGCCAAACGTACCATCCATAGTCATGTACTGAGCCATTTTTTCAGCAACTCTAGGGTCAACTGGACAGGTCGCCGAATAATCTAAATAAATAGGCAGTTTCATTTTCTACTCCAATGTAACAGGCAAACCGCTTAAGAGCGGACATTTACACCGATGGGCGCGGTGTTTGTATTTTTATTAGTTAACCCATGATTGGCCGCAAGATTTAAATCTTGTCGGTCTGAAATTTCTAAAACTTCGTTGTCTTTCATCAACTCACCAAGCGTGATGTTGTTGAGAAAATCACTTATACGAGAACTTAAATCATGCCAGAGTGTGTGGGTCAGACAACGTGCACCACCTTGGCAATCCCCCCGCCCCTGACATTTGGTCGCATCGACAGATTCGTCGACTGCAGCGATGATCATACCGATAGCGATTGTGTCTGCTTCACCACCCAACCGGTACCCGCCACCTGGACCACGAACACTAGCAACCAAACCAGCTTTACGAAGTTTAGAGAATAATTGTTCTAAATATGACAGAGAGATGCCTTGGCGCTCAGAAATATCTGCCAAGGGAACTGGATTATGTTGTGAATGCAGCGCCACGTCCAACATAGCCGTAACGGCATACCTGCCTTTTGATGTAAGTCTCATAAATCATCCTATCCACACCATTAATATACCAAGAATTTTTCCATACCTGACTATTTTGGTCAAGTATTTAATTGACTATTTTAGTCAGGTATTTATCCCTTGTAAAAGTATGGACTCTGTCAGTTTTTGTTCATCTTCTCAACTGAAGTCAAAACACCTCGTAACATATTGATTTCTTGAACTTCTGGTCGAGCTCTACTGAATAACCGACGCAGTTTAGTCATCACCTTATTTGGTTGGCCATCATTGATAAAGCCCGTCAATTTTATCACTTTTTCAATGTGCTGAAGCAGCATTTCAAACTCTTCATGTCTCGAATACTCGGGAATCTCAGCTTTGGGAAATGCAGCCCTTTCTTTCTCTAAATAAGCCATACGAACCTCATAGCTTAGTGTTTGAACTGCCATTGCAAGATTCAATGAGCTGTATTCTGGGTTTGCAGGTATGCAGACATGGAAGTGGCATTTTTGCAGCTCTTCATTGGTAAGTCCGGTTCTTTCCCTACCAAATACTAAGGCAACCGGAGATGACTCTCCTTCTTCAACGAACTTTCTACCACACTCACGCGGCTCAAGCATCGGCCATTCTAGTGTTCGTGAACGAGCACTGGAGCCAACGACTAACTGGCAATCGGACACGGCTTCATCAAGTGATGATACGATTTTTGCGTTCTGCGCGATTTCTCCGGCACCAGAGGCTAATGCCATAGTTTGTTCATCAACGCTACACTGTGGATCAACCAGAACAAGATTTGTCAGGCCCATGACTTTCATCGCACGAGCAGCAGAACCAATATTGCCAGAGTGAGAGGTCCCTACTAGGACGACTTTAACGTTGTGTAGCATCAATAATTTCCATAGCCGAAAAAAAGCAGCAAGATAATAACACATACGACATGAAAATAGACACAGCTCAAAAGTTAAAACCATCAAAAGTGCAAATATTGACCACTTCCATTTAATTTCTTATCTGGTATACTGCCGCTCGTTTTTCTGTTCTTTAACATCCGTTGGGAAATTAGTATGCATCCTATGCTTAATATTGCGATTCGCGCTGCGCGAAAAGCAGGCAACCATATAGCCAAATCATTAGAAAATGTTGAAAAAATTGAGTCTACTCAAAAAGGCGCAAATGACTTTGTTACTAACGTAGACAAAGAAGCAGAAGCACTCATTATTGATACCATCAAGACATCCTATCCAGATCACAGCATCGTTGCTGAAGAAGGCGGATTTCAGGAAGGTAAAGACTCTGATGTACAATGGATCATTGACCCACTGGATGGTACCTCGAACTTTATCAAAGGCCTACCACACTTTTCTGTCTCCATTGCAGTACGCATTAAAGGCAAGACTGAAGTAGCCTGTGTTTACGACCCAATGTTAAACGAGTTATTTACCGCTCAACGTGGTGCTGGCGCTCAACTAAACAGCGCAAGAATTCGTGTAAAACAATTAAAAGATCTGAATGGTAGCATTCTTGCAACTGGTTTCCCACACAGACAAAAGCAACACTCTGAATCCTATTTCAATATTATGTCGTCGCTCTTTATAGAGTGCGCTGACTTTAGACGTACGGGTTCTGCTGCGCTTGATCTTTGCTATCTTGCTTCTGGACGCGTAGATGGTTTCTTTGAACTTGGTCTTAAGCCTTGGGATATTGCAGCAGGCGAGTTGATTGCAAGAGAAGCTGGAGCGATTGTCACTGATTTTTCAGGCGGCTCAGACCATATGAAGTCAGGTAACATCGTCGCTTCAAGTGCACGTGGCACCAAAGGTATATTGCAGCACATTCGTGAGAAAGCAAACGAAGCCCTTCTAAAGTAAAGTACTTCATACGATATAATTTATCTTTTAGCCCGCTGATCTAGTGGGCTTTTTTATATTCATAAACAATATTGATACCAATGCCATCCGGTTCTGAAGCAAATCTGACGATGTGCTCCATTTAAAGCTTCCTCTTAGCTCATAGCCACGTTAGGTGGTAAACAACTCAACCTAATTAGCCACCACAGCCGACTCAAACTAAAACGGTGAAGCGTTGTGAATACGTCTGAACGATTATTCTGCGATGGTTACGCCATGCCAACATAGCCTTCTATTGACGAAATCCTATCTAGCCACTTGACAATATTTGGATAGTTATCGAGGTTGAAACCACCCTCATATGCGACATGGGTATATGCATACAATGCAATGTCGGCAATTGATATTCTATCACCGACCAAGAATGGGGACTTACTTAACTGTGATTCCATAATCTGTAGGGCTTTATTGCCCCCAGTTTGAAGGGAGTGGTACTCTTCAATTCGGTCTTCTGGCATACCTTGATATTTTTGTATAAACCGAGCTACGGCAATATACGGCTCATGTGAGTATTGCTCAAAGAAAAGCCACTCGAACACTTTGGCTTTTTCGAACCGAGTTTCAGGCAAGAAGTCCGTATTTTCAGCAAAATAACTTAATATTGCATTTGACTCACTCAAAACCTGACCATTGTCGAAAACAATAGTTGGTATTTTACCGTTCGGGTTGATGGCTAGAAACTCATCAGTTTGAGTTTCTTTCTCCAAGATATTGACGTGTTTCCACTCATGTTCAATCTCTAAAAGTGACAACAGTAGCTTTATTTTTAGGCAGTTACCAGACTGAAAATCTCCATATACAATCACTACATTCTCCATATGTACTTCTTAAATCGCACAACGCTTTCAATAAAGCTTTGCCGCCTTTCACATTCCTATAATGCAATCTTTTTAATACCAAATCAATTTTTAATCAATAAGTTAATGAAAGTTCACAGAGATTAGGTGCATCATTCCGATACA
>NZ_AEIU01000092.1 GCF_000165125.1 Vibrio caribbeanicus ATCC BAA-2122 | reverse complement strand
CTTTTTTATCCTTAGGTTACTTAAGGTGTATACAAGTTAGCTGCACCTGGGCCAACAGGCAACCCAAACACAAATACCCATACATAAAACAAAATACTCCAACCAACCAAGAAGCAAATTGAATATGGAAGCATAGTCGCGATGAGTGTGCCTATACCCAGATTTTTCATATACCGCGTTGCTACAGCTAAAATCAAACCAAAATAGCTCATCATTGGAGTAATGATGTTTGTTGCGGAATCACCGATACGATATGCTGCTTGAATTACCTCAGGGGCATAGCCGACCAACATTAACATTGGAACAAATATTGGCGCAGTCACAGCCCACTGCGCAGAAGCAGAACCAATCATAAGATTAATAAAGCCACACATTAAGATAAAAGCAAAAAAGAGTAATGGACCTGTAAGGCCAATGTCTTGTAAAAAGCTTGCACCAGCTACAGCAAACACCTGACCAAAATTACTCCACTTAAAAAACGCGACAAATTGGGCGGCGAAGAAAACCAAGACTATGTACATGCCCATTGTGGACATGGACTTGGCCATAGCATCGATCACATCTCTATCTGTTTTCATGGTTCCAACCACTTTGCCGTAAACAAAACCCGGAATCGCAAAGAAAACAAAAATAAAAGCAACAATACTCTTTAGAAAGGGAGAACCCGCCACTGTACCTGCATCTGAACGCAGTACACCATCACTCGGTACAATCGTCCAAGCCAGCAAAGCTGAAACGATCAAAACGGCCACACCAGCGAATTTTAGGCCTCTTTTTTCGATAGCCGTCAAACTGCCCATTGAGTCCTGTGATAGGTCTTCTGATGCTTCGTCATCGCTGTATTTTCCTAACTTAGGCTCCACAATTTTTTCGGTAACAAAAGCTCCGGTGATGGCGATAAAAAAGGTAGATACAAACATGAAGTACCAGTTAACTTCAGGCCCAACCGTATAATCGGGTGCGATCATTTGTGCTGCCGTTTCAGTGATCCCAGAAAGTAATGGATCAACAGTACCAATTAACAAGTTGGCAGAATAGCCACCAGAAACACCAGCAAATGCCGCTGCGAGCCCAGCAAGAGGATGTCGACCTAAAGAGTGAAATAGCATTGCGGCTAACGGAATTAGCACCACGTAACCAAGTTCTGAGGCTGTGTTAGAAATAATACCTGCAAAAACAACTGTGAAGGTAACCATGCGTTTTGAAGCGCCCATGACCATACCGCGCATTGCAGCAGACAATAGTCCTGAATACTCTGCAATCGCAACACCTAACAAAGCCACTAACACTGTCCCTAAGGGCGCAAAATTGACAAAATTTTTGACTAAATTCGTCACGATAAGCTGCAAGCCATCAACATTAATAAGACTCACAACATGGATAATACCATCCGCAGCACGGCCTTTTGTTCCCTCAGGTCTTGGATCGACAACAGAAACTTCAAAATAACCTGCAATACCAGACATCACTAAAATAGCGACACAGAAAATGGCAAATAAAGTGATTGGATGGGGTAATAGATTACCTAGATATTCGACTGAGTCTAAAAAGCGTGTAAAAACTGGCTTCTTTGGTGAATTATTTTTAATTGAAGCAGATGAACTCATCTGTTCCCTCCTTGTTTTGATTCCTATGCATTTAAACCGATTTGTTATAAACGCTGGCGAAGGGTACGCGATACTAAAATCAATTAAAAACAAAAAATGCTACAATTTACATACAAACCCCAAAACAAAAACCAAGATGAAACAAAATTAACAAAAAAACAATACATTAAAACAAATAAAGAAGAACATATTTATATTTAAATACATAACATTTTGCAATTAATCATATAAAATTATATCAAATGCGCTTCTGATGGTATTTAAGCAACAGAAGCAACAATTTTATAACAATAATGACTTCATTATTTCTGTACAGCCTTAAATCTTGGATTGGCTTTACAGATAACATATAAACGCCCTCTACGCTTAACGATCTGGCAATCAGGATGGCGGCTTTTCGCGCTTTTTAGTGACTTTAATACTTTCATTCTTCATTTCCTTTACCGAATTGACCAAATCGGCGATTGAAGTTGGCAACTCGACCTTCTTTTGTTAGTACGCGCTGCTTTCCTGTGTAAAAAGGATGCGACTTAGCAGAGACTTCAACCGTAAAGTAAGGGTAGGTTTTTCCGTCTTTCCACTCTATTGTGCGTTCTGTTTTCAAAGTTGAGCCAATTAAGAAATACTCGTCAATACTGGTGTCATGAAAAACAACAGTGCGATATTCAGGGTGTATACCGGATTTCAATGCCTTCTCCAAATTAGTAATGTTATAACATTTCAATTAATAATCATTATCAAAGAGAAAATCAAGACTTTTTTGTGTTATTTTGCTTTTATACACTGTGATAGAAAGACGCACATGCACACCATTGAACCTATTGGCAAGATTGAAAGCCCTTATAAAGAGAAATTTTCT
Organism: Vibrio caribbeanicus ATCC BAA-2122; assembly: GCF_000165125.1. Taxonomy (GTDB): domain Bacteria; phylum Pseudomonadota; class Gammaproteobacteria; order Enterobacterales; family Vibrionaceae; genus Vibrio; species Vibrio caribbeanicus. The sequence continues at coordinate 7,428 of NZ_AEIU01000092.1, read as the reverse complement.
GTACCCAGACAACCGAGGTTAGTCCCCTCTGCATCGGCCAAATTACGTTTAATTGGCGACGCAAGTTCTCGTGAGGCAGTGAGAGGAATTGAGCAATTTAGCCACATTTGGTTATTGTTTCTGTTTGACCAAAATATTTCCGCAGGCTGGAAACCAACCGTCAGACCACCACGCTTGGGAGGCAATCAACGTATTGGTGTTTTTGCCACTCGCTCAACCTTTCGCCCTAATGCCATTGGTATGTCAGCAGTTGAACTAAAAGGTGTCGATTCTGAGGGCAGTGACATAGTTTTATCTATAGGTGGTACCGATCTTGTTGATGGAACCCCAGTTGTAGATATAAAACCCTATCTCCCCTACTCTGATTCTATACCTGATGCACTTGGAGGCTACGCAGACACCGTTCCACAAACCTATCCAGTAATATTCAGCGACTGTGCACTTGACTATCTCAACAAACAGCCAGAATCGAAGATGAAGTATCAAGTGATTGAACAGGTTCTGGCTCAAGACCCAAGACCTGCGTATAAAAAAAGTAAAATTGACTCCAAAGAATATGCCGTTAATCTCTTTGATCTGAATATCAAATTTGTTGTTGAGCCCACTTCAGTGACAGTAACTGCTATTGACCCCTTTTGACGAAAGCAATTGACTGATATTATATCCTTCTTCTATTGCCCTCGGGCGGGTCATACACCTCTCATTCCTGACATCGGATTGAGTCTATAACTTTATAAACGGATAAATTGAATGCGTACCAGTAATTACCTTCTTTCTACTTTGAAGGAGACTCCCAACGACGCAGAAGTAGTCAGTCATCAGCTCATGCTACGTGCGGGCATGATCCGTAAGCTGGCTTCTGGTCTCTACACTTGGCTCCCTTCAGGTCTACGTGTTTTGCGTAAAGTCGAAAATATCGTTCGTCAAGAAATTAATAATGCTGGAGCCGTTGAAACCTTGATGCCAGTTGTACAACCTTTTGAGTTGTGGGAAGAGACAGGCCGCAGTGAAAAAATGGGTGCAGAGCTTCTTCGTTTAAATGATCGCCATGATCGCCCGTTTGTTCTCAGCCCTACCGCTGAAGAGGTGATCACTAGTCTTGTGCGCAACGAGGTTAGCTCTTATAAACAGCTACCTCTCAATCTATATCAGATTCAAACTAAGTTTCGTGATGAAAGACGCCCACGCTTCGGTGTCATGCGTTCACGTGAATTTTCGATGATGGACGCATACAGCTTTGATATCGACAAAGACGGCTTACAGAAGTCGTACGAAGCGATGCACCAAGCGTATTGTCGAGCATTCGATCGAATGGGGTTAAACTATAGACCTGTACTTGCCGATACAGGTGCTATTGGCGGTAATGGCTCTCACGAGTTTCATGTTCTCGCTGAAAGTGGAGAGGATTTAATCGCGTTCTCTTCTGAGTCTGATTACGCAGCAAATATTGAAAAGGCAGAAGCACTTGCACCAGCCGGAGAGTTAGCGAGTGCGACTCAGGCTATGACATTGGTCGATACTCCGAACGCCAAAACTATTGCAGAGCTTGTCGAGCAGTTTGAACTACCCATCGAAAAAACCGTCAAAACTCTATTTGTAAAAGCATCAGAAGAAATAGATGCTGATATCATTGCTCTGATCATCCGTGGTGATCATGAACTGAATGAAATCAAAGCAGAAAACCTTGCGCAAGTGGCCGCTCCTTTAGAAATGGCATCAGAGCAAGAAATCCGCAAACTGGTCGGAGCCGGACCAGGCTCTCTAGGCCCTGTTGGTCTTAAATTGCCATTCATCGTAGATCGTACGGTCGCACTAATGAATGATTTTGGTGCTGGAGCCAACATTGATGATAAACACTATTTCGGAATTAACTGGGGTCGTGATGTCGAATTAGGTCAAGTTGAAGATTTGCGCAATGTTGTTGAAGGGGACCCAAGTCCATGCGGTCAGGGCCATTTGATCTTAAAGCGTGGGATCGAAGTGGGACATATTTTCCAGCTCGGTAAAAATTACTCTGAAAAAATGAACTGTGGCGTTCTTGGCCCAGATGGTAAAAATACCATATTAGAGATGGGTTGTTATGGCATTGGAGTCACTCGCGTAGTAGCCGCTGCGATTGAGCAAAATCATGATAAATTCGGTATATCATTGCCCGATGCTATTGCACCTTTCCAAGTTGCTATTGTGCCAATGAACATGCATAAATCTGAGGAAGTACAGCAAGCGGCAGAAAACCTCTATCGTGAACTGACCGATTTGGGAGTCGAAGTCTTATTTGACGACCGTAAAGAACGCCCTGGAGTTATGTTCTCAGACATGGAGCTAATTGGTATTCCACACACAGTAGTCATTGGTGATAGATCAATGAAAGAAGGCAATTTTGAGTATAAAAATCGTCGAACGGGCGAAAAAGAAGCCATCGCGATGGCGGACATACTCGGCCACCTCAAGAATCAGTTAGCTTAATTGTTAGGGTCTATTGAGACTAAAAAGGTTGATGGAGACATCAACCTTTTTTATTCACTTAAATCAATGGTTCAGAGGGCGATTGGTCCAAAACTTTTGCAGGTGCGTACGCCACATCTTTAAGCTGTTCAGAATTACAATCGACCAGTTCACCAAACTGAAATAAACCAAACTCTCCAGGCTTCATTCGATGCCACTTTTCGTCTTGTGTTAACGGCTGGGTAGCAATCACAGTAACGATATCATTTGGGGTCGTCTCTTCTTGAAAATTAATCGTGACTTCTTCATCAATTAATGACGCCTTGCCAAATGGAGCTCGACGCGTGATACGATATAGATGATTGGTGCAGAAAGTCATCAAATACTCCCCATCAGAAAGAAGCATGTTAAAAATACCTTTCTGACGAAGTTGATCGCAACATTGAGCGATAAAACGAAACACCTCTACCATGTTCGTGGGAGGCTGGGGATACTTATCTTCCATTTGCTTAAGTAACCAACAAAAAGCAAATTCGCTATCTGTTTGCCCCACAGCGCGGTGTCGCCCTGTCTCTAAACCATCGTAGTCACTCAGTTGACCGTTATGAGCAAAAGTCCAATAACGCCCCCACAGTTCTCGAGTAAATGGGTGAGTATTTTCAAGACTAACACGGCCCCGGTTTGCTTGACGAATGTGGCTGATAACCGCACAACTTTTTATCGGGTAATTTTGTACCAACTCAGCAATTTTGGAGTCACAGCTCGGGTTTGGGTCTTTAAAATTTCGAAAACCTTTACCTTCGTAGAAGGTGATTCCCCAGCCATCTCGATGAGGGCCTGTATTCCCTCCTCTTTGCATTAGTCCAGTGAAACTAAAACAAATGTCAGTTGGTACGTTAGCGCTCATTCCGAGCAATTCACACATTCTTCAAAAACTCCATAAGGCCATTAATTTTCCATCTCTTTTTCAATAAGCTGGATAATAATATGAATAATTTTTATATGTATTTCTTGAATACGATCAGCATAGCCAAAATGAGGAACACGAATTTCAATATCGGCTAGCCCCGCCATTTTTCCTCCATCTTTGCCCGTTAAGGCAATGGTCTTCATTCCTTTTGCTTGCGCGGCATCGATCGCTTTTAGGATATTGGCTGAGTTTCCTGAAGTGGAAAGCCCGAACAATACATCGCCCTTAGCACCTACAGCTTCAATATAACGCGAAAATACATAATCGTAGCCAAAGTCATTACTTACACAAGAAAGATGGCTCGGATCTGAAATTGCAATACCAGGCAAACCGGGACGATTTTCACGATAGCGACCTGTCAATTCTTCAGCAAAATGCATTGCATCACAATGAGAACCACCATTACCGCAAGACAAAACCTTACCACCTTGCTTGAAAGAATTCGCTAGCAACTTCGCTGCCTCTTCAATCTTGTTAATGTTGCTATCATCACTTAAGAATTTCTTAAGTACATCCGCAGCTTCCGTTAATTCACTTTTAATTAAGTCCTGGTACATAGACATATCTCGAATTTTTGAAAATAGATTCTGATTAAACAGAATGGATTGACTAAAGAGTTTACCCAAACTAATGAGGCTGTCGAGAGCCAAAACCAAACATTTTCAACTTTCTTACCGGAGCCAAAAGATAAAGTTTGCTTCAGTTGTCATTTTTTGACTTTTTTACTCGTGAAGCTCACTTTTTAAATAGCCAACAGTTTTACAGTTTGTTAATATTTTGGTTACAATTTACTGGTTAGACCTCTTACTAGTTTCAGTGTGTTTATTGATCATACTGTTAAAAAGGAACACTCTTATGGACATCATGCTCTCGATTATCGGCTTTACTGTTGTACTAGCAAGCTGCTTGTACCATAGAAGCTCTCTGCTGCTGTCATTAGCGGCTCTCACGGCAACCATGGTCGTACTCTCCATATTTGGTACCGTTGGCTCACTCAGTTGGATTTTATATGTCGCGGCTGCCGTAGTACTTACTATCCCCTCCATTCGACAATCCCTTATCAGCGAGCGCGCGTTAGCTATCTTTAAAAAAGTTCTACCCGCTATGTCTCAAACGGAAAAAGAGGCATTGGATGCAGGGACCGTGTGGTGGGAGGCTGAATTATTTAAAGGAAAGCCCGATTGGGAAAAACTTCACAACATCCCAACACCACAACTCACTGATGAAGAGCGTGCTTTTATTGAAGGGCCTGTTGTCGAAGTGTGCTCCATGGTAAACGACTATCAAGTAACACATGATTTAGCCGATTTACCACCAGAGATTTGGCAATACTTAAAAGACAACAAGTTCTTTGCCATGATCATCAAAAAGAAATACGGTGGCTTAGAGTTTTCCGCTTATGCCCAATCACTCGTATTGCAAAAGCTAACAGGTGTTTCAACTGTTCTATCAACAACGGTTGGAGTTCCCAATTCTCTGGGGCCTGGCGAACTACTTCAGCACTATGGAACAACAGAACAAAAAGATTTTTATTTACCTAGGCTTGCTAATGGACAGGAAATTCCATGCTTCGCATTGACGAGCCCAGAAGCAGGATCCGACGCAGGCTCAATCCCTGACTTCGGTGTGGTATGTAAGGGGAAATGGGAAGGTAAAGAAGTAATAGGCATGCGACTAACCTGGAACAAGCGCTATATTACACTCGCACCAGTCGCTACAGTACTAGGCCTCGCATTTAAACTAAGGGATCCTGACTCTTTACTCGGAGATACAGAAGACTTAGGCATTACCTGTGCCTTGATACCGACGAGTCTTAAAGGTGTTGAGATCGGTAATCGCCATTTTCCTTTAAATGTTCCATTTCAAAATGGACCAACTCGCGGCCAAGACCTCTTTGTCCCACTTGACTACATCATTGGTGGACCAAAGATGGCAGGACAAGGATGGCGCATGTTGGTTGAATGTTTATCGGTGGGTAGAGGTATTACTCTTCCGTCAAACTCAACCGGTGGTATAAAAACCGCCGCTCTTGCAACAGGCGCTTACGCTAGAATTCGACGTCAGTTTAAACAGCCTATTGGACAAATGGAAGGCGTCGAAGAACCTCTTGCTCGTCTGGGTGGCAACGCCTACGTAATGGACGCGGCCAGTGAGCTTACCGTCACTGGTATCGATCTCGGTGAGAAGCCCTCTGTTATTTCAGCCATTGTAAAATATCATTGTACTCATCGGATGCAAAGTAGTGTCATAGATGCAATGGATATTGTTGGCGGTAAAGGCATTTGTATGGGGCCCTCTAATTTCCTTGCTCGTGGCTATCAGGGCGCTCCGATAGCAGTTACTGTGGAAGGTGCCAACATTCTCACTCGCTCTATGATCATTTACGGTCAAGGTGCTATCCGATGTCATCCTTATGTCCTAGAAGAGATGGAAGCCGCTTATTCAAGCTCTCATGACGCACTGGATAAGTTTGACTCTGCCCTAGCTGGACACGTCGCGTTTACTATGAGTAATTTGGTCCGCAGCTTTTGGTTAGGTTTAACCGACGGTCGTTTTTCAGATGCTCCAGTGAAAGATCGCACGACCCGATATTATCAGCAACTAAATAGATATAGTGCCAATATCGCCTTTTTATCTGATATCTCTATGGCCGTTTTAGGAGGCTCTCTAAAACGTAAAGAGCGCCTTTCAGCAAGGCTTGGGGATATATTAAGTCAGCTTTATCTAAGCTCCGCAACATTGAAACGTTATCAAAGCGAAGGCCGTATTGCTGATGATCTTCCTTTGGTCGATTGGGGCTTACAAGATAGTTTGAAACAAACTGAACTTGCGATTGATGAATTCTTAGCTAACTTTCCTAATAAACTGCTTGGTAGAGTGTTACGCTTTGTTATTCTTCCTCTTGGACGCGTTCGTAAAGCTCCGAGTGACGAGATCGATAGTAAAGTTGCGCATATTTTGCAGACCCCAAATGCCACACGTTCTCGTATCGGCAGGTACCAATATTTTGAGGCTACCGAATACAATGCAGTAGGTCGAATTGAGCAAGCACTTGAAATTATCCTTAAAGCAGAGCCCATATTTGACCGTATATGCGAGAAGACCGCGCAAAAACGTCCATTTATGCGCTTAGATGAGGTCGCTAAAATAGGTTTAGAGAATGAAATTATCAATAGTGAAGAAGCAGAGCTTTTAGCTAGTGCTGAGGCTCATCGTCTCTACGTCATTAATGTTGATGACTTTAACCCTGAGGACCTTGCCGCAAAGCCACAAACGCAACTTCACAATAGCGTTGGTGAAGTCGCGTAACCTCTGAGTAAATAAAAAAGGCTGCATAAAGCAGCCTTTTTTATTTTAATCACTCAGTATCGATGACAAGTAATTTCAAAATGCAGCATTCACAACGATGCCACAGTGTTGAATTCAAGAAAAATAACGCAGTGGAATAGTGGATTATTACCAAGTTGTTTAACAATGAAATCTGCGCTACGGCACGCCCCAAAAGGATGAATTGTCTTGCTATATAGTCGTTATCAATGTTCAATTTAGATGACTAGATTTTCAAATCCTTGCCTGTAAATCAAGATCCTCGCTAAGCCTAGCATCTTGAGGTTACTTGAGTATAAAAGTTACTCTTTGGGCATCTCCAATTGCATCTCTGGTACTGCCTCTTTACTCGCCTTCAGTTTGCGTATTACAAACCAAATCAAAAGCCCAAGTAGGATAATGACAATATTTGTAACCGTAATAATCGTCATGGTTGTTGTGCGCTTTTCTTCTCTCACTTGAAGCACTTGAAGCATTTCTAGTTTTTTCTGCCTCGCTAAACGCTCTTGTTCTTGGATACGACGCGTATTGGCTAAATCGGGGTCTTTCACTACAAAATAGCTGTATTTGGTCAACTGAAAACTCAGAGGGCGGCGAGAACCCAGATCTGTAGCAAATACCTCTCCAGTCCAATTGTAGAGTCCAACTTCTTTACTATATTGAATTTCCAGTGAGAACTTATTTTG
>NZ_AEIU01000093.1 GCF_000165125.1 Vibrio caribbeanicus ATCC BAA-2122 | reverse complement strand
ATTTAAACTCTTCGTAAAATGGGGTGAGATCACTATATGACAGGTTATTATAATCGATGGTATGGTTTTGTATGACCCTGATCATTGTGGTTGACATGATGACATAAAACACATTTTCCCAACCGCCTCTCTCACCCATAGATTCAAATTTATTCATCTCCTCTTGCATCGCCGCGATAAAATTAAATTCTCTATATTTAGCACGCCTAAACTTCTCTATGGATTCTTTATCGAAGTACTGGGAAAATTGCTGGTTATTTTCAATATTAATTTCATTCTTTAAGCTTTGAAAACTACAGTTTGTTGCTGATGCACTAAAAGGAATTGATAGTGCAATTAAAAAGGAAAGAGCTTTTTTATTCATTTATATTTACCTAGATTCTTACTTACAATCAAAGTTGAAAAATGACTCTATCACAAGCAATATAAATATAAAAAACGCAAAGATCATACTTTTAATTAATTGATAATTTTGAATAACAATAACAAAACAAAGATTTATAAAAACCAAATTATAAAATAAAGAGGAAATGACGAATATAAACAAAAAATAAATTCTATTTATATAAATTATTGATATAAAATGTGGGTAATAGATCAAATAAAAAACTAAATCAGAAGCAAAAATTAAAACATGTATTTAACAAAGAAACTTATTTTAATTACTTAATTTAATTTATAGATAATAATTTAAACTGACACGTATACCAAAGCGCCTGTAAGATACAGGACTAAGAGCGTTGTTATCACATCACGTTATTTTGAAGTTGCTTGGAGGTAACAGAGCATTTCTGCCCTGCAACCCTTTTTGACTTGCCTCAAGTTATTTCAGGTAGCTCGGCGCAAATATACGGGCTCCGCGTCTTTATTATTGGTAAAAGGATAGTTTTCAATAAACGCACTCATCGATTGCTCTGAAGATCCAAAAATCAAATCTGCATTTTTTTGAGCCTGCTCTGTCCAGCGAGATTCAGGGCCAGCAACCACATTGACCGAGATGCCTTTTTTCAAACTGAACGCCTCTGCAGCTCTGCGCAACGCCGTATCTGGCCCGCCTGGACCATAGATATTTACCACCCTATCTTTGGGTTGATGGGTAATCGAAGCGTTTAACTGCGGGGAAGCTATGGCTGACTGCCCTATCATCTGCAACACCAACCCTGCCATAACCATATAACGTCTCATATTTTCTCCTCAAATGAGTAAAGGTTTCGTATAGGAGACGTCGCTAAGCTCTTTTTGGATGCACTTGGAAGTAAATATTTTCAAAAAAACACAATTTTAAATTTACCCATTGATACTTAGAGCTTTTTAAAACGAGAGATTGGAACACCCGTGAATCGGCCCACTGAAAAAATGCGATGACTAAAAATCACCGTTTAACGCTGACCTCATAAAAAGCGGTTTGTTACTTCATGATCTCGCTAGACTATGAAAAAGACATTTCGCAGTTACAAAAACACACAAAGCGAATTACATAATAAATATTAATGTTTTACATATAAAACATACCCCAGATAAGTTTTGGCTCGACCACTCAAACGGAGCCTAATTATGAAACGCTTATTACTTCCACTTCTTTTATCGCAGTTTATCTGTTTACCCGCACTTGCTAACCAAAATAATACGGTTCGTTGTTTAGACAAAGAGCCCGGGACTTGGTTTTCTCATACTGACGGTAAGGATTATTATGTTCTCGCAGAAGGAGAGCTTGACCGAGATAGAGACATTAAAGAAAAAGTTCGCACCATGGAAATCTTGGTTTGTACCTCTCATGTCAGAAATCTAGATTACCTGTTTTATGGTGCGGAGAACTATCAAGGAAAGCTGTATCTCACGAACTATTGGGATACCTCTAATGTTACATCAATGGTTATGATGTTTGATTCTGTGCAGTCAAGATCTGGATTAAGCCTCGACCTGCGAGGATGGGACACCTCAAAAGTGACTAATATGGCCAGACTATTCGCCGGTATCCGCCGCCTACATCTCAGGGGAATCGAACATTGGGATGTCTCGAACGTTGTCAACATGTCTGGTATGTTTGAGTACAGTAATATCACTGGAAACTTTCGGCATTGGGATACTTCAAAAGTTGAAGATATGAGCAAAATGTTCTCTGGGAATAGAGCCATTCTTAATGGTGGTAGCCCGATCTCAGGGCTGGAGCATTTTAATACGGCAAATGTGACAGACATGAGTTATATGTTCTTTAGCGCAGGCCATGTTGATATCAACATCAGTCGCTGGGATACCAGTAACGTGAAAGACATGAGCTATATGTTTGCGCTAACTGAAAAATTTAATAGCAATATTGGTGGTTGGGACACCAGCAAGGTCACCAATATGAGAAGTCTGTTTATGAGTACTGACGCGTTCGATGCTGATATCAGCGAGTGGGACACCTCTAAAGTGACTACAATGCAAGCCATGTTTCATAACGCGAAAAGGTTTAATACGGACCTTACAGAATGGGATGTAAGTAAAGTGACTAATCACGAAAGCTTTGCTGGCTATAACAATACATTTGATCCCAACAACTGGCCTGTATTTAGCAATTAACTTTCATTAAGTTTAGAGACGAATAATGTCTTTGATCCCCAAGTCTCCTTACTGTGCTTGGGGATCTAGTGAGCGATAAATAAAAATTATTCAGGACACATATTTCAGAATGACAAGCCCACCAACTCAAGTGGCAAAATCATTAGCTAAACTGACTTAAAGACCACAAATATTTTAAGATATGACTCCATGTCACTAAAAAAATATGATTTTAAAAAATTGAAAACGCGTTAAATATGAGGGATGGTTAACAATATTGTTAAATTTTGATAGCCTCTCCAGCAGTCAACACATATTGATATCGTACTTTAACTGGAGAGTAATAATAAAAAGGTGAGCACGCTTGGCACCCACAAAGTAAACTTCGAGTAATTCCAACTTTCTCACACTCGTTGATTACAAAATGTCAGGCAGCAAACACCACCTAATGCAGAACACGTTACCTAGGTTACAGGAGCGGATGTTACTATATGTAACTTACAAGTTCTCAACGTAGAACTTCAACCATCATCTTCTCGCTTAAAAAATCACTCAATTCGACTGCTTAGGCAAAGGCTCAACTGATCCTGCAAAAACAACTGGGAACCATTGCCTAAATAACTGCTTAATATTGTTATTTGGATGTTAGGTCCAATCAACCCAAGATAATGCGTATTTGGGGTTGATTATTTTCACTGTCAATTTCAAGATCTAAGTTTTCATGTATATCTTTGACAAACTTGCCAGTATATCCGCCACATATTTTTTATGCTGCGTTTTAACTAAACTTAAAGCTTTAATCGTTAGTGAGTCTCTGACATGCTGAAACTGACGTAATTGGTGAAATTGAGGAAATTGGTTCATTTCACTTGTGAAATTGACATGAGAATCTAGCTGGAAACCTAACTTAGCTCTAAAGCCTACGGACACTGAAAAATCTCTTGTTTTATTGACATCTTCCAGCAGGCCATACTGGTATATAGATAAACCCAACACACGAGCTATAACCTCTGTCGGAATCTGATATTTTTGCCTAAACTGCTTTACAGTTATCGCCACTGAACGATAGTAGTCGATAGCGAAAGCACTCATATCCAACACATCCGGAGGAAGAAGCTGCTCATAACAAGTCAGTAACGGGGAGCTCGAAAGTAGCCGCTCTCGGTAGTCTCGAAAATGCTGTTTAGATTCCTCATCCATGAGTTGTAGAACCATCTCAATATACAGTTCAAATTGCTTCGTCGGTAAACGTCCAAGACAATACAAAGCCTTTACAGCATTGCTATCCATACCACGATAATATTCCTTTACTTTGAGTGCGTAATAGAAACTCGTCATAGGAACCATCATAACCCAAGACATCGCTGCGACCATATGAAGAGGGCGGATAGACGCATAGCTTTGCTGCATATACCGCTTGAGTGTAGAACCTTTGAGACCACTCACTTTTCGTTCCAAATCATCAAAAGATAACCCTTGTGCTCGGCGAACAAAGGAAAGTGAAACCGCTATGTCTGTATCAATAGAGGCGAGCAGCGTGTCCAACATTTGGATACGAGTTTCAGGAACATTCGCTATATCATAGGTAGAAGGCTTAACCATATTACCCTCAAACAGCAAT
>NZ_AEIU01000094.1 GCF_000165125.1 Vibrio caribbeanicus ATCC BAA-2122 | reverse complement strand
CTTTTTTATGTCTAATTTATGATAAGGTCGTATTGCAAGGTAGCTGAGAGTTAAGTCTGTTTAAGCTGATAGCGATAAAATTGTTGGTCACTCCAAAGTGAAAAGAACCATAGGTCAAACAAATAAAGGAATCATTGGCTGCACTTGATAAAATTTCATACACTATCGCGCACTTATCGTCTTCTATGCCTTGAAAAATCAACGTTTAATGACAATATATAGAGCACGAGTTAAATCTCAGTATTCTTAGTTCAAAACTGGTAGAGACTGAAGGCATTTAAAGTAGATCGGGCCCGATCTAAAGAAAGAGAGATTCATAGCAAATGATAACTAAGCTACTGACAAAGGTAATTGGTAGTCGCAACGATCGAACACTACGCAACCTTAAAAAAATTGTTAAAGAAATCAATAATTACGAACCAGTCTTTGAAACACTTTCCGACGAAGAATTAAAAGCAAAAACTAGTGAGTTTCGTCAGCGTTTAGAGCAAGGAGAAACTTTAGAACAGCTGTTGCCAGAAGCTTTTGCCACTGTGCGAGAGGCTTCAAAACGTTTATATGGCATGCGTCATTTTGATGTTCAGTTGATCGGTGGAATGGTACTCAATGCCGGCCAAATCGCTGAGATGAGAACAGGTGAGGGTAAAACGCTTACAGCCACATTACCAGCCTATCTGAATGCTTTAGTTGGAAAAGGTGTTCATGTTGTCACTGTCAACGACTATCTTGCAAAACGTGATGCTGAGACTAACCGCCCCTTATTTGAATTCTTAGGTATGACCGTTGGTGTCAATGTTCCTAACATGTCGCCACCAGAGAAAAAACAGGCTTACTTGGCCGACATACTATATGGAACAAACAACGAGTTTGGTTTCGATTATTTAAGAGACAATATGGCGTTCCGTCAGGAAGATAGAGTCCAAAGAGCACGCTTTTTTGCTGTTGTAGATGAAGTTGACTCGATTCTAATTGATGAAGCAAGAACTCCTCTGATTATTTCTGGACCTGCTGAAGATAGCTCTGAGCTATACACTCGCATTGATAAGTTGATACCTAATTTACAACGACAAGATAAAGAAGACTCTGAAGAGTATCGTGGTGACGGCCACTATACCCTTGATGAAAAGTCCAAACAGGTGCATCTGACGGAAAATGGACAAGAGTTTGTCGAAGAGTTAATGATCAAAAATGGTCTGATGGATGAAGGCGACACCTTGTATTCACCAGCCAACATTAGCTTACTGCACCATGTTAATGCTGCCCTTCGAGCCCATGTTTTATTTGAAAAAAATGTTGACTACATCGTCAATGAAGAAGGTGAGGTTGTTATTGTCGACGAGCATACAGGACGTACAATGCCTGGTCGTCGCTGGTCAGAAGGTTTACACCAAGCCGTTGAAGCTAAAGAAGGTGTAAATATTCAAAATGAAAACCAAACACTTGCATCGATTACGTTCCAGAACTTCTTCCGACTGTACGAAAAATTGTCCGGTATGACGGGAACTGCCGATACAGAGGCTTTTGAGTTTCAGTCTATCTATGGTTTAGAAACGGTTGTAATACCAACGAATAAACCTATGATTCGTAACGACATGCCAGATGTTGTGTATCGAACTGAAGAAGAAAAGTTCAATGCTATTATTGAAGATATTAAACAGCGTGTCGAGAAAGGGCAGCCGAGTTTGGTGGGTACTATATCCATCGAAAAATCAGAGTTGCTATCGAAAGCACTAAAAAATGCCAATATTAAACATAATGTCCTGAATGCCAAATTTCATGAGCGAGAAGCTGAAATAGTTGCAGAGGCTGGTACTCCTGGTGCTGTTACTATAGCAACCAACATGGCTGGACGAGGTACAGACATCGTATTGGGTGGCAGTTGGCAGGCTAAAGTCGATGCACTTAAAAACCCTTCTGATGATCAAATTGAAGCAATCAAGTCTGAATGGAAGCAGGTTCATGATAGTGTTCTTAAAGCAGGGGGCTTACACATTATCGGCACAGAGCGGCATGAATCACGTCGAATTGATAATCAGCTACGTGGTCGTTCAGGACGTCAAGGTGATGCAGGTTCTTCACGTTTCTACCTGTCTATGGAAGATTCTTTACTACGAATTTTTACCTCGGATCGTATGGCGAGTTTGATTCAAGGTAGTATGGAAGCTGGTGAAGCCATCGAATCTAAAATGCTATCTCGCTCTATCGAAAAAGCACAGAGAAAAGTTGAAGGACGGAACTTTGATATTCGTAAGCAGCTTTTAGAGTACGATGATGTAGCGAATGATCAGCGTAAAGTTGTATACGAGCTTCGTGATGAATTGATGAGCATTGAAGACATCAGTGCCATGATTGAGCAGAACCGAGAAGATGTTTTGGCTGCTGTGATTGATGAATATATTCCACCTCAGTCCCTTGAGGATATGTGGGATACTAGAGGACTTCAGGAACGCCTGAAAGCCGACTTTGATCTAGAGGCTCCTATCCAAGCTTGGTTAGATGCTGATGATAAACTGTATGAAGAAGCGTTACGCGAGAAAATTTTGGCGCTTGCAGTCGATGCATACCGAGAGAAAGAGCAGATTGTCGGTCCTGAGGTATTAAGAAATTTCGAAAAGTCTGTAATGCTGCAAACTCTCGATACCCTCTGGAAAGAGCACTTGGCTGCAATGGATCATCTGCGCCAAGGAATTCATTTGCGCGGCTATGCACAGAAAAACCCTAAACAAGAATACAAACGTGAATCTTTTGAACTTTTCGAAGGGTTGCTTGATTCGCTGAAAAGTGATGTTGTTACATTATTATCGAAAGTCAAAGTGCAACAACAAGAAGAAGTGGAGCGTATGGAAGCCCAACGTCAAGCTCAGGCCGAAGCTGCAGCGAAGAGAGCGCAAGCTCAGCATGCTTCTTCAATTGACGAAGATTCTGCTGGCGACCACCAACCTTTAGTGAGAGAAGAGCGTAAAGTTGGGCGTAATGAGCCATGCCCTTGTGGAAGTGGTAAGAAATACAAACAGTGTCATGGTCAGATTAGCTGATCAATTTTAACTTTCTTATATGAAGAGTCGCTTAGGCGGCTCTTTTTTTGAACCAATTGAATGAGAGCTGTGTATGAAAAGAGTCCATATCGTCGCAGGTGTAATATTTAATACGGATAAATCTGAAATTTTTATTACTAAGCGTATGGCAAAGCAACATCAAGGAGGCCTATGGGAGTTTCCTGGTGGAAAAGTTGAAACGAATGAAAGTATTGAACAAGCTTTAACTCGTGAACTCAATGAAGAGATAGGTATTCAAAGTATGACTTTGACCCCCTATCAGCATTTAGACTTTGATTACGAAGATAAGGCTCTGACATTTGATTTCATGTTGGTGACGGAGTTTAGTGGCACGCCTTTTGGTCGTGAAGGACAACAAGGACAATGGGTGAGTGTCAAATCACTGTCCGATTATCCATTCCCTGCAGCCAACCAACCAATTTTGGAACGTGTTATTAAAGAGTTCACTTGATGTATCGTCAATGTTAATCTTGATCGGCTAAGTATAAAATTGTGAACTTGGTCTTGAAGAACGGAGAATAAGCAATGGTAAGAATTGCAATTGCGGGAGCTGCTGGTCGAATGGGGCGTAATTTAGTTAGGGCGACATATAGTAATCCTAATGCCTATGTTTCAGCAGGTTCCGAGCGTCCAGAATCCTCTTTAATTGGGGTTGATTTGGGCGAGCTATGTGGTGAAGGTAAGCTTGACGTCGTCGTAGTCGATGATTTATCAAAAAATGTTAATGACTTCGATGTCATTCTGGATTTTACTTCTCCTTCAAGCACCCTCGAAAATATAAAGCTCTGCCAGAAACACAATAAGTGTATTGTTATTGGCACCACAGGTTTCTCCGATGAAGAACGTATGGTTATTGAGCGTTCTGCAAAGGATGTCCCTATTGTAATGGCTCCAAATTACTCCGTTGGTGTCAATCTTGTATTTAAATTGCTTGAGAAAGCGGCAAAAGTCATGGGGCACTATAGCGATATTGAAATTATAGAAGCTCACCATAGGCACAAAGTCGATGCTCCTTCTGGTACTGCAATTGGTATGGGTGAAGCGATTGCGTCAGCGATGGGTAATAGTCTTAATGACGTTGCTGTTTATGCTCGAGAAGGGATCACTGGAGAGAGAACAAAAGACGAAATTGGTTTTGCCACTATTCGCGCAGGCGACACAATTGGTGAGCACACTGCATTATTTGCTGATATCGGTGAAAAGGTCGAGATCACCCATAAAGCAACCGATAGAATGACATTTGCCAATGGTGCAGTCAGAGCCGCAGTATGGCTGAAGGATAAATCTCCCGGATTTTACACTATGGTTGATGTACTAAGTCTAAACGATCTTTAGCATCGATTCTCCCTTTAGTAAATGTAAATAATTATTCGCCAGCAGTTGCTGGCGTTTTTTTATTCTCAGGAACATGGTACTGATCTTTTTTAGCTTTAAGTCTTGTGTTTTTGAGTGTTTTATTATGTTTTTTGTTCCTGGCCTTCTAAAGTTGATGTATTTTATGTGGTTTAACGTTTGCTTTTTTTGGTTTTAAATATTTCTCATTTTATAATGTGTCAAAACAAACGATAAAAATTAATTTAAGTTTTTTCTTATGAAAAAGCGTTTTTTATTGTTTCTTTCTAGTCTTTAAGTGACAATTCTGCTCAAGAGGCATTAATTTTCAATTAAATTTATCGGTGTTGTTGACATAAAGAATGAGCGTCATTAAAATGCTGCCAATTTGTCTTAAATTACTCAGCAATTATTACGTTTGCTTGTTTTATGGGCATTTTGAGAATTAATTTATAATTATTGCATTTTTATTCTGGAGGTTGTCTTGAGTAAAGCAGCACTGTTAGTCCTAGAAGATGGGACAGTGTTCCACGGTATTTCCATTGGAGCAGATGGCATTTCCGTTGGTGAAGTTGTTTTTAATACTTCGATGATGGGGTATCAAGAAATCCTTACTGACCCTTCCTACTCCAAACAGATCGTCACACTTACTTATCCCCACATTGGCAATACTGGCACTAATAACGAAGACGAAGAATCCTCATTAATTCATGCCCAAGGCCTTATAATTCGCGATCTCCCTCTTATTGCTTCCAACTTTCGAAACCAACTCTCACTCTCTGACTACCTGAAATCTCAAAATATTGTTGGCATTGCTGAAATTGATACTCGCAAGCTTACTCGCGTTCTGCGTGAAAAAGGCGCGCAAAGCGGGTGTATTGTGGCTGGCCACTCATTAGACGAAGCATTGGCATTAGCCAAAGCAAAAGAGTTCCCTGGATTAAAAGGTATGGATCTTGCGAAAGAAGTTACAACAAAAGAAACGTATCAGTGGAAACAGGGTTCGTGGACGCTTGAAGGTGGTCTTCCAGAAGCGAAGGATGATAAAGACTTACCCTATCATGTTGTCGCCTACGATTTCGGTGCCAAGAGAAATATCTTACGAATGTTGGTCGATAGAGGATGCCGCTTGACCGTCGTACCTGCGCAGACTCCTGTCGAAGAGGTATTGGCGTTGAATCCAGATGGTATCTTCTTATCAAATGGACCTGGTGATCCTGAGCCTTGTACCTATGCAATTGAAGCGACCAAGACGTTCTTACAAAGAGGAATACCTATTTTTGGTATTTGTCTAGGTCACCAGATTCTTGCACTCGCCTCTGGCGCTAAAACAGTGAAAATGAAGTTTGGTCATCATGGAGCTAATCATCCCGTCAAAGACATTGATAGAAACGTTGTGATGATTACTTCGCAGAATCATGGGTTTGCTGCGGATGAAGCCACACTTCCTGAAAACCTCAGAGCAACTCATGTGTCTTTATTCGACGGTTCTTTACAAGGTATTGAGCGCACAGATAAGCCAGCGTTTAGCTTCCAAGGACATCCTGAGGCTAGCCCAGGACCTCATGATGCAGCGCCACTTTTCGATCATTTCATTGAACTCATCAAACAACACAGTGCTTAAACCGGAGTAGTACAGAATGCCAAAACGTAATGACTTAAAAAGTATTCTCATCCTAGGCGCAGGCCCAATTGTTATTGGTCAGGCGTGTGAATTTGACTATTCAGGTGCACAGGCGTGTAAAGCACTGCGAGAAGAAGGCTACAAAGTTATTCTGGTTAACTCGAATCCAGCCACAATTATGACAGACCCAGACATGGCTGATGCCACTTACATCGAGCCGATTCAATGGGAAGTTGTTCGAAAAATTATTGAAAAAGAGCGCCCCGACGCTGTATTGCCAACAATGGGAGGTCAAACGGCTCTGAACTGTGCCTTGGATCTCGAAAAGTATGGTGTACTTAAAGAATTCAACGTCGAAATGATCGGGGCCACTGCAGATGCTATTGACAAAGCGGAAGATCGCTCTCGATTTGATAAAGCGATGAAATCGATAGGACTCGAGTGCCCAAGAGCGGATACCGCTAAGACCATGGAAGAAGCTTACCGGGTTCTTGATATGGTTGGTTTCCCTTGCATCATCCGACCTTCATTTACAATGGGAGGTACAGGGGGAGGCATTGCGTACAATAAAGAAGAGTTTGAAGAAATTTGTCGTCGTGGATTAGATCTATCTCCTACCAATGAATTATTAATCGATGAGTCCCTCATTGGTTGGAAAGAATATGAAATGGAAGTGGTACGTGATAAAGCAGATAACTGTATTATCGTGTGTTCGATTGAGAATTTCGACCCTATGGGAATTCACACTGGAGACTCAATTACGGTTGCTCCTGCTCAAACGCTGACTGATAAAGAATATCAACTGATGAGGAATGCTTCTCTCGCAGTGTTACGTGAAATCGGTGTAGAAACGGGTGGCTCCAACGTTCAATTTGGTATTAACCCGAAAGATGGTCGCATGGTGATCATTGAAATGAACCCCCGTGTATCGCGCTCGTCTGCTTTAGCCTCGAAAGCTACGGGTTTTCCTATCGCAAAAATTGCAGCTAAATTGGCCGTTGGTTTTACTCTTGATGAGCTACAAAATGATATTACTGGCGGTAAAACACCGGCTTCATTTGAACCAACGATTGATTATGTCGTCACTAAAATACCTCGTTTTAACTTTGAGAAATTTGCAGGAGCGAATGATCGCCTAACAACTCAAATGAAATCCGTGGGTGAAGTAATGGCCATCGGCCGAAATCAACAGGAGTCCTTGCATAAGGCGTTACGCGGTTTAGAAGTTGGTGCGACTGGTTTTGACGAAATGGTTGATTTAGATGCTCCCGATGCATTGACAAAGATTCGTCATGAATTGAAAGAAGCAGGCGCTGAACGTATTTGGTATATCGCAGATGCATTCAGAGCAGGGATGTCTGTGGATGGGGTTTTCAATCTTACCCAAATTGACCGCTGGTTCTTGGTTCAAATAGAGGACTTAGTTCGATTAGAAGAGCAAGTTAAGGTGGGTGGTTTTGCTGGGCTAAGCAAAGTAGTACTTCGTCAGATGAAGCGTAAAGGCTTTTCTGATGCTCGCCTATCTAAATTACTTGGTGTTGCTGAGAGTGAGATTCGTCGCCTCAGAGATCAGTACGATATTCATCCAGTGTATAAGCGTGTTGACACATGTGCGGCTGAGTTTTCATCAGATACGGCTTACATGTATTCTTCATACGATGAAGAGTGTGAAGCCAACCCGACAGATAAAGAAAAAATCATGGTTCTTGGTGGCGGGCCTAACCGAATTGGGCAAGGTATTGAGTTCGACTATTGCTGTGTCCACGCATCGTTAGCACTAAGAGAAGATGGTTACGAGACGATTATGGTCAATTGTAACCCTGAAACAGTCTCTACTGATTATGATACCTCTGACCGTTTGTATTTTGAACCAGTGACGCTTGAAGATGTTTTAGCGATAGCGAGAGTTGAACAGCCTAAGGGCGTCATAGTGCAGTACGGTGGGCAAACGCCATTAAAATTGGCGCGTGCGCTTGAAGCTGCTGGTGTGCCTATTATCGGAACAAGCCCAGATGCTATCGATAGAGCAGAAGACCGAGAGCGTTTCCAAGCTGCGGTTGAGCGACTTGGTCTATTGCAGCCTCAGAATGCTACGGTAACAACGATGGAGCAGGCTATTGATAAATCTCGGGAAATCGGTTTTCCTTTAGTCGTAAGACCGTCTTATGTTTTGGGTGGCCGAGCGATGGAAATCGTTTACGATGAGCAAGACTTACGCCGTTATTTTAATGAGGCGGTAAGCGTTTCCAACGAGTCTCCCGTCCTACTTGACCGCTTCTTGGATGATGCGACAGAAGTAGATATCGATGCTATCTGTGATGGGGAACAAGTTGTCATTGGTGGCATCATGGAGCACATAGAGCAGGCTGGTGTTCACTCTGGAGATTCTGCATGTTCGTTGCCAGCCTACACATTGAGTCAAGAAATTCAGGATAAAATGCGCGGACAAGTTGAAAAGCTTGCGTTTGAACTAGGTGTTCGTGGGCTCATGAATACCCAGTTTGCGGTTAAAGATAATGAAGTGTATCTGATTGAAGTTAACCCTAGGGCTGCTCGAACAGTGCCTTTCGTGTCGAAAGCGACGGGCGCACCACTTGCGAAAATTGCCGCGCGAGTAATGGCAGGGCAATCTCTCGATGAACAAGGATTTACCAAAGAGATTATTCCTCCGTACTATTCTGTCAAAGAAGTCGTTCTACCATTCAATAAATTCCCAGGGGTTGATCCCTTATTAGGACCTGAGATGCGTTCTACGGGTGAAGTTATGGGGGTTGGGAATACATTTGCAGAGGCGTATGCAAAAGCTGAGCTGGGTTGCGGTAAGGTTTATCCTGAAGGTGGGAGAGCGCTCTTATCTGTACGTGAGGGCGACAAGCAACGAGTTGTCGACCTTGCTTCAAAGCTAACCAAGTTGGGTTATCAACTTGATGCGACCCACGGAACAGCGATTATTCTAGGCGAGGCGGGAATAAATCCTCGTTTAGTGAATAAAGTTCATGAAGGTCGACCTCATATTCTCGATCGAATCAAGAATAATGAATATACCTATATCATTAATACCGCAGCTGGCAGACAAGCGATTGAGGACTCAAAGGTACTTCGTCGTGGAGCACTCGCTGAAAAAGTGAACTATACCACAACACTCAATGCTGCTTTTGCGACGTGTATGTCCCATGCAGCGAATGCTTGTGCGACGGTAAACTCGGTTCAAGAGCTACACGCTAAGATAATCAAGCACTAGAATAGAAAGTGTCACTCTACTTATGAAGAACTGCCCGCTTTGCCGGGCAGTTTTTTATTGATGAAAATTAGGAATAGAACCTAATCTAATCTTTCGTTAATAAGTTGTGTTCTAAAGTGTTAACTTTGTCTCACGGAGTTAACTTTTATAAGAAACACTATGGAACTGTCGTTTGAATTATTAAGTATGCTATTTTTTGTTGCTATTGCCGCCAGCTTTATTGATGCAATGGCAGGTGGAGGAGGTATGTTGACGCTGCCTGCACTTTTAGCCGCAGGCGTTCCACCAACACAAGCTCTTGCGACAAATAAATTACAAAGCGCGTTCGGGAGCTTCTCAGCTAGTTGGTATTTTGTTCGCAAAGGAATTGTAAATTTAAAGGAAATGCGTCTTGCCATATTCTGTACTTTTTTGGGTTCAGCAGCAGGGGCAGAGGTTGTTCAGTATATTGACGCGAATTTATTGACTAGCTTAATCCCTATTTTATTGGTCGTTATTTCCCTCTATTTTTTACTGATGCCAAAAACGAGACAGCACGAAGGTAAAGCAAGGTTGTCAGAAACGCTGTTTGCTTTTCTTGTTGGTGGTGGCGTTGGTTTCTATGACGGTTTTTTTGGGCCGGGCACGGGGTCTATTTTTACTGTTTGTTTTGTTGTTTTCGCTAATCTTTCTCTCGTTGAGGCAACGGCGAAAACTAAGGTTCTGAATTTTACCTCCAACATTGGTGCTTTATTATTCTTTATCATCGCAGGGCTCCCGATTTGGGAATTGGGGCTTGTTATGGCTTTAGGAGGTGTCATCGGAGCAAGGTTGGGTGCTAGGGTTGTGGTCACAAAAGGGCAAAAATGGATTAGACCTTTGGTCATCGTCATGTCGATGCTTATGGCATCAAAGTTACTTTGGCAGCAGCACCAAGACTATTTTTATGCACTGTTAGGTTGAAACGGTAATGGCTCGGATTAACTTGATGGTGTTGTCACTGTCACTTTTCACTGAGTCAGTAATATAATCAGCCAAGGTTTTTATCCGCCCGTTTTTATAAGAAGAATGTCGTAAACAGATGTGTAGAGGCCTTGCCAGAGATTTTAGTGGCTTAAAATAAAAACAAAACGATGGATCTATCTTTAACACATTTATAATAGAGACAGGGACGAGTGCTGGTGCGACACCAGCCAGTGCGAGTTTTGCAGATGCAATGTAGGAGTCCATTTCCATAATTGGCACTATACCAAGTGTTGTGAGTTTATTGAGCTGGTAGCTGTAAGCGGGATTCGAGAGGTCATTGGTGATAATTTTACTCGGTAGCTTGGTCAGTTTTTGATCCGAGATAAGTATGGACGGTTCATCGAAGAGGTGAAATGTCATCAGCCCATGTTGAGGAGGAAGGTACCCAGCGCACACACCAACATGGGCTCGCCCTGATTTTACATTTTCAACAATTCTCGGGGTATGATTGGTTGATATTTTAAAGTTTGGGTCACGAGAGAATAGTACTCTAAACACATTTGTCAGCAATCCTGAAACTAATGTTTCTGAGCAATCGAATTTGAGAGTACTGTGTTGTTCGATTAGCTGCTGCTCATTTATCAACCCTCTGAGCTCATTAAATGTGGGGCCAATACTTTCTATTAGGTTTTGTGCATCTCGTGTTAATTGTATGTTTCTTCCATCCGGAAGAATTAACTTCTTACCGAGTTTTCTTTCAAGATTAGCAATACGTTTACTTACGGCTGATTGACTGATGTATAAATGACTTCCAGCACGGCTCATTGTTTTCGTTTTGCTTAAAACCAATAAGGTCTCGATTCCTTCCAGAAGCATTGTTTTAGCCTTTTTACGCCAATGTCTTTTCACTTTAACCAACAAAAAACGCTGAAACAAGTACTTGTCTTGTTGAGCCGTGTTGGTTTTTTCTTGGCATAATTTTTTCATTATTGATAGTGCGAATAGTAGTAGGAGGAAAAAACATGCCGTTTTATCGATACTGTACATTACGTCAACGAATGCACTTGCCAAGGCCGAATCGACATATCTCAGGTCAAGGACGTTTTCGTACT
This sequence comes from Vibrio caribbeanicus ATCC BAA-2122, assembly GCF_000165125.1. GTDB lineage: Bacteria > Pseudomonadota > Gammaproteobacteria > Enterobacterales > Vibrionaceae > Vibrio > Vibrio caribbeanicus. Next base: position 20,743 of record NZ_AEIU01000094.1, on the reverse strand, counting down.
CCACAAAAAAATTAAATACTTTGTTCCTTACTATTAATTTGCGACAATCAGATGTCTAAATGGTAAGGAACATCAAATTATGAATTCTGTGCTGACTTGGCAAGATGTTATTGGTGAAGAAAAGCAGAAAGGATATTTCAAAGAGATGATGTCTTTCGTGGAGGCAGAGAGATCGTCTGGAAAGGTGGTTTTTCCTCCGAAAAAAGATGTCTTCAATGCCTTCAAAGCCACAAAGTTCAGTGATATTAAAGTTGTGATGCTTGGTCAAGACCCTTATCACGGCCCAAATCAAGCCCATGGTTTGTGTTTCTCTGTAAAACCAGGAATCAAACCACCTCCGTCGTTAGTCAACATATACAAAGAACTTGCGAGCGATATAGATGGGTTTGAAATACCGAATCATGGCTACCTACAGAGCTGGGCAGAGCAAGGAGTCTTGATGCTTAATACGGTTTTAACTGTGGAGCAAGGTAAAGCACATTCTCATGCTAAGTCGGGCTGGGAGATATTTACCGATAGAGTTATCGAAGCAATAGATCAATATCATACTGGGACCATCTTTGTGCTTTGGGGATCTCATGCGCAAAAGAAAGGGCGCTTTATCAATAGAAATAAACATCAAGTTCTTAGCGGCCCACACCCCTCTCCTTTGTCTGCCCATCGAGGCTTTTTTGGATGCAGGCACTTTTCTAAAGTCAACGCTATACTCGCAAACAAACAAGCCTCTCCGATAGATTGGAGATTGGGGCAGTTATAAAATGATCGATTATGTTGATGAGGCGCAAGCGCCTCTTGTTAAAACTCCATGTCATCGAGATCATCAAAGCCTATGTCCATTTCCTTCAATTCCCTCTGTAGGCGCTGACGGTCTTTTATGGCCTCTATTTCGCGCCATTTGCGTTTAACTGGTTTTGAACGATTTACCTTTCCTCTTGGGAAGTCCTGTTCCAATAGTTCGTCAAAGTTTATGCCTTCCATGAGCAACCTCGTCTATTTTCCCGTGTTCATGATTTAAATATCACATCTCAAAGAAGGCTAACTTTGATTTGTTTCTCATTTGTTGCGTTTCAATGAATTTTTTCTCAATACTTTGCAATGAATTCACAAAAAAAAAGCAAAGATGGTTTTTTTTGTAGTTTCTAATCTCGTTTTACATCTCAAATTCAATAAAATATTGTTACAAGTTTGTGTTAAAGGTTAACGCTTTTGATGAAAAAATAAAGAGAATCAGTTTTGGATTATCATCTAGGTATACCGTATAGGTAATGATTAATTTTTTATGGCTTGATGCCTTATGCTACAAGGCATGATTCACTACCAATTAGCTGGAGATAATAATGTTCCCTAAAAGCTCTAATGTTGCAGATTTTTGTTATGTTTGTGAATAAATCTGTGCCACTTTGTATTGCTGCTCGTTAAATCATGGCAAAATTATAGTGAAAAGTAATAATGATATTATTCGAGTTGCATATTGATTTTTGTGTCACTTCGCTGCATTATCCGCCCGTCAAAAAGTACGCTGATACGTAAAATGGAAGCATGAAGCGAGTTTTACAGGTCTACACTGCTAAAAAAAACTATATCAATACTAAGCTACCTTGACACTTAGTAAAGCAGTGAGATGGATGGCGAGGATGCATTGGTCGGCGAAAACTCACTTATGAGGATGTTATGACAGATTTGATAAGTTTTATGAACGGTATACCAGATTTGATCAGCTTTATGAATGATCTACTTTGGGGATCGGTTCTAGTCTATTTACTGGTCGGTGTGGGAATCTACTTCACGTTTCGTTTGGGTTTCATACAGTTTCGCCATTTTGGTCATATGTTTTCTGTGCTTAAAAATAGCCGGAAAGCAGACAAAGCAGGCATTTCCTCTTTCCAAGCGTTATGTACAAGTTTAGCGGCACGAGTCGGTACTGGTAATATGGCCGGTGTGGCTGTTGCTCTAACCGCTGGAGGCCCAGGTGCTATTTTCTGGATGTGGCTCATTGCTATGTTGGGTATGGCGACTTCATTTGCCGAAAGCACACTAGCTCAGCTTTATAAAACAAAAGACCATGATGGAAACTATCGTGGAGGCCCTGCTTATTACATGGAGAAGGGCTTGGGCATGCGTTGGATGGGAATTCTCTTCTCTATTTTCCTTATTATCGCATTCGGTCTTGTTTTTAATGCTGTACAGGCAAACTCTATTGCAAATGCAATGCACAATGCATTTGGATGGCAAGAAACCTACGTTGGAATTGCAGTTGTTCTATTATCGGCGGTGGTCATTTTTGGTGGGATAAAACGTATTGCACGTGTTGCTGAGTTTATCGTTCCTATCATGGCACTTGCCTATCTGGTATTAGCGCTGTTTGTTATGTTTGCCAATATTGAGAAGCTTCCTGCAATCCTCGCTCTTATTGTGAAAAGTGCATTTGGTCTTCAAGAGGCTGCTGCGGGTGGTTTGGGTTACGCAATTGCACAAGCTATGATCAATGGTATTAAACGTGGTTTGTTCTCCAATGAAGCTGGTATGGGTTCTGCACCCAATGCGGCGGCTTCTGCTACTCCATATCCACCTCACCCAGCATCTCAAGGTTATGTGCAGATGCTCGGGGTGTTTATGGATACTATCGTAATTTGTTCAGCTACGGTTGCTATCATTTTGATGTCGGGTGAATATGTTCCTCATGGAGAAGTAACTGGCATTGAATTGACACAAACCGCATTGAGCTCACAAGTCGGTGACTGGGGTGGTATTTTTGTTGCTGTTGCGATTTTCTTTTTTGCTTTTACTTCCATTATTGCAAACTACTCGTACGCTGAAACAAACTTGATTTTCCTAGAGCATAATCACAAAGCAGGGCTCGGACTTTTCCGTATTATTGTTTTGGGTATGGTTATGTTTGGTGCGGTAGCATCGCTTCCTATCGTGTGGGCTCTTGCTGATGTTTCAATGGGCTTAATGGCTATCGTTAACTTGGTTGCTATATTGCTGTTATCAGGTACCGTCATCAAGCTTGCTAAAGATTATAATCGACAGCTCAAGCAGGGTAAGCTACCTACTTTTGACGCTAATGACTTCCCTGAATTACAATCACAGCTTGAAGATGGAATTTGGGATAAAAAGAACAATTAATCTATTTTCCCTATCAAACTAATCGTTAAGCCATGCAGACTTTGCATGGCTTTTTTTGTACTCTAAGAGATAGGTCAACAAAATAGGTAGAGCCAAACCATGTTAATCGTCGTCTCCCCAGCAAAAACGTTGGATTATGAATCCCCATTAGCTATCGAGAAATCGACTCAGCCTGAGTTAACAGAGTATTCGAAGCAGCTTATTGAGGTTTGTCGCAAGCTGTCTCCTGCGGATATAGCAAGTCTTATGAAAGTGAGTGACAAAATTGCTGATTTGAATGTGGGGCGTTTTCAAGAGTGGAGTGAAACTTTTTCCAAGGATAATTCACGGCAAGCTATTTTAGCGTTTAAAGGTGACGTTTATACAGGTTTAGACGCACAATCATTTGATGAACAAGACTTCGACTATGCTCAAAACCACCTGAGGATGCTGTCTGGTCTATATGGAGTGTTGCGACCGCTTGATCTTATGCAGCCTTATCGACTAGAAATGGGAACAAAGTTGGCTAACGATAAAGGAAGCAACCTATATCATTTTTGGGGCAATACGATTACAGAGAGTCTTAATGATACCATTGCTCAGCAAGGGGAGAGTACTTTAGTTAATTTGGCTTCGAATGAATACTTTAAAGCCGTCAAAACGAAAAATCTTACTGCTAATGTTATCACGCCTATCTTTAAAGATTGCAAAAATGGTCAGTATAAAGTCATTAGCTTTTTTGCTAAAAAAGCGAGAGGAATGATGGCTCGTTATATCATAAAAAATCGAATTTCTGATGCTGCGCAACTGAAAAAATTTGACGTGGCAGGTTACTACTTTGCTCCGGAAGAGTCGACATCATCAGAATTTGTTTTCAAACGTGAAGAACAAAAATAATGTTCAGTGACGGTGATATTGAGGAGATGATTGATGCGCCTTTTCGATACTCACTGCCATTTTGATTTCGATGTATATAAAAGAAACTTCAACGCGCATCTGAGCGAGGCATGTCTCGCACAGGTGGAGAGGTTTCTTGTCCCCTCTGTCGGGCCCTCGAACTGGGTGAGAGTGCGCCAATTAGCTGACGATTTTCCGGCCATTTATTCTGCGCTGGGCTTTCATCCTTGCTTTTTAGCAGAGACTCACACTGATCAATTAAAGCAGCTTGATGAGCTATTGGATCTTAGTGTTCGGCGTTGTGTCGCTGTCGGTGAATGTGGTCTTGATGGTAAGATAGATATTCCTGAATGGCAGCAAGAAACGATGTTTATCGGTCAACTTGAATTGGCGAAAAATCATAAACTACCTTTGATCCTCCATGGACACAGAACACAAAATCGATTGCTGCAATTACTTAAGCGACATAAATTTACTGGTGGAGGTATACTGCATGCTTTTTCTGGCAGCTATCAACAAGCAATGCAGTTTGTCGAGCTCGGCTTTTATATTGGTGTTGGTGGGGTAATCACTTATCCAAGAGCCAATAAGACCCGCAAGGCCGTCTCTCAGCTAGATCTTGATTGCATTGTTCTGGAAACAGACGCACCAGATATGCCCATTAAAGGCCATCAAGGTTTGGCTAATCATCCTAAATATCTTCCTTTGATTTTAAGCTGCCTTTCAGAATTAAATGGAAACGATGAGCAATTGATTGCTAATACTGTGTGGAATAACAGCCTTTCAGTACTCAATATTGATGAATAATTAACCCCTCTTTTATTACCTAAGCCTTTACATTACACATTTTATGGTGATCTGTGTCACACAAGTGAATGCACACATGATGAATCTTATTAGAAACTGTGAGAGCACCATTACTTTATTCCAGCCCTGATGAGTATAATTGCCCCCGCTTTTTAGCTTCATTTTGTTACACGCCAATAAACAACTTTATAAGGAAGTCATAAACTATGAGCCTGTTTATGAGCCTAATCGGTATGGCAGTATTGCTAGGAATTGCATTACTACTGTCAAATAACCGCAAAGCTATCAATTTTAGAACCGTGGGTGGCGCTTTTGCTATCCAATTTTTACTCGGTGCATTTATTTTATATGTACCTTGGGGACAGGAGCTTCTGAAAAGTTTTTCAGAAGGTGTTGCGGATGTTATCAACTATGGTTTCAAAGGCACTGAGTTTGTCTTTGGTGGTTTAGTCTCAGGTAAAATGTTCGAACTGTTCGGCGGGGGCGGTTTTGTTTTCGCATTCCGCGTATTACCTACGTTGATTTTCTTCTCTGCCTTTATCTCAGTACTTTATTACATCGGGGTAATGCAGTGGGTGATCAAACTTTTAGGTGGAGCCCTGCAAAAGGCACTCGGTACTTCTCGTGCAGAGTCTATGTCAGCAGCTGCGAATATTTTCGTTGGTCAAACTGAGGCACCTTTGGTTGTTCGCCCATTTGTTCCTAAAATGACCCAATCAGAGCTTTTTGCTGTGATGTGTGGTGGTCTTGCTTCTATCGCCGGTGGTGTACTTGCAGCATTTGCAGGTATGGGCGTTAAAATGGAGTACTTGGTGGCAGCATCGTTTATGGCTGCACCTGGTGGTCTATTGTTCGCGAAAATCATCATGCCAGAAACAGAAAAGCCAAATGAAGATTTCAACTCTGATATTGATGGCGGTGATGACAAACCAGCGAACGTAATTGATGCTGCTGCTGGTGGTGCTGCGGTTGGTCTACAGCTTGCCTTAAATGTCGGAGCAATGCTGTTGGCCTTTATCGGCTTGATCGCTCTTATTAACGGTATCTTGGGTGGTGTAGGCGGATGGTTTAATATGCCTGAGCTTACTCTTGAACTGATTCTTGGTTACGTATTTGCTCCTATCGCTTTCTTGATCGGGGTTCCTTGGGAAGAAGCAACATTGGCTGGTTCATTTATTGGCCAAAAGATCGTTGCCAATGAATTTGTTGCTTACTCTGCTTTTGTTCCTTACTTAGCGGACGGTGCAGAAGTCATTTTGTCTGAGAAGACCAAAGCGATTATTTCGTTCGCACTGTGTGGTTTTGCAAACTTATCATCGATTGCCATTCTTCTTGGTGGTCTTGGAAGCCTTGCTCCTAACCGTCGTAGTGATATCGCACGTATGGGTGTGAAAGCTGTCTGTGCAGGTACGCTTTCCAACCTAATGGCAGCAACGATCGCAGGTCTGTTCTTGTCATTTTAAATAGCCCTATTTTGGAGCTGATATTGAGCGAAAACCGCAGCTATTGCTGCGGTTTTTTTATTGCAGTAAGAACGAAGATATTGTGCATTTAATCGGAAGGTACATAGAGGCATTTCAGTCGTTCACTTGCCATCGTTGACTTTTGAGATACAAATCGTTTGCGCCTTATAAGTCTCTGCATAGGATAAAGCTCTTGTGCTATAAAATGTCGCAGCATATTCCAGTACAAGCGAAACCGCTCTGCTGGTATGTCGCTAGGTAGAAGCCAGTTGATAAAATACAGTTATCAAGGATTACTCAGCCTAATACCATTTTGGTACTGTTCGGCGATATGGATAGCGATCGGTATAGACAATCGTATACCGAGTCTTCAGGGAACAAAGTCCGTTCATAAATGAAAGCAGTTTAGCGCGATTGCAGCTGCATGAGTTTTTGAATATTGATCGGAGATAGAAATGAACGATTTAAAGGTAATTGCACTTCGTGCAATGAAGTTAATGGATCTAACAACACTAAATGATGATGACACAGAGGAGAAAGTCATTGCTTTGTGTCACGATGCGAAATCAGCTGTCGGGAGTACGGCTGCAATCTGTATTTATCCCCGCTTTATTCCCATCGCGAGAAAAACACTATTGGCACAAGGTACCCCAGAAATCCGTATTGCAACCGTCACTAATTTTCCCCACGGAAATAGTGATATAGATATTGCCGTCTCAGAGACTAGAGCAGCTGTAGCCTACGGTGCGGATGAAGTTGATGTTGTTTTTCCATACAGAGCTTTACTGAGTGGAGATGAAAAAACAGGCTTTGATCTAGTTCAGCAATGTAAAGCAGTATGTGGTGATGTTTTACTAAAAGTGATCATTGAAGTAGGTGAGTTAAAGCAAGAGGCAATAATTAAGAAAGCGTCTCAAATTGCTATTAATGCCGGAGCGGATTTTATCAAAACATCGACAGGTAAGGTTGCGATTAATGCAACTCCAGATTATGCCCGAATGATGCTTGAAGTTATCAGAGATATGGGAGCTTCCGAGCATGTTGGATTCAAACCTGCTGGTGGGGTAAAAACGGCCGAAGATGCCAAGATCTACCTTGCAATGGCAGAGGAAATTTTAGGTCCTGATTGGATTGATGCTCGCCACTATCGATTTGGTGCATCGAGTTTACTTACTAACTTGTTAAATACATTAGAAGTTACAGATAAAGTCGTTAATACAGAAAGTTATTAAAAGAGATCTGTTCGAGATAGAGGCCAAGTGATTGGCCTTTTTACTTTTAAAAAACTGCATATTTAATGAACGATGGAAGGTGTTCTAAATGTATTTACCTCAAGAGATCATCCGCAAGAAGCGAGATGGTAAAACTCTTACAAGTGAAGAAATAGATTTTTTTGTTTCTTCTATTGCCAATGAAACGGTATCTGAAGGACAGATGGCAGCTTTTGCTATGGCCATTTGCTTTCAGGAAATGAGCATGTCTGAACGGATCGCTCTAACCTGTGCAATGCGTGATTCAGGAATGGTCTTAAATTGGAACGATCAGGGCTATGATGGTCCTATTGTAGATAAACATTCGACGGGTGGGGTTGGGGATGTGACCTCTTTAATGCTCGGTCCTATGATAGCAGCATGCGGTGGCTTTGTTCCTATGATTTCGGGGCGAGGCTTGGGTCATACTGGCGGTACTCTAGATAAGTTAGAGTCTATACCTGGCTATAATATCAAGCCAAACCACTCGATTTTTAAAACTGTTACAAAAGAGGCAGGCGTTGCTATTATTGGCCAAACTGGTGATTTAGCGCCAGCTGATCAGCGTCTATATGCGACCCGAGATATTACCGCGACGGTCGATAATATTTCACTGATCACCGCCTCTATTTTGTCCAAAAAACTGGCTGCTGGATTGGATGTTCTTGTTATGGATGTCAAAGTGGGCTCTGGTGCTTTTATGCCCACCTACAAAATGTCAGAAGAGCTAGCTCAGTCAATCACTTCTGTTGCTAATGGAGCAGGAACTAGAACCAGTGCTGTTTTGACTGATATGAGCCAAGTCCTAGCATCATCGGCTGGTAATGCACTGGAAGTTTGTGAGGCCGTTCGTTTTTTGAATGGGGAGTATCGTAACCCTCGTTTATTGGAGATTACCCTCGCTTTGGGAGCTGAAATGCTAGTTCTGGCCAAATTAGCCGATAACACAGAACAAGCTAAAGAGCACTTGATGGGAGTTCTGGACAATGGACGTGCCTTAAGTTGCTTTAGTAACATGGTTTCAGGTCTGGGAGGTCCGGTTGATTTTGTCGAACATTACCAAGATTACTTAGGCCGTGCAGAGTACATTCGCCCTGTTTATTCTGAATCATCTGGTATCGTTTCTGCTATGAACACCCGAGAGATTGGATTAGCAGTGGTTGAAATGGGCGGGGGACGTAAGGTTGCTTGTGACCGCATTGACCATTTGGTAGGGTTTGAAAGATTCATTCGTCTAGGTGAAAAGGCTTCTTTAGATAAACCACTGGCCGTTATTCACGCTCGTAGTGAGGACCAATGGCAAGAAGCAGCACGTCGCTTGAAATCTGCGATTGAGATTGGTGGTGGATACCAAGAAACCCCAAATGTTTATCAAACTATTCGCACAGCTGATAATTAATCTAATGTTTTAAAGCAGAACAAGTAGCAAGTCTGAATGTCACTTGTTCTGCGTGCTAGTTATACATTTTGGGGTTTAAGTGGCACTACTCTTCTAGTTTTTTTAGTAGTAAATTTTCGCCTTTTGTTTGATATTGGTGGCGGCGAAACATTAAAGCAATTAGGCCGCCAGCTAAAAAGCTCAGTGCAATCATGGTATACATGTAGCGATCGCTTTTACGATAATAGTGATCTGAAAATGCAGTTAACTTACCGGTTTCAAACGTCACTCTGATAAAACCGATCACGCTCCCATCATGGAAAACGGGCTCAACCAATTGTTGTTTACCGATTCTTGCCGTTTGTAATGGTGCATCTAAACCTAATATTTCGCGCACAGATACCGCTGTATCACTGGCTGCTAGCTTGACACCTTCAACATCATAAATAGTCGCATCGGTTACTAGGTCGTCTTGCGCAAGTTGGTTGGTAAGTTTCAGTAAACGTTCTTGATCCTGATTGACAATCATGTCGCCCGCAGATAAGGAGGCTTGTGAAATCAGCATATTGGTCAGTGTTTCAAGCTGATTAACTTGTATTTGTTCATTACCTTGAGTAATTTTTACACTGTTTATCGCGATAGTAATGGCGACGCCAACTAGGGACAAGGCAACGATCCCTTTTATGACAGTGCGAAAAGAAAATAGAGACGTGTTCATCTTTCTCCCGAAATAGAACTCAGTTATTCTCTATTTATATTGAGACTTGCTTATCTAAATTGCAACAAGTTAACTTCGAGAGAGGTTTAAAGGAATAAAAATATGGACAAGAAAAATAGATTATTGATCAGAAGGCGTCCATCGCTTACTCGTCGTTTTCCGCAAGTCATTTCAACTCATCCTTTGGAGCGAAAAAAAGCGGGCTGGGTGGTTTTTTCTCAACGACTGACACCAGATTTATTTGACGACATCAACTTTTTTACCGGTATCAAACATAAAATTCTTGATGTATGGAAAGTTGGCCAATACGAAGTTGCCTTGATGAATGGTGAGATAACTGAGCAACATGAAGAGATATTACAAGCACTTAAACTCGATTACGCAAGGCTCTCTGAGCTCCCAGATCTGACTAAGCCAGGTTTGATTGTGCTTGATATGGACTCAACTGCGATAACGATTGAATGTATCGACGAAGTAGCCAAGCTTGCCGGGGTTGGGGAAGAGGTCGAGCAGATTACCGAAAGAGCAATGCAAGGGGAGCTAGATTTTGAGCAGAGCTTGCGTTCACGAGTCGCTCTCTTAAAAGGGGCAGATGAAGCGATATTAGAAGAGGTGCGCTATCAATTAACGTTCACACCAGATCTTATTGAACTCATCAATACCTTAAAGACATATGGATGGAAAACAGCGATTGCATCAGGTGGCTTCACTTATTTTTCCGATTACCTACAGAAAAAACTGAAACTGGATAATGCGATCTCAAATCATCTAGAAGTAATCGAAGGTAAATTGACAGGTAACATTGTTGGCTCGGTTGTTAGTGCGCAAACGAAAGCAGATATTTTACATCAGTTGGCCGAGCATTATGATATTGAGCTGCACAACACTATCGCTGTCGGAGACGGTGCTAATGATTTACTGATGATGGATAATGCGGGTCTTGGCGTGGCTTATCATGCAAAGCCAAAGGTAGAAAAAGCGGCTCAATCTGCTTTGAGGAATTCTACGCTCGGTGGTGTGCTTTGCATATTATCGGCGGGTTTAGCTCAAAAAAATCGTCTCAGTCACACATAATTTACCTTAATGGAAAACTGGCATCTAAGTGACCTTTGGATGCTTAGTTTATGTTTCAAAACATCTACATTACCGGCGTGGCACTTCATTAGAAAACCTGTAAGTAAGTTCGCTAATCTATGCTGCTTTACTCTAACCTATGAAGTGCTCATATGGGTAAGATTTTTATAGTTATTGATGAGAGATCCCTAAGCGTAAAAGTACTTCTTCGGTGATATCGGTAAGCTCAGCGAAACCAACGATACTTTGGATTTCTTTTTCAAGATTCCGAGCAGTGGATAAATTAATTTGCACCAGCTCAGATATGTTTTTTCTGGTAAGAGTGGTTATTGGGTCGAGGACGGGAAGACTATTAATACGAATAACATAGACATCGCCAGTTGTTTGGGCATGTTTGATGAACTCTACACGCTCTTTTGTATTTGAAAAATCCTCTCTAAGCTTGGACTCCACATTTTGAATACGGTTACCAAACCTTGCGATGGTAATATAGAGCTCGTTAAACTGAGGGTTTGGATTACTCACCGGCTTCATTGGTTGAGCCAGCAGTGAGTTCGCTCTCCCTTTGTAAATGGGGCCTAGTGAAAATTTCTGTTCTTCCCCAAGTTGTGCAAGAACTTCCACATAAGACTTGAAGGGGGCTTTTACTCCAATAATTCTCGGGCGAAGGCTTTTGCCTCTTTTTTCGACGAAAATAGGGGAGTTGGATATTTTAGAGATGAGTATATGATGCAGTCCTTCAATAAGGTTATCACTGGGTAAAAATTCCTCGATCGCATTGAGCTTCTCTTTATTATGCTTTATTAAAGTTTCAAAAAAGTTTATCACAGGTTCTGTTTGCTCGTTTTCAACAATGGCGAGCTGGATCTTTTGTCCTCCAGGACTGATTTTTATGATCTGATAGCAAACGCTCTGTAAAGACAGTTTCTTATCAAGGTTATTGAGTTCCGAAAAGTTAATGGTACACAATGATCCTGCTCTCAACTTACAAGGAGTTTGGAGAACAATATTTGCACCATGATTCGATATATCTACTAAGGTTCCTTCATGATGTAGCGTTTCAGTTTCGGAGAGTCTTAACGGTGACTGAAAGGAATATCGAGTTTCTCTCCTCAATGCTTTGGAATCAAAATAGAAGTATGTCGGGTCTTGTTCGGGGTTACGATCATGCCTAAAGCGGTTGAGTTGGCTATTGGCTAAGTTTGGCTTATCACTTAACAAGTAGTCTGCACTACAATCAGAATCGGCAATCTCTTGAAGTACAGCGCAGTGAGTAAGCGTATCTGCATCTAACTCTAATTCATGCGAGTGCTCTGAAATGGCTTGACGTTCGTCGTTTGATAGCTCAAACACAGTGAGTTTAAAGACTCGCCAACTGCTTCTCCTTGCACCAATATGAAAGAAAAGATTTCGCAGTTCTTGCGAGGCCTCTGGAGCCATCATAGAAAAGAACAGTCGTTTGCTTTGGTGCTCATGGGTAAAAGAATAAATGGTATTACTCGTCTCAGAAGCACCTGGCACGATGAGCTGAGAGACCCGTTGGGGTTGAAATAAACTATTGAGAGCCTGTTGGTTTCGTTCATCAGTCCAATACTGCCAAATTCTCTTATTGTTTTCAGTCGTCAATACCAGCTTCATGGAAGAACCACTGAAAAAGATGGGTAAACTACAGGTGTGCTTTAAGAAAGTATGTTCAAAGCTACGGACACGAGCGCTAATGATTTTATTTTTATTATCTTGGCGTGTTTTTTTGCCTTCAACTTCGGTAACGTGTTCGATTACCTCTTTGATAACCTCGGTCGAGTCTAGATTTATGACACGCAGGTACTTGATGGCGTCATTTTCGTAGGAATCATCAATAGCGACAACACGATAAGAGATGGAATTGTTGAGTCCCTCGATTTCGAGAGTGTTATTAAACTCAGTAAATTTTACCGCGATAATATCGCTGGGCTGATATTTCATTGCAGAGGGAACTTTGAATTTTGCCCCTGATGGGGACAAATCAACGATAACAGCGTGTACGAGTTTATTTTTCGGAAGCAATAGCTCGACCTGAGCTGCTACCTTTAAACGATTCTCTTTGCGCTTTAGGTCATGTCCAATAGTTATGGCTTCAACCTCAACCCCGTAAGAACTTGATTGGTCGTTTCCTTCAGATGATTGACTTCTTTTTTGCATAACTCGGAAGTTATTGTGTGTATTACAGAGTGCGTCCCAGACACCTTCTGTATAGCCTCCGAACTTTTGAGTATTTTTGTGGTAAGCATTGAATGCAACATCATCTAGCCAATGGGTTAGGCCATTAAGTTGGTACTCTCGACATTCACCTTTGACTTTACCCCTGAGGTCAATCGGTTTAGAACAGGGTGTCATTATCCGTCCTAGCTCCATCTTTACGAGTATTTTTACTGACGCTGCCTGTCCCTCAGTCATTTGACCGAGCAGGAATTCAAAGTCTGCAGTCTTGTATGCAGGAATTAATCGTTCTGCGAGAGAGAGAATTTCTGGCTGTTGCATATTTTTTTGATAAAGTACCCTTGGCTCGATGAATTGAACTCAATACAAAGATCATTATTGATCTGTTGTAGCGAATCAAGTAGAAGCACCAGATAAACACAAAACGGTGTTGATTATGTCACAAATCCGGATTTATTAGACTTGAGGTAACATGGCAAAAGCAAAAAGAGCTTACGTATGTAACGATTGTGGTGCGGATTTTCCTCGTTGGCAAGGACAATGTAATGCCTGTGGTGCGTGGAATACCATTAGTGAAGTGCGTTTAGCAGCATCACCATCTGTCGCTCGTAATGACCGTTTATCAGGGTATGCAGGGGATAACTCAGAAGCTAAGGTACAAACTCTATCTGAAATTGATCTCCAAGAAGTACCACGATTTACCAGTGGTTTTAGAGAGTTAGACCGTGTTTTAGGTGGTGGGATAGTACCCGGTGCGGCGATACTTATTGGTGGTAACCCTGGTGCGGGTAAGTCCACATTACTACTCCAAACGATGTGCTTTTTGGCAGCAAATATGCCAACTCTATACGTGACAGGAGAAGAGTCTTTACAACAAGTCGCGATGCGTGCTTCTCGCCTAGGATTGCCTAAAGACAACCTTAAAATGCTCTCTGAGACGAGCGTTGACCGCATATGTCAAATCGCTGAGAAAGAGCAACCGAAGATCATGGTTATCGATTCGATACAAGTTATGCATGTTGCTGATGTACAATCCTCTCCCGGAAGTGTCGCTCAAGTCCGAGAAGCGGCAACAGCACTGACACGCTATGCGAAGCAAAATAATGTTTCAGTCTTTATTGTTGGTCATGTGACAAAGGACGGTACTTTGGCTGGGCCGAAAGTCTTGGAGCACATCATTGATTGTTCGGTATTACTTGATGGTGGTACCGATAACCGTTTTAGAACTTTGCGAAGTCATAAAAATCGTTTCGGTGCTGTCAATGAACTTGGTGTGTTCGCAATGACAGGACAGGGGCTCAGGGAAGTAAGTAATCCCTCTGCCATTTTCTTGTCGAGGGGTGAAGAAGATACATCCGGCAGCTCTGTGATGGTGGTATGGGAAGGTACTCGTCCGTTGCTGGTTGAGATACAAGCCTTGGTGGATTACTCACAGCTGGCTAACCCTCGTAGAGTGGCGGTTGGTTTGGAACAAAATCGTCTTTCATTGTTGTTGGCGGTACTGCATAAGCATGGCGGTTTGCAGATGGCTGATCAGGATGTTTTTGTCAATGTTGTAGGAGGGGTCAAAGTCACAGAAACAAGTGCTGATTTAGCCTTGGTGATGGCACTGCTCTCTAGCTTTCGAGATCGCCCCTTAGCTAAGGATGTTGTTATTTTTGGTGAGGTCGGTTTGGCGGGAGAAATTCGTCCTGTTCCGAGCGGGCAAGAGCGTCTCAATGAAGCCTTTAAACACGGCTTTAAAAAAGCCATTGTACCTGCTGCAAACATGCCAAAAGGAGGCATTGCTGGTATGCAAATTCACGGTGTGAAAAAGCTTTCTGAGGCTATTGAAGCCTTTGATGAACTTTGATTGGGTTATTTAGATATTAGGAGGCTGGTCGCCTCCTGATTATGGCTCATAACAGATCTATCGCCTTGCTGACGGCTTCTAGAAATTGGTCCACATCTTCTTTGGTGTTATAAGCAGCAAATGAAACTCTGATTGTTCCTTTGACACCTAAGGCTTCCATAAGCGGGTGAGCACAATGATTTCCTGCTCGAACTGCAATACCTTGCTGATCTAGCAGCGTTGCAATGTCTTGATGGTGGATGCCATCAACAACAAAAGAAAGCAAAGAAGCGCTTTCTTGGATGCCGATAATTCTGACGCCTTCGATTTGGGTTAGTCCACGGCAAGTTTGTGTAACTAGGTCATGAAGATGTGTTGATATGAGCTCAATGGAGAGGCTCTCATACCACTTTATCGCTGTAGCGAGAGCGAGCGCTCCGGCCACATTGGGCGTTCCAGCTTCAAATTTACCGGGAAGTTTGTCAAATGTGGTGCCATCGAATGATACCTTGTCGACCATTTTTCCACCACCGTGGTAAGGCGGCATAGCTTCAAGTAAGGTTTGTTTTCCATACAAGACACCAATGCCTGCCGGGGCAAAAATTTTATGTCCAGAAAAAACATAAAAATCAGCATTGAGTATACTGACATCAATTCTCTCATGAACAATCCCTTGAGCGCCATCAATCAGTACTTTCGCCCCTACTAAATGAGCTAAACCGATGGCCTGTTCAATAGGTTGCCGTGTTCCAGTGACATTGGTTATATGGGCGAGTGCTACAATTTTGGTCTTGGGATTTAGGAGTTTTTGGTATGCCGCCATATCGAGTGAACAATCCGTTTGCATTGGTATCTTAATGACTTTGGCACCCGTTTGTTGAGCAACAATTTGCCAAGGCACAATGTTAGCGTGATGTTCCATTTCACCAACAAGGATCTCATCGCCTTGCTTGAGAGCACTTCTTGCGTAAGTTTGTGCGACAAGATTAATGGCTTCTGTCGCACCTCGCGTCCAGATAATAGTCTTGGTAGAGTCAGCTCCAATGTAATCTCTAACCGTTTCGCGAGCCGATTCAAAGGCCTGAGTCGCAGATGCTGTAAGGCTGTGAGAGCCGCGGTGAACATTCGCATTTTGTGAAGTGTAATAGCGAGTAATTGTGTCTATCACACATTGAGGTTTTTGAGTCGTCGCGGCATTGTCAAGGTAGACTAGTCTTCTGCCATTGACTGCTTGTTTAAGAGAGGGAAATTGGTCCGCTATGAGCTTTGCATCAAGCATTAGTCTTGCCCCAATTTGTGATATTGAAGAGTTGGAATTGTCACCATAGGTTCAGCGACTTCCCAAGCTTTCTTTTTCCCAGAGAGTTGAATGATTATCTCCATAGCAAACTCTAGAGCGGTTCCCGGACCTTGGCTGGTCAATAAGTTGTGGTTAATATCGAATGTGACTCTTTTTACGCGCCAATTTTTTGGATCAATGTGTGTGGAGAGACTAGGGTGACAAGTCATTAATGCATTGGGGTATAAATTATGGTGTGTAAGCACAAGGGCAGGTGCTGCACAGATGGCTGCAACGAGTTTACCCTCGAACATCTGTTGACGAACAATTTCAACAAGTATGATGCTGTGTTGGAATACCTTACAACCCTCAATACCACCCGGAAGAATGATGGCATCAAATTCATCATCAGCAATATCGATTAACTGACAATCTGCCGTGAGGAGCACACCTCTTGAAGCCTTCATAGAGAGTGCACCGTCAAAATCCGCACTTGCGACAACAACTTCGTATCCAGCACGCCTCATCATGTCTATGACTGTGATAGCTTCCATCTCCTCGGTACCTGAGGCAATCGGAACGAGTACTTTTTTTGACATTATTTGCCCTCGATTTTTTTTATTTTTTGGAAAAGAGAATCATTGATTGGCACGGCAATATTATGAAATTTCGCTCTTGTTAACAGATAGCCTGTTATAAAGTCTATCTCTGTTCTGCGTTGGTGGGCAATATCTTGGTGCATGGAAGAGTAGTTATCTGCGGTTGAAGTGATGACCTTGTTGACCACTTTTGCTAATGCTTCTTGAGTAATAACCAGTCCTTCAGCATTGATTACACGACAAATTTCATCAATAAGTTGCTCGAGCAAGGGGAAATAGAATTCGGAGGATAACTGCCCGTTCTTGATATCATTGAGTGCGGTTAATGGATTTATGGCGCAATTTACGGCCAGTTTCAGTAGTAAGGAGTGATGGATATTCTGTTGCCATTCAACGGGCTCAAGTGCATCGGTGAGCACCTCGGTCAAAAACTCACAAGACAGACCTTTCTGGTTTAATGCTCCGAGTTTTGTTTCTCCCCAGCCAGTGTGTTTAACGTTACTGCCATCAAGCTTCATTGCCCCGTGAGAAGTGGTAGCAAAGAGTAATGGATTATTTGGCAGATTGTCGACAAGGTAGTCGAGTGTGCCCATACCATTGTGCATTACCAAAACGATAACATCAGAGTGAAGTTTTGAAAGCAGTGGCTCAATGGCGCCAGAGAGTTGCCAAGCCTTGACGGTGACGAGGATTAAGTCGGCATGCTTCAATCCTAATTCACTTCGGTTACAAAAGGTGTGTGATGTTGATTGTCCCTGCAAAGAGCAATGAATTTTATCATGGTTGCTTCTCGACCACATAGACACGTTATGGCCAGCTTGGGCTAGTTTTACAGCCCAAAGTGTACCTATTGCACCCGGACCAAGAATAACAATGTTCACAGCATACTCGTCATGAAATAAACGTTGTGCAAAGCATAATGCCAGAATGTGATAAATCAACAATAATGGCTCCTGAGGAGCCATTATTTTTTAAGTTCACAGTTAGAAGCTGTATTGGACTCGATATATGATTAGGTCTTGATAGTCTTTGCGTGCAAGTTTGTTCACCGTGTAACGATATAGAACACCCGTTGACCAGTCTTCTGTGACGTGCCACATCGCATTTAAACTACCATTAAGACCCCAACTCTCAGAGCTATCCGTTGAGCCAAACGTCTTACTCTGAGCATCAGAATATTTATCGTTACGGGCAAATTCAAGCTCATTCCAAGTTGAAAACGTGATATTTTGGTTGGCTATCGTCGTATTGTAAAAGCCGGAATATCCAAACATTCCACCATTATTCCCTGAATTGCTTGAACCGTTGCTGGACTGGTTAATTTGGTGAAAACCTAAAAATGGAGTGAATGCCCAATTGTCGCCTTTAAGCGCTGTATACCCAAGGCCTAGTACGCGGTTCTGTTCATGAAATCCATTTTTATCCGCATCTGTATTGTAAACTTGTGCATAAAGAGAGGCTCCAGACTCGGCAAGGTTATAGTGAATAGTACCTTTAAGTGATGCTCCTCGGTCATCACCTGCACGGTCTACACCTTCATAATCGTAGAAGCCATAAACCTGTCCCCAGTCAAAGACAGCACCACCTTCGATTCCCAATACTGCTTGGTTTCTATCTTCTATGTCGTTACCAAAATTATCATTATCATTTCCGAAACCATGGTTCCATGCCTGATAGTCGAGGTACATGTTACCGAAGCCGAAAAGATACTCTGCTTTTGCAGGTAGTGTTGCTACTGAAACAGCGACTCCGATAAGAGTCATCACTGACTTACGCATTTTAATTGCTCTCTATGTTTATGTTTTAGAATAATATTTAAATTTGTTACCCACAGCTGAGTGCACAAATTGGAGCGGATAGTAACGATTACGAGTTAATTGCGCATTTGCCAAGAGATAAAACGTTCTAAAATTTTATAAAACCATCACTATAATTGTGATGGGTTAGCTGTACTCAAAGCAGTGTCACTGAGAAGTTGTTCGTCCAACCACGATGTTATTTGTTGGTAAGTGCGCTAGTTAATTTCTGTATTATCACCGGTAATAGTTCTGGGTATGTTTACTGGCGGGCGCGTTGGAAAATTTGTTATTGGGGGTTGTTATGACTCTAGATTCAAATTTTTTCTCGCTCTGAGTCGCACAAGATGTGGTGAATTGTAGGCAATATGAAGCGAAAATGATCGGTTTCTGCTTGTTACACGTAAGTGACTAAAAAAACAGGAGAGACCTCTTATGCCAGAAATAATGTTGTTTCCCTTGAGCTCGGTTATTCTCCCTGAAGGCAAAATGCGTCTTAGAATATTTGAACCCAGATACAAGAGGCTAGTGTCACAGGCAATGAAGTCTGATGGCACATTCGGCATTTGTTTGTATGATAGGGAGGGGTTGGCGTCTGGAGAGGAGTTGTCCCAGATAGGAACCTTGGCGAAAATCACCGATTTTGAATTGCTCGAAGACGGTTTGCTGGGGATCTCTGTGACAGGTATATCCAAATTCAAGATACTGCGGGTGAGAACGGAGCACGATGGGCTGCGTTTAGCTAAGGTTGAATCGATGCCAAATTGGAACGAGACAGACATCGATACGACTGAGCAATCTGTCGTGACACATTTAGGGCGTATTTACGAGCAGTTTCCTGAAATTGGTGACCTCTATGAACACAAGTTTTTCGATGATGCGAGTTGGGTCAGCCAGCGTTGGCTAGAGATCCTTCCGCTTACCAACCATCAATTCGATACTCTGGTGATGGAAAAGGATTGTGCTGGAACGCTCGATTTTTTGAGACGAACGTTGGACGACACATTAATTCAGTGATCTAAAATATCTGTAGGACGTATAACTCCGTGGGTAAATGGAAAGGGCAATAACATGGTGGACATAGATACCCAAGCTTATTCGAAAGCTGATTGGGCAGCCTGTATGGACAAAATTAAGTCTAAAGATAAAGCGTCATTCGCCTTAGTGTTTTCTCATTTCTCTCCCCGGTTGAAGCAATTTGCTTATCGGCACATGGGGAACGAGCAAGTAGCGGTGGAAATCGTGCAGGAAGCGATGGCGACGGTATGGCAGAAAAGCGCTCTGTTCGACGGTTCTAAAAGCTCTTTGTCAACATGGATCTATACGATTGCGCGCAATTTGTGCTTTGACACGTTGAGAAAGCAAAAAGGTCGAGAAGCGCATATTCACTCTGATGACATATGGCCCAACGATTATTGCCCGCCTGACATGGTTGAACATTATTCCCCTGAAACTGAAATGCTCAAACAGCAAATAGTGAAGTATCTCGAAATCTTGCCAGAGGCGCAGAAAAAAGTAGTGAAAGCGGTGTATTTAGAAGAACTTCCTCATCAGCAAGTCGCTGAAATGTTTGACATCCCTCTTGGTACGGTGAAGTCCAGGTTGAGACTCGCAGTTGAGAAGTTGAGAAATTCGATCGAGGTAGACAAGTTATGAGCCATCACCCCTTACCATCGTTAATTGAAGCGTATGCGAGTGGAACATTAGATGACGCTACCGCTTTTTCTGTTGCGACCCACATCGAGAGTTGCCCTCATTGCCGCCGCCTCGCGTTGCAAGCTGAGCAGCGACTTGGGGATGAGCTGTCGAGTGCGGTTTGTAGCGACATCCCAAATTTTGACTCCATGTTCGACGATATTGTTGCACTAGAGCAAAACAGTGAACCGTTTCGATTACCGAGATTACCTACCTCTATCGAGGTAAATGGCAAAAAATTTCGGCTTCCTCTATCCCTTTCACGATTTAAAGACAACATTAGTGAATGGAAAAGTTACGGGGGAAAGGTGTTTAGCGCCTCTGTAGAATTGTCATGCGATGCGAGAGTAAGTTTATTGTATATCAGTGAGAACGTGAAGATACCTCAACACACTCACAAAGGCATAGAAGCGACACTTGTCCTCCACGGCGGCTTTAGTGATGAAGATGGACATTACGAGGTCGGTGATTACTTGTACAAAGATGCATCAGTCAGGCATAGCCCCTTCACTCGGGAAGGGGAGGACTGTTTGTGTTTGACAGTATTGACAGAGCCGATGATATTTACTCAAGGCGTAGCAAGAGTGTTTAACATGTTCGGTAAGGGCCTTTATCCATAATCTTGTTAAATGGAAAAAAAAAGCTGTCG
>NZ_AEIU01000095.1 GCF_000165125.1 Vibrio caribbeanicus ATCC BAA-2122 | reverse complement strand
GTGACTTTTTCGCTACTGCTTCAAGTCAGGGATGCGTATCTTACGCTTCCTTTTCCGAGAGTCAAGTTTAATTTAAAACTTTTTCTTTTCCGATGTTAAGAGACTTTTCTAAGTAACCTTCATCGTTTCGGTGAGGCGGCATTATAGAGAGAGAGAAAGGGATCACAAGTGTTTTTTTTAATTTTCTTTTTAACTGCTCAAAAACACATCAAAATCGCAAATTTAGACTAAAATTTCAACATTTGATTTGGGTCACACCAATCAGTTGGAAAAAACATAAGCATATACGTAAGATCTTTATGTCTATATAAAGAAATAGACTTTTATTTTCCTTCAACCTAAAAGTTGTATTCTAATATGAGTTCAAATAAATCGATCGTCATGATTGTCGCCTTAGCAATTTTAGGTGGAATCATTTTTTCTCAAGTTACTGTATCCCCAGCTTTAAGTTTTGTTGTCGGGGTATTTGCCTCAGTGTTTGCCCTGAAAATTCTTGATACTAATAACAATCAAGAGAGCATCAGTGACCCATCAACCAAAACATTATATGTAGGCAACCTTCCGTATAAAGCTAATGAAGCGCATGTCAAAGAGCTTTTTGCTGAACACGGTGAAGTGTTTGCCGTCCGATTAATGAAAGACAAAAGAACGGGAAAACGAAGAGGGTTTGGCTTCGTTGTTATGGCAGCTACCGATGTAGCCCCTGCAATTGAAGCACTTAACGAAAGAGATTATATGCAGAGAACGCTAAAAGTACGTATTGCTAACGATCCTAAATCTCAAATGGATGATGCCTAACCTTATCAAACTTAAATGATGTTAACGCAACATTGAGCGCCTTCTCTTTCCAAGGAGGCGCTGTTGAGTAAATCTCTCTTTGTCCCTGTTCACCTGCACCAGCTGTTGGAGTAAGTAGACTCTCTACTCTTCGCGCAATCGCCACACCCGAGTCGATCAACAATACTTCAGAGCCGAGGACAGATTGGATTTCATTTTTTATCAAAGGAAAATGGGTACAGCCAAGCACAGCGACATCAATGTTGTTTTTCATTGGACCAAGGATATGTTCCAGCTCTTTTAAGTCAATAGCAGCACCGCGCAACTTTTCTTCAGCCATATCAACTAAGCGAGTTGAACCTATCATTTTTATTGGCTTACTTTGGGAAAAGTCGTTGATTAACTCTCGGGTATATTGACGAGTAATGGTTGCAGGCGTTGCAATAAGTCCAATCGCTTTATTGGCAAGGTTTGAAGCAGGTTTAATTGCTGGAACCACACCCACAACGGGTATAGACAACCTCGCTCGCAACATCGGCAATACAATAGTGCTTGCGGTATTACAGGCAATCACCACAAGATCAATATCGAGCTTTTTTACATATTGACAAACCAGCGTCTCAACACGGGCGGTAAGCGTCTCATGCTCTAGCTCACCATATGGGTAAGCAGCATTATCAAAAATATAAAAGTAGTTAAGCGCTGGCAGTTTTGCCTCTATCTCTTTAAACACTGATAGCCCGCCGACTCCAGAGTCAAAGATTAGGATTTTTGTTTGTTGCGACACTTGGTAACCCACACTATTCGATTGGCCAATCATACTCACTAAGCTCAATTTGGCAATCTTTTCATCAAATGAGTGAGATTAAGTAGCCTTGATTTGGCCAATAACAACTAAACAGAACCGCCCGAAGGCGGTTTAAAGTTAAAACTTATAGTTAAGTCCTGCGTAATAGCTACGTTCTTGGGTGTTGTAGCCATATGACGTTTCATAGTCTTCATCAAATAAGTTGGCAATTTTGCCACGAGCGATCAAATTATCAGTAATATAGTAATGGGTTGAGAAATCAACCAGAGAATATGCATCCAGCTTGGTATTATTAACTGCATCATCATAGCTCTCACCACGATAGAGATAACTCAAGTCAAAGTTCCAATCATAATACGTGTAACTTACATTCCATTTCGCACTGTATTTTGATCGGCGAACTAACTCTTTACCTGTATCCTTATTCTCAGTATCCATTACATCGATACTTGCCGAATGAAATAATGCACCGGTTGCAAACTCCCCAACAAGTTCGATGCCCTTTATTTCTGCTTTTGCAATGTTTTCATTTTTACCTGTCGAGCTCGAACGCGATATCAGATCAGAAATTTCATTCTGGTAGAGAGCAATTCTAAAATCAGCCAACGATAGGTTTACATCCAAAGCAATCTCGTAGTTTAAAGACTCTTCTGGTGTTAAGTTAGGGTTTGCTGAGTCTCCCCACTGTGATGCAGGGTAGTACAAATCATTAAATGTTGGCGCTTTAAAAGCGGTCCCTGCCATTGCGGACAGGCGGTAGATTGGAGTTAATTGGTAGCCTGAACTAACTTGCCAAGTGGTGTAATCTCCATATTGCTCATTATCATCGACACGAAGACTCATTTCAGCTTGCACTTTATCTTTTGAATATAGTCCAGAAGTATATACACCCAGATTTGAACGACTTGTCTCCGTATACTTTGTCGTAGACTCAGATACATCGTCATTGGCCCAATCAACACCACCTAACATTAACAGCTCAGAATTAACTTGATAGCTATTTTGCCAAGCAACAGATACTCGATTGGTCTCATAGTTATCTGATGAGCCCATAAAAGAAGATTGATCACGACTTGTTGCTAATATCAGCTCACTGCTCAACGAGTCAGTTTTATAGGTTCCAACAATTGAACTGCTTGAGAGCTTTTGCTTTTGTTCTCCATCATCAAACTCAATATCACCTTCTGTATAGTTCGTGTTCCATTTAAAACTTAACTCTTCAGTAGGCTTAGTACCCAGCTCTAACAACAGGTCAGTATGGTCAGAGCCATCATCGTCGGGATCAAAGTATGAGTTATTTTCGTTGGTGGCTGAAAACCCATCTGTTTTTTCACGATTAACAGAGACCTTGATCCAGCCGTTCTCACCAATCTGGTTAGCAGTACTTACCGCGTATTTTTGATACTTATCACTACCACCTTCTACCCATAACTCAGTCTCATCACCAGTATATGAGGTAATAACGTTGATGACTCCACCAATCGCATCCGAACCGTATACAGCGGTACGCGGCCCTCGAACATACTCTATTCGCTCCACTCCATTTAATGGCAAAGAACCAATGGCCGTTGAACCAGTAGTCGCACTACTCACACGAACACCGTTTACCAGTATCAGCGCGTGATCAGACTCCGTGCCTCGAATATAAACGCTAGCTGTTTGACCATAGCCACCATTGCTGGCGACTTGTATGCCGGGCAATCGGCGTAATACTTCTTCAATCGACTTGGCTTGAGTGGACTGAATGTCATCCTTGGTCACCACAACGATGGGTGCAAGTGTTGAATCCATGGATTGCTCAAATCGATTTGCCGTAACCACCATATTTTCATCGATGGAGGTATCTTGGGCATATAAAAGAGAGGCATGGGGAAGCAGCGATGCTACTGTCATCGCTAACATTGTTCGGTTCATTGTTATCATTCCTAAATCGCGTAAGTCCTACTGAATATTGAGCAAAGCCCATTAATCAGCTGCTGGCAGGTATTCGGACTCAAGAGCATTATATATTGCCTACTAACTCGACTTCCCACATATGATGCAGTGTCTGGTGAGTGTTTGTTCTCTCATACCGCTGCGCGTCAGTTCTGGATTCACACCAGATTCCCTTTTCAGCCATCTATACATCTAAATGGCACCAGCTTGTGACCGATGGTATTAACCAATCGATTATTTGTCCAGTGGATATTTTCTTTTCTTCTAGGTTGCCCCTGTTATGTATTGGTTGCACTATTATCAGGTCAAAGCTGGACATCAGCGTTAGATTGAATAAAATCTGCGCTCTTAGATAAAATGCACCTGTAAAACCAAAGGTAATAAACATGGCAACTCTTGATGTCGATCCAAGACACTACCAAAAACAGTTGAGCGATAAGGTTTCTTGTCTCAATGACCTTTTTGCTTCTTTTGACACTCCTGAGTTGGAAGTCTTTGAATCACCGAAACAACATTACCGGATGCGTGCAGAATTCAGAGTCTGGCATGAAGGGGATGACCTTTACTATGTCATGTTTAATCAGCAAACGCGGGAAAAGTACCGTGTTGATCAGTTTCCTGCAGCCAGTCAATTAATCAACGACCTCATGCCTGAGTTGATTGATGCAATGAAGGTAAATGATAGCTTGCGCCACAAACTCTTTCAGGTCGACTTTCTTTCAACGTTAAGTGGAGAAGTGTTGGTTTCACTTCTTTACCACCGCCAGTTAGACGATGAGTGGACTGAAAATGCCAAAGCGCTTAAACAGCAATTGATAGATAAAGGGTTTAATCTCAATATCATTGGCCGCGCTCGTAAGATGAAGGTTGTCTTAGATCGCGACTATGTCATCGAAAAACTTGATGTAAACGGTAAGGCATATACCTACCAACAAGTCGAAAATAGCTTCACTCAACCCAATGGTAAAGTCGCAGAAAAGATGCTCGAATGGGCTATTGATTGTACTCAAGATAGCCAAGGTGACTTACTCGAGCTGTATTGTGGGAATGGTAATTTCTCACTTGCCCTTGCACAAAATTTCAATCGCGTTTTAGCGACCGAGCTAGCCAAACCCTCGGTCGAATCTGCGCAGTACAATATTCAAGTCAACCAGATTGAAAACGTTCAAATCTTGCGCTTATCGGCCGAAGAGTTCACTCAAGCCATAGAAGGCAAACGTGAGTTTCGTCGCCTCAAAGACGCGGGCGTCGAGCTCGATAGCTACAACTGTAACACCATTTTTGTTGACCCACCTCGCTCAGGTATGGATATCGATACCTGCAAAATGGTTCAAGGCTATGAGCGCATTATTTATATTTCTTGTAACCCGGAAACGCTGAAGGACAACCTGAGCCTTCTTAGCCAAACCCACAAAATAACCCGCTTTGCGTTATTTGACCAATTTCCCTATACCCACCACATGGAAGCAGGTATCGTGTTAGAAAAAAGAACCTAAAAAAACGAGCCTATTGGCTCGTTTTTTCTATGATTCTGCTTTTGAGTTGCTAGAAAAATAGCCCAACTTATTCGCAATCCAAAGCATCAACCCTAGAGTAATAAAAATGGCAAACATGTTAGATCCCGAATCTGGGTACTGCGCCTTAATAAAAGCGGAATGACCAAAAGCACCAACAAAAAAGCACGCCAGTCCCACCATAGGAATATCCTCAGTAACTGGCTGGCTAAGATACTCTCGATAAAGAGCTTGCACAGAAAGTACCAGTGCAATTAGAGGAAAAATAGAAAACGGCACAGCAGAGATGGTTAGCCAAGATAAAATCGCGTTACCACACATACCGACAACTAACGCCAGTACCAGCGTTTTTTTCTCTGAACCTTGTGGTTCAGGTTTCGTTTCATTGCTCATTAATTTATACCACCTTTTAATCGGTTACGTTCACGTTCTTTTCGATACCAGAACGCTCCTTTTGCTATCATACGTAGCTGCATAATCAACCGTTCCGCAAGCTCATCACGTTCGTGTCGTTCTAAATCCAATGCCTCTGCCCCAGAGCTAAATACTAAAGTCACCGATGCATCAGCCTGTGTAAGTGCTTCATCCTTCGTCATTCCTGAACTGATCAAGTACTCTGTCATCTCAGCAACAAAATGCTGCATTTCTCGAGCCACGGCTGCACGAAATTCAAATGACGTCCCTGAACGTTCACGCAGGAGTAAACGAAAAACGTTTGGGCTGCTCTCTATAAATTCCATAAATGTTTCTACAGAAGTACGAATTACACTGCCTTCCTTGACGATCCTTTGACGTGCTTGGCGCATTAGCTGACGTAATAGTAACCCACCTTCATCTACCATAGTTAGACCCAGTTCATCCATATCTCTAAAATGACGATAGAAAGACGTTGGGGCAATGCCTGCTTCACGTGCGACTTCTCGCAAGCTTAAATTTGAAAAGCTGCGATCAGCACTTAGTTGACGAAAAGCTGCATCAATCAGTGAACGGCGTGTTTTTTCTTTTTGCTGAGCACGAATTCCCATAGACTTCATAGTAAGTGGCCGACTGTTATACGTGTAACTCCCAATAATATACAACGATAAGCCTCGAAGGATAACCAAAAATCTTATCGCTTAGTTATCCTCGCCTCATTTAGTAGACTTGAATCAACATCGTAATCTTTGTTTTCGTAATCAATGGTATGAATAGGCTAATCCATTTATTTTGTTACATTCTACGTGATCCCTGCAACTGTCTAATACGCTTTTCCGTGTGCGTGAGGACTTAATCGGTTAAAATCTCAATAAAGCAATGTTAAAAAACTCTAACAAGGAAAACGCTATGGCGGAAAGCAACCACTTTGATGTAATCGTTATTGGTAGTGGTCCCGGCGGTGAGGGGGCAGCGATGGGATTAACCAAAGCAGGGTTAAACGTAGCCATTGTCGAAAAGGAAAGCAGCGTCGGTGGAGGTTGCACTCACTGGGGCACTATCCCTTCTAAATCTTTACGACATGCCGTCAGCCGCATTATCGAATTCAATAACAACCCCCTCTTTTGCCATAACAATACTAGTCTACACTCTACTTTCTCCAATATTCTAGGCCATGCAAAGTCGGTAATTGATAAGCAAACTCGGCTGCGCCAAAGCTTTTACGATCGCAATCAGTGCTCGCTGATCTTTGGTACTGCCCGTTTCACCGATAAGCACACCGTTGCTATAATGCAAACAGACGGTACAGAGGAAACCTACACTGCTGACCGATTTGTTATTGCCACAGGCTCCAGGCCTTACCAACCAGATAATGTTGACTTCACTCACGATCGTATTTACGACAGTGATTCTATTTTGAACCTTGAACATGATCCACGTCATATCATCATTTATGGTGCGGGCGTTATTGGCTGTGAATATGCGTCGATCTTCCGAGGGTTAGGAGTAAAAACAGATTTAATCAATACTCGTGATCGACTGCTCTCATTTTTAGATAATGAAGTCTCTGACGCACTGTCTTACCACTTTTGGAATAGCGGTGTCGTGATCCGCAACGATGAAACCTTTGAGAAAATTGAAGGAACAGACAGTGGAGTCATCGTTCATCTTGAATCTGGCAAAAAAATGCGTGCTGATTGCCTTTTGTATGCCAACGGTCGTACTGGTAATACCGATAAGTTGGATCTAGACATTGTTGGGCTAAAGGCTGATTCTAGAGGACAGTTAAAGGTTGATAGCAACTACCAAACTGAGATCGAGCATGTATATGCTGTGGGCGATGTGATTGGTTATCCAAGTCTAGCAAGTGCAGCCTACGATCAAGGTCGATTTGTTGCCCAAGCTATTGTCAAAGGACAAGCTGACAATCATCTGATTGAAGATATTCCAACTGGTATCTACACGATTCCAGAAATCAGTTCTGTGGGTAAAACCGAGCAGGAGCTTACTGCGGCGAAGATTCCGTACGAAGTTGGGCGTTCATCCTTCAAACACTTAGCAAGAGCTCAGATTGCAGGCAAAGACGTAGGAAGCTTGAAGATCCTCTTTCATAGAGAAACGAAAGAAATACTTGGAATTCATGTCTTTGGCGAGCGTGCAGCTGAAATCATTCATATCGGGCAAGCAATTATGGAACAGAAAGGGCCAGCAAATACTATAGAGTACTTTGTCAACACCACTTTCAATTATCCGACTATGGCTGAAGCCTACCGCGTAGCAGCATTAAATGGCCTAAATCGCTTATTTTGAAAATAAAAAAAGCGCAGGATTACCCTGCGCTTTTTTAGTCCAATAAAAATGAAGCATGAAAGTCGAGATGTTGCTCTATAAAGCTAGATATAAAGTAATAGCTGTGGTCATAACCAGGTTGCATTCTTAACTCCAAAGGAGCCCCTTTTTCCTTGGCAACAGCAGCCAAAGCTTCGGGTTTAAGCTGTTCAACAAGGAAACTATCTGCATCTCCTTGGTCAACCAACATGGGCAGGGTTTCTGATGACTTTTTCAACAGCTCGCACGTATCGTATTGACGCCAAGTTTCGAAATCACCGCCAAGATAAGCACTAAACGCTTTTTGTCCCCATGGACATTGCATTGGATTACTTATAGGGCTAAACGCCGATATCGAGCGGTATTGCTGTGGATTTTTCAAACCAATGGTCAGTGCACCATGACCTCCCATGCTATGACCTGAAATAGATTTGATCTCGGAGACAGGAAAGTTATCTTCGATAATTGTGGGTAGCTCTTGGGTGATATAATCGTACATTTGATAATGATTAGACCAAGGTTTTTGGGTTGCGTTGAGATAAAAGCCTGCACCTTGCCCCAAATCGTAGCTTTCGTCGTCAGCAACATTCTCACCGCGAGGACTTGTATCTGGAGCAACAATAGCCAAGCCAAGTTCTGCAGCACGGCGAAAAGCCCCTGCCTTTTGCATGAAGTTTTCATCAGTACAAGTGAGGCCAGACAACCAATACAGTACTGGAACAGGTTTTGATTTAGACGCATTAGGCGGAAGAAAAATGGCAAATCGCATGTCACATTTTAGTGTTGTCGAGGTATGCGTATATTGCTTATGCCAACCACCAAACACTTTCGCTTGACTGATATTTTCGATACTCATAACGATCTCATTCGAATTAGGCAGCGGTAACAAAAAAAGTCGTTACCGCTATAGTTTGTGGATTTACTTATCCATATGAAGGACAGTACGGATAGACTCGCCTTTGTGCATTAGCTCAAACGCTTCATTGACATCTTCTAAGCCCATGGTGTGAGTGATAAACTCTTGCAGCCCAAACTCTCCCGCCATATAACGATCGACAATTTCTGGCAATTCTGAGCGTCCTTTGACTCCACCAAAAGCAGAACCACGCCACACACGGCCAGTCACTAGCTGAAATGGACGAGTTGAGATTTCTTGTCCAGCACCTGCCACTCCGATAATGACTGACTCACCCCATCCTTTATGGCAGCACTCTAATGCTTGACGCATCACGTTGACATTGCCGATACACTCGAAAGAATAATCAACGCCGCCATCAGTCATATCGACGATCACGTCTTGAATAGGCTTATCGAATTTTTGTGGATTAATGGTGTCTGTCGCGCCAAGCTGCTTGGCAAGTTCAAATTTACTCTCGTTAATATCTACACCGATAATTCTTGATGCCCCTGCCATACGAGCACCAATAATAGCTGACAACCCGATACCACCGAGACCAAAGACCGCTACCGTATCTCCGGGTTGAACTTTTGCAGTGTTTAACACAGCACCCATACCCGTCGTTACGCCACAACCAAGCAGACACACTTCTTCAAGTGGAGCTTCTTTATTAACCTTCGCTAATGAAATTTCAGGCAGTACAGTGTACTCAGAGAATGTTGAGCAGCCCATGTAGTGGAAAATAGGCTCACCATTAATAGAGAAGCGACTGGTTCCATCAGGCATGAGGCCTTTACCTTGAGTCTCACGAACTGCTTGGCATAAGTTAGTTTTACCTGATTGGCAGAACTTACACTCGCCACACTCTGCAGTATATAAAGGAATAACATGGTCGCCAACTTCAACACTTGTCACACCCTCACCGATCATTTCAACGATGCCGCCGCCTTCATGACCAAGAATAGAAGGGAAAATACCCTCTGGATCATCACCCGAAAGAGTAAATGCGTCTGTGTGACATACGCCTGTTGCAACGATACGAACGAGAACTTCCCCAGCTTTAGGGAGTTGTACGTCTACTTCTTCCATTTTCAGTGGCTCACCGGCTTTCCACGCCACCATAGCTCTGGATTTAATGTGAGTTTGTTCTGGTTTCAATTCAAGTGCCATTGCTCTTTCCTTTATACATCAGTGGTAAGGCATCGTGCATTTACGAAGCCATTTCGTTTGTTTAGTTATTTTATGCAATATGTAGAAAAAGATAATCCAACCATTGTGAAAATCATTTTTACAATATGGTAATAATGATTTGTGCCACAAGACTCACTTGAAAGCGAAAAGCACTGTGCCTACGCCATGTGTTATGAGCAGATTACTAGTGAATCGGCATGATCTCGAAATGACGTAACAACTCTGATGAGCAATTTTTGTGGTGTAGTAGCGGATAAAAAGACTTGTTTGATGAGGCTGACTTGTAACCAAACCATTAGGTTTTAGCCAATAAGAACTCAATACCTCTTATTCTGAAACATTAATTACCAGCGAATCTGTACCAACACTGGAGTCAAGCGTCGTTGCAAAAATTGAATTTTTGTTAGCCAACGCTGCCAGAGCTTCCAGCGAGTGCAATTACGTTCAAGGGGGGAAAATGTTTTCACCCAACGAGCCCATGGCAAATAACCCAATAATGCTTCGCCAGTATCTCTGTAACCATGAGCATAATGGCTAGATCCCATTTTTTGACCAAGGCCTGAGTGACTCAAATCACCAGCAAGCACAACGCATGCTCTAGCTGAGTCAAAGAAACGTCCCAAAGCTTGTACAAATTTAGCAATTTGTTGCTCACAACAATCTAATAGCGCGTATTCACACACAATCATAACGGGTGCTTTTTCAGGAATGGGTAGTTTTTCTAACCAAGAGAGATCGTCCACGCTACCACACATATGGTGGTAACGCTCACTGTTGTGGAACAGCTTTTGGCGCCACAATAAATTCTCTGTGACATCCAATTCAAACCAATTACAGCGACCATTATCCACTCGATAAAAGCGAGTATCTAAACCTGCCCCCACATTAACTATCCAGCCATCAGGATTATGTTTGATAAACTCAGAGACTTGCTGGTCACAGAGCCAAGTCAATGTGGCGTGTAAGAGTTGTTTTTGATTGACGTCACCAGAAAGACACTCTGGTGCTAATTGACAGGATTGGCAAGCACGGGCAGCAACAGGATCATAAACTAATCCATTATCAACGAGACTCTCCCGACTACGCAACCACAACGGCTGCAGTAAATCTGCAGGAATTTGGTAGCCATTTTTTTGGGGTGTCTTATCGATAGCCATTATCATCCCTTGTTGGTAAACTCAATCTAGATGATAATGAATATCAATTACAAAAGCAACCGATGAGAATGTCTCGTAAGTAGGAAGCTCTACATCCAATCTGCATTTCGGATCACGCCAACGGCGAGGCCTTCGATGGTGAGATGCTGACTAGCTAGATCAACTTTAATCGGTTCAAAATCTTGGTTTTCTGCGTGTAACAAAACGACAGATCCTTGACGTTCGAGACGCTTAACCGTTACATCATCATCGACACGCGCTACGACGACTTGACCATCATGAACATCTTGAGTTTTATGCACAGCCAGTAAGTCGCCATCCATAATACCGATATCTTTCATACTTTCACCATTCACACGTAATAAGAAATCGGCTTGAGGTTTAAACATACTTGGATCAACTTGATAATGCGTTTCAACATGTTCTTGAGCCAGGATCGGCTCTCCTGCTGCAACTTGCCCAATCAATGGCAAACCACTGTCATCGTTGGATGCGGTATCAAGTAAGATACGAATACCACGGGAAGCTCCAGGAATGATTTCAATTGCCTGTTTACGTGCTAACGCTTTAAGGTGTTCCTCGGCAGCATTAGCCGAGCGAAAGCCTAACTCTCGAGCGATTTCAGCACGTGTTGGCGGCATACCTGTTTCATCAACTTTACATTTTATCAAATCAAAAACTTGCTGTTGGCGCGGTGTTAGCGGCTTCATAATCCACCTGTCTTTTTATACAGTTGACTGTAAGTATATCCAGTTAAAAAGAAAATGAAAAGGTAATCACATGTTTTTTCGCACATTATGTAGAATCACTAGAGAAATAGGACATCTATCCAAACATATAATGTAAGAAACATGGTTAACATCACTGCCGCCGAGCCTAGATCTTTGGCTCTACCAGACAATTCATGCTTTTCCAAACCTATGCGATCGACAACGGCCTCGATAGCACTGTTAAATAGCTCAGCTATCAACACCAACACAACAGTAGCAATCAGCAGAATTCGATCGAGCTGACTTTCCCCAATAAAAAATGCAAGTGGCAGCATGATGGCTGCAAGAAAAATTTCTTCTCTAAAGGCAGGTTCACATCGAAAAGCTGCTCTTAAGCCCTGGTACGAATAGCGAGTAGCATTGCAAACACGTTTGATGCCGTGTGTATTTTTTATGTCCAACAAATAACCTCTATATACTTAAAAACAATTAACTCTGTGAATATTGCCCTTGGGATAACCAATTATTCGTGAAAGGTTAGACCAGATTCTGTTATCCTCTGCCCTTCAACGGCAAAATTTAGACGCTCAGATAGAAACGCTTTCTTTCATGCCACAAGAAACGAAAAGTCTGAGCACAATATTTCTTTCTTGAGGCTTAGAATTTGATGTCTTCTGGACAAATATTATCACGAACCATACTGAAATTTCCTATGTCAATGTTGGTGAAAGGCACCACTGTTCCTTCCAACCCAATTGAAGATCACAACATTGATATCCAAAAGCCTATTATATACGCACTGCCTTATCGTTCGAATGTTGATCTATTTGTATTGCAAAAGCAAGCTCTACAATTGGGGCTTCCCGATCCTCTAGAACCCATTAGTATCAATGGTAACTCATTCAATCGATATGTATTTATTTCTTCGCGCCATACATTAATGAACCGTGACCAAGATATACCCAGTGAGTCGATTAACCTTTTTTCTGATTTATTAGCATTACACAAAACGCACTCTCGGCTCGATATTCAGATAATACCAACCAGTGTCCTATGGGGAAGAAAGCCTGGTAAAGAAGCAAAGCACACACCATACCTCCAAGCCATGAATGGCTTACAAAAAACTAAAGCCGTATTTACATCAGGCCGTGACTGCTTGGTGCGTATTAGTCCTGTCGTTTCGCTGCGTTATATGGCCGATTCACATGGTACAGACACGGCTATCGCACACAAGCTCGCACGTGTTGCTCGTATTCATTTCTCTCGTCAAAAACTGGCTGCATCTGGACCAAATCTGCCCAGTAGACAAGCTCTCTTTAATCGCCTTATAGAATCAAAAGCTATCGAAAAAGTCATTGAAGATGAGGCAAAGTCAAAGAATATCCCTATCGAAAAAATGCGCAAAGAAGCCCACTCGATAATGGATGAGATTGCGGCTGATTTCTCCTACTCTCTGGTAAAAAATGTCGATGGCTTGCTGGGTTGGCTTTGGAACAGGATCTATCAGGGTCTGAACGTCAACAATGCTGCAACAGTGAGAAAGCTTGCTCAAGACGGACATGAAATCGTGTACGTTCCATGTCACCGCAGCCATATGGATTACCTGTTGCTTTCCTACGTTTTATATCAGGAAGGAATGGTACCTCCACACATAGCAGCTGGCATTAATTTAAACTTTTTTCCTGCAGGCCCATTATTTCGTAGAGGCGGTGCTTTTTTTATTAGACGCAGCTTTAAAGGCAATAAACTATATTCGACGATTTTTCGTGAATACCTTGCAGAGCTTTTCGCCAAAGGTTATTCCGTTGAATATTTTAGTGAAGGTGGACGCTCTCGTACTGGCCGATTACTTCAAGCCAAAACAGGTATGCTCGCGATGACAATTCAAGCTATGTTACGAGGCTTGAATAGGCCCGTCACCTTGGTCCCAGTTTATATCGGCTATGAGCATGTTATGGAAGTGGCGACCTACGCCAAGGAGTTAAGAGGAAAACGCAAAGAGAAAGAAAATGCCAGCTTGGTATTGCGTACTCTTCGTAAACTGAAGAACTTTGGTCAAGGTTACGTTAATTTTGGTGAACCTATACCTTTGAATCAGTACCTCAACGAGCACTGCTCAGAGTGGACTAAAGATATCGACCCTATGGGTGCTAGCAAACCACAGTGGCTAAACCCTGTCGTTAACCAGTTAGCCACCAAAATGATGACACACATCAACGACGCTGCCGCAGCCAATGCACTCACGCTCTGCGCAACTGCTTTGCTTGCCTCTCGCCAAAGAGCACTTTCTCGCGATAGTTTAGTCAAGCAAATCGATTGTTATTTATCACTGCTTAAGAATGTCCCTTATTCTGAAACCTATACGGTTCCTAGTGAAAGTGCCAAAGACTTAGTGAAGCATGCAGAAACCTTAGACAAGTTCGTTATCGAGACCGATAGCATGGGTGAGATTGTTTCGCTCGATAGAAACCAGTCGATATTAATGACGTATTACAGGAACAATATTATCCACCTTCTCGCTGTACCTTCTCTGGTCGCCCAAATCTTGATACGACACCAAAAGTTGTCACTGACAGAAATTCAACGTAACGTCACCATGATTTACCCCTTCCTTAAACAAGAATTATTTCTCAGTATAAAGGAAGAGCTTCTGCCAACACTTGTCGAAGAATATATCGAAGAAATTGCCCGGCAAGGGCTAGTGAAAGTCGACAATAAACATAACGTATCAATCAATCAGGCCAACAATCAAGTGCTAGTTATGCTGGGGCGCACAATCAGTGAAACTCTGCAACGATACGCAATTTCACTAAACCTCTTGGTCTCTGACTCAGCGATTGATAAATCGGAGCTTGAGGCAAAAAGCCAAGATATAGCGCAAAGACTAGGTCGGTTGCATGGCATTAATGCACCTGAGTTTTTTGATAAAGGTGCATTTTCTGCACTCTTTACCACACTAAAACAACAGGCTTACGTTGATACCGAAGGGAAATACAATAAAGATAAAAGTCTACAACTTGCTGAACTACTCTACAGTCTACTTTATCCCGAGGTTCGCTTAACAATACAAGAAAGTATCTGTCAAGCCACTGAAAGCTCCATCTGACGTTGAGAGGGGGGCAACATGCCCCCCTTTCTCTACTGAAAAGAAATAAGGAGACCTAAAGTGATTAACATACCAACGTAGTTGTTGTTTAAAAAAGCACGAAAGCACTGGTGGCGGTCACGGTTACGCATTATAAATTGTTGAAAAACAAATAGACTAAGTGCGGCCGCCAAAAAGGCATAATAGGTCAGACCTAATGAATATAACTTTCCTAGCACAATCAACATGATGAGAGTGAACAGCTGCAGTATGCCAATAACAAACTTATCATAACGACCAAATAGAATCGCTGTCGACTTTATCCCAATCTTCAGATCGTCATCTCGATCAACCATCGCATATTGCGTGTCGTAAGCGATGGTCCAAAGTAAATTAATCAGAAAAATATATCCGGCCATCACGGTCAATTCATTTGTTTGAGCCGCCCAAGCCATCGGGATTGACCAGCTATATGCAAAGCCGAGGAATAGTTGAGGTAAGTGGGTAAAGCGTTTCATAAACGGATAAATAAAGGCCAGTAGAACACCCACAAATGACAATTGGATTGTCAATGTATTCATAGAGAGGACTAACAAAAAAGAAGCAAAGGCTAATAGACAAAACAAAATAATCGCTTCTTTAGGTGAGACTCTACCTGTTGGCATCGGCCTATGCTTGGTACGTTTCACATAACCATCGACCTTGCGGTCTGCATAATCATTGATCACACACCCTGCCGCACGCATAAAAACCACACCAAGCGTAAACACAACCAATACATGATAATCAGGCATCCCCTCAGCAGCGATAATCAAGGACCACATTGTCGGCCATAAGAGTAACAAGGTACCAATAGGTTTATCCATGCGCATGAGCTGTAAGTAAGCCCATACCTTTTCCATCACCATGCTGTTTTATTCCTTATTGTAGATAGGAGATTCAGGTAAAAATAGTTCAGCCACAAGCATAGGCTTGTGATTCATCCACAATCGAGAGCGCCTCGCAAACAGGTATTGACCATCAAGTGTCGCCACACCGATTTCTAACGCATCACGATGGGTATCATCCAAACTAAACACAGTTACGCCCAAAGGCGTACTTCCTTGCTTGGTTAAATCGTATTGCTGGTTTTGAAGGGAAGACTGAGGAATCAACGTGCGTCCAAATATCCAAGGCTGGCCATCTCCTGTCAATATAACCTTCCTTAATAGGCATACCTCCTCACCCAGCAAATTGATTTCATCATCGTTAAGGTCACCCTCTTGAATAAAGTCATTAGAAATCAGTTCCACGTTAAATTCATCACAACAACAAGCCAACAAATGTGATAACGAGCCTTTTTCCAGCAGCCAGTGCTTGGTGTTTACGGTAGGGAAACTAAACTCTTCTGGTTTTTGCCAATGGACGCTATTCAAAGCCAATAAATACTGCGAGTCAGATTGATTCATACTAATATTCAATTAATAACCTTATCATTTCACAAGGTAGGGCGTTAAAGCCTGTTAAAAAAGTACTGTTATGTTTAAGACATTGGTCATAAAAAATGCTCGTCGTATTGTATCAAGACCACAGCAATTCTAATATCTTAAATAAAATAAAGAAAAGTTGTTACTATGATGAAACCATATCTAATTATCCTATCTTTCGCTTGTGCTCTGATGCTCAGCTCAAATGCGTATGCCAAGCAAGAGGGTGGAACACCACAGGCTGCGTATTTTACTCTAGAGCCAGACTTAACGACTAATTTTTATACGAAAGGAAAGAGACTTGGCTACATTCAAGTTCGTATCGATATCATGGTATCTAACCAAGCCGACTTAGAGATCATCGAACTCCATCAACCCTTAATACGCGATACCGTGATAGAACTCTTGGGAAAGCAATCCCAAGATATGATCACTTCTTTAGCAGGCAGGGAAGATTTACGTAAAACACTTATCCAACAACTCAATGATATTTTACTCCCAGAGACAGGGCGAACTATTATTGCTGACCTTCTATTTACCAAATATATTTACCAATAATATCAGAAGCTTATAGATGTGGCACTTCTCGAGCCACATCTACTTTTGATAGCGATGCGCATCAACAACACCCAATAGAACGCCCGATACCAAGCCAACCAGATGAGCCGTATTAGCAATCGCCAAAAAAGGCTGCACAAAACCCAACACCAGCCAAATAAGCATAAAAGCTAAAATTGGTTTAGGGATACCAAGATTAAGTTGCGGCGCCCTAGCCCCTAGCATCCATAAATAGCCTACTAAAGCATAAACTACACCAGACAAGCCACCAAAGTTTGCTCCCTCAACCCAGTATTGCCCATAACCAGATAATGAAGCTGATACAACGAAAAGGATAAGCAGTCTGCGCCCACCTAATTTTTGCTCTATATCGCTACCTAACTGCCACCACCACAATAAGTTAAAAGTAATATGAAGGAATGAAAAATGCAGCAGAGCATGGCTAAACCAGCGCCAAATTTGCCATTGTTCACCATCGACAGAAGGAAAATGTAGTAAATTAAAGGCAAAATGATTTAAGTTGATTTGTTGCAATAAGAAGACAACCACACATAATGACATGATCGTTAAAGTTACAGGACCTGCCTTAGCTGTGATCATATTGATTATGTTCGGTGAGCTGTAATGAAATTGTCTTTGACGTGATTCCGCCAAATCCCATGATGCCGCTTGATATCGCTTCGCATTGGGGTTTGAGAGAAAAAATTTCCATTCGGCTTCTACTTCACTTTGATGCTCAATTTCTTTAAGCCAGAGGCTAACTTGACCATCACCCTCCGGAGACATTTCAATATGGATACCTCGAGAGTCCATATAATCAATAAAAGCTTGAGCCATTCTAGCGTTATTCACGGATGTTATCCGATACATGGTTTACTCCATATTCGAATGCATTGGAAGTTCTGCTCTTTGCCAAGCCTCAAAACCACCGTCTACACTATAAACTCTTTCAAAACCTTGATTGATAAGATATTGAGCTGCTCCTTGACTACTAATCCCATGATAACACATTACTAAAATAGGCTGTTCAAATTCAGCAAGTTCCATAAATGCCAACATAGTATCATTAGTCAAATGAAATGCATTTTCGGCGTGTGCAACCGCAAAAGACTGAGGATCGCGAATGTCCACCATATGAGCTTTTTCTTGCCCCATCAATTCATACGCACCCAACACATCAATATGGCTAAAATTCTCCATAAAACTTCTCTTCGTTAACTCATTTTTCGAATGCTAGTGTAACACTATCCCAAGCCAGAGCTGTAGCTGAAAGTATTATGGAAGACAATTGTGTGTATAAATTAATCATCTGTGGAAAAAACTGTGGATTGCGTTGATAAAGTGTTTTTTGTTCAATCGATCCACAATATATAGTATTGATCCTTGTTTTTTTGTGTGTAATTTAGAAAGTATCCCCATCAGAGACTGGGCTTACTGCCCTTTAGTTCAGCGACTTTCTGACAAAAAGTGAAGAAATTTACCACAGAGTTACCCACAGGCAATGAAAACAAGATTGGATCAAAAGAATTTTACAAGAGTGCTTCTTGATCAAAAAAGCCGAGTTCCTTCTCAGGAGCTCGGCTCTTTTAGTAAATATTAAGCGTTACGACTAAAACTCACCAACTGCGTCTTTTAACTTTTTCATGGCGTTTTTTTCGAGTTGGCGAATACGCTCCGCCGAGACTTGGTAGGTCTCTGCTAGTTCTTGCAGCGTTGATTTATTATCATCGAGCCAGCGGGATCGAACGATATGCTGACTTCTTTCATCCAAGCTTTTCAGTGCCAAACTCAAACGGTTATTAGTGTGCGCTTCCCAATTTGCTGCTTCGATATTATCAGCAATATCGGAAGCTTTGTCTTCCAAATATACCATCGGAGCCACGTAGGATGTGTGGGCATCATCATCATCCGAAGGTACCTCAAATGTCGCGTCTTGAGCGGCCAAACGAGATTCCATTTCACGAACTTCAGAAGGCTCTACACCGAGTTCACGGGCAACTGTCTCGACCTCGCCTTGATTGAACCAGCCTAAGCGCTTTTTAGACTTCCTTAGGTTGAAGAACAACTTACGTTGTGCCTTCGTGGTCGCGATTTTAACGATACGCCAATTGCGGAGCACGTATTCGTGTATCTCTGCTTTGATCCAATGGACAGCAAAAGACACCAAACGTACACCAACCTCAGGGTTAAAACGTTTGACGGCCTTCATAAGTCCAATGTTACCCTCTTGGACTAAATCAGCCATTGGAAGGCCATAACCAGAATAACCACGAGCCACATGAACTACAAAGCGCAAATGAGAGAGAATCAAGCCTTTTGCAGCATCGATCTCACCATCATAGTGCAACCGTTCTGCTAATTCACGTTCCTCTTCTGCTGTCAGCATTGGATAACTGTTTACCGAACGAACGTAACTATCTAGGCTATCCTGTGTAACAGCTGTCATTGGGTATGCTTGGGTAGTCATTCAAGTCCTCACCAGTTTCTGATCTGGAATGTAATTTAACCTACCAATCTTGAACCCAAAATGAACAGGATTCAAGCAGGGAAAGTAATTATGCATAAACAATTCGTCTATACAAGTTAAATAAATAATAATATGTGCTTTATAATACGTAACTAAAGACCACAATAAATTAAATTGGTTCGATATCTTTCATGTGACGCTGGGCAGAGATTTTAGCCGCCAAGCAGCCGAGGAAGGTTCCAACCATTATCAGCAGTAACGACTCATCCCAGCTTAAACCAACTAAGCGAAACGGGCTATCGTATAACTGCGCCAATTGCTCAACGCTACTATTTAAGAGTACAGTGATAATAGCCGTCAATACCCAAGCAATGCTGGCTCCAAGAAAGCCAAACCAAACTCCCGAATAAAGGTAGGGCCGTAAAATAAAACTATCGGTAGCTCCTATAAGTTTCATTGTTTGAATCTCTTCTTTATTGGCCAACACGTTAAATCTTAATGTATTACCAACAATGAGAAAAACGGAGCCAAGCATAAGTAGGGCTAAGGTCACCACGATGCCATTAACCAAGTTTTTTATCGCATCTAGCCGAGTTAACCAATCTTCATCCAATCGAATATCAGAAATATCTTGTTCGCTCTTAACTTTAGCGAGTAACCGATCGAGAGCCTCTCTATCGTTATTCTTTGGCGTCATAACTAGCACGCCCGGCAAAGCATAGTCATCTAACAAGGTTAAGGCTTGGTCAAAACCAGAGTACTGACTCAAATCTTCCAAACCTTGTTGAGGAGAAATATAGGCCACCTTTTCGACCTCTGGCATTCCTTCTATCTGATCTTTTAAAATCATAACCCGTGCTTCTGGTGTGCGCTCTTTTAAAAATGCACTCACCTGTGAAGGGCTTGTCACCTTCGTCGAGGCCGCAGAGAGGTTTTTACCAAGCAGATAAAGACTAGCAGGCATAGCTAAAGCCATCGCAATAACAGCGAGAGTAAGAACATTACCAAGTGGCCTTTGCCAAAATTCTCTAAGAGATAACCTAGCTTGAGATACATGCACGGCAAAGAAACTGCTTCTTTTCACTTTACTCAAGTTGCGCGCACTACTCTGACGGCGAGTATTAGTAGGCATAATCTTCAACCTCACTCAAAAAGCCTTGATTGAGCTCTAAGTGGCGATATTGTGGCCGTGTGTTCACTAAACCAGTATCATGTGTTGCTAACAAGATCGTCACACCAGCTCGATTAAACTCTTCAAATAATCTTAAAACTCGGCCTGATAAATCTGGATCAAGGTTCCCTGTAGGTTCATCAGCTAAAAGTAAGGTAGGCCGATTAACAACCGCTCTTGCGATACCAACTCGCTGCTGTTCTCCCCCTGACAGTTGGCTCGGTAGACATTTTGCTTTATCCAGCAAACCCGTTTTATCTAATGCCGCTGAAACCCGGCGTTTGATATCATTTTCTGAGATGGACTCGATTCGCATGGGTAGGGCCACATTATCAAAAACAGACCTGTCCATAAGAAGGCGATGATCTTGAAATACAATACCAATATTACGACGTAAAAATGGAATATCTTTGTTAGGGATCCGAGTAATATCGTGCTCATTAAAGCTGATTTTGCCGTCAGTCGGACGCTCGATAGCACAAATTAATTTTAGCAATGTACTTTTTCCTGCGCCAGAGTGCCCGCCAAGAAAAGCCATTTCTCCACGACGTAAATGAAAGTCAACTTTTTGTAGAGCTTGTCGCCCGCCCCGGTACGCCTTACTCACTTGTTGAAATTTTATCACTCGCATCCCCTTTATATTGCAATGTAACCTTTAACTCGTTTAATCATCCCGACTGAATAAAGCTTCAATAAACTCTTGACTTTCGAAAGGACGCAAATCATCAATACCCTCACCGACTCCAATATAACGAATTGGGATTTGAAATTGGTCTGCTAGAGAGAAAATAACGCCACCTTTTGCCGTTCCATCAAGCTTAGTGAGAGCAATTCCCGTTAGTGGCGCTACTTCGCTGAACAATTTCGCCTGGCTAATGGCATTTTGTCCAGTTCCAGCATCAAGCGTCAACATTATCTCATGAGGTGCCGTTGAATCGACTTTCTGCATAACCCGAACAATTTTTTTCAGCTCTTCCATTAAGTTAGCTTTATTCTGCAAACGGCCTGCCGTGTCAGCGATGACCACATCAACTCCTTTTGCTTTTGCAGATTCAATCGCATCATAAATGACGGAAGCACTATCCGCTCCAGTATGTTGCGCAATGACGGGAACCTGATTTCTTTCTCCCCACACCTGAAGCTGTTCCACTGCAGCTGCGCGAAATGTATCTCCAGCGGCTAACATCACTTTTTTACCTTCCGCTTGGAATTGCTTGGCAAGCTTACCAATGGTGGTCGTTTTCCCTACACCATTTACACCCACCATCAAAATAACAAAAGGTTTAGCTTCGTTATTCACGACAAGCGGTTGTTCCACTGTCGATAGCATTTCTGTCATTTCATCTTTAAGAAGACCATAAAGCGCTTCGCCATCTTTTAAATCACGACGAGATGCTTTTTCAGTGAGGCTACCGATAATTTTCATGGTTGTATCCATGCCAACATCGGCTATCAATAATTGTTCTTCTAACTCTTCAAATAAATCATCATCGATTTGCTTACCTTTGAACAAGCCAAAAAAGCCAGCTCCGATGTTGGTCTTTGTCTTTGCCAAGCTTCGCTTCAAGCGCGCAAAAAAGCTCTCTGTTGGCTTCTCTTGCTCGACTATTTTTTCTGTTTCTGTTTCTGTTTCTGTTTCTGTTTCTGTTTCTGTTTCTGTTTCTGTTTCTGTTTCTGTTTCTGTTTCTGTTTCTGTTTCTGTAGCATTTTCTTTTTGCTCAGAAAAATCAACTTCTTCTAACTCAGGAGCAGCATTTTCAACTTCAGTAAACTTCTCCTCGGCCACATCTGGAGTATTTTTTTCCTCATCTCCAAAACCAAGCCAAGAGAGTAAACCGCGCTTCTTTTTTTCCGTCATCTGGGGATATCCTAGATTGTCTTTATCCATCCGCACTCTTTAATGCCGCTATTTTGTATTATGCGAACAGCAATAGTGGCATCTGAGTGAAAAGTTTTCACCGTGCGAGCGATAGTATACACTTCGTTATCAACAAAATTTACTCCTAAAACGGTGTTTTCTTACCGAATGAGGGGAAAACATAATATCACTTTATTAGCGGTCAAAAAATCTATGGTAAGACGTCGCAAACAAACCAATGGTCAAAAAGCCTCCTCACAAGGCTTTATTCGTATAATCAGTGGCCTTTGGCGTGGTCGAAAACTCCCTGTTCACAATGCAGAGGGCCTTAGACCAACAACAGATAGAGTGAAAGAAACACTTTTTAATTGGCTAGCTCAGGACGTGGTAAAGGCAAAGTGTCTAGACCTTTTCGCAGGCTCTGGAAGTCTGGGCTTCGAAGCAGCCTCCCGCCAAGCTGATAAAGTCACTCTAGTGGAAATGAACAGCCATGTTTATAGACAGCTTACTACCAACATGGAATCTCTCAGGACAAATAACTTAGAAGTTTTCAATGTCGATGCGCTTCTTTTTTTGGAAAAAGTAGGACAGCCTTATGATATCGTATTTATTGATCCTCCCTTTCGCCAAAATATATTACAACGTGCACTCGACCTACTTGAACATAATGGATGGTTAGCTGAAAACGCGATAGTCTATGTCGAAACAGAAAAAGAACTTGAACTAGATGGAATACCGAAAAATTGGCATCTATTCAGAGAGAAAACTGCAGGTCAAGTGACTTATAGATTGTTTGAACGTCATGCAAGTTAAAGGAAAAAAATGAAAATATTACTTTTTTTGGCCAAAGCGGCCATTGCATTTGTTT
Source organism: Vibrio caribbeanicus ATCC BAA-2122 (assembly GCF_000165125.1). Lineage (GTDB taxonomy): Bacteria > Pseudomonadota > Gammaproteobacteria > Enterobacterales > Vibrionaceae > Vibrio > Vibrio caribbeanicus. Next base: position 5,114 of record NZ_AEIU01000095.1, on the reverse strand, counting down.
GGTTTATTCTACTGTTAAATATTGCTATGCCATTTCCAGGGAAAGCATCGATTGCGCTTTATATTATGACGGCATTCCTTTTCACAATGCATGGCTTACAGGCCGCCATTTTCATTGGAGCTTTTGGTGATAAAATCACGATGAGCCGATGGGAAAAGTGGTCAATACTCGTTTTTGGTATCTTTGCTCTGCTTGATATTCGCCGTAAGCATATGACATAACCCACTGAATGCCGCTCTTTCGAGCGGCTTTTTATATGAGATAACTTTTAATTCCGTCCAGCAACATCTGTGTGGAAATCATGATCAGTAACAACCCCATTAGGCGCTCGACCGCCTTGAGACCGCGCTCACCCAATAAACGATGGAAAAAGCTATAGAACATAAGGATAAAAAAAGTGACTCCCCATGCCAAAAGGACAGAAGCCGATAGCTCCAGTAACTTGTCAGGGTGCTGACTTGATAGCAGCAATAGAGAGGCAATCACCGATGGACCTGCAATCATAGGGACAGCCATCGGAACGATAAATGGCTCCTCCCCAGCAGCTAGTCCTGTAATACTTCCACCGCTTGGGAAAATCATTTTAATCGCAATAATAAATAGAATAATACCACCGGAAATGCTCAGCGTTTCGGGCTGTACATGCAAAAAATTCAAAATACTTTTTCCAGCGAAAAGGAACAGCATCAGAATACCGAGGGCGAAAAACAGCTCTCGAACTAAAACCGCTCGCCGCCGTTTTGGATCCAAGTGCTTTAATATTGAAAGAACGATGGGTAAATTCCCCAACGGATCCATAATTAAAAACAGCAAAGTCGCAGCGGACAATATATCCATAGCCTCTTCCTTTTAACCTAAAATCGAAAATGACAGCCCGGCAGTCATATACACCGCTTAAATAACCAAAGAAGCACTAATGAGAGAATGAGCAATAAGATAACTGCCCGAGGCAAAATAACGAGATTTACAAAATGGCAACTTATAGTCACGAATAGCGAGCAACATCGCCGATAAAGTCAGCATTAATGTACCGGCAAAGCCCGTCAAATTTTTCAGGCTACTTTGACTCAACCAAACTTCACCTGCAGCCCAATTAAGCAAAAGCAAAGACACGCCCATCATAACAACAGGAAAAATAAATCGGTCAATTTTAGGCAGTAGTAAAAAAAAGCACACAACACCTAAAGCAAGTAGCATCGCAGGCAACCACCAAACAATACCACTGGATAACTGAGACCAAAATAATAAGCTATAGGCAAACTGCGCAGCCATAAACCCAATAAAACATACTTTATAATATGCTTTGTTGGCATAAAACCAATCTGAGATAGCTGAGATGACTAAACCAATTGAAACCCAAGCCAAAGAAACGCTTGGCACGTATTGATGGCTCCAAACGATCATAAGCAGCATAAATAGCGACAGTATTTTAAACACTGCAGATTGCCGCTCACGACGGTTTTCAGCCGCAGAGAGGCTGATATATCCAGAAAGGGCAACAGAAAGCCAGCTCCACATTCTAACACCTCTTTAAAAATGAGAGGCCAGTTTAGGCACACTAATATATATGTCTACTTTTAGAGAGCAAAACTTCGATCTCGATAGGACTTCTGAGACAAAAAAATAACCTCTCAATCGGTAAAGTCAGTGCACTGTAAAAACGACTAACAAACCACTCAAAAAAATATCAGAATTAAAAACCAAAAAAACAAGATATCAAAAAAAAACAATTAAAAATCATAGCGATAAAAAAATCAAAAACTAAAAACCTCTCTTTTTTTTATTGTAAACTTGAAAAATACTTATCAAAGCACACTCCCACCAACCAAAGTAAGACATAAAGTTGTAAAAATAACGACTAAGAGCAATTCTTTGCCGCTTAAAGAAATCAACACTAACAATGACAATAATAAAAAAAATAAAAACCATAATAATCATTAACATAGAAAAACAAAAACAAAAAAAGGCCAATTATTGACCCAAAAAACCAACAAAAAACAAGAAAAACCACATAAATAGCAGTCATAATTTTAAAAAACAGCATATTTTATACACTTTACAATTATTAGCTTGATCTAATGCCAAAAAATCTGTTATTGTTTAGATAAATCTTAAACACATCAAAAAAAGGAGCAGTGATATGATTTCTTCCTCACAAAAACAAGGGCTTGTAATGCTTGCCATTGTCTTTGGCCTAATGACACTGCCCATGATGGGTTAGATAAAAAACAAAAAAGAAAGGGGTGCTTAAAGCCACCCCTTCTTTTTTTTGCATAGAATATGACCAATCAGCTTACATAACCGTCGTTTAATGAGAACATTTAATGAGTCGAAAAAGTTCAGCTTTCTAGGGTTAAACTAAAGATGCTGTGACAAAGTCTCCCAGTGAGCATAATAAAAAACCACCGCCCCAAGTGTGATTATGGTCATCAAGGTAATTGCAGCACGCCAAATAAAGCGGGAACTTCGCGGCGTCAGCTCTTTTTCACACTCATCACAGGTTGCCAAAAATTCACGCCTACTCTTTAACTCAAAGTCATCTTCATGAACCACTTTATTCCGAATCGTAGCGATGTAACGCAGTTTTGCAATAACATCATGAGGAAGACGTTCTTCACAGCTGGTAATAAGTTGATGCAGTCCTTTTCCATCAGCGTGATACTGAGTACGGAGGAGAGCCTCAATTTTACGAGTACGTACTACTACTTTTTCTATATCAGACATACTATCCCTCCACAGTAAATAAGTTTAGGGGGTAATCCGAAGCTATTCTATCAACAGCACGATTTTTAACCCTGTTCCAAATAAATTTGCATAAAAAAAACAGAGACTAACAAACATCATCGAACTTTGTGACACAGCTCGTACAAACTTTTTTTTATTGCTGTTTTTTTTTGAAGCAAGACTTGTACCGCCACTAAGAAAGAAAATTTCTAATAAGCTAAAACAAAACGCTTTTGAAAACGTCTTATGTCACTGACTTTATTATCATCAATTGCACTCATTGCTCTCGCTAGTGGTTGGAATTACGCTATGTTTGCTCGCAAACACTGGGTAAACATGCCCCTCCAGAAAAAGACAGTTAGTGCCACCATTATTGACAAAAAAGTGGTTACTCAGCTGAATGCAGACGACCAGTATTGGATTTGTGTACGAAGCAGGATGCTGGGATTAAAGTATGAATTTCTGGCTAGTGCTCACAACTTCTCCGTGATGAACCTTGGCGGCTCTGGACGACTGACTTATGAGGGCAAGTTTCTGGTTCACTTTGAACCAGATAAGAGATAATTATCCAACCAAACTACGCAAATTGGAAATTGCTATGAGTACACAACTAAACCGCCTGAGATTAAACTCAGCGGTGAGACGCCTTCGCAGCTAGCTAGCGGGTACATTTCTGCTCGTCGACAATCTTTAACAGCCAAATAGAGTTAGGAGAGATTATTAAAGCCATTACTCCAGCGTTGTGCTTCCGTTATCCTTGGCATCACAGTATCAATAGGAATGTTTAAGTGTTGACATGCCGCCTCAACACCATTCCAGTCAGCACTTTCGTAACACTCTTCCAGCGTAAGTAAATCCCCAAATGGACCTTTTCTTTCCAAAAGCGCGAGCTTGATATCACGAGACAAAGGCAATTGTTCTACAAGCTCCTGCATAGACATATCAAGAAGAGAATCAAGCATAGAGAAAAGCCCAACCAAAAAACCCTGCTCATTAAACTGGTTAAAGGGGTGATCGTTGGCCATGAGTGAAAAGAACTGAGCCCGTTGTAGACATAGGGAGTAAACTTCCTGTGGTTTTGATGCTGAAATAAAAGAAGCAACAGCCAAGGATACAAAAATTTTAAGCTTGTCTTGTCCCAGATAAACAAGAGCTTGCCGAAAAGAGGAAATGGGCACTTCTATGCGATTCGACATGGTATTAACAAAACGGAGCAGCTTGTACGAGAGTGCAACATCACGGGATACGATTTTTTCTACTTTTTCAAAATCAACATCCGCTTTACAAACCTCACGAAATAACTCCATTGCTATAGAGTGCTCTGGACTCATATACCGCTGACGAACAATCTTTGGTTCACTAAAAAAGTACCCTTGAAAAAAGGTAAAACCAGCAGAGCGTGTCGCAATAAACTCCGCTTCGGTCTCGACGCGTTCAGCGAGAAACTTGCGTTTACCTCCCATAGAGAGACGTTCCTTCACTATGTCACATGAAGCCTCTAACCCAGTTGCCATAATATCGATCTTTACGATATGGATGTAAGGAAGAAATCGCTCCCACTCATCTTTATAAACAAAGTCATCAAGAGCAATAAGATAACCACGAGCATAAATCTGCTTAATCGCCTTCAATAGTTCATCATTGGGAGTACAGGTTTCAAGCACTTCCACCACAATTTGCTCTTTGGGTAAAGACAAAGGCAACAACCTAACTAAGCTGTCATGAGGAAAATTGATAAAGCATCTCGATGTTGCCAAAGATGGATTGGTACCTACTGCTAAAAAGTTTTCCACAATCAGCCGATAAGTTGCTCGATTGGAGTCAATGTGTGATGGGTATGCGTTACGTTCTCCATCACGAAACAACAGTTCATAGCCCAAGGTTTGACGTTTGGCGTTTAAAATAGGTTGGCGAGCCACATAAGTTGATTTCATCAATTGCTGCATTATTTTTTGAATAATTCTTTATGCTTTAGGCCGATATTTACTGGAGGTACCGTTATCATCGAGCCAAGAGTTTTTGCCTGAATACAAGTGTCATAGAGTGTCTGCTCATTCATGTTCATCTGTAAATCTGTTTCAAAGGCATGCGAGAGTTGGCATTGCCAGCAATATGATCATATTGGCGCTCGACTTAAGCCAATAATCAACACATAATCTAGAATTGTTTACGATAACAAGAATACAGTTAACCCCTCTATCACCATGAATGATTCAAGCATTAATATTAATACTCGTTATACTCAAGAGTCGGATTTTGAGCAAGGAATCAATAGTAATATTGCTTCATTTTGGCATTCTAGAGAGGAAGGTTACCTCAAATCATTTGATAAAACCTCCCTTTATTGGGTAAAACATAGCTCACCCGACCACTCCAAAGCGATAGTTATT
>NZ_AEIU01000096.1 GCF_000165125.1 Vibrio caribbeanicus ATCC BAA-2122 | reverse complement strand
CCTTTCGTAAAAGATATTGATGTCAAAGGTTGCGCACTTACACTCATTTCTGATGTTTATCCTGTTGTTCACTGTGAAGGCTATCGCTTTGCCTTAATTGGGTTTGCTGATAACTGGCTAAAAAGCTTGACCTCTGGTTGGCAGGAATATTTGGGAGCGCCTCTTTTGATCACGGTGCCACTTGTTGCTGGCTACATCCCTAGCCAAATTGAGCTCGATTCTGAGAATGGAGTATGGCTGAATTTGGGGCAAGATCCTGATAAAGGAAGAGCGGTCCTTTGGTGGGACAAGCCCATCGCCGACATCGTTTATCAAACAAGTCAAGAATGGCAAATTGAAAAGCTTTATCCGCCTTTTGACTTTACAGATCCTGTTCGAATAGTCCAAATTGCCACGATTGAATTGGAACTTAGCGTGTTGTTAAGCCTTGAAGAAGGGCAGCATATCAAAGGTCCTCTGGAATGCGATTCAATAGCGAAATTGATGGAATCAAAGCAATGTATTACGACAGGCAGCTTATACGTGAGCGATGACGGTGTTATATTTTGCCCCACTGATGACTAGGTCACTACCTTTGGAAGTATTATTATTCTAGCTTACAGTACTTCTATGGTTCCCTCTGTAAGCTGTTTTGAAAGACAGTTAATTAACCCAGTTTAATCGATCAGGCTGTCAAGTGGGAGGTAGAAAGCTTGTCATTCATTGCTGTCAGCTGGATCAAAAACAAAGTGTCCCTCCACGCCAAAATGATCAGATAAATGCCACTCTCCCCAAGTTGCGGCAGTTACTCTTTGATTAAGTTTGACTTGGTTGATATTTTGGCGTGCTCTTTTATGTTCTGAACTTACTAAAATGTAATCTAAGTATTCGATAGTGTCTCCTCCAGAGTACTGGGATTGAGCGTAGGGATTAATTCGTGGATCAAATGTGGCGTCTCGATAGCCCGTGTACAGTGGAGGGTCAACTTCAAGAGTTGCCAACATAAGAAGGTACTCTAAGAAGTCGTTGTTTTTGTCGATATTAAAGTCACCGGCAAAGATGACAGCTTCGTCTTGAGGAATTTCTTTGGTTAACATAAAGGTTCGAAGTAAACCTAGTTGTAACCGACGAAGTCTTTTTGCTGCCGGCGTGCTGAATGAGGCGAGATGGGTATTGAATATATGGTAGATCTGGCCAAGCTTATCAATCTTTGTATACACGATACCTTTATCGGCGTAACAATCCGTGCCTGAACAATGCTCAAATACTATTGAGTCAGTTTCCAAAATTGGATAGCGGCTCAAAGTGACAACACCACCATCATAGAGTGCCATGCTATCTCCACCAACGACATCGGTTCGATAAAAATATTCTCCGCTGAGGGCATCGAAAAGAGCATCACGGTCACTGGAAAATGCCTCTTGTAGCGTTAATACATCGTAGCCAGACAAGGTATGGTCAAGTATTGTGGCTCTCTCGCTAATATCTAAAGAGACGGAGGGTATCATCCAGAGGTTGTAGGTGGCGATCCTTAGAGCATGTTCTCGTGCTTCAGTGTCTGCTATCGTATGTTCTGCCAAAACAAATTCTACGTCATCAAAGCCTGAAGTATAGATGGATTTTACGCCGTATTCCTGATGATGCCCCTCTAGACCATATAACTCAATGACATAGGGATTATAATCGGTTTTCAATTCTCTATCTTTGTATCCGTAAGAAAGAGTACTGCCAGCACCGTGTCCGAATAGACGGATTTGAGCAAGAGGAGCATCTTGTTTCGCGAACCAATTACCGTTCTCGTCTAGCTGATATACTAGGAAGTAGTAATCATACATGCCTCCATTTTCAAGCCCATAATAGCGGTTAAAAGTTGCAACTTTTGCCTTTTTAAATGGGGGGATAACAACGGTTCCAAAATCACTTTCGGGGGGGAGATGGTACTGATCGCCTGCGTAAGCTGGTGCGGTCGCGTTAACTATCAATCTTACTCGGATCGGTTGCTCTGTTCGGTTTTCATAAAAAGCCGATGTTGCGTTTACTCGAAAGCTAAATAGCAGAAGTAGTGTGATAAGCATTGATACTCTATTCATCGTTCTTCCTTGTTGTCGATATCAAATAATCCGGTTATGTCAAAGTAACCTCAAAACAACTCGTCCAGTGGCAGCCCGTAACGGGACATGTCTTACCGTCAAATAGATAGGAGAAATCTACCAATCATCGGTGATATTATCTTTGGAGTTGAAATAACCCCTTGAACCTTGAGGTCACTTTTTATATAAACTAGTCTGATTAACTTATTGCTTTCAATGAAGTTATTGATGAAATGTGCTGTGTGATTAAAATGTGATCAAAATGTAAAATATGTTAAATTAAAAATTTTTTTGTGGAAAGCTATTAAGAAAAATAAGTACATTTTTACTGCTTTTTGAGTATATTAAAGTTAGAAATCTCCGCTAAATATATAAAAAAATCAATATTATTAAGATAGCTTGGAAGGAATGTATTTGTTTTTGGCTTTTTATTTCAGGATCTTTATTAAGATCCTTATACCTTTACTCTTTGTTGCAAGGCGTTTGCTTGGAAAAACTAAGTAAACACCTTGCGTTGAGATTAGAAAGTATAGAAGGCGAACAAAACTGAACCACAAAAGATCAACTGATCCTAGTTAGTGGTCACCAAAGTCAAAATTTGTGACAGTTCGGTAGGCACAAGTTGCTCTGCGTTGTTCTGCGGGCACTTTTGTGTCTTTGGCAAAGCATGTGCGATAGTGATCTATATAACCACTGAATGCTTTGATGGCATCGCTCTTTGGTGCTGAAGACAATTGCTCAATAAATTTACGTGACCCGATTTCAAAATGTTGAGTGTCAATTGGGTAGTTCCAATCTCCGCCCCAGATCAAAAAGCCGTAATGAGCAAAAATATCTACAACGTCTTCAGCCATACCTGAACGCTGGATTTCAGAGCGTGCTCTAAAACGACTTCTGTTTACGTACTTGAGAGTGGACTCATTGGGTTTGACCGTGATCTTACCATCATCACCAAATTCTAGAAAAGGGTTTTGTACAGGATTAATGTCAATGGCTACACCATATGCATGCTTAGACCAGTTTGCTCCCCCTGTTATTGGCCTAGCAATGAAGGCGCTACTGTTATTCGCTGCCATGGAAGCATCATCATCACCATTAAAGCGTTCCATTGGTATTGCAGAGTGAAGAGGAAATTTCTTTTGATATAGCTTTGCAAAGATTTGCTCGACTTGGGGCGCAATAATATCGAGTACGATTAAGTCTCCTTTTTTAGTTTCTCCTTTAAAGTTGACAAAGTTAAATGTCACTTTGGAGAGTCTTTCGCAGCTCACCGGTGCATTCTGACTCAAAACTTGATGGCGTTTCATATCAGAGCATTCACTGTCAGAGATATTTTGGACTTGTGCAATACTACTTGCACTCAATATTGAAAAAATAAGGCCGAGTTTCAATCTGTTCATTTGATCAGTTTTATTGAATAAAAAGTAGATCTAATGTACTAAAAATTAGTGAATTTTTTTTGAAATTTGACAAAAAACTACACACTGATACAAATCATTTTCAAACTTTATGTAAAAAGACATTATAGATGTGACCTATGCCCGAACGGCTGTCTCTGGAGCAAGTATTTCGAGTTTGCTTGTTCAGGTGACGCAGATTGATGAGAGGCAATCTCAGGTCATGACCTGATACAAGAGTGTCGCTCAATGGTGCAAGCTAAGACTATCGTAAATGACTGGGGATAGTTATGGCTTTGTTGGACAATCCAATTCAGTTGATAGTGGTGCTTTTTTGTTTATCTTTATTGCCACTTTTTGCAGTAATGGGAACCTCTTTTTTAAAGTTGTCGATCGTGCTTTCTATGCTGCGTAATGCGCTCGGTATACAACAAATTCCGCCTAATATGGCAATTTATGGATTAGCACTGATCCTAACGATGTTTACCATGGCACCTGTGGGGATGGCGATCAGAGACAACTTAGCAGCACATCCAGTAGAATGGGCCTCTCCCGATGTATTTCACCAGATTAGTGAACAAGTTATCGCGCCTTACTATAAATTTCTTAGCCACAATACAAGTGATAAGCAGATTCAATTTTTCTCTCAGATAGGTCATAAAATTTGGCCAGAGCAATATCAACATGAGCTTTCTAAAGAGTCTTTGTTGGTGATGGTTCCTGCCTTTACGATGAGCCAACTGATTGAAGCGTTCAAGATTGGCTTTTTGTTGTATCTTCCTTTCGTCGCTATCGATCTTGTGGTCTCCAATATCTTACTTGCGATGGGAATGATGATGGTATCACCCATGACCATTGCTCTGCCATTTAAGCTGTTAATCTTCATCTTGATGGGTGGCTGGGATAAGTTGATTGGTCAACTAATGGGGTCTTTCTCATGAATGAAGCCGTTATTGTTCACTTTACATCAGAACTACTTTGGTTGGTGTTAATTTTATCCTTGCCAGTGGTCGTGGTCGCTTCAGTTGTTGGTATTATGGTGAGTTTGTTTCAAGCACTCACTCAGATTCAAGACCAATCTTTACAGTTTCTGATAAAGCTTGTGGCTGTGTGCATTACTATCGCAGTGAGCTATCACTGGATGGGAAGCACTCTACTTAATTATGCTGGTCTTGCCTTTGATCAAATTGGTTATATCGGGGGATAAATGGCTGAAATTATCCACTACGTTCCGACACTGGCACTTTGCATGATGCGCCCGTTGGGCATGATGTTAATGTTACCTCTGTTTAAAGGTGGAGCCATGGGTAGTGGTTTAATTCGCAATACGCTAGTACTGATGTTTGCCTTACCAACCATCCCTCTTATGCATACCCAGTCCGCAGATTTTTCTCAGATGCCGATGTCTGGATTGATATTGGTTTATGGTGAAGAAGTTATTATCGGACTTATTGTTGGTTTTTGTGCCGCGATACCATTTTGGGCTATCGATATGGCTGGATTTGTGATCGATACCATGCGCGGAGCATCTATGTCCACTGTACTCAACCCACTAATGGGTCTTCAGTCCTCAGTGTTCGGTATGTTCTTTACGCAAATATTAAGTGTTTTATTCCTTGTCACTGGTGGTTTTAATGCACTCTTAAGTGCCTTGTATCTTTCCTATTCAACAATTCCACCAGACTCAGTCTTGTCATTTAATAATAATTTATTGAGTTTTATTAGTGATCAATGGCAGATGATGTCGGACATGTGTTTAAGTTTTGCTCTTCCCGCGATGGTGGTGATGATAATGGTTGATGCGGCTTTGGGGTTAGTTAACCGCTCAGTAGAGCAACTCAATGTTTTCTTCTTGTCTATGCCAATCAAAAGTGTACTTGTCGTGTTTCTATTGCTGGTTAGTTTAAATTTCGCTCTTTCTCATTACCTCGAACAAATTAACCAATTTGAAAACAATATATCAACCTTATTTCAACTGTTAAAAGGATAAGAAATATGGCTGAGAAAACTGAGAAACCCACACAAAAGCGGATAAAGGATGCGCGTAAAAAAGGCCAAGTTGTAAAAAGTGTGGAGATTGTGACTGGTTTCCAGATGGCCATTATATGTGGATATTTCTTGGTCGAGGGGCAGGGGTTGATGGAAGCGATATGGAAAATGATTGATATTGCTATTCACTCAATAAACTTGCCTTTAAAAGTCGCTGCATCGAGTGTCGTCGGAGCTTTTGTTTATATTATGCTGCGCTTTATTTCTGGGCTCGCGGCTTTGTTGGTTCTCACAGTCGCTTTTAGTTGTCTAGTGCAAACGGGGCCTCTTTTAGCAACAGAAAGCTTAAAGCCTAGCTTTAACAAGATTAATGTTATCAATAATGCGAAAAATATCTTTTCGATGAAAAGCATTTTTGAATTATGTAAAAACATGCTGAAAGTTTTGGTATTGAGTTTGGTTTTTTATTATTTGCTCCACCAGCATGTCAATATGTTCCAGTATTTACCAACGTGTGGCGCTGAATGCGGAGTTGAGGTGATATCAACCTTGCTCAAATGGCTTTGGACCGCATTTTTGATTTGCTATGTAATATTTGCTGCAGCAGATTATGCATTTGTTCATTTTCAGACCATGAAACAACTTAAGATGTCCAAGGAGGACACTAAACAAGAATATAAAGAAACAGAAGGTAACCCTGAGGTCAAACAAAAACGCCGAGAGCTACAAAGAGAGACCGCTAATGGCTCATTGGCTACAAATGTGAAAAAGTCGACAGTAGTTGTGCGTAACCCTACCCATATCGCCGTCTGTCTTTATTACAACCCTGATGAAGCACCAGTTCCTATTGTGTTGGATAAGGCTCAAGAGCACATGGCTTTACACACGGTTGAGTTAGCCGAGAAACATTCAATACCATTGATCGAGAATATTCCGCTTGCGAGAGCTTTATACCACCAAGTTGAGCCTGGCCAATTGATTCCTGAGTCTTTATTTGAGCCCGTCGCAGAGCTTTTAAGAGTTGTGATGGATATCTCTTACGACTAATGAAATATGCAGGGAAAAGTTGATTTTATCAATAAAAACACAAATTGCCTTGATAACTGGTGCCTTGATGATAGATTAAATATCAATACTAACAGTAATATTTATCGGTTGAGATGAATACTTTTCCTGAGTAGCTCTTTGCTCAGGTGTGAGGAATTGATATGACATTTGGTGATTACTTACATGTTAAAATTTTAGTTGTCGATGATCACGATTTGATCTTTGATGGTCTGAAGAATTGCCTCTCACCATATCCTGATCTCGAGCTGGTTGGATTTGTTAATGATGGTCTAGAAGCCTATGAACAGTGTTTAAAGCTCAATCCAGATTTAACATTTATGGATCTGAGTTTACCCGGAATGTCGGGTGTTGAGGCAATACGACAATTACGCAAGCGTTGGCCTGAAATGATGATCATTGTGCTCACTGCGTCAGAAGAAGAGCATAAAGCGAGAGAGGCGTTGGACGCTGGGGCGAATGGTTACGTTTTAAAAAATGGGTCAAAGAGTACCCTGTTAGCGGCTATAAAGAGTGTGACACGAGGAAAACAGTTTCTCGACCCATCCCTTGATGCTAGTCATATTGAAGCACTGGGACAAGTTGCTGAGGGTGATATTCCAGTGCTTACTCCGCGCGAAAAGCAAGTACTCAAGCTGATCTTTGAAGGGAAACGAAATCGAGATATTGCAGAAGCATTGCTTATTGGGCTTAAAACAGTTGAAACCCATCGAATGAATATCATGCGTAAATTAGATGCCCATAATGTTGCAGACCTAATGAAATGGGCTCATCGGATGGGGATAGATTAATGAACTCAGCCACGGAAGGGGGCTTTGCTTAGAGAATGCTCGCTATGTTTGTACGACAAGTTGTTTTTATCGTCTCTTATGTTAATTTTCTAAAGTGTTGAAAAATCTTTTTTCTTACATTCATTTCTGTGTACTTTGCTTTTAGTGCTCTATCTCGTCGCTTTTATCGATAAAAATTTAATCTCCAGTCACAATTTTCCATGACATTTGTTAAAGAGTCGTGTATGAATTATTGTTCAATGAGTCATAAAAATTGATTGTTTCTGGGAAGCGAAGACGAGTCCAAAGGAACTGAGATATAATTTGAAACTGGATTTTAGAGTTATAAAAATGAAAAATGAACAAGTCCCTCAGCAAGGGGGTTTTGGATGTTAGCGAAGCGTATAATCCCATGTCTGGATGTAAGAGAAGGTCAAGTTGTTAAAGGCGTACAATTCCGAAATCATGAAATTATCGGAGATATTGTACCTTTAGCGCAGCGTTACGCGGAAGAGGGCGCTGATGAGCTTGTCTTTTATGATATTACTGCATCCAGTGATGGTCGAGTGGTTGACAAAAGTTGGGTGAGACGTGTTGCAGAAGTGATTGATATTCCATTTTGTGTCGCTGGAGGCATTCGAACCAAAGAAGATGCGGCAAGAATATTAGAGTTTGGAGCGGATAAAGTATCTATAAATTCACCTGCACTGGCGCAGCCGACTTTAATTACGCAACTAGCTGATAAGTTTGGTGTGCAGTGTATTGTGGTGGGCATTGACTCTTACTTCGATAAAGAGACTGGTAAGTATCAGGTTTATCAATTTACTGGAGATGAAAATCGCACTCAGGCGACTAAATGGGAGACCAAAGCTTGGGTTGAAGAGGTTCAAAAGCTCGGTGCAGGAGAGATCGTCCTTAATATGATGAATCAAGACGGTGTTCGAAGTGGTTATGATCTCGAGCAACTTTCTATAGTTCGTGAGGTGTGTCAAGTACCACTGATTGCTTCCGGTGGTGCTGGGGAAATGATACATTTTTCTGATGTTTTTGAAAAAACGAATGTAGATGGTGCGTTAGCGGCTTCCGTGTTTCATAAAAAGATAATTAACATTGGTGAGTTGAAAAAATTCTTAAAAGAGAAAAGTATTGAGGTACGATTATGAGTTTTGCTGGCATTGATATGGAATCACTAACTACCCGTATTGATTGGGAAAAAGTCGGCGGATTGATTCCAGCGATCGTTCAAGATTTCCAGTCCAGTCAGGTTCTTATGATGGGCTACATGAACCAAGACGCCCTTGCAAAGACCATTAGCACTCATAAGGTGACCTTTTTTTCCCGTAAAAAGCAGGGGCTTTGGACCAAAGGAGAAACCTCGGGTAACGTCCTGCAACTGGAAAATATGGCGCTTGATTGCGACAACGATACGCTGTTAGTCAAAGTAAAGCCTGTGGGACCGACTTGCCACAAAGGCACAACAACATGTTGGGATGGGGATGAACAGCAAGAAACTCAAATGGTTTGGCTAAACCAACTTGAAAAGATATTAGCAGCCCGTAAAGACGCTGATCCAGATAGCTCTTACACTGCTAGTCTCTATGCTAGTGGCACTAAAAGAATTGCGCAAAAAGTGGGTGAGGAAGGTGTAGAAGTTGCATTAGCAGCTACTGTCGGAGACAAAGACGAGCTGGTTTGCGAGTCTGCTGATCTTATCTATCACCTCTATGTTCTCCTTCAAGATCAGGGACTGTCATTTGATGACGTCATCAACAAGTTGAAAGAGCGACATAAATAACCGCTTATTTGAGTGCCTGAGTCCTTAGGCACTTTTATCTCATTCCCAGTCTGTACCTGAGTGACTTCAAAATGCAGGAATCAAATCGTTGCTTTGCCTGTTCTTAAGATGAGGCAAGGATCTGAAAATCGGTAAAATTATTTATGCATTAATCAAGACTCTTTTTTCCTAGATAACGTATGAATGCGTTATAAGCAAATAATTCTTCCATGTAGGGAGAAAGCCTTCATTGGTTTAGCAAGGTGTTTCACTTGGTGGTCTGTCTGGGAAAAGCACTACGTTTCTCGATTGCAGTCTGCGCCTAAATTATCGCGACAAACGATGACAAACGAGTTATTTTTGGTAAAATGCCGCCAACGTGAGTAATAAGCCCGTCAATGGGAACAGTTTAGGCAGATAGGAAAAAAGATGATTCTAGTTGTAGGTCACAAAAACCCTGATAGTGATAGCATTTGTAGCGCTCTTGTAGCGACTGAGCTCCTAAGAGCGCGTGGTGAAGAAGCGACGCCGATTCGCCAAGGTGAAATCAATCGCGAAACTCAGCATATATTAGAAGTTGCGGGTGCAGAGCTACCCGAACTTAGAACTTCTGTGGCAGGGGAAAAAATTTGGTTGGTTGACTATTCTGACCTAGCACAAGCTCCAGATGATGTTGCAGAAGCTCAGATTTTAGGTATCGTCGATCATCACCGTCTTGGTGACGTGATGACTGTCAACCCGATGGAAGCTTGGATTTGGCCTGTCGGTTGTACCAACACAGTACTATTCAATATGTTCAAAATTGAAGGGCACGCTATTTCTCCGACTATCGCTAAACTCATGATGTCAGCTATTTTATCTGACACAGTCGGTTTTGCTTCACCAACTTGTACTCAAAAAGACAAAGACGCAGTTGAAGAGCTGGCAACGATTGCTGGTGTTAACGATGTCGATGCCTTCATTAAAGATTTGCTTATTGCAAAGACCAATATTGAAGGCCTGTCTGCTGCAGAGCTAGTAGAGAAGGACCTCAAAGGTTATCCTTTTAACGGCAGAGATGTGGTCGTTGGTCAAGTTGAATTAGCTACCTTGGAGCAAGTCGACGGTATGATCGATGCACTTGAAGCAGATTTGACTTCACGTTGTGAAGAGCAAAACCTAGCATTCGCAGCAGTTATGCTAACGGATATTACCACTGCACAAACTCGTCTACTATACAAAGGTGAGTGGGCAGAAAAGCTGACCAAACATGAAAAAGACGGTATGCTAATGATGGAAAACACCTTGAGCCGTAAAAAGCAAGGGTGGCCTTGGTTACAAGCTGAACTCGTTTAGAGCGTCACGGTTTAATTGTTCACGCCCATGGGTTTACCCGTGGGCTTTTTATTTTGGAGGATTGACGAATGTCGTTAACCAAAGAACAGCGAGACAATATTAATAATCTCAGTTCTGAAGAGCGTTTTAAATATTGCATAAAAGAGATTGCCCAGCACAAAAAAGTTTGGATTCTGACCGATGAGCATGGTTGTGTGATGTTAAATACGGAAGAGGAAGAAGGTGTTCCTGTTTGGCCTCATGAAGAGTTCGCACAAGAATGGGCTACGGGTGAATGGTCCCATTGTAAAGCTGAGAGTATTTCGACCAATAAATGGTTTAGTCGCTGGACCATAGGTTTAGAGCAAGATGAGCTTTCTGTAGTGGTTTTTCCGGACGCTCGCGAAGAGGGTGTATTGCTATTTCCCGAAGAATTTGAATATGAGCTAAAAAAGCGGTAATCACTTCCAAATAAAGACGTTGTTCTTTTACACAGCGTCTATTTTAGTCTTCGGATCGTATGCTGTGTTTCTTGCTTTCAAGCTAACTTGGCTTTATTCTCTTTGGAAGCATAGTGAATACATATACTTTTTCGTCATTAACTAATCTCGTTTTTCATGAAATAAATGGAAAATAACGGCTTTACCGCAATGCCCTAGAGGTTTTAATTTTTTTGTTACAACGAGTCGGTTTAGCAGATCGATATCTTCACCCCCATAAGTGATATAGTTTTCATTAAATCCACCAATGTCTACGAAGTGATGTTTAGCCATGGCCATATTCGCACCATATGGACCAGAGAAGTTTTTCAATTTTTCAAAAGTTTGTGCGAGAAAGGGAACGGTTATCATTTGCTCTGCTTTTCTACATAATTTAAAAATTGATAAGGCAAGCATCAATGAGGCGCTTTGGTAGGTGTGTCTTACGTTTCCAAAGTCGTTCATATCTATCTTATTCGTATTAATAGAAGATCGTTTGTGTATCGTGCCTGTGAACCTATCTGTCAACTTTAAACTCAGATCAACCCTTGGCCCTGTGATTATCTTTGTATCGGATGCCAAGGCTCTATGGTCCCGTACAAAGTTTTCATGGGGGATACAATCTCCATCGGTAAATATAAGCCAATCTGCGACGCTAGATTTAACGGCCTTGTTTAATATTTCCGAGCGTCGGAAGCCTTTGTCTTCGTGCCAAACATAATTGATATCTAGTATTTTTGAGTATTTTGAAATTACTGATAGGTTGGCAAGACACCCGTAGAACTCTTTCGTGCCCTTGTTGCACTGGAGTTTAATGGAATTAATTCCAGCGCTACAGCATGAGCCATCATCAGCGATGCAAATAGAGAAATCTTTATCGCTTTGGTGTGCATAGCCAGCAAGAACGAGGTTTAAGTAATCAGGATCGTTATAGGTGGTTATAAATACTTCGGTTTTATTCATCGCTTTGTACTCCCTGAAATTTTATCCTAAACCTGAGTTCTGTTGCTTCTGAAATCTACTTGTAGGGGCATATAAATACTAAGCTCTCCGGAAGAACTAAACCCATACAGCTTTATGGCGTTACCTTGATGTAAGTAGTGCTTCACTGCTTTTCTATTCCTACATAGCCATTGTCGCAAATATAAGATAAGGATTTATTTAGATTTGTAACGAAATTGGTTGCGTTTGATATCGCTTCTATCAAAAATTCGCTACTTTCTATCTAATGAAGCCCGTTCTTTGATCTGTAACGCTAGAGGCTTTTACTTTCATCTTAATGAATAACATAGGACAAATTCTGGCTAAATGTTAAAGGGGTACACTAAATTATGGGACATAAAGAATATGGCTTATGCCCAAGTAACCTCAAGATGCTAGGTTCAGCGAGAATAGCTTGCTTGACAGGCAAGGTAACGATTTGAAAATCTAGTCATCTAAATTGAAAATCGGTAACGACGCATGTAAAGCAAGACAACTCGCCCTCTGGGAGCGTGCGTTTTGAGGTTACTTGGGTATATTGGCATCTCTAAGGATACTTAATCCGCTTTATGCTCTTAAATTCTGATAAATCGCGATTAAAAGACAGATGCTTTCAAACAGTATATGGTCGCCATTTAATTAAATGGGAAGTTATCATGTGCTCATGTAACTAAAAGAGCGGTAATGAAGAGAAAGTTCTTTAACGACATTTCAACGACAAGACACTGGTTAACCTACTCGTTAGCGGTAAATTTGGTGGTATCTCATCAAATGCTGCAAACAGAAATATGAGCCATTAATATATCAGATATTTTATCGGGTGTAATAATAAAGCAGATAATAAAAATCTATATTACAAAGGCTTAAGTTAATACTAGATTAAAATAGGAAGCTATGATGTTTAACAGCTTGTTATATATTTTTAGCAATAGTCGTGTAATAAAGAAAAAATTATCTTCTTTATTTGTTTTGGCTTCTTGCTTACTTTTGACCTCTTGTGCAGACATTAACGGTGCCGCTGAGATGGTAAGTTTTACTGTTATCGCTGTGATTATGCTGCCCTTTACTATTATCTTGGCTCCAGTTTTTTTTATTGAAAATCTATTTCATACGGGCTCCAAGATTACCAAATCAGCCGATGAGGATTATATTCAAATCTCAGCAGGTGCTAATCAAGAGCATATCAAAAGTTTAATGGGTGAACCTCTGTACCTGTATGAATGCCCTGAGTCAGAATATCAGGTTTACGAATATAGCCTGAATGATTTAGATAACAATATATTAATGTTTTTCGATCAAAACGGTGAAGCTGCTTTCTTTAGTAAGGTTCAAAGTGGCCGTTTCTCATGTGCAGCCAAAATCGTTAGCTAGATTATGTGATTTGGATGTCTAACATTGTCCAAGTCGTATAATAATTTGAATATAATTTAAGACTCACTGGGTGCGCGCCATAGCGGCTATTTCATCGTCAAACAATGTGGAAAGCGATGCTTATCTAGCTGTGTTATTTGCCTTGAACTCAACGCGGTGGCAACATTCTGAAGTCTGCACCTATAAATACCAATATTAAGTTGTTACCTGAAACAAGTAGCTTTATTAAAATGACTTTCCACCAGCTTTTGTGTGATAGGGTGAGCAGGGCAGGTTAAGATATCGCCTGTTTTACCTTCTTCGACGACACAGCCTTCATGCATTACCATAACTGTATCGGTGATGTGTTTTACCACCCCCAAGTGTTGAGAGACGTAAACAAACGACACGCCCATTTCTTGTTGTAGTTCTAAAAATAAATTGATGATCTGCGAGCGCATCGCCATATCAAGGCCATTTAAAGCCTCGTCTGCCACAATGATAGAGGGCTGTAAGATAAGTGCCCTTGCTAGACAAACCCTTTGCTTTTGGCCTGTTGCTAACATCTGCGGGTAAAAGTACGCGTGCTCTGGCAGCAAGCCGACTCTGACTAGGGTCTCCTTTACTCTTTTTATGCGCGCTTCAGCAGGCATACTAGTGTTCCGTTTCAGAGGTCCTTCAAGAATACGTCCTATTTGAATCCTTGGATTGAGGGACGTGTTTGGATCCTGAAATATCATTCTTATTAGCTTACAACGGGTGCTGTAGTCTTCATGGTGCAAACTTTCACCATTGACTCTAATATCGCCTGAGCTGGGCTCAACAACTCCTGCAAGCATTCTTGCAAGTGTGGACTTGCCAGAGCCATTTTGCCCTATAAAACCAATAGTCTGGCCAGCTTCAAGACTAAAGCTCACAGGCTTAACGGCCTCAGTAACTTTCTTTTTAAATAAGCCTGAACGCGTGACAAAAACTTTGGATAAATCTTCAACTTCTAATAAAGCCGTCATGCGTCTTTCTTCTCCATATTGAGTGGAAAGTGGCAAGCAAATTTGTGATGCTTAACTCTTCGGGTTGATGGCATCTCAACACATTGTCTCTGGGCTTGCGGACAGCGTGGACCCAAACGACAACCTATGGGAAGATGTTGAAGCGGGGGAATGCTGCCTGACAGTGACTGCAACTTTTCTTTATGAGGTATCCAATGACTAAAGTCTGGCATTGCTTTGAGCAAAGCTGCGGTGTAAGGATGTTTGGGGTTATTTAAAATCTTTTGTGTGTCAGCCGACTCGACTGACTGACCGCAGTACATAACGGTTATCCGAGTTGCCCACTGAGTGATGGTGGTTAAGTCATGGCCTATGAGCAAGATTGATGTATTATTAATTTGATTCATTCTACTCAACAAGCGCAGAATTTGAGATTGAGTGATGGGGTCAAGGTCATTGGTTGGTTCATCAGCGATCAATAGCTTTGGCTTTGCTGCAATTGCCATCGCAATCATAATTTTTTGACATTCGCCATCGGTTAGCTCGTAGGGGTATCGACCCATAATATCTTGATGGTTTTTGATTCCTACTTTGTGAAGCAGAACGATAGCTTGTTTTTTTCTCCAATGAAATCTTTTCCACCATTTCCCGTCATAGGCTTCATTGGGAATGGCTTCTATGAGTTGACGTCCAACTTGTTCCGACGGGTCAAGGCAGGTCGACGGCTCCTGAAAAATCATTGCAATATCTCTTGCTATAACACGCCGTCTTTCCTTACGTGTCAATTGCAAAAGGTCGATATTGCCAAGTCGCATTCTATCTGCGGTGACATTCCAGTTCTCTTTGCAAACGCCGACAATGGCTTTAGCAATTAAGCTTTTTCCTGATCCAGATTCACCCACCAGGCCACGAATTTCGCCTTCTCCCATTGTCAGGCTTACTCGATCGACTGCTTTCATCATCCCTTGTGGCGTTTCAATCTCAATCGTCAGGTTTCGAATATCTAGCAGTGGCATTACTCTATCCCCGCGTTTAGTGCTTGACGAACACCTTCGCCAACAAGGTTTATAATAATCACACTAAACATAATCATCAACCCGGGTAAGGTTACTGTCCATGGAGCAAGGTAGATAAGTTCGACAGAGTCACCGATTACGGCTCCCCATTCTGTGCTAGGGGCTTGTTCACCCAAACCAAGGAAGCCAAGAGCAGCGATATCCAGAATAGCGATAGACAACGCGGCTGTGACTTCGATGGCAATAACCACTAAAATATTTGGCAGTATTGAATTCCAAAGCAGGTAAAAGTCATTTGCGCCATCTAAACGAGCGGCCATGATGTAATCTTTTTCAACTTCGTTGTGAACAGCGATGTACACTGAGCGTACAAACCTCGGGATCAAGGCGAGGCCAATAGCAAGAAGAATATTAAACTCACCAAAGCCTAAGAATGAAACGAAAATGATTGCCAAAAGCATCGATGGGATCGACATAACGGTGTCCAGCAAATGATTCAATGTACTTGAAATCATGCCTTTAGTCATACCCGCTAATACGCCAATACTACACCCTAAGAGTGTTGAGATTAATGTGATAAGGATTGCGGCTCCGAACGTCGAGCGAGTGCCATCGATGAGTCTAGATAAGATATCTCTCCCCAAGTCATCAGTGCCCAGAAAATAGTCGATAGTTCCTGCTTGATCCCAAGAAGGAGGAATCAAAAGTTCGCTGCTTTGAGCCAAAGGATCGTGAGGGACAATGAAGGGCGACAGTAGTGTGATTATAAAAAGAAGAATAAAGCACCACATTCCGAACATCGCCAGATTGTTTGAACGAAAGCTACGCCAAAATCGCTCGAATTGGGTTGGTATCCGTTCTTTTTGATAAACATTATCGGTCAGCATGATACCACTCTTTTCTTACTAGAGGATTAACCATAGCACCTATTAAATCTGAGAGAATATTGGCGGTGAGGACAAAAGATGCGACTACGATGACACCTGCTTGAATAGAAACATAATCTCTATTGGACAATGCATCAAGAAGCCATCGCCCGATGCCAGGCCAGTTGAAAATAGACTCAGTTACAATGGCAAGAGTTAGAACGCTTGAGAGCTGAACGCCTATCTTAGGAATGATAGGTGGGATCGCATTCATCATTACATGTTGTGTGACAATCTCATAAGTTGATAAGCCTTTAATTCGCGCCGCCCTAATGTAATTTTGCCCCATGACTTCTGCGACCGAGGTTCGCATAAGCCCGATCACTTGAGTGGTCGGAGCAAGTGCAAGCACAAGACACGGCAGAACAAGGTGTTCAAGGACACTCTGCAATGCGTGGGAACGGTAGGCGCCTTTTTCGAAGAAAGCATCAATAACAGCGAACCCTGTGACATGGTCAATGTGGTAAAGTAGGTCGTAACGCCCAGCCACCGGGAACATTTCGAAATAAAGTGAAAAAACCATGATCATTAGCAGTGCGACCCAAAAGAGTGGGGCAGAGTAACCAGACATTGAGGTGAACGAGATAGCGGTATCAATCCATCGCCCTTGTTTCATACCCGCAATAGTTCCAAGCGGGATACCAATCAGCAAGGATATAATGAATGAGATGAAGCACAGCTCCAATGTCGCAGGAAAGACTATAGCAAGCTCATTGGCAATCGGGTTCCCTGTTTTGCTGATACCAAAATTAAATTGCAGCAACTCTTGAAGGTAGGAGGGCCACCCCGCCCAAAAACTCTCCAACGCCCAGTGTGATTCAGGGTCTAATCTTACTAAACCAAATCCTATCATCGTCAGAAAGAGCAGCGTAATGATAAATAAATTCAGTCGACGAAACGCGTACAGTAACATTACCTCTCCCTCTCCACTGTATCAAAAGGCTGAGCATTAAATGGACTTACTTTAAAGCCTTTGAGTGAGTTTCTCTGTGCTTGTGTTTGCATTCCGTGATTAAGTGGGATCACTGGAAACTCTTCGTTTAGAATATTTTGTGCCTGTTTATACAAATTTTTACGGTAGCGGGTTTTATCAACCTCTAGGGCTAAATCAAGCAGAAAGTCGAAGTCCTGATTACACCAGCTTGAGACGTTCAGACCGGCTCTTTCTGAATCACATGAGAGTAATGGCCTTAAGAAATTATCTGGGTCACCAGTGCTTGCAATCCATCCGGTTAAATATAGATCAGCGCCGCTTTCTCCATCCTGATCGCCTCGTAAAAATCTATCTTCATTGATCAGATTTAACTTAATACCGATGTCGGCAAAGTTAGATTGTATCAGCTCAGCGGTTTTTCTTGGACTGGGATTATATGCCCTTGGTTGTGAGGGCACAGCCATAGTAAGCTCCAGCCCTTGGCTGTAGCCAGCTTCTCTGAGTAATGCACTAGCGTATTTTCGATCGTAACGTATCTGAACCGTGTCCTTTTGATAGGCCCATGAAGAAGGAGGTAGAACAGAGTATGCCTGACTGCCTGTACCGTAATACACGGAATCTAAGATATTTTGTCGATTAATGGCGTAGTTTAATGCTTTCCTGACATCAGGTAGGTTTAAAGCTGGGTGTGCTGTGTTGACTGCAACAAAAGATATATTCATTGCTGGTTTTGGCATCAGCGTGATGTCCGGATTATTGCGAAGCACCGCCAATTGACTAGAAAGTGGAAGGTTTAACACATCACATTGTTTACGTAGCAACTTTGCAAGCGTGCCTGTACCGCGTTGCGATACATCAAAAACGACTTGCTCCATCTTTGGCAGCTTTTTCCAGTATTGGTTGTTTCGCTTGAGTCTAATAAAATCATTGGGATTATATTCGGCCAGATAAAATGGCCCCGTACCAACAGGGTGGCTATCAATCAAATGTTTTTCATCTTCTAACTGCAACTGGTCTGCGTATTCTTTCGATAATATGACCGCGTGGCTAGTCGCGATATTGGATAAAAAACTGTTATCGGGACGACTGAGAAAAAACTTTACTTTATCCGGTCCAGCAGCTTTTACGTCAAAAACCAGACTTTCAATATCAATGCCACTGAACCATGGATATAAACCACCACCCACAAAGTGGTAAGGGTGGGAGATGTCAATTGCACGGAGAAAGCTGAACACCACATCGTCAGCATTCATCGTCCTTGTAGGTGTGAACCATGGTGTTGTTTGAAAGTGCACATTTCTCTTCAGAGTAAATGTATATTCCGTCCCTGCCTTGTTGACACTCCAATCTGTGGCTAGACTTGGCTCTGGTTCATAGCTGTCGTTATTTAATGTAAGCAGCGTGTTGTATATCTGAGGGCTCAGTGCTTCTGATGTTATGCCGCTATCAACGAGTTGGGGATTAAATGTCGTTGGTGCATTCTGACCGCAGTATACAAATCCTTTCTGCCGGACGCTATCGTGGTCAATTTCTTGTCCACAGCCAGATAGTAGGCCAATACCGATGGAACTCACTACAAATTGAATAAATGCCTTCATAATACGAAAAACTCGTTGGGCCAAAGCACGAAGTAACTCACTATTATGCCTCATTTTATTATTTATGTGCTAGTAAATAAAAGACTATTTTAGGTCTAACTTAGACTCTATCTTATAAACTGATCAATTTGAGAGATCATATTTACGCACCATTCCTCTTAATTGATGGTAGCTTAGCCCGAGGAGTTCTGCTGCTTTGCGTTGATTATATTGGCTTTGTTTGAGTGCTTTTTTTAGAATCACGCGATCTTGACATTCCTGCCATAGTTTAAAATCTATAGGGAACTCGACCTGAGTTTCTTCCTGATCCAGATTAATTGCTGTATCTCGGCTTTCTGACTGCCAATCCGCGCTAAATGGATTAAACAACAATGACTCAATGGGGGTCATGGAATTATGGTTTTGATAGACCGCCCGTTCAACAACATTTTTCAACTCTCTGATATTTCCGGGCCAGTGATAGTCTAGGAGGCTTTGTTGAGCTAGCGTACTAAAACCGGCGAAATACTCCAGTTCGAGTTCTCTGCACATTTTGATGGCGTAGTGTTCAGCGAGAGGTATGATATCTTCTTTCCTTTCTCGCAAAGGGGGCAAATGAATAACATCAAATGCTAATCGATCGAGTAAGTCTGGTCTAAATCGCCCTTTGGAGGCCATTTCAGGTAGGTTGGCATTGGTTGCACCTATGATTCTGACATCGGCATTTAGGGATGTATGTCCACCGATCCTTTCATAGTGACCATACTCGATTACTCTGAGGAGTTTTTCTTGTACAAAGAGCGGTGTCGTTGCGAGTTCGTCGAGGAATAAGGTCCCTTTTTCAGCGCGTTCAAAACGCCCTTTATGTTTTGCTTTCGCTCCCGTGAATGCTCCTTGTTCGTGACCAAATAGCTCGCTCCCGATCAAGTTTTCATCCAAAGTTGAGCAGTTTACCGAGATGAGTGGCTGTTCCCATCTTTTAGAGAGAAAATGTAGCCTTTGAGCGATAAGTTCCTTGCCCGTGCCTCTTTCACCGATAATTAAAACGGGGCGTTCAATAGGTGCGAGTTGTGAAACTTTATCCAGAATACTGAGAAAAGCCGGAGACTGACCAATAAGATTTTGTGCCATAAGTGTACCTTGGTTATTTTTACCAACTATAGGTAAATTCAACACACCTTATTTCATTTTTCAATAGCAACGTTTTTAAGTTGCTGATATTAATGGTTTTTATTTTTGGCACAAGTTTTGATTACTTCTAAAATATATTTAAATCGCACATTACTATTTTGGGAAAAAAGGAGCTAGTTATGGGTATTTTTTCTAGATTTGCCGACATCGTCAATTCGAATATCAGCGCATTGTTAGACAAAGCAGAAGACCCTGAAAAAATGATTCGTCTTATTATTCAGGAAATGGAAGATACTTTAGTTGAAGTTCGTACTAATTCTGCGAAGGCAATTGCAGACCAGAAGGAACTTTCTCGCAAAGTGGAATCGATCCAAGCTTGTATTGAAGATTGGCAAGAAAAAGCAACATTGGCGCTAACTAAACAGCGAGATGATCTAGCGCGCTCGGCTTTGGTTGAAAAGCAAAAGACTCAAGACGTTCTCAAGGGGCTACTTACAGAACAAACCTTAGTCGAAGAGACTATCGAAAAGCTCACCGGAGAAATCGGTAAATTAGAAGCTAAAATTACCGAGACACGCGCAAAACAGCAGGCACTTGCTATTCGGAATAGTACCGCCTCTAATCGCCGTGATGTACAGAAACATCTCCATACATCAAGAACCAGTGAAGCGTTTGCCAAGTTTGAGCAATACTCAAGAAAAATTGATGAGATGGAAGCAGAAGCTGACCTCTACGCTCAAACAGGAAATTCTAAGTCTCTAGAGCAAGAGTTTGCTGAGTTAAAGGCGGATGATGAAATAGAGAAGGAACTGGCAAACTTAAAACAAAAAATGCAACAAGATAAACAATAACTAAACCGGCTATTTTGGACAGCTTGGCTAATTTGATACTAGGAGCAGATCATGTCTTCATTTTTAATCGCAGGACCATTAACCGTCTTTTTGATATTTGTTGCCCCGCTGTGGCTGTTTTTACACTATCGGAGCAAAAAACACGCAAGTGCTGGTCTGTCTGCTGAGGATTTAACAAGGCTGGAACATTTATCCAAGAAAGCAGAGTCGATGCAAATGAGAGTAGAAACACTAGAGCGTATTCTCGACTCAGAGTCGCCGACTTGGAGACAAAATTATGATTAAACGTGAATTATATCGAGATACTGAAAATGGAAAGATCTCAGGGGTTTGTGCTGGCTTAGCCAATTACCTTTCGCTTGAAGTCTGGTTGGTAAGAATTTCAGTGATTTCTGCCTTGCTCTTGGGGGGAACCTTTCTTATTCTTCTCATCTATATTGCATTGTCATTTATGATAGAGAAACAACCACCCAATTACGTTGAGGCCATTCGGTCGGAGCATGAGCACACGCTCAAAAATAAACCTTGGCAAAAAGGCTCTTCTCCGGAGTTACTTTTGGATAGACTCGAGCGAGATTTTGATAATGTTGAAGAGAAAATACAGTCTATCGAAGCCTATGTAACCTCTGATGCTTACCAAGTAAACAAAGAGTTCAATGCGTTATAATTGTCCAGTGCTGCGGCACTGGGCAATAGTTTGTTACCGAAAATTGAGATATCCCGCACATCTAGTGGCTAAACTATTATTTCGTATAATAATTTAGCCACATCTTTATGGAAGTTGCTTTGTCATTCATCTATCTTAACCGCTACTAGCTTGCTTTGGATGGATGATTATGTATAAACCGATATTGTTACTTCTCAGCACGACCATTTTGTATGGTTGTAATAAAGACCTTCCACCCACAGAAGAGCCAGAATCTAGGCCTGCCAAGTTATTTACTGTATCTGTCGACAATAACGTTTTTGAACGAAATTTCCCCGCGAGTTCTGAGGCAGGAGATAAAGCAGTATTGACGTTTCGAGTACCTGGCCAGATAGAAACTATTTTAGTCAATGCTGGACAAAGAGTTGAAAAGGGAGAAGTACTTGCATCTCTTGATGCTGATGAATACTCACTGTTAGAGCAGCAGGCGCGGGCGAAGTATTTATTGGCAAGCGTTCAATTTGAACGTTATAAAAAGCTGCGTGCTGACAAAGTTGTTTCTGAGCAAGATTTTGACCAAGCGAAGGCTAACTATAATTCGTCGATAGCTCAATTAGAACAAGCCAAAGCAAACCTCGGTTATACAAGACTAACGGCACCGTACAGCGGGACAATTTCCCTATTACCAGCAGAGCGGTTTGAATTCGTAGATGCCAAACAGGGCATTATGAACATACAAACAAATCAGTTGATAAAAGTAATTTTTCAATTACCTAACCAGCTTTTAAATCGGTTTGCGGGTGGTCCAAATATTGACGCGACGATGACTTTTGACTCTTTTCCCGATCATCATTACTCATTGGCTTTTCAGGAAGTAGATACCGAAGCTGATCCTAAAACTGGTTCCTACAAAGTGACCATGGTAATGGAAAGCCCTCAAGGTGTGGGGATATTGCCCGGCATGGCAGGAAACGTTCATGTAAAAATGGACGCGATAAAAGCGACTCCTATCCCCAAATCCGCTGTTATAGAAACGGATGGGCACACTTATGTTTGGAGAGTGGAATCAGACGGTACTGTTGAGAAAGTAAAGGTGATTTTGAATGAGATAAGACAAATAGAACAAGGTCTTGAGAATGGAGACAAGATCGTTGCTTCTGGCGTTGGTGGACTTAAGTCTGGCGATAAAGTGCGTGAATGGATCAAAGAGCGAGGCTTATAAAATGAATCGTTACTTCTATTATTTATTGTCGCTCAGTACGGTGTTATTAGTTGGCTGTGGTAAAGACCCAGAAAATACAGAAGTTGTTCCACCTAAAGTCAAGGTTGTTAAACTATCTAATCGAACTTCAGGTGGTGATAAGCTCTATTTTCCCGCAGTTGCTCATGCTGCTGATCGTTCCCACCTGAGCTTTAGAGTCGCTGGAGAAATTATCAAATTGTACGTTAAAGAGGGAGATAGATTAAAAAAAGGGGCGATCATAGCACAGCTAGATCCTACAGATTATAAGCTGGATGTTGATAATGCTTTGGCTCGCTATAATGTCGTTGATAGCCAATATAGTCGTTCTAAGGCATTGGTTGATAAGGGGTCGCTTGCCAAATCACAATTCGATGAGATTGCAGCGAACCGACAAATTGCCAAAGCAGAACTGGACTTAGCAAAACTACGTCTATCTTACACTAAACTACGTGCTCCAGTTGATGGCATTATTTCTCGAGTTAATACTGACCAATTTGAAAATGTTCGAGTAGGTCAACAGATAGTTAATATACAAAGTACAGAAAATATTGAAGTGCTAATACAGTTGCCAGATCGTTTATACATAAAACAGTCAAGCAAAGAGGCACTGTCCCAGGTAGAAGCTATTGTTAAGGTTCCTAGTGGTAATGAATACGATGCTCGCATTAAAGAGTTTACCACTGAGCCAGATCCTCAGACTGCAACATTCACTGTGACGTTGATTATGCCGATGCCAAAAGAAGAGTATATCCTGGATGGAATGGCGGTTGAGGTAACGGCAAAGAATCAAAATATTGACATGGATGTTGGTAATGTAGTTCATGTTCCAATTGAAGCCATCTTTAACGCGGACGGCGATGATCTAGCGCGTGACAAGAAATATGTATGGTGTGTTAAAGAAGATAATACGGTAATAAAAAAGCAAGTAATTGCTGGTAAGGCTCATAAGGACTCAGTACAAATACTCGATGGATTAAGTCGTGGTGAGTACGTTGTTATTGCGGGTATTTCTCGGTTGAGAGAGGGAATAAAGGTAGAAGTAATAGAGCAGGGAGCAGATGATGAGTAGTGGCAATCAAAATTTACACGACGACAATAATGTGACCGGAATTGCTGCTTATTTTATCCGTAATCGGGTAATAAGTTGGATGATCGCTCTGATTTTTTTAATTGGTGGCATTAATGCGTTTTTAGGTCTTGGCCGACTCGAAGACCCTGCTTTTACTATTAAAGATGCAATGGTTATTACCTCATACCCGGGCGCAACACCCCAACAAGTCGAAGAGGAAGTTTCTTATCCATTGGAAAAAGCGATTCAGCAATTGCCCTATGTTGATGAAGTCAAATCAATAACGAGTAGAGGCTTGTCTCAGATCATAGTGTCAATGAAAAAGACTTATGGCCCCGACGATCTGCCACAAATCTGGGATGAGTTGAGGCGAAAAGTTAATGACTTGAAAAAAAGGTTACCCCCAGGGGTGAATGAGCCCTCGGTTATTGACGATTTCGGTGATGTGTATGGGATCCTACTCGCTGTAACTGGTGAGGGGTATAACTATAAAGAACTGCTCGACTACGTAGATTATCTCCGTCGTGAGCTAGAGCTAGTCGATGGTGTAAGTAAAGTATCAGTGTCTGGGCAGCAGCAGGAACAAGTTTTTATCGAAGTTTCGATGAAGCGTTTAAGTAGCTTGGGTATCGACCCTAATACTGTATTTAATTTGTTAGCCACTCAAAATGCAGTTTCTGATGCTGGTGCCATTCGCATTGGTGATGAGTACATTCATATTCAGCCTACCGGTGAGTTTGAAAATGTTGATCAGTTAGGCGATTTGATTATTACAGAATCTGGGGCTCAGGGACTTATCTACCTGAAAGATGTAGCGAAAATTTCTCGAGGATACGTCGAAGTTCCAGATAATATTATCACATACAACGGTAAGTTGGCGCTGAACCTTGGTATCGCCTTTGCTCAAGGAGTTAATGTTGTAGAGGTTGGTAAAGGTTTTAGTCGTCGCTTGGCAGAGTTAAAATATCAACAACCAGTCGGTATCGATATCTCTGAAATATACAGTCAGCCTAAAGAAGTAGACAAATCCGTAAGTGGCTTTGTCGTGAGTCTTGGTCAGGCAGTCGCTATCGTTATCATAGTACTATTGTTTTTTATGGGACTTCGGTCAGGCCTTCTTATTGGCCTCATTCTATTGCTCACCGTACTTGGCACCTTTATTTTCATGAGGTATATGGGCATTGAATTACAGCGTATCTCCCTTGGGGCGCTCGTTATTGCCCTAGGAATGTTAGTTGATAATGCCATAGTGATCGTCGAGGGAATCTTGATTGGTACTCAAAAAGGTCGATCGAGAATGCAGGCTGCGACCGATATTGTCACCCAAACAAAATGGCCTCTGTTAGGTGCTACTGTGATTGCAGTAACGGCTTTCGCTCCAATTGGCTTATCGGATGATGCCACAGGTGAATATTGTGGAACACTATTTTCAGTGTTGCTGATTTCACTAATGTTGAGTTGGTTTACAGCGATTTCTTTGACGCCTTTTTTTGCCGATATTTTTTTCAAAGGTCAAAAAGCGAATATCAATGAAGATGCAGACCCTTACAAAGGTGTGTTGTTTGTTGTCTATAAGGGCTTCCTAGAATTTTGTATGAAGCGTGCATGGGCTACGGTTGCAGTGCTAGTATTGGGGCTAGCGGCGAGTATTTTAGGTTTCACACAAGTTAAGCAATCATTCTTTCCTTCTTCAACAACTCCGATATTTCAAACCGATATTTGGTTACCAGAAGGAACAGATATCAGATCCACCAACGAGCGTCTTGAGGATTTAGAGTCGTGGCTGTTCGCTCATGATGGTGTGGAACATGTAACGACAACGGCCGGTAAAGGTTTGCAAAGGTTTATGCTTACTTATGCGCCTGAGAAAAGTTATGCCGCCTATGGTGAAATTACTGTTCGAGTTACTGACTACAGTGTACTTCACACATTGATGGAGCAATTTAGAGCCCACCTTGAAAATAAATACCCAGAGGTGAACTATAAACTTAAGCAAATCGAACTCGGGCCTAGTAGCGGGGCTAAGATTGAAGCGCGTATTACTGGCTCTGATCCAACCATCTTGCGCGGTCTTGCCCGACAAGTCGAAGATATTATGAATGACGATCCTGGTGCGACGAATATACGTCATGACTGGCGTGAACGTACTAAGGTAATCGAGCCAAAATTTAATGAGAGTCAAGCGCGTCGATATGGGATCACAAAATCTGATGTTGATGAATTTTTGGCGATGTCATTTTCAGGAAAAGCGGTTGGTGTGTACCGAGATGGGACAACACTTATGCCTATAGTGGCTAGGTTGCCTGAAGAAGAAAGGGTCGATATCCGCAATATCGAAAGCATGAAAATTTGGAGTCCGGCACTGAGTGAATACATCCCACTACAACAGGTTACGATGGGCTATGATATACGCTGGGAAGACCCGGTAATAATGCGTAAGAATCGTAAGAGAACGCTGACGGTTATGGCTGACCCCAACATTCTTGGAGAGGAAACTGCGGCTACGTTGCAAAAACGCTTGATGCCGAAGATTGATCAGATTCAATTACCGGCAGGCTATTCGCTAGAGTGGGGGGGAGAATATGAATCATCAGGTGATGCCCAAGCTTCCCTATTTAGTACTATGCCGATGGGCTATCTATTTATGTTTTTAGTTACGGTATTTTTGTTTAACTCTGTCAAAGAGCCTTTGATTGTCTGGCTTACAGTGCCATTAGCGATTATGGGAGTGACAACAGGATTGTTGGCCTTGGATACGCCCTTCGGCTTTATGGCTTTACTCGGTTTCCTAAGTCTGTCAGGAATGTTGCTCAAAAATGGTATCGTTCTACTCGACCAAATTGAAATCGAAATGAAATCAGGTAAAGATCCCTATGATGCGGTGGTGGATGCCGCGGTTAGTCGTGTTCGACCTGTATGTATGGCAGCCATTACAACGATATTAGGTATGGTGCCCCTACTTCCGGATATCTTTTTCAAACCAATGGCTGTGACGATTATGTTCGGGCTTGGATTTGCGACAATACTGACTTTAATTGTTGTTCCTGTCCTTTATCGACTTTTCCACAGAGTTGCCTTACCAAATTAGGTTTGTATCATCAAGGCCCTCTCATATTTTGGGAGGGCGGTAGTGTATCTTGCATTTATTCAGGCTCAAGGAGTTATTAATTGAAACACGAGATAGAGTGTGCGTGGGCGATGAAACATCCCCTAGAGCGCGAATATCACAATCGAGAGTGGGGCAGAGCCGTTTTTGATGATCGAACCTTATTCGAGTTTATTACCTTAGAGGGAGCTCAGGCGGGCTTGAGTTGGATTACTATCTTGAAGAGAAGAGACGCGTACCGGAGCGCCTTTGAGCATTATGAGCTTAGTAAACTGGCTATGCGAGATGATGCTCATGCGGATCATATCATTAAAAATTATGACGTTATCAGGCATCGTGGAAAAATTTGTTCAGTATTCAATAATGCTCGTGCTTCATTGAACTTAATTGAAGAATATTCAAGCCTCTCTGATGCGTTGTGGCAGTTTGTTGATCACTCAACAATCATTAATCATTGGTCCTCTCCATCCCAAATTCCTACTGCTACAGAACAATCGAGAGCAATGAGCCGCTTTTTAAAATTGAATGGTTTTTCTTTTGTCGGTGAAACAATTTGTTATGCTTTTATGCAAGCAGTGGGTATGGTCGATGACCACCTTGAAGGATGTATATACAAAAAAACTAGGTGAGAGTATTGCTCGTTACTGATTTTGGTCGTGTATACGTTCCAGTGCTAAGACTCTTCGGATGTCCTTTTTTTGAAACCTTTGAGATCTCAAGTAATCAATAGCAGCCTCACGGTCTTGGTTTGAAAATTGTTGGCTTTTTAGTATCTCATTACGCTCAACAAAATAACCTGCTAGAACCGATTGAAAATGCTGTCGTTGATCGTCCAAATCTGCCAAGCGTGCGGCTCCCTCGCTACCCACAAGCTCCTGACGGCGAAGGTGCAGGTTTTGTCCTTCAAGGTCAGATAATTCTTCTAAGTGAGTAATCAGCTGATTGTTTTTTTCTGCTTGTTGTATATGTTCTGGCATATTACTGATGAGCGTATTTAGCAGAGATAAACGTTCGTCATGGGAGAGTTCTTGTTGTGAAATTTGTATTTTGTTGATGGCAAATTGGCGAAGAAGATTCTCTTCACCAAATAAGAGCTCAATTTCATCATTAGTGAAGAACTGAAGTTGAAGGCCTTTTATTTGATTGTCGAGTGAAATCATGTAATCGAGGTTGATGGTTGAGCTCGGAGAAAGAGTCTCTAACGCTCCTTTGTATTGCAAATATTTTTCAAACATTTCCTCATCAATTTGGATTGATTCAGTCTTTTTTGATTGAGCTTTTACTGTATTCCTTATCTGCTCCAGAGATGCTTCGTCTAACTTACTTAAACTAAAATCAAAATAGTTTTTTGGGGTTGATAAATTTATTTCGACTCTCTCTTTATCTTGGAGTGAGGGAAAAGTATTCGCGGTAAGAAGGTGATATGGGACTGACCCGAAAGCCATCAGGATTAATATAGAACCTGCTATCAGGAAAGTCCGTTTCATTATTGTACCCTTGTTATAGTCCGAGAAGTTTTAATCTGTTGGCATGTTCACTGAAAAGTTCGAGTGGATCGGTTTCCCACAGATGGTGAATACCGAACAAGCCATTAATTTCATCAAGGTGATTCATCTTATAATTATCTCCTATGACTTTTCCAAGGTGAGCGCTGCAAGTTGATACAAGTCCATCATTTGGACCATCAAAAGCGAGACCTAGAATAGCTAAAACTCCATCTATGGGGTCAAAAAAGTTGGTGCTCGCCTTTGACCCTGTCCAAGAATAATAGTAAACCCCGAAATCGGATTGAAAGTCACCTTCACCGCACTCGCTTTCTGGTACACCTTCGGGATAGTATCGATTGAATTCTTCTGCACCTTCTGTCGTCAATGCATCAAGAGCAGCTATAGGATCCTGAGCTAAGTCTTGTCCTCCTGATAGATGGTTGATAAGTATCGCGAGAGCTGTTGCTAAATACTCCGCCAATCCTTCAAATGGTGACCCCGGCGGTACTTTTCCCCTGACAATATCTGCAACTTTAGAGCCTTTATGTGGTCCTCCAATACTGGTTACAGACGCGACGAGATCGGGTCTAACAGAGGCAACATAGCGAGCGGTCGGTCCTCCATGACTGTGTCCGATAATATTAACCTTTGATACTCCCGTTGCTGCGGTGAGCGTTTCGATCTGCTGAAGCAATTGTTCTCCGCGTAATTCAGAGCTGTTGGCAGCGGATACTTGTGCCACATAAACGGTTGCACCTCCTTTGGTCAGCATCTGTGGTATGCCATAGAAATATTCAACTCCAGCAAGGGTATCGAAACCAAATAAACCGTGTACAAGTACAATTGGGTACTGGGTCTTTGTGTAATCACTAGCCAAAACTTGGCCATGAATGATAGAACAGAGCACGAAAATTAGCCAAGCAGCAGAGCGAGCGAATCTTGATTTCAAAATAATCTCCTTTTATTTTGTTTTCTGGTGAGAAATTTAAAAGTAGGAGATAAATGAATAAAAAGACTGAAGAAAGTGTAGAAGAACTATTAAAACGTGACCTATTACTAGAAAAAGATGCATGTAAAAAATGCTCGACGTGAATGTATTTCTACGCCGAGCATGCTTTTAGTCTAATACCTCATTATATTTTTCAAACGCAGCAGTAAGATCGGCAATTAGGTCATCAACATCTTCAAGGCCAATATGTACTCTGATCAGAGTACCTTTGAAGTTAGGATTGGCGATCGTTCTAAGACTATTGAAACTTTTAGGCTCGTTTGCCAAGACCAAGCTTTCAAAACCACCCCAAGAATACCCCATACTAAAGTGCTGAAGGGTATCGAGAAAGGCATTGGTAGCTTTGGGATAACTGGTTTTGAGTACAAAGGAGAAAAGTCCATTACCACCCTTAAAATCACGTTTGAAAAACTCGTGGCCGGGACAACTTGGTAGTTCAGGGTGTCTGACGTGATCAACTTCTGGACGAGATGTTAGCCAATTGGCAATGGTTAAACTATTTTCAGCATGTTGTCGAAGGCGAATATCTAGTGTCCGGATACCGCGAAGCCCCAAGTATGCATCATCAGCCGACACACATTGTCCTAACAAGTAGCTGTGTTCACGAAGTTGCTCCCAGTATTTCTCGTTTGCAACGGCGGTCCCTAACATAACATCAGAGTGTCCAACAATGTATTTTGTTGCTGCTTGTATCGAAATATCGACGCCGTATTTTAGAGCTTCAAAGTTGACTCCAGCGGCCCAGGTATTATCCAACATTACAATTAAATCGTGTTGGTGAGCTATTTTACTCAATGTTGGTACATCCTGAACTTCCATGGTAATCGAACCAGGCGACTCTAAAAAGAGTAACCGCGTGTTAGGGCGGATATGCTGTTCGATATCTTGACCAATAGTCGGTGAAAAATAAGTGGTTTCGACTCCGAGATTTTTGAGAATATTATTGCAAAAGTCTCGGGTCGGTTCGTAACAAGTGTCGACCATCAAGATGTGGTCTCCACTTTTAACGAACGACAAAATGGCTGAGGTAATTGCTGCCGTACCACAAGGGTATAGGGCGCAGCCAGCACCATTCTCGATCTGAGCCATCGCGTCTTGTAAGGCAAAATGAGTATGTGTTCCTCGACGACCGTAAAAAAGGGTTTGATTAGTGCGGTTTATCGCTGCGCTTTGTTTTTCAGCGACTGTATTGAAAACGACCGTTGAAGCTCTTTGAACTGGCGGGTTAACAACACCGTGAGTCCATTTTCGTTTCCGGCCCACGGAAACAAGTTTTGTTTTATTGTGTTCTGACATTAATATTCCCTATGAATGAATTTTTAACCCGACGAGTCACCCTATTTTTGTATCGGCGAATACCTAAATTTATTAGAGCCAATTTGAGCAAGTATTGACTAAACTATCCTCTCAGAGTCCATACCTCAACTGGCCGAAGCAAGCCATTCTCGCTGAACCTAGCATCTTTAAGTTACTTGGGTATATTCCTATTTAAAACACGTAGGGTGACGAATATCAAGTCGGATTAGAGGAGTGGGTTAAACAAATAAAAGAGGCGCTCTAAAAAGCGATAACGTAAGCCCCTTTGAAGCCATTTCGCTTTATTTACGGGATGTGATTGTTCGATATAACGTTTGTGGAGAGAGTTCAACGAATTGGTAAACTTTTGGTCATCAACTGCTAAGGTAATTTCGAAGTTTAGCCATAAGCTTCTCATATCAAGGTTTACGGTTCCGATAAGGCAAAATTCTTTGTCTATTACAACGGATTTAGTATGAAGTAGCCCACCGTAAAATTCGTGAATTATGATACCAGCTTCAAGCAATTCTGCGTAAAAAGCTCGTGATGCCCATTGCACCATTAAGGAGTCATTTTTATGTGGGATAATGAGTTCGACTTTGATCCCACGTTGTGCCGTCATTTTCAATGTTGCGAGTAAATCAGAACTTGGAACAAAGTAGGGGGTAGTTATTGTGACAGAATGGTTGGCTTGATTAATCGCTAGCGTAAGAACCTGTGAAATTAAATAGGCTGGCATTCCTGGACCAGAGGGGACAACTTGAACAGGATGCTGAGTTTTGGTCTGATCAAACCCACATTCTGGGATAGGCGGCAAAGAACGAGAACCGGTTTCCACCTCCCAGTCCCAGCAGTGAATTGCAGACAGAACATTGACCGTTGGCCCTGTTATCCTAACCATTATGTCTATCCATTGGCCAAGATCTGTATCTTGCTTGAAGCATGCAGGGTCAACCATATTCATTGAACCCGTATAAGCAATTCTTTCATCGATAACAATTATCTTTCTATGTTGGCGTAGATCTAGTCGACGGAGAAATATACGCCAAGCATTAACTTGGAGCGCCTGAACGACTTCAATACCAGCGCGGCGCATTTTTTTAGGCCATTTACTGCGAAAGAAGTTTTTACTCCCTGCAGAGTCCAGGAGAAGCTTTACTTTTACACCGCGCTCTGCAGCTTGAATAAGAGCAGCAGCAACATTATCTGCAGCCCCACCAGGGTGCCATATGTAGAAAACCATGCGGATACTGGATGTCGCTGTCTCGATATCAAATAAGATAGACTGGGTGATTGAAGAGGGAGTGCTTTGCAGAGATAAAGTATTTCCCGACAAAGCAGGTAAATCTAGGCGATTATTACATAACTCATCAATTCGATAGATATGACGCCCGAAGTTTTCAGGAGCATGCGCATGACATTTATTTAATTTGGCGAACCATTGCCGGAAAGGCGATAGCATGTCTTTTGCTCGCTCTGCACGTTTTCGCCCCAAATTAAGTTCACCAAAGAGGAAATAGCACATCACTCCAACAATCGGAATAATGTAAATAATCATTAACCAAGCCAGTGAAACACTTACAGCTCGCCTTTTTAAGACGACCCTTAAAGTAACACCCGCAACAAGTGCCCAGTATAAAAGTACTAAAGCAATCGTGAAGAGGTGGTAAAGCTTTTCCATTCAGTACCCTAGATAGAGAGTCTTGTTTATTGACTTATAATAATTTTATCTCATGCAATCACAACACTAAGACATGTTCTATCACAGAAATTAACCTTAACTAGTTATTTAATGTTATAAGAATGTAAAATTTAGTGTATGGTCAATGAGAAAGATTAAAAAAGCAGCGATTAAGTATGATAATTACTGATATGTTAATTAAATATGCTAAGCAGCCTTTTAATTTTAATCTAAAACTGTTTTACTGGCCATAGTGCAGACGTCGTAGAAACTTTTTCTTGGTGTAATATATTTTTTACGCCCACTTTTGATGGTCTGCTACGCAAACACAACTTTAAAAAACGATTTAATGGAGTAACCGTGGCTACAAGTACAAGTGCGCAGCCCCGTGATACATGGGGATCAAAATTAGGCTTCGTAATGGCAGCAGCTGGTTCTGCTGTGGGTTTAGGCAACATATGGAAATTTCCATACACAGCTGGGGAAAGTGGAGGGGGCGCTTTTGTCTTTATCTATCTACTTTTTGTAATATTTATTGGCTTTAGTGTGATGTTGACAGAGTTCGCCATTGGTCGAAAAACAGGTCTGTCGGCGGTCGGTTCTTTCAAATCAACAGATAAGCGATGGACATTCACTGGTGTACTCGGTGTGCTAAGTGGGCTTCTTATCATGGGTTTTTATCCTGTGGTGGGTGGTTGGGCTCTAGCCTATATCTTTAAAGTCGGTGGTGGATTACTTTCGACTCCAGAAGCGATTGGAGATAGCTTTGGTGGCTTTATATCTCATCCTATGCAACCTTTGACCTGGATGGGTATCTACCTACTTTTGAACGTCGTTATTGTGATGAAAGGAATTTCTGGCGGCATCGAAAAGGCAGGTAAAATTCTGATGCCTTTACTTTTCGTTATTCTGATCATTGTATCTGTTAAAGGACTCATGCTTCCTGGAGCAATGGCAGGTCTCGAGTTCCTGTTTATGCCCGACTTTTCAAAAGTTGATGGTAATGTCGTACTCGCAGCACTTGGTCAAGCATTCTTCTCTTTAAGTTTGGGGATGGGGTGTATGATCACCTACGGCTCATACATTAAAAAGAAAGAAAACTTAGTCCAGACAACAGGCATGGTTACAGCGATGGATACCGGGGTTGCACTTCTTGCTGGTATCGCGATGTTCCCTGCAATGTTTGCATTTGGTATGGAGCCTGCGGCGGGGCCAGGCTTGGTTTTTGTCGTGGTGCCACAGCTGTTTGCTGAAATGGGTGGTGCGGTAGGCCTAGTACTAGCGTTGTTATTCTTTATTGGTTTGACAGTTGCCGCTCTTACTTCTTCAGTTTCTCTTTTGGAAGTCGTTGTATCTTATTTGATCGATGAAAAAGGTTTAAAACGTTCGACTGCTGTAATTGGTTCTAGTGTGGTAATGGGTTTGCTTTGTATTATAGCTTCGCTCTCTCTTGGCGGTGTTGGCCCAACCTTATTTGGTACTGGTGTATTTGATATCTTCGACTTACTGACAGACAAGATCTTCTTAGCTGTTGGTGGTATGTTGGTTTGTATCTTTGCAGGATGGAGATTATCAAGGTCTGATTTAGAGAAAGAAATCACTAATGACGGTGAAATTTCATTCCCTCTTTTCGGTCTTTGGTACACATTGGTGAAATATATTATACCTGTTGCTATTGCCGTGGTTGCTGTGATGGGCATCAAGTCTGGCTTTGATAGTGGCAAGGGTGCCATCATGCTGCTGGGAATTGGTATTATCGTGCTGACGGGGATTTTCTCCAAAAAGCTCTAATGTCAAAGACTCATTAGTAGAAAAGCCTCTCTATATTAGAGAGGCTTTTTTGGTTTTAATATAGGTACAGCAGACTCCGTTAACGTTAAGTCATTTGGATATCCAAGGATGGTCTGTTTTATTTAGTGAGTATTGTTACGCTAAATACAGAGGGCTTTTAGAGTAAGTCGACTCTGGAAGCGAGAT
This sequence comes from Vibrio caribbeanicus ATCC BAA-2122, assembly GCF_000165125.1. Taxonomy (GTDB): domain Bacteria; phylum Pseudomonadota; class Gammaproteobacteria; order Enterobacterales; family Vibrionaceae; genus Vibrio; species Vibrio caribbeanicus. Next base: position 147,539 of record NZ_AEIU01000096.1, on the reverse strand, counting down.
TACGGGTAGATTTAGTTTTATCTCAAGGTATACTTTGCAGCCCAAATGGAGCGAGCAAAATGTTTGATTTAGTATTTTTGCATGATGATTTCATCGTAATTAACAAGCATCCTAATGTATCTGTTCACAAAGATGACGGGGATACGATGTTGTTGCAGGAAATCTCAAGCAAAACAGGAGATGAACAATTATATCTAGTTCATCGTCTCGATAAAATGACATCGGGACTAATGCTGATTGCTCGACATGTCGATGCTGCGCGAAAGTTATCTGAGCAATTTGCGCTTCGTCAGGTAGAAAAATTTTATCTAGCAATTGGTTCAGGAAAACCCAAAAAGAAACAAGGATTGATTTGTGGAGATATGGTTCGCTCGCGTCGCTCTTCGTGGAAGTTAGTCAAGTCATTAGATAACCCTGCAACGACTCAGTTTTTCTCTATTTCCGCCGGTCCTGGCTTGAGGCTCTACCTATGTAAGCCTTACACAGGTAAAACTCACCAAATTAGAGTTGCTCTAAAGTCAATCGGTGGAGCAATTCTTGGCGATCCTATCTATGCAGATCCAAAAGCAAGTGATAGGGGCTATTTACATGCCTTTGCGCTGTGTTTTCGGTTTGAAGGAGAGCACTACCAATTCGTTTGTGACCCACGAAATCAACCTCATTTAGGTAATAATTGGAATAATAATACGGTCAGCCAAGGTGTCGAATCTTGGCTAAAACCATGGGAGCTTTCATGGCCGAAGATACAATGAACGGCGATTCTTTAGCCGGATTACAAGCAGGGGCTTTGCCCATCTTTTTTGAACAAATCCATAGTCAACTGCTACTTGCGGGTAGTGAGGTACGCCGACTTTTTCATGGTCGAGGACGCATGTTTGATGGGCTCGAGCAAATTACCTGCGATTGGGTTGGCCAGCAACTTATGGTCAGTGTGTTCAAACAGCCTTCAGAAGGCTTTCTCAACAACCTGAAACATGGGTTGATCGCAATGGCTGATTCTCCCTTATGGCAAAAATGTCAGGGGCGCTCGATTGTTCTTCAGCATAGGTACGAAAAAGGTGCTCCTTCGGAAGTATTGGTCGGGGAGCTTCAAAGAAATCCGATTGTTGTTGAATCCGATATAAACTATCGACTTGACATAGGACAAAACCAAAATTTCGGCCTTTTTTTAGATATGAGACTTGGCCGTAATTGGGTCAAAGCACAATCAAAGGGTAAAAATGTACTCAACCTTTTCGCTTATACGTGCGGGTTCTCTGTTGCTGCAATTGAAGGAGGCGCCGACCAAGTTGTCAATGTTGATATGTCGCGATCTTCTTTAACTAAAGGAAGGGAGAACCATAAACTGAATGGTCATAACCTAAACCAGGTTAAGTTTTTAGCTTATGACATCTTTCGTTCATGGGGAAAAATTTCCCGAATGGGTCCTTATGATCTCATCGTGATTGATCCTCCCTCTTTTCAAAAAGGGAGCTTCGCCTTGACTAAAGATTACAAACGAATTTTACGCCGTTTACCTGAACTGCTTAACCAAGACGGTGATGTACTCGCTTGCGTAAATTCGCCAAAAGTATCGAGTCAGTTTCTTATCGATGGAATGCAAGAAGAGGCGCCAGAGCTCTCTTATAAGGAGCGCATTGATAATCCTCCTGAATTTGCTGATATTAACCCTGAAGCCTCGCTAAAAGTGTTGCGCTTCAGCCGCGAAAAGTAATCGGAATGAAGTTATACCCAAGAGTAAGAATAAGAGCCGAGCTGGCTCTTATTTTTTTAAGCGAGTTGGGTTGCCTTTTTCTTAAGAAGTAATAGTGCGGCTATGGCGACTAACGCCAAAAGCCAGCTCACTTCAACTAAAGTCGTATGTGTGGTGGGTAACATTGAAAGACATAGAGTAAAAATTGACGCAGCTAGCATCTGCAGTGCTCCATAAATAGCACCTACTTGCCCTTTATGGTTGGGAAATAGATACAGTGCGGAGACCGCTGCAATCGTAATCAATAATGACGCACCGAACGCGGTAACGGTAAAACCAATAACAATCATTACAAAGCTATTTACTGAAATACTGTATGTGGTGATTACAGACCCAACGAGCTGAATAGCACAACCCCAACTCATGGTCGTATTGTCAGTGATGTTATTCTTTAAATAGCGATTCCATATTAATCGAGCAGTTATACTGCTTGTTATTAGGGCGATTGAGCATATTCCAAATTGTGTTGCTGATAATGAGAACTCATTATTGGCAACGAAAGCTCCTGTGATCTGAAAAAGCATGATACAGCTGTTAGCACTAAACATCATTGCTAAAAATGCAAGAAAAGTGGTGTCAGAAGCAATCATCCAATAATCATTTAACATTTGCTTTGGCTTAATGGCATTTGGGTTAATTTCTTTAATGGTTTCTTTTTTTATAAAGAAGATCACGAGTGTGATAATAAACCCGATAACTGCCATAAATACAAAGTTACCCATCCAACCATAACATTCAGAGATATAGCCACCGATGACGGGAGTGAGGCCAGGCAGTGCCATAAAAAGAACTCCCATCCACGCAAGAAGCCCCATCAATTCAGTCCTAGAAAAAGAATCTTGTAAGATGGTTCTGCATAAGAGGTATAAGCCGCCAACTCCTGCACCTTGGATGATTCTTGAAAGAAGTAGGACGTGGATATTGTCTGACATTAAACATCCGATAGAGCCCAGAAGATAAATCAGTGAGGATATGAGGGCGATTGGCTTACGGCCGAAACGTTCAGAAAGTGGGCCACATATTAGTTGGCTTATGGCTAGTGCAACAAAAAAATAGCTCATAGATTGTTGAGCAAGTGATGCAGTAGTATTTAAGCTGGTTTCTATGTCGGGCAGACTGGGTGAATACATACTAGATGCAAAAAAGAAACTAGATGCCATTAGAAGACTAATAAAAGTAAGAGTAACCTTAGACATAATATAATTAACGACCTCTCAAAATAATAAACAAGCCTGTAACCGCTGGGGTACTTGGATTTATAGGTTATTATTTTTTGGTCTAGATGGTTTTATCATAAGCGCCAAGTAGTATTGACTAAACGACATATTATGCTGGCGACTTACCTTTTTGGTACTCTTTAAAAGCGGTTGAGAAGGCTGATAGGCTTGAGTACTCGAGTTCAAAAGCAACATCTGTAGCTATCATTCCCGATTTGAGCAGTTGTTCTGCTCTTTCCATGATAACGGTATTTCGGATGTCTTTGAAAGAAGCATTGAAGTGACTTTGAAAAAGTCTGTTTAGGGTTCTCACGGAGGCACCCGATGACGTGGCAAACGTAGAAATAGACATTTTTATGTTAGGTTTGTCTGAAAAAGCCTCAATAATTGGTATAAGTCGTCGGTCTATTTTTCCGTCCGCTAACATCGGGTTTGTTGCGACCTTGCATGAGATTAGCTGGTCAAGGAGAACCGCTTTATATTCATTGTTTAGTGATTGAGAGGGCCCACCATTTTGCCAAATACTAAACAACTGAGTGAGAAGTGGACTAGTTTCAAGAGTGCACATGGCTTTTGAGGGCATGTGATCCAGCTTGGGTAATGACAATAGAGAAGTTTGGGTATTCTCTAATATTTCAACTCTGTGCATTGTATTAGGGGATATATAGAGCAAACTTCCTGGCATACATAATAAACTTTGATCACTTGCATAAGCGATATGGCAGCCCTTATGTAAGTAAACAATATGAGCGTGTTCATGTTGATGAAAATCGCGTATCGTCGACGTATCGTAGTGTTGTACTATCAGTTCAAATATCATCTGACTTGGTCCTTTTAATGGTGATTTATCCAATAATCCCATATAGGATGTTTTATTCAGTACTATTTAGGCTTTGAAACCCACCATATATTCGTGTACAAGTTGTAAGCCAGCATGCTGCCCCGAAAACGAAAGCAATAATATGAAAATACTGGGGAAAAATACAAAATAATACAAGACATGCTATGGTTTCAGTCCCTTCTGTCAACCCACTTAGATAGTACAGAGACTTTTGTGAATAGACAGGATCTGGAACATTTCTCTTGGCGGCCATTACTGCAAATGCTAAAAAGCTGCTGCCAGTTCCAATGAAAGAAAAAATTAAAAAGGCACCAGCGACGCCATTTTGCGAAGGTTCGTATAACACAAAGGCAAACGGAATCATTGAGTAAAAAATAAAGTCGAGCACAATATCTAAAAAGCCACCCGCGTCAGTAATGCCTTGAATTCTGGCAAGGGCACCATCGAGACCATCGAACATTCGGTTGACCAGGATTAATATAAGCGCGAGATAAAACCAACCGATGACAACCGCACCAGCTGAGAGTACACCAAACAAAAAGCCAACAGTAGTAATTTGATTGGCAGTTACACCCAATTTATCGAGAAGCTTTGCACTTTGATAGAGAGGCCATCTTATTGCTTTTACGGCAAATTTATCCAGCATATGCATTCTCCCAAGGCCAAGTTAGGCAAAGGCCACCGGAGGGAACATCCGCTTTATCATGTGTGACCATCAGAGCAGGGATATTTGCTATTCTTATTTGTTCCTCCACCCAGAAGCGAAACTGTTCGCGCAGCTCTTGATCTAACTTATTGTACGGTTCATCAAGTAAAGCAAGCTTGGGTTTGGCGAGTAGCATTCGAGACAAAGAAATTCGAGCTCTCTGGCCTCCTGATATCTGATCAGGGAATGAGTTTGCTAGGTTGTTTAGTCCGATGCTATCTAGAGTTGATAATGCTAACTTTTCACGAGCAGAGCCTCTGACTTTATTTGGTATTGCAAATGCGAGATTCTGCCAAACATTTAGGTGAGGGAAGAGAAGATCATCTTGAAATAAAATGCCCACCTGACGCTCATGTGCAGGCAGCCCACATAACACGTCACCACATAACTCTATGTGGCCAGAATATTTAAACCCATCTGAAAGATGCCCTGCGATAAGGTCTAATAGGGTCGACTTACCGCATCCGCTAGGGCCCATTAGAGTAGTTACTTCCCCGGGTAAAGCTTCAATATTCAGTGGACCAAGAAGTGTATTTCCATTGGGAGACTCAATCGTAATCTCTTTAAGTAGTAGCGTCATTCGCTGAGTTTCCTTTGTTTATGATTCGATATCTTTGAGAGAACTTATAACTCATTAACATCGCAATTGAGAAAAAGATGAGAGGTAAAAATGTTTGCCATAAAGCGTAAATGGCGGTCACTCTTCTGTCTGCGCCACTTGCGATAGCGACCGCTTCGGTAGTGATTGTATTGACTCGTCCGGAACCTAGCATCAGTGTTGGTAGATATTGTGCAAAGCTGACACTGGCTCCAACGCTCCATGCGATAACAACTCCGGGTAACAAATTGGGTAATTTTATGTTCCACCAAGCGTAGGTTGGTGACTTTCCAAGGCTTGTGGCAACGTTAATAAGCTTTGCGTTAAAGTTTCTCCAAGGCCCATCAAGCGAGAGGTAAACATAGGGGAAAGCAAATAGCACGTGTGCCCAACATACCCAAAATAAATATAAATCAGTACCTATAAGCAAGGTCATTATCTGTATTCCAAAGAGAATTGATAGCTGAGGAATGAGCATAGGTATAGCGATGATATAGTTTGGAACTCTCCAAGATGACTTTCCGTGGTATTCATGAGCTATGACGGCGAACAGTAACGAAACAGTTGAGCTGACTAGAGCAACAAAGACACTTTGTTCAATGGCATTGAGAATATTATCCCACTCATACAGCCAAAATTGGTTACTCCATTGGGTTGGTAACAATTTGGGAAATGGCCAACGCTGAGCGAAACTCCATATTAAGGTTATCGGAACGATAAGTAGGGTTAGACCAAAGGTACACAAATAAAAAAATCTACCGGAAATCTCTGGACCATACCTTCCAGAGAATTGCCATCTGATGTATTTTTTGCAAAGCACCCATTCAACCATACGGTTAGCAGCAATCATTAAACTAGCAATGACGAATAATAGCAGTGCTCCGGAAGCTGCTCTTGGTAACATAGCTAAATCTGGGTCATTAAACCACTGCCAAACCAACACAGAGAATGTGGGAGGGTTTGTAGGACCGAGTACTAGAGCAACATCCACCACAGAAAGTCCATAAGCAATGACAGCAAAAATTGGAAAGCGAAGACCACTCAGCCATCGTGGAAAAATACACTTCCACCAAACTTGTGAGGGCCTATATCCCATTGCTTGACTCACTCGTAACGTTTTTTCGACATTGAATTGATGTAAGACAGAGATGCTCATCAGGAGCAAGAATGGCACTTCTTTAATCGTTAACATAACGATCAGTCCCAGAGCATATGGGTCCTTAATCAGTAATGCTCCACCAGATAACGACTGAACATAGTTATACAAATCCGCATTTAGAGAAAGCAGACGGCTTATTAGTCCCGTAGGAGAAAATAAAAAAGCAAAACCTATTGCGAAGGCGACATGCGGTAAAGCCAGAAGTGGAGCCAATGTTTTCTCAAGCTTATACCAAAACTTTGTCCCCCATGACGCTTGAATGATGATAAAAGAAAAAAAGCAGGCAAGGAATGTACTTATTGCTGAAGAGTAGATGCTGAGTGAGATTGATGTCCACACACCAGCCCAGTCAAAAACACTGATTAACCCTTGTATATTTGGTTCAGTCAGATTGAGAGGAGGCAAATACCCCAGGGCAGGAAGAATAGCCCCCAATATCCCAGGGAAAATAGGGACAATGCAGACAAAAATGACGCCTAGGTAGAGCATGTAAAGCATAGTGTTGATTATTTTCCGTATCTTTCCAGCCAAGCTTTTTCTAATGCTGTTTGCCAACTAGGATGAGGCTCTGATATTGCTTTAAAATGCTTCGATTTTTTTGCGGTTCCAGAAAGGTATTCTGTTTGAAGTACTGACGGGTCTCCCCATACTTCAGTGTCCCCTTTGTGTGATTGAGCTTGCGGGCCGAGAAGAAAATTAATGGTTACCATGGCAGCTTCTGAGGACGAACTGTTCCAGGGGATGGCCAGAAAGTGAATATTTGAGAGAGCGCCCTGTTTCATTGCGTAAGCAGCGGTATTGTAGGTTAACTTTCCATTTGCTTGTGCTGAATAGACAGCATTTGGATTGAAAGTGATAGCTAAGTCAATTTGGTTGTCATCGAGTAATTGGATCGTTTCAGCACTACTGCTAGGAAATTGTTTACCATCTCGCCACGCTACTTGATGAAATGAGTCTAAGTATGACCACAATGCTTCAGTAACTATTGGAAACGTTTTCATATCGACAGGAGACGAGAGCGATTTATCGTTATCGGTGAGCTCAATGAGTAGTGCTTTCAAAAAGCTTGTACCGTGGAAGCTTGGTGGCTTAGGGTAGGTGAGTCGTTTGGGGTAAGCTCGAGCATAACTGAGCATCTCTGAGAATGATAGAGGTGGATTATTCAATTTGGTTTTATCATGGATAAAAACGAGCTGACCTACTCCCCATGGGGCCTCTAACCCTTCGGTAGGCTCTGAAAAATCGACGTCTATCGGTAGGCTTTTATCAACGAACTTCCAGTTGGGAAGTTGACTGACAAATGGGCCTAAAAGCAGTTGCTGATCTTTCATAGATTTGAAGTTTTCTCCATTTATCCAAACCATATCGACGCTACCATGGGTATTTTTACCCGCAGTTTTTTCTGCAACGAGTTTTGCCGTGGTCTTGGAAATATCGGAGACTTTGACATGTTTTAACTTTATTCCATATTGGGTTTTAAGTTCAGAGGCTGCCCACTGGATGTATCGATTCACCTCTTGACTACCACCCCATGCATGGAAATAGACGGTTTGACCTTTTGCTTTGCTAGTGATCTCTGTCCAACTATCTGAAGCAAACGATGATAGAGACAAAGTAACTAATGCAATGAACGTGAAAATTTTGGTCATAATATTCCTTATTTGAACAGAAGATCGGCCAGACTATGATATAGACCGGACTGATAATATTTTTATTCATTATGACTGAAAAAATCGCTTTATTAACTATTTATACACGATTATAACCGAGCGACTTCAAGAACATTGACTCAAAGCGAAGTCGCTTGGGTACTGCAGAATTAACTTCAGTTGAAAAATCAAAACACAAACTAACTTCTAGCTTAGTCGCTATCTTATTTCCAATCATCAAGCTTGAAGGTGAGGGTATGGGTGTCACCGTTTAAAATCATAGAGTCTTTATTGATGATGATGTTGGACCAATCTGACAATGTTTGAGAAAAGGCTTGCTCGGTATCCATGATATCACCGAAACACATTTTTCTCGTCATTGCCATGTTCTTGACTCGAAATTTTTCACCCGAAAGTTCTGCCTCTCCAAAAAATCCATTACATCCTGCATTACCATTTACACTCAAGTTTTCTCCAATTTCCAATGTGGCTCTTTTATCACCTACATCAAAGGGGTTGTCGCCATTTATGTTGACTAATACCCACCGGTGGTGAGCCAAATCTTGTGCGGTTGGTGGAGTATTCATATGGCTAGCACATGAAGTGACAAGGACAGGTAGTGCCAGTGCTGTTAAGAGTGACTTAATGTTAAATCTCATAGTTTTTTAATTCCTTTCAAGCGACATACTATATGAACATACTTAATGAACCTAAAGATGCCTGCAAATGTTGGGTATAAAAGCATTTGGGTTATACTTAGCGTATACCTAAGTGACTTCGAAATATAGGCTTTAGCGAGTAATCACGGAATCGAATTCAGAGAAAACAATCTATAAAGATAGCGAGCTCTTGTGAGGTTGTGAAGCAATGAAACCAGTCCCCAAGAGCAAGTTATATTGCCCTTAGACGTTGTTAACGACTTCTGAACAAGGTCGGTCTACCTTCAAGAGGTCATCATCTCTGCAGGTTTAGCTATCCCAGATGAACTAGGCACACGAGGTTACTCAAGTAAACGCGCTATATTGTCAAGGTACGGTCAGTTGGTTTGTTTTAAGTACGAGATAAGCGTCAGTCTGAACTGAATTTTATAAGGGGATCTGGAGGGAAGTTTTTGGAGCAGATTGAATTATTTAAAGTGCCTAGTCCGTGTATAGGTGTTTGTGACTCGGACGCTAAGGGGTATTGCAAAGGATGTATGAGAAATCGAACGGAACGATTCGAGTGGCTCAATATGTCTCCATCCCAGCAGCTTCATGTCATTAAACTATGTCGCCAGCGCTATTATAGGAAGCATAAAAAAACTCACGTTGAGATGGAAATAGAAGAAAATGATCCTCAGCAAACTTTATTTTGAGGCTTCAGCTTTCATTCCATATTATCTTAAGGCGCTGGAAATATTAGGACTCACCATCACTTTACTTAACTTTCCAGTTATTGCTGACCCAGCCGCCAATGTTGTCATCGAAATGGCAGCCTGAAAACCTTGAGTCGTTCTGGAATTCATAGTCGCAGTCAGATTTTGAATCGAGCAAACCTTGTATGTAGTTTGTCATTTGGTCTGAGCTACTCAATCTGTTTTGCCTCATTGCTGCTTCTTTTATAAGTTGAAGTCGATAAGAATGCCTAGATCTTTTCATTTTGTGATTCCCTTCACATACGCACGCTTGTTATCAAAAATTAGGTAGTTAAGAGCAAGGCGTCAACTGAGACAAAGAATGACTATTGTGAAACAGCTATGAAAATCTTGATAGCGTAAATCTTATCTCTATGAATACATGGGTAAGAGCGAGAAAGAATTGACCTATTTCGGTAACAAAAAATTCATCTGGGTTTTGTGAGTTTATTTGGGTAAATAAGAGGGTATTGTAGCCATCGACTTGTTAGAGGTGTTTTCGCCCAAGTGACTTCAAGGGGCAGGGGACAAATGATTTCCTTGTCTGTAAGGCCAGCCATTCTCGCTGGACTTAGCACCTTGAAGCTCCTTGGGTATATTGCTTGTTATTTATTACTTTGTTGCTGGCACTTTTGAGACGTGACTAACTCATCCGACATTAGTTGGCCTCGACTATTTCGAATCTTAATACGATAGTGGATGCCCAAGTCTAAGTTAGCTTTGGTATCTTTATTACTACAATAAGTGTTGACGCTTTGTGCCAGCAAAGAGGCTGTTGGTTTGGCGCCTTTTGCGTCGTCATTATAGACCATCATAATTTCAATGATATTTCCTTTTGAGTTGGCTCTCATTATTGATAAAGGACCTGATTCTAAAGGAAGTTCTGAAGCCAAGAGGCTTGCCCTATTTTTTGCCACCATCTCAAGATACTTCTGCTTTTGCGACGCAGCGGAAGAACATCCGACTAAGAGAATAACAAAAGTGATTACGCTGAGTTTTCTGATGATATTTTCCATGGTTAGAAAACTTTCTTAAAAGGTTTCACGATCACATTTTCATACACCCCTGCTGCAATATAGGGATCTGAATCAGCCCATGCTTGAGCTTGTTCAAGTGAATCAAAGTCTGCGATGACGGTTGAACCAGTAAACCCAGCCTCTCCCGGATTGTCTGAATCGATGGCAGGCATTGGACCAGCGGTGAGTAATCGTCCCTCATCTTGCAAACTTTTTAGACGTTCGAGATGCTGAGGACGAACGCTGAGTCGCTTTTCGAGAGAGTTTTCGATATCTTGAGAGAAAATGACGTACCACATGTTCAATTGTCCTTATGAATTATAGAGAATTCGTACTTTACTCTAATTAATTGTTTTTGAGAGCATAATATTTTTAACATATCAGGTCAGCAAATAAAACGCTCCGATTATTAACTATTGATTCAAGCATTATGTTAACCCGTATCAGAGACACTAAGCTTTTGAATCTTCGACGTATTATTGCGATTACCTATATCTTTTGTAACAAATATAACAGTGTTACCTAGGTATAAATTCCTATATAAGTAATCAATTTTTCTGCTCTGAGTTATCTTTTGGCATGTGCTTGTAACCATAAAATGCAGTGATTGCGGTAAAGCAGAACGTAGCGAACAACAATCCAAAGACCTTAAAGTTGACCCATATATCTAGAGACATATTAAATGCTACGTATAGATTAGCGATTGCGCACAGGGCAAAAAAGCTAACCCAAGCCCATGTAATATGACTCCATATTCTCTTTGGCAGATCAATTTCATTTCTGAGCATATTTTTAATAGGCGATTTTCCCAGAAACTGACTTACCATAAGCCCTACAGCGAACAGACTGTAAACAATTGTTACTTTGTATTTTATAAAATCATCATTGTGAAGAAGTATTGTCAGCCCACCGAAAATTGTGACAATACAAAAAGTGACTAGCTGCAATTTTTCTACTTTTTTGTTAACGATGAAGAGACCAGCTATTTGGACAGCAGAAGCGATGATGAGTGCTGCGGTGGCAACATAGATATCATAAAATCTATATAATATAAAAAAGACAATTAATGGAATAAAATCAGTGAATTGTTTCATAAAAAAATCATTTAGTGTGCAACTTCAGCTAGTCTACCTAAAAATTTTTTAATCACAAAGTCAAAATCGAATAGATATACCCAAATGGCTTCAAGGTCAGGAGATTTAGGGTGTTTTCACCGGCTTATGGTAACGGTGAGCAATTCCTAATCTTGCCCGCTAAACCTAGTGCTTTGAAGCTATTTGGGTATATTGCCAGCTACTGTTACTTTTCTATATACCCTTCATTTTGTAAACTAGCGAGGGTAAACTCTAGCTCCTCATCACTCATGGAGAAACAGCAAGATTTACCTGTGATGCCGTTGAGATATTCATGATACTCCACCTCGGTAAAGTGACCGAGCCTTTCTTTGAGTAGGCTTTTAATCCCATGGTGAATTAATCGATAATAAGTGTGACGTGACATTTCCATACTTTAACCTCCAAAAAATATAACAAGAACAAAGCATGTTATGTGCCACATCATCGATACTTCAAAATTATTAAATAAACTCAATAAGATAAAAATACAGACTAAAATGGCGTCATATTGTTCAAAATAATGACGGCAAATTTACGTCGTTTTTGATTTGTTTAAGACTGATTTTAGTGTTGCATCTAGGGAATCTTTTGTCGTTGGCTTGGTTAGGCGGCCATCCATTAACTCCTCCATTTTTAATAAGTCCTCTGCCCCAGACTCTCCTGAAAGAGCAATGATTGGTATACCAGGAAATGTCTCACGGATAATTTTTGCAGCTTTAAAGCCATCCATTATCGGCATCTGAATGTCCATAAAGACGAGGTCTATGGGATTACTTTGAATAATTTCAATCGCTACTTTTCCATTATTGGCGAGGATAACGCTGTAACCAAGCTGTTTTAAGTAGAGGTTTACGAGGGTACGTTGAACTTCTTTGTCATCCACGACGAGAATATTGTGAGAAGTGAGACTCTTCGACTTTAATCGAGGGTCCTCAGTTTTACCATTATCGTGGTGCGGGAATGGATGATAGCTAACATTCCCACTCTCTTGCTTAAATATAGTCCCGACATCAATATTTTTGGCAGGAAACGAAAGCGTGAAAGTTGTATGTTCATGTAACACTGAATGGCAACTCACAGATCCACCAAATGAGCGCATTACTCTTTGACAATATCCTAATCCAAGTCCGCTACCCCCACTTTTTTTGTGGCTGAAAAAGTCATCAAAAATTCTATCGATTAAGTTTTTTGGTATACCCGGACCTGTGTCTTTAAAGATAATATGATTTTCGTACTTTCCTTCCTGGGTACGAATTTCTATTGTACTCGAAGGATAGGCATCAAAGTAATAAATGGCATTTCTTAGCAGATTAAAAATGACAAAATTGAATAATGTCTCATTTATTTTTACCACAAAATCGTGGTCAAGTTTTAGTTTGATCCTTCGAATGTCTTGCTCATTATCGAAGCCATATTGGTTTATTGCGCCATTCAGTGCTGCCGTAACAGACGTTGCCTCGACTGGCTCGTGCTCTAAGCTTGAGTCATTAACTTCTCTAAGAATAATATCAATGAGCTGCTGTCCTCTCTTAATCGACCTTTTTCCTTTATCCACGTGTTTCTGTAGATCGATCTTTTCGATAGGGAAATCGAGCTTTTGATTCAACGATTCAAATTCAAGTTGGATCTGAGCGAAAGGATTACGCATCTCATGTGCAATTGAGTTTGCGAGTGCTTGAGACTGACGTACTTTTCTCTCGTAGTTAATATGAACCTGTACTTTTTGAAGCACTCTCTCAAGTGCTTTCAACTCCTCGAAAGAAAAGTTGAGTCCACCTTGTTTTCTACTCGAGACTAAAACGTGGGTCAACTTATTGTTGGATTCGTAAATCGGTAAAACCAGTGCCGAGTTCATTTCGTTCATACTGCTTCGTAGAGTTAGCAACTCGGTATCATCTGTCTTTTGTAATCCATCTTCCAACTCATCAATTACCAGAGGAGCACTGTGGTTGGTAAAGTAGGAACGATATATACTTGCACCTTGGCAGTCATCAAGTAGTTTTAGGCTATTACTTGGTACTCCGAGGTAACTTGCGAGTGATTCAATCGCTCTACTTGGTGATTTTTGAAATTCCTCTTCAAGTTTTGCAATCTTTTCTGTCGGTGAGTTTGCTGAGCCATAGAGTAGATAACTCAAACATGTTTTCACTATCTTTGAGGCATGTGGCCACGATAATCCGACAGTAATAATCGAAGCCATCACCACGGTCATACTCAGGTAGTCCATAGGCTTGGAAATAAACGCAATGGTTGCATACCCTGATGCTGTGATCAGTACTGTAAGAAATACAAAGCAAAGATATTTAAAGCTATAAAAACGAGATGCGAGGATAGCATATCCCATGAATAGCATCTCACTGATGGATAGTGCTGGAGGAAGCCAAGTTAGCGAAAAGTTTTTGAAGAAAAAGGTAAACCACATTTGTATCATTGCTGTGGATACCATAAAAATTGCCATTCCAAGGATCATATAGTTGACCCTAGTTCTGCTGAGCCTGTTACCGCTTCTTTTTATCGACCATAGGTTTAAAAAGGTAAGCCCGAATATAAGGGTCAGAGCGACAAAAAATAGCCCTGTGCCTGGACCAAAATCAAGGATAAAGTTACTTGGGCCTACAACACTCACCGATTTCAGCATTATTCCGGGAATAAAGTTGATCGCAGCACAAAAGCTCATTACTGAAGCTGCGAGGATCAACTGCCAAGGGCTCACTGCAAATGTGGTTGAGTGGCTCCTTAGTTTTACAGAGAAATAGTAGGCAGATCCGAATGCTAAAATCGTAGAAAGGTTAGCGAGTATGGCTACACTTTCTGCAAACTTTGGCCCAAACTCTAACAGCCATCCGGTATGGAAGTAGGCATTACTCAATATCCAAACGAATAGGCCAGCAGTGTAGGAGACATAATAAGCATATTGTTTAACGCTACTTATGCCCTTCTTCTGGACAAGAGTAGCGCAAAAGAATATTGCCCATACTAAAACTAGCAGGGCGATACAAATTAGTAATATTGCCTTGGGATACATAAGGTGCTCGGCAATGTTGTTAAATGTGTCTTGGCTCATTTCCATGAAGACGATGCTGTTTTAACTTATCAAACGTTGCTGTTTTATAATGTTGATATCTACATTGTGATAAGGCATGTTTTAGCTTATCGACAACCCAGACGCCTTTGTGCGTGACTGATTTTGCACTTTCCGGCGTCAGTTTACAGTAACTGAACGGAATGTATTCATTGTCTGTTAAACTCTGGTAGTAATGTAACATCAATGGCTGTTCAATAATTGTGAATGCTACGTCAAAGCCAAAATTATGCAACTGCTGCATTAATCTCTTTTGACAAAGATAAAGTAGAAAAATTCTCTGACGCGTATTCCCAGCTACGGTGAGACGAATGACTTCACAACACTTGCTCTTCTTTTCGATTGAATGCCATAAAGAGGATTCAAACTCCTCATAGCTCTTTATTTCAGAGAATTTTACCATATCGGGTAAAATGTCCAGCCGTTCGAATTCTTTTGTCAATTTGTTTTGATTGATAGAGTGCCAATAATCAGCTCTAAAAAATGGAGCAAATGACAACCAATCTTCGGAATTTTCATATGTGTTGATCAGGGCCGTCGATACGACCACAGGGTAATCAAGGTGATTGTTCTGCTGCGCCAAAATGAAGTGTGTCCCCACTAAAGAGATCTCCATTTTGTACAATATTTCATACCAATGTTGTTCCCATACCAAGGTGTAAAGGTTTGTCAATAAGATGATGTCTGGCAGAAGCATTGGATAAGGGCTATGCGGAGAATAATAAAGATTACTGTGTTCTTCGACTCGTTGGACTACAAAATCTATGAAGAGTTGTTCGTCTTGACTGTCCTCAAAGTTATTATAATTCACGCTGCTCGTATTCTTTGTGTGATATTTATGGTGTATGTTCCATATGTTAAAGGCACACCAAGCTTCAGCCCAATTACCAAAAGAGGTAAGAAGTTGCTTTTCAACTTCGAACCAAGGCTCGGGTTTATCGGCAATTTTAGACTGAATACATTTGGCATATTGAGGCGAATTCATTTTTGTCTTGATATTCGTCTCTTTTAACGCTGGACTTTGTTCAACAGCTTGTTTCATTCTTAGGTCAGCGATTGTTTGAAAGAATGTGTTCCCATCTATACCGAAATTTTTTTCAAGTGTTTCGAAAATTCCGATCACTTTATCATTGTTATCATATAGTTTTGCAGCGAAGCTAGAAATATTCATTGTATGTATTGATTTTGTAGTTTTTAAAGCGGCGTAGTATTCACTTACATAAAAGTTTGTGCAATTTATTTATTATGGATTTATCCCCAGTACCATTGTGGATTGTGTTAATTTTGACTTTCATCACCATTATTGATCTTTTTAATCTCATTATTATCACTACCAATGTTGATTGAAAGGTCATTTAATGACTAAATTTTGGTCAAATTTTATATACAACCGGTTTAGACAGTGAACTTTTCTCTAGAATGAGTAAAAAAAGAATATTGTTCTGATAGCTTTGTTACTAGTAATCAATTTGGCGGGTTTTGAGCTAGTGTATTAGATGATTTTGTGAAGAAATCCTGTTGACTTAGAGTTCTATCCCATTGTTTTTGGGAAGAAAATAATTCTATTCAATAAAAAAGTTGGCGAAAATCATGAGCTTGGCATACACTTTTCAATGTGAAGTCGATATGTTGTTGATTGGCTTGGCTAAATGCTATGGTGCTGCCTTGTGGTGGCAATGTTTAACACAGCTTTGAGGAAAGTTTTATGGCGCTCACAAAGGCCGATTTGGCTGAGAACCTGTTTGAGAAGCTTGGATACAGTAAACGGGATGCCAAGGAAACGGTTGAGATGTTTTTCGAAGAAATTCGTAAGGCGCTTGAAAGTGGCGAACAGGTAAAACTGTCTGGATTTGGTAACTTTGATCTTCGTGATAAGAATGAGCGTCCAGGTCGAAACCCGAAGACAGGTGAAGACATTCCTATCAGCGCTCGTCGCGTTGTGACGTTCCGCCCAGGACAGAAACTGAAAGCCCGCGTCGAAAACATTAAGCCGGACTAAACATGGTTTCGGTAGATTAGAGTTCTTTTAGGACTAAACAAAAACCTAGCCAATGCTAGGTTTTTTGTTTCTGGTTCAGTCTCGCTTCCAAAGAGCGTGGCAGAACTTGTTCTCGGGATTTCGACTTATTAAGAGGCGAGCGAAGACGTCATCAAGTTGGTCGTCTGCCTCATTTACTAATCCGATTCTCACTTCCGCGTATATTTCTTTATCAATATCAAATCCTACATGCTCAACCCAATCATCACCAACTTCCACTAGCTCAGCGGCACCTCTTTCGTCAAATTGAGCAGTAAAGAGAAGGACATCAGCAGGCTCAAGGCTATCGGGTGCCATCTCCAAAAAAATGTCATAGGCGGCTTCTATCGCATCATCGTATGAAATTAACTCTGACATAACTAAGCTCGGTTCATATATTTTCGTTCAGCTGTATTGATTACCACTTTATCTCCTGTGGCAATATACTCGGGTACTTGGATGGTTAATCCTGTGGAAAACCTTGCAGGCTTAGTCCGCGCCGATGCTGACGCTCCTTTTATTGAAGGGTCAGTTTCTTCGATGATCATCTCAACAGAAGAAGGCAATTCGATGCCAACAGCATTGCCATCAACAAGAATTACCTGAAGACCTTTAATCTCCTCTGTTATAAATAGAAGCTCATCTTCTATCTCTTGCTGCTTAAATGTATATTGAGAATAATCCTCACTATCCATAAAGATGTATTCATCTCCATCGATGTAAGAGAAAGAGGAGGTGCGTTTAAACATATCGACAGTATTTAAAATGTCGTCGGATTTATAACGTTCATCAACTCGTGAACCTGAAGCGAGGTCGGTACAGCGTAGTTTATAAATCTTCGCTCCGCCGCGACCACCGGGAGTCGTTATTTCGATATCTTTTATTAGTAGAGTTTTTCCATTGGACTCAATAGCAAAACCTTTTTTAAGTTCGCTCGCTTTTGGCATTTATCGTTTTCCTTGGTATTAGTATTTTACCGAGCATTATATACCTATGACAGATTTGAAGGAATATCTTGATTGTTCTACAACAGTGAGCGAACATTAGAAGAGTACATTTGATTGATTTGTTAATGGTGAAATGCATCTTTCTACGATAGACCCTAACGACGCCTTCCAAGCAGCTTACCGCCCAGTGATTGATGAGTTAATAAACTTCTTAACAAATGGGCTGGGAGAAAATTTACACAGCATTTATCTATACGGTAGTGTTGCCCGTAAAACAGCTAAAGAAAATCTATCAAACATAGATTTTATCGTTGTCACACATGCTCCTTTTAGTGATACAAGGACAACTTTGTTTAATTCTATAAAGTGGCGTTTTCAAAAGGCCTATCCTTTTGTTACTGAAGTTTCATACAAAACTGCCTTGGTGAATGAAGTTGCCAGTTTAGAGAGTATTTTTTCTTGGGGATTTCTCCTGCGGCATTGCTCTGTTTGTATTTATGGTGATGATCTCTCAGAATGCTTTGGAGATTATGAGCCTAGTTGGGAAATTGCCAAGTACTGGAACATGGATGTCGAAGACTGGTTAGCAGTGTATCGCAATCGTATTGCTCGATGTAAAAATGATGCTGATCAGGTTAAAGCCCAAAAGATGATTTCAAAAAAGTTACTGAGGGCCAGTTACTCGCTTGTTATGTATAAAGACAAGCAGTGGTTTGATGATCCTGTTGAATGTGGTCAAGCATTTTTAAAGCACTACCCAGAAAAAGAGGTTGAAATTCATCGCTTGGGTATACTGCTGTCTGGGCATGTTATTGCAAAGCGCTCAGTAATTGGCATCCTTGATGGCTTTGGAGAATGGTTGGTTGTGCAATATAAAAAGACAGAGTTTAGGATTGGCTAGTACTAAGAGCTAACGAAGGTTATTCTCTCACCTATACCTAAATGACTCTATAATTCAGATTTATACCTAAGTGACTTCAAAATGCAGGGTTCAGAGCGATGCCATAGTGTTGAGTTCAAAGAAAACAGCATTACGAGATAGTTGGTAGATTCTAAGTTATTTGACGATGAAATCCGTCCTTTGCTCCTGCATAAGGGGCAATTTGCCTTGTTGTGTAGACGTTGCCACCGATTTTCAATTGAGATGCCCCAATCTTCAAATTGTTGTCTTGTCGGCAATGTAAGCCAATCTCGTTGAACCTAGCATCTTGAGTTTACTTGGGCATAGTAACCGTATTAATGAGGGAATAGACTTTCTTTTAGGACAAAAGGTAAAGCCAAGCATTTCGTGATTAATCGAGTTTTATGAAATATCAATGCTAAGTCAGGGAACCAGTACATGATCAATCAAGGGTTTATTTTAACCCGCAGTGCAAGAGATATCGGGAAAAAAACGCTTATAGAGCTATGGGTTTCTACCCCATATGGTCCTGCCCAGCTAGAGATAGAAGATGAAACACCAACCTTTTTTGTTGCTTCTGAAGATATTGAATTATTAGAGCTATGTCTTAAAAAAGAGGGGGTTCCATTTCAACTTAACCCTCTGACACTTAAAACTTTTGAGGGTATGGAAACGGCGGCTTGTTACTTCGCTACGCTTCATGATGCTAATAGGGCAGAAAGTTGCCTCAGAAGAGACGATATTACTGTTTATGAAACTGATATACGCCTAGCCGACCGTTTCTTGATGGAGAGGTTTATTAAAGGAAGTATTGATTTTACGGGTTTAACTCGCGATTACGGGAAATATCGTCGCATTACATCAGTAAAGGCTAGGTCTGGAAACTATAAACCCGAGTTATCGGTTGTTTCTCTTGATATCGAATGCTCCGAAAACGGAAAACTATATTCTGTTGGGTTGCATTGTGAGTATGATAGCCGCGTTATAATGGTTGGTGTCACTGAGTCTGCAGAAACAAATATTCAATGGGTTGAAAATGAGAAAGCGCTGATTTTGGCGTTAAACCAATGGTTCGAGGATTTTGACCCTGACGTAATCATCGGATGGAATATTATTGGCTTCGATTTTAAATTACTCGATAAGCGCGCCAAGATAAATGGAATTTCTTTGGCTGTAGGGCGTGGAAATAAGAATGCTTTTTTTCGAGAGGGCAGAAATCAACAAGGCTTTGTTTCTATTCCCGGAAGAGTTGTGATCGATGGTATTGATATGCTGAAGGCGGCTACTTACCATTTCCGTTCTTGGTCTCTCGAATCGGTTTCCCAGGAGCTACTTGGTGAGGGGAAAGCAATTGATAGCCACTATGATAAGATGGCAGAGATCAATCACATGTTCTCATCGAATAAGCCAGCTCTTGCCAAATACAACCTACAAGATTGTATGTTGGTAAGCCGTATTTTCGATAAAACTCACCTATTGGATTTTGCCATAGAACGGTCGTGCCTAACTGGTATCGAATTGGATAGGGTAGGTGGTTCGGTTGCGGCATTTACAAATCTTTATTTACCTCAGCTACATCGCGCTGGATATATTGCGCCCAATATGCATTCTGAAGATTGGGTGGCTTCTCCGGGTGGGTATGTAATGGACTCACTGCCTAATCTCTATAACTCTGTTATTGTACTCGATTACAAAAGTCTTTATCCGTCTATTATTCGGTCGTTCCTGATTGATCCACTCGGTTTGATAGAAGGTTTACGTTTACCTATCGGTACCGATAATCAATCGGCTATCGAGGGCTTCCGTGGTGGACAATTTCATCGTCAACACCACTTTCTACCTAAAATGGTTGAAGACATCTGGCGAGCGCGAGAGAAAGCAAAACGTAACAACAACCATGCTTTTTCCCAAGCATTGAAAATAATAATGAATTCTTTCTATGGTGTATTGGGC
Organism: Vibrio caribbeanicus ATCC BAA-2122; assembly: GCF_000165125.1. GTDB lineage: Bacteria > Pseudomonadota > Gammaproteobacteria > Enterobacterales > Vibrionaceae > Vibrio > Vibrio caribbeanicus. The sequence goes on along the minus strand of NZ_AEIU01000096.1, from coordinate 127,192 downwards.
TCTTCTGGTTGCCGGTTTTTTGATACCCGTTTAGCCTCAAGTATTACTATGCGTGGTCATGAAGTTATGAAAGTGACTAAAAAGTTGATAGAGGAAAAAGGCTATCAAGTGATCTATGGAGACACAGACTCGACCTTTGTCGCCTTAAATTCTGCATACAGTGATCAGAGAGCCTGTGAGATTGGTGAACAGTTAGTTTCTGAGATCAACAATTGGTGGAAGGTGGATTTGGCAAAGAGGTTTGGTGTTGAATCTTACTTAGAACTTGAATACGAAACTCATTATCAGAAGTTTTTAATGCCAACTATCCGTGGCTCTGAAACAGGTTCTAAAAAGCGTTATGCTGGCCTTGTTTCTCGGGATGGAGAGAAAAAAATTATCTTCAAAGGTCTAGAGAGTGCAAGGTCCGACTGGACATCCCTTGCTCAAGACTTTCAGTACAAACTCTATGATATGGTATTTAATGGTTATGATCCAAAAGACTACGTGATAAGCGTAATAGAGCGAACGTATGCTGGTGAGTTTGACGATATGCTGATCTACAAAAAGCGATTACGCCGACGTTTAAAGGACTACCAAAAAAATATACCACCACAGGTGAGAGCTGCACTTTTAGCTGATGAAAAAAACTTGCGATTAGGTAGGCCGCTCCAGTATCAGAATCGAGGCACAATAGAGTATATAATAACGGTTAATGGACCCGAGCCAAGAGAGTATCGAGAAAGTGCGATTGATTATCAACACTACATTGATAAACAATTGCAGCCTATTGCAGATGCGATTTTGCCTTTTATTGGTCAAAGCTTCAGACAGATAAGTGAGCCTCAGATAGGACTGTTTTAGGTTATAGTTAGAAACTTCGTAAGATACCCGAGGGCTGAGTAGCATCAAAACAAAAGCTTTTGGCTAAAATAGCGGACTTTTAAGGTGTGATGATGATATAAAATTGTGCACGAAGCGTATGACAATTGATAAGCAAATGACGCCGTGCAATTTACGATTAGATTAGCCCTTGAACCTCTTTTACTTTGTTATATATTAGTGTGTTAAGGCATCTTTAATCGCATGTATCGAGATAACTACTTGCTAAAATTTGCAGTAAAGCACACATTGAGGCTAAAACGAAAGGCAATTTTGAGTTAAACTATATGTAGTACTGTTGTCTGAAATTGGTTAGGCGCAGAGCCATATAAAAGCGTGGAGATACAAGTTTGATAAATGTTTTCCTTGTAGATGATCACGAGCTGGTTCGCACAGGGATACGACGTATTATTGAAGACGTCCGTGGAATGAACGTAGCAGGGGAAGCTGAAAGCGGTGAAGATGCGGTAAAATGGTGTCGAAGTAATCATGCTGACGTCATTTTAATGGATATGAACATGCCTGGTATTGGGGGACTTGAAGCAACCAAAAAAGTGCTGAGATATAATCCTGATGTAAAAGTTATCGTATTGACGGTCCATACAGAAAACCCGTTCCCTACTAAAGTGATGCAGGCAGGGGCTTCTGGTTATCTGACTAAAGGGGCAGGGCCCGATGAGATGGTGAATGCCATAAGAATGGTTCATAGTGGCCAGAGGTACATATCCCCTGAAATTGCGCAGCAGATGGCATTGAGCCAGTTCTCTTCTGCTTCTGAGAACCCTTTTGCAGAACTTTCTGAGCGTGAGCTTCAGATCATGATGATGATAACTAAAGGTCAGAAAGTTACAGATATATCCGAGCAGTTGAACCTTAGCCCGAAGACAGTCAATAGTTACCGATACCGACTTTTTAGTAAACTAGACATAAGCGGTGATGTCGAGCTGACCCATCTAGCCATCCGCCATGGCATGATAGATACCGAAACCCTCTAGGTTTCGGTCACTTTCTCGTCACTATATGCCTGTTTTCGACTCGTCTTCTTTTCTCAAAACGGTTACCAATCAGCCCGGCGTTTATCGTATGTATAACGCCGACTCAGATGTCATTTATGTAGGAAAGGCAAAGGATTTAAAAAAGCGTCTCTCGAGCTACTTTCGTTCAAAAGTCGACAGTGAGAAAACCCGCGCATTAGTTAGTAATATAGATAAAATTGATGTCACGGTTACTCACACTGAGACTGAAGCCCTTATTCTTGAGCATAACTATATCAAGCAGTATTTACCTAAATACAATGTGTTGCTGCGTGATGATAAATCTTATCCCTATATTTTTATTAGTGCGCACAAGCACCCTAGAGTCTCGATTCATCGAGGAACTAAAAAACGTAAAGGTGAGTACTTCGGACCTTATCCCGACTCGAAGGCGGTTAGGGAAACACTCCATATCATTCAGAAAATCTTTACTGTCCGTCAATGTGAAGATACGGTTTATAAGAATCGGAGTCGACCCTGTTTAATGTACCAAATTGGCCGCTGTGCTGCGCCTTGCATAAGCTCCATTATTTCTGATGAACAGTATGCTGAATTGGTTGATTTTTTGCGTTTATTTTTAAAAGGTAAAGATCAGCAAGTACTGGAGTCTTTAGTCGCAAAAATGGAGCTTGCTAGCAAAGAACTAAGGTTTGAAGACGCGGCTAAGAACAGAGATCAGATCCAAGCAATTCGTCGTATTCAAGAGCAACAATTTGTCTCGGAGAATTCCGAAGAGGATATGGACGTACTCGGTTTTGCGCAAGAGAATGGTATTGCTTGTATTCATATTTTGATGATTCGCCAAGGTAAGGTATTAGGTAGTCGCAGCCATTTCCCCAAAATACCTAGCAATACGGATAGAGAAGAGGTCTTCTACAGTTTCCTAACTCAATATTACCTTAACCAAAGTGAGTCAAGAACGATCCCAACGCGGATCATTCTCAATGAGCATCTGATTGAGAATGCTTCAGCTCTCGAGTCTACGTTATCTGATTTAGCCCATAGAAAAGTAAGTTTCCATATTGCTCCTAGTGGAAATCGAGGTCGGTATTTAAAGTTATCCAATACAAATGCATTGACTGCAATAACGAGTAAAATTAATCATAAAATGACTATTTTTCAGCGTTTTAAAGAGTTAAGCGAGTTATTGGAAATTGAAAATATCTCACGCATGGAATGTTTTGATATTTCTCATACTATGGGCGAGAGTACGATTGCATCTTGTGTAGTGTTTAACCAAGAAGGTCCACTAAAACAGGAATATCGAAGATACAACATTACGGGCATTACGGGCGGTGATGATTATGCCGCAATGGCTCAAGCGTTAGAACGCCGATATGCTAAGCAAATTGATGTTGATAGAATTCCTGACATCATATTTATTGACGGTGGAAAAGGTCAATTAAACAGCGCAATGAAAATGATAGCCAACCATTGGACTGACTGGCCCAAACGACCAAGATTGGTCGGTATAGCAAAGGGAACCACCAGAAAGCCAGGTCTTGAGACGTTGATTACCGATGACGGACGAGAATTTGGATTATCAACAGATGCACCCGCATTGCACTTAATGCAGCATATTCGTGATGAAAGTCACAATCATGCTATTGCTGGCCATAGAGCAAAACGAGGTAAAACTCGAAAAACAAGTATTCTTGAAGGAATTGAAGGGATAGGACCAAAACGAAGGCAAGCTCTACTTAAGTATATGGGTGGACTACAAGAGTTGAAGAAAGCCTCTGTTGAAGAAATCACCAAAGTGCCTGGTATCAGCGCTTCTTTAGCAGAAATCATTCACCAAGCATTGAAACAATGAGAAAAATCCCGCACCATATGGCCTGTTTGAAATTTCAGACCTAGCTGTAAGCAACCCCAAAAGAGTCTATACAAACATGCGCTTAAACATTCCGAACATATTGTCTTTACTGAGACTAATTTTAATACCTGTCTTTATTATTGTATTCTATCTTCCATACAATTGGTCTCCATTTGCCGCTGCGATGGTCTTCTGGGTTGCAGGTTTTACTGATTGGTTAGACGGGATGCTTGCGCGCAAACTGGGTCAAACGTCACGCTTTGGAGCGTTTATTGACCCAGTAGCAGATAAAGTTCTGGTGGCAACCGCTTTGATACTTGTCACAGAGCACTACCATACGATTTGGATAACCATCCCAGCGGTCACTATGATTGCCCGAGAAATTATTATCTCTGCTCTTCGGGAGTGGATGGCTGAGATTGGAAAACGTGCTAGTGTTGCTGTCTCATGGACAGGTAAAATAAAGACACTAAGTCAAATGTTTGCGCTGTGGGTTCTTGTGTGGCGTTATGATGATTGGATGATTTGGATTGGTTATGGCTCTTTGTATATTGCAACCTTTTTAACTTATTGGTCGATGGCGCAGTATCTTTTAGCGGCAAAGGACGATTTACTCGATAAGAATCATCACTAACTGACTGGCGAGCTTATAGCTCGCTTTTTTGTATACGAAACCTAACTCAGCGGATTTACTCAATAATATGGACTTAAAGTGTTTAAATTAACGCTTTTTGAATGGAAAGTAAGCAAACGCGTCAAAAAATTAAAATTAGTGTTGACTCATTAGTTCGAATCCGTAGAATGCATCCCGTACCAGAGAGGAAGCTCTCAAAAAAATTAAGGCGCGTTGGCAGAGTGGCTATGCAGCGGATTGCAAATCCGTGGACCTCGGTTCGACTCCGGGACGCGCCTCCAAGCGACACTAGCTCAGTTGGTAGAGCGCAACCTTGCCAAGGTTGAGGTCACGAGTTCGAACCTCGTGTGTCGCTCCAAATATTTTTATCGAGATAAGATATCTCGGTTTAGATGGTGTCTCCATCGCAGATTTAGATTTGTGTGCCCTGGTGGTGGAATTGGTAGACACAAGGGATTTAAAATCCCTCGGCGTTCGCGCTGTGCCGGTTCAAGTCCGGCCCGGGGCACCATCTAGTTTTACGCGACACTAGCTCAGTTGGTAGAGCGCAACCTTGCCAAGGTTGAGGTCACGAGTTCGAACCTCGTGTGTCGCTCCAAACAAAAAACCTAAACATTATTGTTTAGGTTTTTTTGTTTCAGCTAAATAAGTTCTAGTAACATTGAGTCTTCATAATCTACCAGTGGTACACCCATCTTAACTTTTTGGACGTAATCGGGATTAGCGATAAGTGGTCGTCCAATGGCGACAAGATCATATTTACCTGTTTTTATTGCTTCACTTGCTGTCTCTGGGGTGAGACCTCCAACGCCTATCAATGTCTTATCATAGCGCGTGCGTATATAGTCACCAACTGTCCCACCTAGGTAATCAAACGCCATGCTCTCATCAAAAATTCCGATATGAAGATAGCATAGGTTTCTTATCTTTAATTGTTGGAGAAGATAATCAAAAACGTCTCTGTCACGGTGATCAGGTTCCATCTTAAAATAAGCACCGGGTGAGAGCCTTAGAGCAGTGCGTTCACGGCCAATTGCGCTTACCACTGTATCAATCACCATGAGGGGAAACCGAGCCATGTTTTCTACACTTCCACCAAACTCATCTTCACGCTCATTACAGGAGTGGTGGAGGAATTGGTCGATGAGGTATCCATTCGCACCATGAAGTTCAATACCGTCAAACCCCGCCTCTAAAGCATTTATGGCAGCTTGACGATAGTCTTCGGCTAGTTGGATAATCTCATTCTTAGTAACGGGCTTTGGTGTCACATAAGAGAGTTCTCGCATGCGTGGAATGGTGCCATTCAAGCCAATGTTTGATGGGGCGATAACATCACCACCAAAAAAATGTGGATGAGCAACGCGCCCAGTATGCCATAATTGCATAAATATTTTTCCACCTGCCTGGTGAACTGCTGAGGTGACTCTTTTCCAGCCTTGTATCTGCTTATCAGTAAATATACCCGGCGTATTTGGGTAGCCTTGTCCATCTGGCCTGATTATTGTCGCTTCACTGATAATTAATCCCGTCTCTGCACGCCGCGCATAATACTCGGCCATATCTTGTGTAGGCACAAGATTATCATCGGCCATACATCGTGTCAGTGGCGCCATAATGATGCGGTTTTTTAATGTGATCTTCTTATTTAGTTCGAGAGGCTCAAATAGGTTATCCATCATAATCCTTGATTTCACCACAAATTCAGTTTCAAGCTAACGAGCTGACAATCAATTTTCAATGGTTTTTGGTATGTAAATTTAAATTGCGATTTACCTCAAAAAAATTCATCCACCTTATCGTTTTTTTGTTTATTAACCGAGGTGTATACCCAAGCAACCTAGCACTTTGAAGTCACTTGGGTATATGAGATGAATTCTGCATTGTCTTAATGATTTAGTGAGCGAATGCTTTCCTATTGATAAACAACTCTTATCTGCTCAAATTTATGGTACCTGAGAAGGTAAAATTTTAAAGATATTACCTTGGTCTGTGCTAAAGAAAAGCTCATCGTCGGGGCTTACAATAATATGACGAATTCTTTCTTTCAGGTCTTCAAACAGCCGATGCTCGTCGATGGCCTGCTTATTTTCGTTGAGTGTGATTACGTTAATGTGCATGAGTTTCAGTGCTGGTGCCAGTAATTTTCCATCGAGCTCAGGGTAGTTATCTCCTCGATAAAGCATAAGGCTAGAGGGTGCGATAGAGGGTATATAGACTTTTTTGGGAGATTCCACTCCTTCTTTTTCTCGTAGCTCACTGACATCAAAGGGACCCCAATACTCCTTACCATGGGAGGTAATGGGCCACCCATAGTTGGCTCCTTTTTTAATCAGATTAATTTCATCTCCCCCTCTAGGGCCATGCTCAATAGACCAAAGGTCTCGAGTCTTTTTATCATAAAACAACCCTTGAGGGTTTCGGTGTCCAAAGCTATAGATTTCCTCTTGTAAGGAGGACTTGTCGATGAAAGGATTATTCTTGGCTGGGCTTCCGTCTGGTGAAAGCCTAAGAATACTACCAGCATGCGTACTGAGGCTTTGCCCATTTTCCCTTATTCCTCTATCCCCGATACTCATGAAAATATGCTCATCGCTGAATGCCAATCGACTACCAAAGTGGCGTGATGTGTCCGAGAAAGAAGTTGTAGTGAGTAAGTTTTTAAACCTGATGGCTCGATTACTATCAAACTCAAATACGGCTAGGGTTGTGTCAGGTCCCGATGTCGTATCTCGGCTATACGTAACATACACTTTGTTGCGTTCGAAAGGGGATAGGGCGATATCTAGCCAGCCACCTTGGCCAGCAGCATACAAATCGGTTGGGTTATCCATTAACTTAATTTTTTTCTGGCTCTTAATATCAATGACCAAGAGGTGTCCATTTCTTTCACTAACTAACAGGTGCTCGTTATCAATAAATGCCATTCCCCAGGGAATAGAGAGGCCAGAGACAACCTTCTCAACTTGTAATGAACTTGACTGTACCTGAGAGGAGAAAAAAATCAGTACAATAATAATATTGAAAAGACGATACATCTGTAAGCCTGCTCGATATCTTGGATTAATATCTGAAAAGTATAGTCTTTATCTCAGGTCGGTAGTGGAAGAGTTATATTTTTTTAACCTTTCGCAAATAAAATGTATGTTCATTTATCGTTCCACTAAATCCAGTAAGTTATCTTGTCGAGTAGTCGGCTTTTGTCTATTGGTTTAACAATAAAATCTGATATTCCCGACGACTCGATTTTCGCCAGTGTTGCTGATGAAATATCACCTGTATGCGCAATAATAGGAACAGATGAGTATGGCTTGGCATTATTTCGAATATGTCGAGAGGCTTCCACACCACCCATTATCGGCATTTCTATATCCATCAGAATCAAGTCAACATTGCCTGAGTCCAGCGCATCCAACGCTTTCTGGCCATCCTCCTTCTGGATAACATCGAAGCCCTGTTTTTCCAATAATATCGCGGTAAAGCGACGCAAAGATTCGTTATCATCCACAATCATGATGGTTCGTTTATCAGAGCCTGTCATAGGTTTAATGGGGAGCGAAGGTATTAAGTAACTCGAGTCGAAAAATAGGCGGTCGATGCTTGCTTTGGTATCGAGTAGCCAAGCTTGAGTTTCCAACCAAACGGGTTCAAATGAAACATCATTGACTCGTACAGTATGAGAATGCTCATATAAATAAATGATTTTTGCTTCGGTAAATGACAATAAAGACTCAAGCCGCTTGCGGTCACTTGCCCTATTTGCATAGCTCGCTATGTCTACGAATATTAGGTCAAACTCGAATTGGTACTCTTTATTTTTAAGAGTTGATGCTATATCGAGCACTTTGAGACTGAAACCCATCAATCGTGATATTTTAGTGATATTTTGAATCAATATGGCTTGCTCACTAACCATCAGCACCGACTTAAGCTTCCTCAATTCATTCTTAATCTCATTGATTGACTTTGATGTCAAGGAGGGAAAGGTCATCGTAAACTGGGTGAACTGTTCGACCTCAGATTGGCATTTGATTTCACCACCAAACGAGCGCATTACCTTTTGACAAAATGGCAAGCCTAGTCCGTGACTGCCAGACTTTCCTGTCGTATAAAAATCTTGAAAAATATGACGCATCACATCACTTGATATACCACAACCGTTATCTGTAACCACAACCTGATTGGTTTCGTCATTACTATTTATGTTGACATGAATATAAAACTCTCCTGAGGTACGATGATTGATTGCATTCTTGAACAAGTTATACATTACATACTTCAATAAGGTATCGCTGCCCAGAAATTCAAAGTCGTTTTGCACTTCTAGAGTTATGGTTGATTTATCTGACAATCGCTTGTGGTTAAAGCTGTCGATTGAATATTCGATTACTGCTTGCGCTGAGTGTTTTTGAAAGGTTGAGCGAGATACTCGATTCTCATCAATTGAGGTTAATAATAGGTCTATCGTTTCGTTACCTGACTGGATCATTTCCATGGCTTCATTGCCCACATCGTGTAACTGCTTTAACTCTTGGGTACTCAGTGTATGGCGCCCTTGGATATCACTGTTTTTGGGGTACGTAAGTATGGATTGAATGGCATTAATAGAAGTTGATAAGCCACTGAGAGGGTTTCTCATCTCGTGAGCAATACTAGCACCAAATGATTTTGCTAGTGATACTTTATTCTCGTGTTCCACTTGATTACGAAAATAGAACAAATGATCAAATAGAAATATAAACATGAAGATCGGCACGTGCTCCCAGTTTATTGTAACCTCCAAAGAGAAGTTCTGTGATATCCATGCAGCAAATGTTGCAATACCTATTCCAGCCAATGTTTGTGCATACATAATTCTAGTAACTTGTACTAAAAGAATATGGAGAAATATTGCCGACATGAAAGACATAACCCAAATATTGGACCAATTATTCATCAACAACATATAAAAGAAAAAACATGGCAAGCAGAGTGTAATAGTAATCAGATAATACGTAGGAAGATATTTTCTCCATTCAAATGGAATACGATTACGCAAAGCTATGCCGAGAAATAGCACTGAGCAAAATAGGCGTAGAGTCAGGTTTTCATATGGCTGTGGAAATAAATATTCCCAAACCATATAGTAAACGGGGTAACCAACCGAGCCCATCCAGCCCAATAGGGTTAGGTTCGGTTCAGCATATTGATAAACTTTACGGATAGCGTGCATACGAGATTCTCTGAGCCTTGACGCTTACTCATTCTATGATTTGGTTTTTGTTTTTTAATATTTTTGAAATTATATTACAGAACATGTCATATCTACCAGTTTTGAATGAAACAAATATGACGTTTCACACTTAATTTGATGTTGATTTATTAACTTAAAGGTCAATTATTTAAAAGATATCTCTGGTTTTATATCTTAAAAAATAATTAGTTCAGTTAGATTTAAATTAGTGTTTGAAACTTTTGGTGCTTGTAATGATATACTTATATTTTATTTCTGGATTTTAATTAACATTATCAATGTAATCTATTATTTCTATTTGTTTTTTGGTGTATGTTCTTAGCTATTTTTCTTAACTGACTTCTATTCAGAATCTTTACTGTTGGTATTTCGTAACTGAGAAATGTCTCTTCCAGAGTTGAAATTCATTCACAACCTCTGAATCTTCGTTTGTCTTACCAAGAATTATGCGCCGCTATGCAATCTAACCACTCATTAGTCCTATTTAATGTATTGATTTTTAATTGAATTGCGATAAAAAAGATTGCATCATAATGTTGATTTTCGTATTTAAGATGGCATGCGGAGGCTTCGGCATTGTGTGCCTCATACCTTAACAAGGCGTTATGCGTTCTATTTAACAAGGGATAATTACATTGAAAGGAAACTGTTTGTGCGGAGAGATCTCGTTTGAGCTGTCAGGTGAATTACCACTTATCTATCAATGTCATTGCTCATTGTGTCGAAAAGTGTCGGGTTCTGCATCCAACTCAGCTTTGATTGTTAAAGTATCAAATTTTAAATGGTGTACTGGCGAGCATCAAATTAAGTCTTTCTCTACTCATTCTGGCTTTAAATCTGAGTTTTGTTCTCAATGTGGTAGCCCAGTACCGAATATCAGTTCAAACGGTGACTCATATTGGGTACCTGCTGGTTTGCTCATCGAGCCCGTCGATACAAAAGTTGCCGCTCATGTTTATGTCGGCTCTCATGCAAACTGGGACGTTGGGTTCGTAAACGACGGAATACCGCAGTTTGAATCAATGCCAAGTGAACAAGATTGGCTATAGTTACGACGCTAGTGAACTTATAACGAGTTGCTATCAGGACACACCTTTTAAAATAGCACTTCGTAACTCGGAATTGCCCCAAAGCAATTAAGATTGTTTACTCCACTCAAGTATCTATTCCAAATAAGCCCTAATTTTTCTTATGTTTGGTTCATGGCAAGGATCATTGGTTTTCCTTATAGTTTTCAATAAAGATTTTATTTAGTGGGCTTACAGTACCCGCAAAATGTTCGCCAATAACATGGGTATAGATTTGTGTCGTCGCTACATCTGAATGTCCTAATAGCTCTTGGACTGTACGAATATCTTGCCCCGAGCGCAGCAGTTCGGTAGCGAAGCTATGACGGAAGGTATGGCATGTTATTCGTTTATTAAAGATTTTAGCCTGTTGCACCGCTCGTTTGAGAGCCTTTCTTGGTGCAGAATCGTGTAAATGATGCCGACAAAGCTTATTAGTCAGTGGGTGCCGACAGATGCTTAAAGAAGGAAAGATAAACATCCAAGCAATTTGTTTAAAAGCGTTCGGGTACTTTTTACCAAGGGCGTGTGGAAGCGAGGGACCGATGCCTTGTTTGATATCTTCTTCTTGTATTTTTGACGCTTTCTGAATTTGCAATTGAAGAGAATCAATTAACGTTGGGCTAAGTAAAGTTACGCGATCTTTTTTTCCTTTTCCATCTCGCACGGTTAAAGATAGGTTTTGTAAATCAAGATCTTGAACTCTAATTCTCAAACACTCATTAACTCTAAGTCCAGAACCATACAACAGAGAAAAAATGCTGTGATTAACACCAGAAAGGTGTGACAGTATCAGTTGGACTTCATTTGGGGTAAGTACGCTCGGAACCTTGCGCTGCTTTTTAGCATAAGTAAAACCTAGATCACCAAGCGGTCTTTGTAAAAACTGGTTGTAAAGGAACGCAATCGCATTAAGCGCGACTTTTTGAGTGTTGATAGCAACGTGTTGTTCATTAGCAAGATAAGACAGATAGGCTGTTACCTCAGTCGTTCCCATATCTTGAGGATGCTTTAGCTTATTAAAGCGAATGAAGTATTTTATCCAGTATATATAGGCCTTTTCTGTTTTGAGACTATAGCCTCGCATTCGCATGTGTCTACGGATTTCTTCAATGAATTTGCTTACCATTTCCCACCTCCCAAAACTGTTTTTTTATACAGTTTATTGGTGTTAGAAGGAGTTTGAGTATGAAAAACGGCTGTTTTATCAGGAGTAGTGGCTCATTTTGTCGGCAGAGCAATTAGTAAGTCGTTGTTAATAGGTAAGTTGAAGCAAGAACTCCCCAAGATAACATGCCACGTAAAAAGTGATAACAGGCCGGCTCGTTTTTATGTGAAGGTAAAATAATAAAATTTATGTATATTCTTTATTTTTTAATGGTTTATGGTAGATTGATTGTAAGTTAGGTTGGAGGGAAAACGAGCCGGCCTGTTATTAAGAATGTTAGCCCTCAGGAGGAAAGGATGCCAAAGGTAGTTTCAGTCAGTAAATGTGCCGAGCACACTTTTTCTAAATCAATTGTTGATTCAATATTGCTAATTGAGGGGGAAGGAGTTGACGGAGATGCTCATCGGGGAAAAACTGTAAAGCATCGTTCGAGAGTCAAAGTCGATCCCAGTCAACCAAATCTTAGACAAGTTCACCTTCTTCACAATGAGTTATTCTCTGAGCTTGAGGCTAAAGGTTTCAAAGTTGAGCCAGCATCACTTGGGGAAAACATCACAACATCTGGTATTGATTTACTTGGTTTGCCAAGAGATACCGTAATTAGGTTTAGCAGTGGGGCAGAAGTACTGATTACAGGTCTCCGTAACCCTTGCCCACAAATCGAGGGATACCAGACTGGGCTGTTGTCTGCTGTTTTGGGTAAAGATAGCTCAGGAAAGTTAGTCCGTAAGGCAGGGGTAATGGGGATCGTTAAAGTTGGTGGTAGAGTGTCGGCAGGTGATAGCATGGCGATTGAGTTGCCTGATGAGCCATTCCACCCCCTCAAAAGGGTTTAAGGGCTAACAAAAGCTTCAAACCGACAAACAACGCGTGGCATTTTTGGTTTGCAGTAATAATTGTGTTTAAGGCGCAGTGCAGAGGCTTGTTTTGTGCGTTGTCTGCGGTTTAAGCTGGCGTTATATTTTCTTTAGGCTCCTTGTAAATTATGAGTAATGAACCAGTTTCAGGAATAAAACTAAGTCAAATTATTGAACGTAAGTTATCATTTCTTTTAAGTAACGAAATAAGCCCTTGGGATGGTGATAACTATGACTTAGGTGAAAGAGATGCATTACAAAAAATGCTATCTGATTCAGCGCAGATGTCGGAAAAGGAGTTTGAAGAAAAATATTTAGCAGAGGTAAATAGGTTAAAAAAGCGCATTGAAGGAAAGGACTTTTCCGAGAAGGATAACGACGATTACTATGAGTCATTTAGCAACACTTTAGTCTCTATACTCGCCCTCATAACCCCAGCTAACCTTTATGACTTGGAAGATGAGTAGTGAAAATATAACAAGCTGTTTATGGAATGGACGTCTTAATGCTTGGCTGGCGCTCATTCTTCGCTATTATAGCCAAGCTTAATCCGCCCCATAACAGGGCGTTATACAACAGCAATAAATGAGAAATAGGTAAGCAAAAATTTTATTTACTTACCTATTTTATATTGTAAATTGGTTTAATTTAGCCAGCTGGAAAGATCTTCAATATATACCTTGGTTAATGATGAGTCCGGTATATTAGCTGAGGTTTTGTTTGTTACTGGTGTTATGTTAATTTCTCTTTTGCAAGTAGAGGGCATCAAAGAGATTCGATCCCATTCAACAAAGTTATCGCCTTCATTTATAGTTGATCTATCTACAGCGGCGATTCTATTTTCTACAGAGTTATAACCATTGTTGAACGCTTTAATTAGTTCAGTGTCAGCACTATTTGTAATTTCTCGGGCAACCGCAATTCCAAGTTGTGAATCATCTAACATTACTCCGTGTCGAGTTTCTGGATGCCTTTTCACTGCGTAAGTAACACCAGAACAATAGGCTAAATCTTTAGCATATTGCAAATTTTCTTCAGGGACACTGTCACAGCCAGCGAGTATGGTCACAGAGACGATTGAGGTTATGATTAGTTTCTTCATATACTACTAGTTAAAATAATTCAGGACAGGCACCAAAAGAACTATAAGCCTTACAGCCAGTGTTGATAACTGTCCATATACGTAACTTAACGAACGCTCATCAGGGCAATAACGCACATCATATATATTTCTCTACCCAAATAGACATAAGATAAGACGTACTTTCGTCTCCCTGCATTGGCTAGCAGTAAGCGTAGCAACGCTTCAGGGCACGCACCTTTAACAAACATTTGCCCCGAAATCACTTAGAACAAATGCTCTACAAAATTTAGAGTTGCACATTTCCTCCTAAGATTATTTATTCGACTTTGACAGTAGCGGGCAGTGCTTATTTGGAGCGGTAACAAGTTGGGTTTCTGCAAGTGTGTGCCCTGAACTTATTATTCCATATTCTACTTCGTAAGCTTATGAACTCCAATTTTATGGAATAGTGTTTAAAATGTTCTTTTTGGAAGTGTTACTTTTGCACTTTTTTGGTGTGTAAAGGATTATTTTTGCCCCATTCATCGATAGTGATATCAAATCCTTAAATTCTTACACCGTTAGCTTTCCATAGATTATCAAATATTAGGAGTGCGGTAATTTCTCATTTTGTAAAATTTCGCTTCGACTAGCTGGACATACTAGCTCTATAAAGAGTTATGGGATTTTACAGAATATTGACTCACGACAAGGTGTGACGATATGAACATAGGTTAGTATTAGGGGTATTCTTAAATGGAAATTAGGAACCAAATATGCACAATTCCCCATTAGAAAACCTCGCTTTGCTTGAAAGTATGAAAGGAGATAAGCAAGTCGATGAAATTGATCTTTATCTCCCATTCCTCGCCAATATTGTTCATGAACTAGGCGGGGATATTGTGGACAAAAGGGCTGTGCAGGGTAAGTTTAAAGAAAAATTTAATGTCACTACTCCTTTATCGGCCATTGACTCGTTATTGGTTAGAGCAAAAAAAAGAGATCTGTTATTTAAAGAAAACTGTCAGTATTTTGTTAATAAGAAGAGTTTAGAAAAGGTTTTATCCGCATTCAGTTCAAAAGAGGCAGAAATTAAAAGATCAATCAACGTGGTGATCGATGAATATTTAAGCTTTTGTATGAGCGAGTTTGAAAAAAAACTGCATAGGAATGAAGCTGAGCAAGAAATATACGATTTTATCAGGCGAAACATTTCTATTTTCTCAGAACATGACACCGTATCTGGTCTACCAGAAAAAAAAAGGAACAAAAACAATTATATGGTTGCCAGCTTTATCAAATTTATCAACTCAAAAAAGAAGGGGGTCATCCCAGATATAATGTGTATCATTCGAGGCACATTACTGGCGAACTATTTGACCATTGTAGACAAAACGGTGTCAAAGGACCGATTTGACAACATTACTATTTATCTTGATACTCCTATCGTGATTGGAATGTTAGGGTGGGACGGGCCTACCAAGCAAAAATCATTGAATGAGTTTTTGGAGTTACTTAAAGAGCTTAAAGTTACGATAAAAATCTTTGAAATAACTTACTCTGAGTTATCCGGCGTGTTTTCTTATTGGATCAACTCGCTAGAAAGAAAAAATTATTTTTCGCTTCATGAAATGACTAGACAACTATTCAAATCAAAGGGTGTAACTCCAGAACAGCTCCGCCATGAGCAAGCATTACTTGAGAGCAACTTAATGAAACTCTCTATTAAAGTGGACAAGACGTTTACGATGAAGCCAGAGTTTTGCTGTGATGTAAAACGATTAGATAGTTTACTAAAAAGGATTGGTTTTAAAAGAAAGACTCGTGAGCATGATGTTGATTGCATCTCAAAAGTTTTTAGCTCGCGAGAAAATCGCTCCATCACTAGGTTAAATGAATCGTTTTCTGTGTTTATAACATCTAACAAGACTATTGAAGATGTGGCGAAAAAAATTCTCAGTAAGGGAACAGATGAACATTCAATACAAGTTGTTGTCTCCGAGAGCTGGCTAGCAACGTTGCTATGGTTAAAACATCCAGAACAGTTCCAATCATTTCCGTTTGACGTTTTACTTACTAATGCATACAGCACATTAAATGCCAATGATGACTTCTGGCGAAACTTCCTAGCTCGGTTAGAGAGACTAAAAGACGGCGGTGGTGTTGGTGAGGAAGACTTCTTGATTGTGCGGGATAACAGCGCGTTGTTTAGTTTAGCCAAACATAATGCGGTTATGAAGGATGAAGATCTTAATGATGAGGATGTTTACGCTATTGTCGAAGAGATTAAACAGAAAAGTAACGACAAACTAAACGAGGTGACAACAGAAAACGAACACTTAGTTGGTAATGTAAAATGGCTAGCAGATAAAGCCAGTAGGTTAATCTACTATGGATATTTTATTTTAGCATTTGTTGTAGGTAGTGCGGCCTTTTATTCCTATGGTCCCGAGCTTTCTCAAGATGAAAATACCAGCTTCAACATATTGAACCTTTTTCTATGGATTACAGTCTTCATTACATTTCTTTTGGCTTATCTTAGTACTGGAAAATTGATTAAGAGAAAGGCTTGCCCGAAGGTATACAAGTATGTTGTGAAAAAAATGACAGGTTAATGAAAAGTAGGGTCTTGCCATTTGAATATTGATACTTGCAATACCTAAAGTTATCCATGAATTGCTAAATTAGCACAATCCCTGACACACTTTTGTCCAAAAATGTGTTGTCCACCTTTGGTGTGTCCCGAATTATTACGCTTAATTCATTACTTGCCCCATTTGGCAAAATAGTCGATCAGAAAATCGATGCTAGTGCGCACGCGCACCGGCATGAAACGCTTGTGTGGGTAGACAATCCAGCTGTTGGTACCTTCTCCCCAGAATGGTTCAAGAATCGGTTGCACTTGTTTATTTTCGAGTGCTTGTTCAAAGGTGCTCTTTGGCATGTAAGCGATACCTAAACCGCGAATACAAGCCTCTAGAATGATGTTTGCGTTATTGCTTTTCCAGCGTCGATTTACGGTGATAAATTCCTTTTTACCATCGACAATGAACTCCCAAGTCTCTTTATTGGCGACCAAACAATCGTGATCTTTGAGATGAGCAGGGTGTTTGGGAGTGCCATTTTTTTCTAAGTAACTTTGGCTTGCAACGGCCATTAATGGACGACTGATTAACTTTTTCGCGATCAAATTGGAATCTGACACCTCGCCATAGCGGATGGCAAAGTCGACGCCTTCTTCATTCAAATTGATCAAACGACTGTTTAAATCAATCTCTACAGTGATGTTTGGGTATAGAGCGGAAAATTCCATCAGGGCAGGAGCCAAGTAGTACTCGACAAAGCCGCCAGCGGCAGACACCTTTATGTTTCCTGAGAGGTGCTGTTGTGTTGCGTTGATAGTGTCGTTGGCTTGCTCTAATCCAACTATCAACTCTTTAACTTGCTGGTAATACACGATGCCGCTGTCGGTGAGGGAAACCAAACGGGTTGAGCGGGTCAACAGCGTACTGCCTAAGCGCTCTTCTAGCCTCGATATTTGACGACTGACATGACTGGTACTGCAACCAAGTTGTTTGGCAGCTGCTGAAAAACCGCCGGTTTCAGCCACTGCGGCAAATTCAATAATACCTTCAAAACTGTCCATTAAGGTTCATCTCATTGTTGCTGTATAACAATAGTGTTTATCAAAAAAAGGGGATTGTGGTCAATATGGTTGTTAATTAGAATGACTACAAGAAAGTAGAAAATAGAATGACAATCATTGGAGCTGTTATGAAAAAAGTACTCATCCCTTTGACGAATCACGAGACCTTGGGCGACACTGAACAAGCAAACGGAACGTATGCACCGGAATTGACCCACGTGTTAAACGAATTGAAAAACGCAGGTATTGATTACGATATTGCGTCTATTAAAGGCGGGAAAGCACCGCTTTACGGCACTGATATTGAAGGTGACGATGTCAATAATGCTATTTTGGCGGACGAGAGTTTTCAAAATCGTATTAACAATACACTGCCTGTTGGCGAAGTGAACATCGACAATTACGACGCGGTGTTTTACCCAGGTGGATTCGGTTTGTTGAGTGACTTAGCGGAGAATGTTGAATTCGCCCAATTGAGCGCCAAGCACTATGAAAACGGTGGCATTATTGCGGCTGTCTGCCACGGTCCGGCAGCGTTGCTACCAATCACTTTGAGTAATGATGAGCCGCTATTGGCAAAGGTATCCATCACTGGCTTTACTCGTGAGGAAGAGATTGATTTTGGCACATTAGAGCACATTCCGTTTTTACTGGAAGAAGCGTTGGCTCGCAAAGCGGGTCGTTACAGTAAAGTGCAGCCTTGGGGCAGTTTAGTAATTGAGGACAAAAATGTTATTACTGGTCAAAACCCAGCGAGTGCTCATGGAGTAGGTGAGGCCTTGGTGAAAAAGCTCGCTTGACTCTACAGCCACCTGTGAAAAAGCCCTGATAATTGAGGGCTTTTTCAATCCATCAATTTCACGATTTTTCCGATTCGACTCATGACCGCAGTGGTTAATATTTTCTGTCCTACAACGGTGGCGCAACATTTTTTCATGTGTTCTGCCAGATTATCTAAAAAGGCGAATGATAATTGTCCAAAAACGCGCCCCCCCCCCAAAAAAAAAATTTGGCTCTAGACTTAAAGTCCATCGTATCCTCGTAATAAAGATCAGGCCTTATCATCCATCCACATTAAGATAAGCAGAAATGGCATTAAAACATACATCCCGGAACCATTGATGTTCGGGGTCCTTGTGGTGTTTCTGATGCCAAAGCAGGTAATATTGATGGTCGGGGAGCTCGAAAGGAATATCGCACCACGCTAATTGATACTGCCCACAGAGCAATAGGGCAATATGAAGAGGCACCGTCATCAGAAAGTTTGATGTTTCGAGAATTTTTGCCCCGCACTCGAATGAGGGTACGCGCGCGACCACCTGTCTTTTTTTGTTTTGTTTATAGAATGCTCTGTCTACTTCCCGAACTTTATCTGCTAGGCCAATTACCTGCACATGCTTTGCCTTGAAATAGCGTTTGTCGGTAATGTCCGCTAAATCTTGCCAATGGCTTGGTGAATAAAGGACTACATAACGGTCGGTTGCAATGGCTTTACCGTGCAATTCATGAGGAATATCGAGTGCCATTGTCGCAACTAAATCCAACTCACTATCGGCAAGTGAATCGAGTGAGCCTGGTTGCAATATCGACCCCGTTATTGAGACTTTTGGGGAAGTGTCAGTAAGTGTCCCTACGATATTAGGTAAGGATTTGTCTGAAATGAAGGCATCAAAAGCGATATGAAAGCTTCTTTGGCTTTCTTGTATATTAAAGTCCGCCTGCTCATATAAAGTGTCAATTTCTAGCAGTAAAGAAGGTAAAAGCACTTTGAGCTGTTTGGCACGATGAGTGAGATAAAATTCTTTCCCGTCTCTGACCAAAATAGGGTCGTTGAATGCGACCCTAATTTGGCTCAGAGTCCGACTCATTGCAGGTTGAGTGACGTTAAGCAGCTTTGCCGCTTCTGTTAAACTCTGGGTTTGGAGCAGAGCATTGAGTCCGGGGAGTAGCTTGTAGTTATTCACTCTTGGTGAGTTCCTTAATCATCCATACGTCACAGCTATTGTGCTCGGTTTCAGGTCGAGGTGCAGTTAGGTGTTGAAAGCCAAACTTTTCATACATTTTTATCGCAGCCTTCATTCCCGATAAGGTATCAAGATAGCAAGAGGTGTAATTGGATTTGGATGCAAAGTCTAAACAATCTCGAACCAGTTTTTGGCCGATACCGTGCCCACGGCTTTCCGTGAGTAAGAACAGCTTTTTTAATTCGCAGATTTCTTCACTTCCTGCAAAAGATGCAATACCACAGCCACCAACGAGTTTACCATTCATGGTTGCAACCAGGTAAATTGAGCGATTTTCTGCACTGAAGTTTTTGCTCATCGCGTCTACCTCAGGATCAGATGGACCATAACCTTCACCTACTGCTCCAAATTCTGCGCCCACTGAACGTATGATTTGTGCAATGTCTTGATCGTCTTGGTTAGCAATGGGTCTTATCTCTATTTTCACTTTGAGCCTTTAAATTTCATGATGGATTTAAAGCCAATATAATCCTGAGCCTTGATGATTAAAAATTATTTTATGTGATTCTAATAATAACAAAAAGTGATAGATTGTGTGAAGTAGGTAGTTAACATGTCATAAAAACGATCATTTAATGTGCATCGATGCTTCTGTGGGTGATTTCAGTTTGGCTTTACCCTTGGCTTTGGTTACTATGTACAGCTATTTAAAATTACCAAAATCCCATCAGGGAAACCTTATGGATACTACCAAGGGGTAGATGAGGAAACGATGCAACATCTAGAAGAGATCATTGCTAATGCGAGTACTGCGATCGACGCTGCTGACTCGCTTGTCGCACTTGATGAAGTGCGTGTTCAGTATCTTGGTAAAAAAGGTGAGCTGACGGCTCAGCTTCAAAGCCTAGGAAAATTACCACCGGAAGAGCGCCGTACTGCAGGTCAAGAAATTAATAAAGCCAAAGGTATTGTTCAACAAGCTATTTCTGCCCGTAAAGACGCACTTCAACGTGCTGAGTTAGAAGCAAAGTTATCGGCAGAAACGATTGATGTAACTATGCCTGGTCGCCGCATCGAGAATGGTGGGCTTCATCCTGTGACTCGTACTGTCGAGCGTATTGAGAAGTTTTTTGGTGAACTTGGTTTTAATACAGAATCTGGCCCTGAAATTGAAGACGCGTTTCATAACTTTGATGCGCTGAATATTGCAGAAGATCATCCAGCGCGTACAGACCATGATACTTTCTTCTTCAATCCAGATTTGATGCTTCGTACTCACACCTCTGGCGTTCAGATACGTACTATGGAAAACGGTAAACCGCCGTTCCGTTTTATCGCTCCCGGACGTGTTTATCGTAATGATTACGACCAAACTCATACGCCCATGTTCCACCAAGTGGAAGGCATGTTAGTTGATGAAAACGTAAACTTTGCACAGCTAAAAGGTATTTTGCACGATTTCTTGTGTAATTTCTTTGAGGAAGAAGTTGAAGTTCGTTTCCGTCCTTCTTATTTCCCTTTCACTGAGCCTTCAGCTGAAGTGGATGTTAAGGGTAAGAATGGTAAATGGCTTGAGGTGCTTGGGTGTGGCATGGTTCATCCTAATGTACTTCGTTCTGTCGGTATCGATCCTGAGAAATACTCCGGTTTTGCGTTTGGCATGGGAGTAGAGCGTCTAACTATGCTCCGTTACGGCGTTAACGATCTTCGAGCTTTCTTCGAAAATGATCTTCGTTTCCTTAAACAGTTCAAGTAATCCAGAGGTTTATCACAATGAAATTTAGCGAAACTTGGCTTCGTGAGTGGGTAAACCCTTCGGTTTCTACTGACGAGCTTACTCACCAAATTACTATGGCTGGTTTAGAAGTCGATGACGTTCTGCCAGTTGCCGGTACATTTTCTGGAGTAAAAGTTGGTCACGTTGTTGAATGTGGACAACACCCAGATGCCGATAAACTGCGTGTGACCAAAATCGATATTGGTGGCGATGAGCTGCTCGACATTGTTTGTGGAGCTCCAAATTGTCGTCAAGGTATCAAAGTTGCTGTTGCAACGGTCGGCGCTGTTCTTCCGGGTGATTTTAAAATTAAGAAAGCGAAACTGCGTGGTCAACCTTCGCACGGTATGCTTTGTTCGTTTACAGAACTTGGTATTGATGTTGAGTCAGATGGCATCATGGAGCTGTCTCAAGATGCAGAGATCGGTACTGATTTCAGAGAATTCTTAGGTTTGGACGATGTCACTATCGATGTAGACCTAACTGCAAACCGAGCCGATTGTTTTAGTATTCGCGGTATGGCTCGTGAAGTTGGTGTTCTAAATCGTGCTGATGTGACAGAACCTACTGTAAATCCAGTCGCACCTGCCATTGATGACCAAGTCTCTATTCAGGTACAGGCACCTGCGGCCTGTCCTCGTTACTTGGGACGCGTGATTAAAAATGTTGATGTTAAAGCGAACACTCCTTTATGGATGCAAGAGAAATTGCGCCGTTGTGGGCTTCGCTCTATTGACCCAGTTGTGGATATCACTAACTATGTTCTGCTTGAACAAGGCCAACCTATGCACGCCTTTGATCTTAATAAGATCGATGGTGGTATCTTGGTGCGTATGGCAGAACAAGGTGAGAAGCTAACCTTACTAGATGGTACTGAGGCTGAGCTTAACGCAGATACTCTTGTTGTTGCTGACCACAATAAAGCGCTAGCTATTGCAGGTATCTTTGGCGGTGAGGGATCAGGAGTAACTTCAGAAACAAAAGACGTGTTACTCGAATGTGCATTTTTCTCACCTGACCATATTCGTGGCAGGGCTCGTAGCTATGGTCTGCACACTGACTCTTCAATGCGTTTCGAACGTGGTGTGGACTATGCACTTCAAATGAGTGCGATGGAGAGAGCGACAGAGTTGCTGGTTTCAATCTGTGGTGGTGAAGTAGCACCTGTTGTCGCTGTTGAGTCTGAGTCTGACTTACCTAGTCAAAATCAAGTGTCATTACGTCGTACAAAACTGGATAGTTTGCTTGGTCACTCTATCGCGGACAGCGATGTTGTTGAGATCCTTGAGCGTCTTGGTTTAACCGTTGAGACGACGCAAGAGGGGTGGAAAGCCGTTTCTCCTACTTGGCGTTTTGATATTGCCATTGAGCAGGACTTGATCGAGGAAGTAGGGCGTATTTATGGCTACGACAACATTCCAAACCAAAGCCCTGCGGCAGCACTTAAGATGCACGATCACAAAGAGGCAAATATTCCTCTTAAGCGTGTTCGTGACCTTCTCGTTGATCGTGGTTATCACGAAGCGATCACTTATAGCTTTGTTGAGCCGGAGCAGCAAAAACTGATTGTTCCTGATGTTGAGCCATTAGTTCTGCCATTCCCAATTTCAGTTGAGATGTCGGCAATGCGCCTTGGTTTAATTCAGGGGCTACTTAATACCGTTGTTCATAACCAGAAACGCCAACAACCACGAGTTCGTCTATTTGAACATGGCTTACGTTTTATTCCGTGTGAATCAGCTGAGAACGGTATGCGCCAAGAAGCCATGCTTGCTGGCGTTATTTCAGGCTCGCGTAATGAAGAACACTGGGATATGGAGACAAATACCGTTGACTTCTATGATCTAAAAGGTGATCTTGAAGCCATCCTAGAATTGTCTGCCAACGAGAAAGCTTATTCTTTTGCGCCTGCAAAACACCCAGCACTTCACCCAGGTCAATCTGCTGCGATTGTGTTAGATGGAAAAGAAGTAGGTGTCATTGGTACTGTTCATCCAGAGCTTGAGCGTAAGTTTGGCTTGAATGGTCGCACCATTGTTTTTGAAATTGAATGGGCTGCTATTGATACTAAGGTTATACCTGAAGCTGTCCAACTGTCTAAATTCCCGTCTAACCGTCGTGATATTGCGCTTGTTGTCGATGAGTCTATTGCCTCTGGTGACATCGTAACATCTTGCTTGGAGCAAGGCGGAGAATTCTTGAAAGATGCGCGCTTGTTTGATGTGTATGTCGGCAAAGGTGTGGAAGAAGGCAAGAAGAGTTTGGCAATTGCTTTGACCTTACAGTCTGTAGAGCGGACTCTAGAAGATGCAGACATCTCTGGCGCGGTTGATGCGATTGTTAGTCACGTATCAGAGAAATTCGGAGCAAGTTTAAGAGATTAATCTTGTTGTCTGAATATCACTTTAAAAAGGAGGGCGATGCTCTCCTTTTTTATTGTCTTTTTTACGTTGTTATCTCAAGAATTTATTTCTGACAAGCGAAGCGGTGATCTCTGATTTTACACACCAAGTTTAAAACTTTCCCTAAGTAGATATGTGGCGTTGGAAATGAGAGTTTGTTTTGTGCGCCATGATGTGCTTTGATACCTTTTCTTATCTTATTTTCAAGGAAAAATCATGATCTTCACTACAACAGATACGATACCCAATCGTGAGATCGAAGAAATTCTCGGAGTTGTGACTGGTAACGTGGTTCAGTCAAAGCACGTAGGCCGCGATATTATGGCTGGATTAAAGAGCATTGTGGGTGGGGAACTAAGAGGTTACACAGAAATGTTATCAGAGGCTCGAGATACCGCAATTTCTCGTCTAGTTGCTCAAGCCGCTGACTTAAATGCTGATGCTATCGTCGGCATTCGCTTTTCGACCAGTGCGATTATGGATGGTTCTTCTGAAATCATGGCTTTTGGTACGGCAGTGAAGTTGCGCGCGCAATAGGTATATTGAATTAGCCCTAACGTATGTCGCCTCGACTTCCAACGCGCTGTGAACTTAAAAACCAGTTATGGATTAGTTAGGGCTTTTAAAAGCCGATGTTGCTCTCTATAAACCGGCTTGTCGCAACTTTATTCTCAGAGGTATACCAGGTGGCTGGCATACAGTCTTTCAAACCTGCCTGTTTGAGTTGGCTTTGCTCTTGTTGACTTATAACCGCATACTTGAGTAATGAGTCCAAACACTGGGCGAGTGATGAAATCGTGAGTAAGTTATTACGCTGCATTTTTTTGATCTCTCCAATAATAACCTTGTGCGGTACTAAAGGTTCGATAATAGCGGTATTACGGTCCAATAGGCCTTGAGAACATGGTGCTTCGTTCCTCGCTATTTGCCAGTCAGGCTTGCCATTTTTACCAACAAAACCTTCACGAAAACAATAATAGCTGAAGAAGAAACGCTCTAGGTGTTGCCATCTTTGCGCGCTTGCCTCTAAAAAAATGTGCTGCAATTCTATCTCTGTGTCTTTCACGTGACGGTGACCTTGAACTCTTGCTTTAGCTGAGTAAGAAAGGCGGGGTCTTCGCACATTGCTTTCTCAGGCTCATCACTTATTTTTGCAACTGCAGAGCCATTACATTCGACCATTTTTATGACCATAGAGAGAGGTTGATACTTCCCCTGTTTTCCACGCCAATCGCCCATATCATTGGCAAGAAAAGTTCCAATACCAAAACTTATATTGGCTCTATCGGCAAAGTATTCGCAGATATCGAGTGCTTTATCAAAATTAAGCCCGTCACTGAATAACAGCAGTTTGCTCTTGGGATCTATTCCTAGAGAGTGGTAGTGAGCAAGAATTTTGTCTCCCCAAATAAAAGGATCGCCGGAGTCGTGCCTTACGCCCTGATACGCATTGGCTCTTTCGAGGGTAAAATCAGAGAGGAATGCATCGATACCAATTGTATCCGTGAGCGCAATACCAAGCTGCCCATCAAACGCCTCCAGCCATTTATCTAAGGCCACCTTTTGCGAATTAACTGGTTGAGTTAATTGTTGGTGAGCCATAAACCATTCATGTGCCACAGTTCCAATCGGGGTTAAGTTGAATTCTTTTGCAAAATGATAATTACTGGTGCCTAACATTAAATCAGAAGCGTTAGTGGCTAAGTAATCGATAATTGACCGTTGAAGGTTGGCACTGAATCGTCTTCTGGTTCCCATCTCTGAGAACTTAAAGTTTGTAATGTTGCGCTGAGCGAGATTATCACGTAAGCCACGAATTTTTGCCTCAAGTACATCTATTGGCTGGTGATAAGGTATGTCAAACCATCTAATGTGATTACGGACTTCAGAGACAATGCTCATGATCATTGTCTCGTACAATATGGTCTCATGCCAAAGCCCTGAAATCGAGATGCGTAAGTTTTTCTGGCTATCCGAATTATCTAATCTAACCTGTTGTTGGGGTTTAAACTCAAATTCAGGCAGATAATCAAGAAAATTGTCATCGAGATATGGGGCATGGTTTCTAAGATAATCAAGTTCAACCTGAGTAAACTTGTATCCGTGCAACTCATTAATTTCTTTGTGAATCGGCGCTTTTAAGTCAATCAGGCTTTCGTTCGAGCGAATAATCAGCTCGTACCTAACCAAAGTGGTCGGATAGAATTTTCGAGCAGCGTACATCATGTTGATTTTGTATACGTCAAGATCAAGTATGCTTTGAATGATGGCGTTGTTCGGTGGTGATGAATTCATTCAGCTATCCAGTTAAGAGCGCGATAATTGATAAGCTCTGAACTCTAATTGACATGATTTTTGATGTCAAACAGGATGTTGGATTTCATCCATTATGGTGAAGTTCTCGCCTAGGTTGTTCTCACTGTTTGTAACTTAAGTTATTATCTATGCCTCAATCAGAGTTCGATGAATCCTAAATTTTTGAAGTCACTTGGGTATATACCCAAGTAACCTCAAGATGCTAGGTTCAGCGAGAGTGGTTTGCTTTACAGGTAAGGCAACGATTTGAAAATCTAGTCATCTAAATTGAAAATCGGTAACGATGCATGTAAAGCAAGGCAACTCGCCCTTCGGGAGCGTTCCACAGCGCTGATTTCATCGTCAAACAACTTGGTAAGAGACGGCTATTCCACAGCGTTATTTTCCTTGAACTCAACACTGTGGCACCGCTCTGAATCCTGCATTTTGAAGTCACTTGGGTATAAAATAATGGCTGGTACGATTAAAATTGTGAAAAGTAAAACGGCATCGATTGATGTTGATCCGCAAAAAGGGTTTAGTGAACTGTGTCCAGCTGAGCTACCGGTAGAAGGTGCACTGAATATTGTCGAAGAATTGTTACATAACCACCAAAAGGCAAGCGTTTGTCTTGTCTCTCGTGACATGCATCCCTCTGGCGCGTTGTGGGAAGCGAGCTCACCAGATGAAATGTTAGCGAGTGTTGGGCTTCCTGAAGTGGATATTAAATGGAACCCCCATTGTATAGTAGGAACTTTAGGCTGCGAACTTCTACCCGGGCTACCAAGTATTCGTGACTACGATTTTCAGATTAATAAAGGGCTTGATCCTGATGCACATCCGTACGGTGCGTTTTATCATGATAACGCTGAGAAGCTCTCGACGGGGGGTATTGAATTTCTGCGAGCAAAAGAGATAGATACCGTCATTGTTGGTGGGCTTGCCCTCGACTTTTGTGTTAAGAAATCAGTTGAGCAGCTTCTTGATGCCAATTTCAAAGTTATCGTTAATCTTGCCTCAACTCGGGCTGTCATAAAGCAAAATAGTGAGTCGGTAATAAGCGAACTTTCCGAAAAAGGGGCGGTGTTTGTTGAGAATGCGGTGGAGATTCAATTCACGAATGCCAGTGTTTTGGACTAGCTGGATGTTCATTTACAATTCATTACAAAATAAAACTCTGTACAATTGTATCAATGCAACTGATAATTTGACGTTCAAATATCTATTCATGGTTCCACGCTATGACAAAATTGTGTCTTTCTTTAGCTTCTGTTTCACTCTGCTTATCAGCGTTCTGTTTTTCAAAGGAGCAATATAGTTGGCAACAGACTTCACCACCTCTTTCTTCGAATTGTAATAGCGTCGTCTGTAATTCTGAAAACAAAGTGCAGTCCTATACATTTGAAGAACTGGATGAGGACGGCTGGGTTTGGCTCGAACCAGCCGAAGAAAAAATAGCAGTAGAAGATTTTTCTAGGCGAGAGTATGAAGACGAACCAGAGAGGAATCCTTTCTTTACAAAAATGGAACAGCGAGCGCGCTCACCACAGAATTTCAAAGACTTTCCAGAACTCAAACTCAAGTGACTAAGCGTGATGGCGATAATGATGAAACTCTCCCTTTGGGAGCATGGTACAGCGCCGATTTCATCGTCAAACAACTTGGTGAGAGTACACATATTCTGCTGCGTTATTTTCCTTAAATTCAACACTGTGGCACCGCTCTGAACCTTGCATTATGAAATCACGTGGGTATATTCATTCATGAAACTTGGATATATTTTTTTGAACAGAATAATGGAGAAAAAGTGAGAGCAGAACCTGGAATTACATTAAGAAATGCCACTTTTGGAGATGAAAAAAATATTAGTGAGCTTATTACGCCACTGATGAAAAAATATGTTTTTCCTACAATAGAAGCTGCGGCTCATGACATTGTTATTGATTCCGTTAGCGAGAAAAGTATAAAAAACTATCTCTCTAAAAACCACAAGTATATGCTCGCAATTAAAGATGGGTCTAAATTAGTTGGTGCAATTGGAATGCGTGATAAATCACATCTATTGCACTTATTTGTATGCGAAAGTATCCAAGGGTCGGGCGTTTCACGTATGCTCTGGTAAGCGATGAAAAAAGAAATATTAGCTGAGTACGATATTAAGCAGTTTACGGTTAATTCAGCGATAAATGCTAAGTCGGTATATCTCAGCTTTGGTTTTGTTGAAACTCAAGGTATAAGAAATCGTTCTGGAATGATCGATATTCCAATGGTTTTAAATATTACTTAATAGAAAATATATTCCTTAATTTATATGGCAGTTTTACCTATTTTAACTACTCCTGATCCTAGGCTTAAATATGAAGCCGAACAGGTCACTGATTTTGATAAAGTACAGTCATTCATTGATGACATGCTCGATACTCTCTATTCAACTGCCAATGGTATTGGTTTAGCGGCGACTCAAGTTGGTCGTAAAGAAGCCGTCGTTGTCATTGATTTGTCTGAGGCGAGAGACCAGCCCCTTATATTGGTTAACCCGAAAGTGGTCTGTGGAAAAAATAGAGAGATGGGGCAAGAGGGATGTCTTTCTGTGCCAGATTATTACGCTGATGTTGAACGTTTCACATCCGTTGTAGTTCAGGCTCAGGATAGATTGGGTAATGCAATAAAAGTTGAGAGTGATGACTTTCTTGCCATTGTAATGCAACATGAAATAGACCATCTTTCCGGTCGGCTATTTATCGATTACCTATCACCTCTTAAACGTCAAATGGCGCTTAAGAAGGTTAAAAAGCACATTAAAACAAATCAAAAATCAGCGGTATAGTATACCGATGACCACTTATTAAATTTACCAAGAGAGATGTGATGTCTTTACCACCATGCCCTAACTGCCACTCACCATTTGTTTATCAAGATCAAAATCAATTGATTTGTCCGGAGTGCGCGCATGAATGGAACCCAGAAGAAGAGAGAGAGGCTGTGGTCGTCGTGAGGGATGCGAACGGCACTGTTCTTTCTGAAGGCGACAAAGTGACGATAGCTAAGGATCTCAAAGTAAAAGGGAGTTCTTTAGTCCTAAAAATAGGTACAAAAGCCTTGGTAAGAAAAATTGTTAACGGAAAAGACCATCAATTGGATTGCAAAGTTGACGGTGCCGGAGAAATGATGATCACTGCTCAATTTGTAAAAAAAGCGTGACCAATCTGTATTGGATGCATGTTAGGGAATAATGTGTGATAGAAACAAGTCGATTAAAGCTCATTCCGCCGTCTCTCGATCATCAACCGGAACTGTTTAACGCGATACAAGAAAGCCAAGTTGAATTAAGACAGTTTCTATCTTGGGTTGATGATGCTCTTTGTGAGAAAAGTTCGATCGAGCAAACTGAAAAGGCGATAGAAAATTATCAAAACTTTACCGAAGAATTACGTTTTTCATTAGTCGATAAAGAAAATGATATGCTCATAGGCGTTTTGGTTTTAAAGATCCGAGATGCCTCCGTTCCCTGTTTCGAGATCGGGTATTGGCTACGTTCGTCGTGTACAGGAAATGGCTATATCACAGAGGCTGTGAATAGAATACAGCAATATGCCTTTGATGATTTAGGAGCTAATCGAGTTGAAATAAGAGTGCCAGATATCAATTTTAAAAGCCGTGCGGTAGCAGAGCGATGTGGCTTCTTTCTTGAGGGCTTACAAATTTATGATCACCGACTACCTAATGGAGAACTGGGTGATACCGCTGTGTACTCGAAAACAAAAAAAGGATAAGAAACAGAATGGAACAACGTCATAAAGAGTATCTGCAGAAATACTTTGATAGCCTCACGCCCGCTCAAATTGAGCAATATTCTTACTGCAATGCAGATTATTTTTGCGCCGATGAATACAACGCTAATGTCTGTGCAGATTTGATCTTGAAAGGTGAGAAGCGTGCATCCTGTAGTATGGATTACTGGTATAGCCATGAAGGAGATAGGCGCCCCCAAGAAGGTGATTTAACCAGCCAGTATGCATTATAGAAATAACTTCAGTTTCAACACAAAAATATTGTGATGTTGATGAGAGTTTTGCCGCAGAAGAAGGGGAAGGTGATAAAACATTGCAATGGTGGAGAGAGGCCCACTGGCGATTTTTCTCAAAAGAATGTGAACAATTAAACATCGCACCATCTGAAGATATGCTGCTATTAGAGCGTTTTAAGATTGTGTTCCCAAAACCTGTATCGACTACTGACAGGTTTTGACAGTCAGTCAGCTTATGCTAGTTCCAGAAATAAGGAGAATAAGTTGATGCAAGAAAGAACATTTATACAAAGAAAAGTTTTTGGTTTGTCGGTAACAACTTCGAATGCCGACGAGGTTGATCCTGAAAAAGCAAAGATCCCACAGTTGTGGCAATCTTTTCTCCAAAGTCGGCCCAGTACTGACTCTGGCGATGCATTGTTTTTTGGAATTTACACCAACTATGAGTCCGATTACTTGGGGGCGTTTGATGTATTTGTGGGCTCACAAACTTCATCGTCTCCGACATTATCTGAAATGACCATTCCCAGTGGTCAATATTTGGTGTTTTCGGCACAGGGAGAAATGCCACAAGCAGTGATTGATCTATGGGGTATTATTTGGCGTTTTTTCGACGATACAAATTGTCCGTACGTTCGAAAATATACCACCGACTTTGAGTGCTATTTGAGTGAGAATGAAGTAGATATCTATATCGCGGTGTAAAGAGCCGGCTTTTGTTGTAGGCTAGAGACTGTTAAGTTTCCCAGAAAAGCACCAGATACCAATAGGATTTACCATGATACGTCACATTCTTCTGATCAAATTTAAACCCGCGGCAGATATTGCACAAATTGACCTTTTACGAGAACTATTTTTGTCCATGCCCTCAAAAATAGAAGGCGTTGTCTCGGTCGAATGGGGCATAAACGATAGCCCAGAAAATAAGAATCAGGGCTTTTCTCATTCAGTACTGATGACCTTTGCTAACGATGCGGGTCGACTGGAGTATTTACCTCATCCAGAGCATCAGGCGTTGAAAGAGGTTTTTCGGCCAATTCTCGACGATATTATTGTTTTCGACTACCCCTGCGAAACAGTGGATTAAGGAGTAACTTTGAGAATCCGTTTTCAGACCGCAACTGATAAAGAGTACGCGGAGCATCTGGTAAAAAGTAATATGGCACCTTACTACCAGGCAAGAGGAATCGAGTGGGATTCGCCCAGATATCAAATGAGTTGGAAAGAATTCGATAATTATGAAGTTCTTGTCGGTGATATTCGTGTGGGTGTTGCGCGCTTCACCTATGATGATGCCACAACTTACATACGAGACCTGCAAATAGAGCCCGGTCATCAAGGTCAAGGCCTAGGATCTGAGTGTTTCTCTCATATCAAAACTAGAGCGATTCAACGAGGCTCCAGTCGAATTATTTTACGAGCTTTTGAAGAAAATCCGGCGATTAAATTATACCGTTATCTGGGGTATCGAAAGATAAGAGCTGGTCAAGGTCTGATTGAGATGCAGCTTTTACTTGGAAATGAGCACATAAAGCCACCGAGCCTTTAGCCTTGAATGTGTTAGTAGGCTCAAATGAATTAAATCCAGAGCCTACTTGTTGCTTGCGTGTTTAGTAGTCCGTAGTTCTAGCACTTCGGCCAAGCTCACTTGGTTATGGTTAGCAGCAATTGCAGTTGCGTTTGTATTTACTCATCATGCCGATACCTGGGTTAAAGGTATTCGTTGGGTCTAGAGAATGATAAAACTCTTGCAGCGATTCTTCAGCTTCATAAAGGTGGCCTACATTGTGTTCTGCTGGATATTTGGCCCCTTTTTGGGTGAGGATTTCTAGCATCTTTTGTTTGATTTTCTTAGTGTCCGCACCTTTTTTAAATATGTAGTCTTGATGGAAAACGTTACACATGAAATGACCATAATAAAGCGCGACCACAAGCTCGTTTTTAATGTCTTGAGGTAATTCCTCTACCCAGTCGATATCATTGCGGCGAAGAGCAATATCAAGCGCCAGGATATCTTCTACGTCCCGGGAGTGGATGGTTTCATAGCGTATCGCGGCGCCTGCGGCAGCAAATCGATGCAATAGTGCTTTCTTTCCCTCTTCGTCACTACAAATAAAGTAGCTACCGTCACTGGATTTTGACCAATTATGTTCAAGATAATCTTGTGCTTCTTCAATACCACCATCACTCATCTTTAGTATCAGATGATGTTGATAATTATCTCTAAATTCACACATGCGTTTTGGTAAGTGTTGCGGGAAGAGTTTGCTTAGCCAATAGAGAGCGATGTCTGGCAGATCATGAGAGACAAATGGAATGCGCTTGAGTAGCGTTTCAATTTTTGCCTTAATTGCAAAAAACTTGGGGAGTCTCGCGGTACCAAAATGATTGATGGACAAAAACACATCTTTGCCGTAGGTCTCGGCCAAATTAAAGATATCACGGTGCATGTATTCGCCCATCTCTGGAAGATGAGTAAATTGAGAAAGCATGTCTCGACGTATTTTGGTAAGTTGAGCGTGATCGTTACAGCCAATGTAAAAAATTTGCTCCCTTTTAGGTACGGGATGAGTGTCAACACGAACTGCAAATACAGCCAATTTTCCAGCACAACCACTTGCTTCGAATAAACGTCTAGAATCCGCGTTATAGCGTGAGGGAGTATCTGCGTCGACATCGCGTACACGTTGCTCGTAATCTTTGTCAGACGCCATAGCTTGGCTATGTACAATGTTTGATGTGTCGAAGTTACCATTTTCTACATTGGTAAGGATTTCCTCTGGTGTGTTACCCAGTCCTTCAATACCAAGGTGATTGACTAACTCAAGCTCTCCCGCTTTATTTACCTGACCAAACAACGCCAGCTCAGTGTAAGCTGGGCCACGTTTGACTAGTGCCCCTCCAGAGTTATTCGCAATTCCCCCAACTACTGTGGCACCGATTGAAGAGGAGCCAATAACAGAATGTGGGGCACGGTTGACCGACTTTAGGGTCTTTTCAAGCTGATGTAGACTGACACCGGGCAGACTAATAATTTGCTTGCCATTTTCAAGCAAGTGCAGCGAATTGATTCGCATAATATTAATGACTACGACTTCACGATCATAATCATCGCCACTCGGTGCTGAGCCTTCGGTCAAACCTGTTTTGGCGGCTTGCATGATAATAATGCAATTTGATTGAACCGCAGCTTTGAGTATTCGCCACTGTTCAATGAGCGATCCAGGAAAAACTACGGCGAGCGCTTTGCCTTTTCCTGAACGAAACCCAGAGCGGTAGTACTCGGTCTTTTTCATTTCTGTTAGTACGTATTGTCGACCAACAATGTCGATAAACTCGTCGATTAAGGGTTGAAGACTCATGGCAATACTCGTGTAATTAATCTGACATTTGCTTAGGTTTTCGCCATTCTAGATCTGAAACACAAACAGTGACAATGGTATAGGGGAAGAGTTGCGACAATTCTAAGTGAAAAAAACAGATTTGGGTGTTGTGACACAAACGAGATATTCAGAAAAGCGCCAGTAAAGTACTGGCGCTGGGTATCAAGTATTTTACAGATAACGTGCTTTTAAATGCGCTTTAAAGTGTTCTGCATTAAGTGTTTCACCGGTTGCTTGTTTAACCAGTTCATCTGTTGTGAGCAAACTGCCTTTGCTCCAAATGTTGTCAGATAGCCAAGTAAAGATAGGTGAAAGATCGGCTTGTGAAATAGCGGCATCGACATCAACAGACTTTCTCATTGAAGCCATAAACTGGGCTGCATACATTGCCCCTAATGTATAGCTTGGGAAATAGCCAAATGCGCCATCGGTCCAGTGAATATCTTGCATACAACCATTGCGATAATTACCGCTTGTTGAGAGGCCAAGGTACTGCTGCATCTTTTGATCCCAAATATCAGGGACATCGGTATGCTCAATAGTACCGTTAATCAAGTCACGCTCGATTTCGTAGCGCAAAATGACATGAGCAGGGTAGGTAAGTTCGTCTGCATCAACCCTAATGAAGTCTTTTTTCACTCGAGTATAGAGCTTTTGAAAATTCTCTTGGGAGAAGATGTCACTATTGTGCTCACTAAACTTTTCACCTGCGAACTTAGCAAGGTGTTGAATAAATGCATCACTTCGACCAACTTGCATCTCAAAGAACAATGACTGGGACTCGTGAATGCCCATAGAACGTGAGTCGCCTGAGGGTAAACCAGCTAATGATTTCGGAAGTCCTTGCTCATATCTTGCATGGCCTGTTTCATGAACAATACCCATCAAAGACTGAATAAAATCGCTTTCACTGTAGCGAGTGGTGATACGTACATCCGATGGAACACCACCACAGAATGGGTGCATGCTTTCATCCAATCGACCATGATTAAAATCAAACTGGAGCAGTTTCATTACTTCAAGGCCAAGTGCTTTTTGTTGGCTGGCTAAAAACTTTCCTGTGGGCTGAATAACTTGTTCACTGGATTGTTTATCGATGACTTGATTGATTAAATCAGGTAGCCAGCTTTTAACTTCGTTAAAGAGGTGGTTGAGTGATTGAGTATTTACCCCAGGCTCATAGAGGTCAAGCATTGCATCGTAGGGCGAAAGGCCACTTGCTTCGGCACGAATCTGAGCTTCTTCACGTGACAGTGTCACTACTTCCTTCCAGTTTTTTTCGAAGCCTTGCCAGTCATTATCGCTTCTTTGAGTACGCCATGCGTGTTCACATTTCGAGCCAGCTAGAGACTTTGCTTGTACTAGGTCTTCAGGTAGTACGTTTGCTTGCTGCCACTGGCGCTTTAATTCACGTAACGTAGCACGATCTTGACTACTTAAATCCTCAGATTCTGCTTGCTCAAACCATTCAGCTAGTTGGGGTTGAGTATTTAAACCATGTATGTGAACGGACAATTCAGCCATGGCTTCCGAGCGGGCTTGGTTGCCTCCTGAAGGCATTACTGCTGCTTGGTCCCAGCCACATATTGCTGATAAATGGTTAAAGTTATGTATTTTTTTTGAGTGTGCTTTTAATTTTTCGAGTGCGCTCATGGCCGCCATCCCTGACATGTAAAAAACCAATGATATCAATATCTTTTTTAGATACCAAGTCAAATCAATTTAGAGTAATATTTTCTGTTAATGTGTCTGCAGATTTCGGTGATTTTAAACATCAACCGTTGCTACAAGTGTTTGCTTGTGAATGACATAATTTAAAATGGATGTTACTACTCGATCCTTTGAGTGTTTTCATGGGAAGAGCGAACAGTATATGAGGGAATAACATGATAGAAAATTATCCCACCTTTTTTCTTGCGATATTGATACTTACCATAACGCCTGGGTTGGATACTGCAATGATTCTAAAAAATACCGCTCGCGGTGGATATAGAGATGGTATGTACACCAGTTTAGGTATTTGTAGTGGATTATTTTTACATGCAACGCTCTCAGTGCTTGGTATCTCAGCCATACTAAATCAATCAGTTGAGCTATTTCTTATGGTAAAAATGATAGGGGCTGGATATCTTATTTGGCTTGGTGTTAGCGGTGTTTTTTCACTGTTCAGCCGTAAACCGTCAGTACTTGTTCATCAAGTAGAGAAATCAAAATTAAGCGTATGGCAATCAATGCGTCAAGGTTTTCTCTCCAATATACTAAACCCCAAAACGGCCATATTTTATCTTGCTTTCTTACCCCAGTTTATTAACTACGATAAGTCGGTGTGGCTCCAAGCTGGTATCATGGTTGGAACTCATTTTGTTCTTGCTATGGTTTGGCAGTGTACACTAGCTCGTTTGTTGGCCTCTATTAGCCACGTAATGAAAAAACCAGGTTTTATCCGCGCGATGGAGGGGTCCACCGCTGCGATTTTATTGCTTTTGGGAGTTCGCTTACTGTTGGAGAGCCGATAGCTCAGTTTGTTTTATACAACCAATTAAGCAATTTTTCTGCAAGTTCGTGTGGTTCGGCGAGCGGCAAGTCATGTGCATTGCTGTTGAAACAGGAGAGTTCAATATTCCAGGCATCGGCTATCTTCTTGCCTGAGATTGAATTTACGAGTTTGTCGTGTTCGCTAACGACCACTTGGGTGGGGCACTCTGGTGCGTGAGTTTCCCCTTTAAATTTAGCGGCTGCCAAAAGCTGACGCAACGTATTTATCTTTGTGACGGGGTGCTGACGAGCAAGCTCCGCGTAGTACTCTATTTTTTCATTGTCATCGAGTGAATTAGGACAGGTCCATTTGATCACCTCTTGCTCAAAGATCAGTGGATTTTTTTGTTTTGCACAAAAGAGCCGTGATAACGCTGCTAAATTAATCCGTTGTTGGATTGAACTGTAGCGAGAAAAGCTCGGGTTTATCATGGTTAAACTTTTCACTAAATCTGGTCGTTGGTGAGCCCAATGGCTGGCGATCATCGAGCCCATAGAAATTGATACTAAATGAAAACTATCGTAGTGCTCGGGAATCTGTGTTTGCACTGCTCGCATCATAGCATCAATAGAGGTCGGGCTTTTTAATTGATTCAAGTCACCATTCCCAGGGACATTAGGTGTCAGTATTTCGATATCGGGGTATCTCTGTTTTATCGCTTTGATGAAGTAATGCCAATGGCCACTTTCACGAAGTAATCCCCTTAATAAAACTATTGGAACCATAATTTTAATGCCTGTCGTTGGTATTTTTGTTTTTCTAATGGAGACAATTGTACAACAAGATCACTGTCTAAAACTTGAATAAAATAGTCGAGAAGTGTGCTGTGTCTGCGTTGCACTCGTTTTACTCTATGTGGTTTGATCGGGTGGAACAACTGGTTAAATTGAAGTAACTGCAGTGGATTCTTTTTCACCCATAGCCAAGACCCAAGTTCCAGGGTTAATGGAAGGAAGCAGTTCTTTCCGTTGTCTTGATTTTTCATTACCTGCCAATCCCAAAAGTCGCCGTGAGTCGTGTACTGGTGCCATTGAGGTTCAAATTGGTAAAGCTCATAATGTGGGTAACTCTTACGGAACACATGATAAAGCATGTAGTAATGGGCGAGATGTTGTGGAGGATTATGATTCTGAGCGAAGGGGAACCAAAGCCGATCTCGAGTACCGAAACCGCTGTGTAAATCGAGCAAGATACAAGTTCGAGAAGACTGGATATGCCCATTAATATACGCATCTATAGCTTGGAGTTCCTTTTCCATTTGCAGTGGATTGCCTCTGTACCAAGGCAGTTTATCACTAAAGTTCTGTCCTGCGTGTAGATGATAAGATGGGTTTTGACTTTCAATGGGGGAATTTCTCATTAAATCAACACCGTTATGGTTCGATCTGCGTTTGAGCGCCACTCCCCATGGATTTACAACAGGGATAGCCAAAATCTTTAGGTTATCCAATGTATCGGCTAGTCTTTTATCCCATAAAGCGCGCTTTAATAAGCTTTTTAAATAGACGAGTATGATCTGACTACCTATTCTCTCTACTCCGTGTATCGCGCCTGTCAATATAAGGCATGGAGCATTTGCAGAAGTGCACCCGATCTCCATGGCATAAAGAGGCATACTTTGAGCTTGATGTTCTATTTGAGCAAGGCTCCTTAGCTTAATTTTTTCTGAAAATCGATTAGCTAAATTTTCAATATGCTCAATTTCTTTGGGTAGGCTTGGCGACATAATTGTTCCTAACTTGGATTTTGGAACTAGTTTAAAACGATTATATGTCGTGCAAGATGAAGTATTTGTTGCAGTCACAAATGCCTGCCTAAGTTATGTCGAGACTCGTGTCCATATGGAGATAGCGAGTTCTAGATAACAGAACTCGCTATTGGCATGATTACATTAATGATGAAGATTGAGTTTTGAGGTTTGAAAAGAAAAGTTGTGTTTCATCAATAATGATATGGCGGAGTAATATCAGGCCAATTAAATTAGGTATTGCCATTAAACCATTGACGATATCTGCGATAAGCCAAATCATGTCTAATTTAAGAAAAGCCCCTGATGCTACAAGAGCAATAAACACTATTTTATAAGGAAGTATGGCTTTGGTACCTATCAAAAAAACAACACAACGTTCACCATAGTAGTTCCATCCTAGGATGGTGGTAAAAGCGAAAAAAATGAGGCCAATAGATACTATCATTGGGCCTACGGTACTGGCATTTAATCCAACCGCAAAAGCATGGGTTGTCATTGCTGCTCCTGCAAAATCTGTTTGCCATGCCCCTGTTAAAATCAGCGCAAAGCCGGTCATAGTACAGATAATGATGGTATCAATAAAGGTTCCTGTCATTGATATAAGACCTTGCTTAACACAGGAGTTTGTCTTGGCTACCGCTGCTGCCATGGGAGCACTACCCAATCCAGATTCATTGGAAAAAACCCCACGAGCAATGCCGGACTGAATAGCGAGCATGATACTTGCTCCAGCAAAGCCACCTGAAGCTGCACTACCAGAAAATGCCGAGCTTACAACAAGTTGTACAACCTCGATAAGCCTATCACCATTGAGCACAATTATACTTAAACAAGCCATTACGTAAAATACAGCCATTGCGGGAACAACCTTACTTGCAACGTGTGCGATGGATTGGATTCCACCAAGCGTAACGCCCGCCACCATTAAGGTTAATAAAATAGCGACAAGTTCACGAGAGAGACCGAATGAGATGACACTGGCATCAATAATGGCGTTGACTTGAGGAAATGTGCCTATTCCTAGACAAGCAACCAAAAGCGCAAAAATAGCAAATAGTGTTGCCAAAAGCTTAGAGCCGACTCCGTCACGAAGATAATACATAGGGCCGCCTGTCACCTGACCATTTTCATCGACTTGACGGTATTTTACAGCCAATAAGCATTCGGCGTATTTGGTGGCCATGCCAAACAAAGCGGCAAGCCACATCCAAAAGAGTGCCCCCGGACCTCCGAGTTTAATTGCCGTTGCCACTCCAACGATATTACCCGTACCGATTGTCGCCGATAATGCTGTGCAGAGTGCAGCAAAGCTAGATACTTCGCCCTCTGCTTTTTTTTCTTCTTTACTGAAGACCATTTTGAGAGCTTTAGGTAAATGCTGAAACTGTATTCCCCCAAGTTTTACGGTGAAATAAACGCCAGTACCGACCAATAATATTAGTAAAGGTGGTCCCCAAACCAGGTTATCGATGGTTTGCAGTAAAGATTGAAGGTTGTTCATTAGTTCCCCTTAAGTATTAATACAAATATAAGGAGAAGAGTGAAAAGTCAGAATTGGCATTGAGCCAGTCCAAAAAGCGGATGATTTATGGTTTTCTGAGCGGTTGCTTTCACTCCTCTGTCCTTTTGCCTGAGAGTTTCACTTTGATATTCAAAGCTTGCTCCTTCGGCGACCGATTTAACGGTTCTCTCCAGAGGTTCCTCCAACTACAGTCCTCGCTACTGTTTAGTAGCACCTGAAAGATTTACTTCTTCGGTAGGTTATCTTAACGGTTGATTTCTCAGCCGTAGGTAACCACTCTCCTGCAGTCTTCATCGGAACAATTATTCAAATATATGAATAAAAGTTGGTCAAAAAACCTGTGAAGCTTTTTGACGCGAGCACTTTACCATTATTTTTCTTTTAATCAACTAAATTGGATGACTGACAATGAAGTCATTTTGACTCCTTGGTGTTTTAATGATGCTAATTTTATTTGTGTCATTATGACTCTATTTGGTTGTGATTATTTTAAAGTATTGATTATGTTTAAGTTTTATTTTTGGCAAGGGTTATGCAGTGATTGAATAAAAGTAAGCAGAGATATCGAGTGAGGTTTATTATGTTTACAATTTCGAATAAGAGCCTAGCGAAGAAAGTATTATTTTACGCAAATACAGCATTGTTGTTGACGTTTGTTGCAATGATCGCGAGTATATTGATTTCGTACCCGTACGCTGAACACTTTAGCCTTGGTGTACAAATGACGGCGCACGTTAGTATCCTGGTCATTGCTGGGCTATTGAAAGTGAGTTACGTAGTTAGGTGCTGTGCCCAGCACGAACTGGGACTTGAAGTAAGATAGCTTATAAAATAGCGCCGATTGGCGCTATTTGAGACGCTAGAAATAGTTAGCATCAATGAGCTCACTGGTCTTAGTGGACTTCACTTTTGAATGCGCATTTAGCCAGTCAACTACGTTCGACTTTTGCGCTTCTGTGACACTTTGGTAACGTTTGCTGCAACACAGGAATCCTTCAAATAGTTCGAGACCACCTCCGCCAAAGCTAAGTCCTTGAGCATCGATGAAATCAACAAATTCATCTACAAAAAGGTCGTATGTGTCAAAATCAACAATCGATGTCTCACAACTCAGTTCGAAGCCCAGCATGGCAAACTCATCGAGAAAGAGCTTCTTTTTTATCCGGCGTTTTTTGTTTTTCGTAATGTACGGTTTCATTTGAAAGTCTCATTAAGTGAATTAGGCTCTTTATACCCTAAACACGGCTGCTAACCAACCTAAAAACGTTGATAACCAAGTGTCTTTCTGTCTTTTGGGTATATTAAGTGTAATTGTCGAAATATTGAGTTGTTACACCCACTAATCTGAAAAAATTTGAATTTTCGAGCACAAAACTGCTTTGCTCTGACCCTGATAACGTAAAAATGAGTTAAAGTAATGAAAATACGAATTTAATTAGGGCATAAATATGACTCGTTTACTTGCGATAGCGTTTTTGGTCGTCCTTGCGTACGTTTTGATCCGTTACCGAACTAATGAAAAATTGCAAAAATATGTTGTAATAACGCTAATATCGGCCTTTTGTATTTACACCAGTGCAGTCGTTGTGTCTGAGTTGATACGTTAGAATTGGGGAGTAGTAAGTTGGACGAAAATAATGAAGCCAGAGATGATGATGTTGTAGTTATTGAAGAGCGAGACAAGCGCACTTATCTGTATATTATAATTGCGAGTATATTGAGTCTTGCTTTGGGTGGTTTGGTCGGTTCCTCTCTTACAGCGAAAAAATGGCAAGCCCACTATGATGTGGTCGAGCAGAAATACCTTTCAATGGTTGCAGACCAAAAAGCCATGGCTCATAAGGTAAAAGAGAAAGTGGCTGATGTAGATCATGAGGTAAAAGTTAAACTTGAAAGCGCGATAAAAGAGAACGACACCAAACACGCAGATATTATTAAAAAACTCGAACAGCAGATAAAAGAACTAGAGAAGGTAAACACATCTCTTGAAGAAAAGGTGACCAGTCAGATTGATCGTCTTGCGTCTGCCCAAAAGGAAAACGTAAAGCTAAACCGCCAAGCAGATATGCAAGCGAGTATGTTTGAGAGGTCTAGGGAAATTTTCCAAAAAGAGTTTAAGGTAAAACAAGAACTTGATGCTCTTGAAAAAGAAAGAGACAGTCTTCATCCTCGTCTACAGAAACTCAAGAAGGCTTGTGATGACTACCTTTCTGGAACTTCCTGGGAAGCAAAGTCAGACTCTTGTGACAAGCAAGATGAATCTCAGTCAAGATTGAGCCAAGTAGAACAAATGATCCGAGTTCATCAAATGGACTTAAAACAGATGAAAGCTCTTTCTCAAAATCTCGGCCTGTAAGGCCGAGCTTATCCTTCTTAAACTCTAGGTTTCTCAAATAGCACGACGTAACGAATAATGTAAAATTATTGTTACTGCTTCTGAGCTTATTAAATCACTGTTTTATCCATTCTTTTTGTTTCGGTTTCTCCCATTTTACACTTTACTGTTTACAGTTAATTAACAATTCGTTTTCCTCAAAATATTCTTTTTTTTCTGTTTCTGGGCCAACTTATAAATAGTTACACGGCAGTATTATTTATAACGAGGAATGGAAATGAACGAAGCGTACAACCCACTTGGTACAGATGGTTTTGAATTTGTAGAATACACAGCAGCCAATGAAGAAGGCATTCAAGCACTGAAGAATTTATTTAATTCTCTTGGTTTTGCTGAAGTTGCCAAACATCGCTCGAAAGAAGCATGGTTGTACCGTCAAGGAGGCGTTAATTTTATTGTTAACGCTCAACCTCACAGTCAAGCTCACGAGTTCGCAAAGATACATGGCCCGTCAGTTTGTGGTATGGCATTTCGTGTACATGACTCTTGTGTGGCAATGAAACAAGCCGTCGCAAATGGTGGAAAAGAATACGTTACTGAGATTGGTCCTATGGAGTTAAGTATCCCAGCGATTTACGGGATCGGTGAAAGCTTGCTTTACTTCGTTGACCGTTATAAGCAAGCCAGTATTTATGATGTTGATTTTCGTTTTTATGATGATGCCGACGCACGCTTATCAAAAATGGACGTTGGCTTATATGAAATCGATCATCTTACTCACAATGTTAAGCAGGGCAATATGGACGTTTGGTCTGGTTTCTATGAGCGTATTGGAAACTTCAGGGAGATCAGATATTTCGATATTGAGGGCAAGCTTACAGGGCTCGTGAGCCGAGCAATGACTGCACCATGTGGAAAGATACGAATTCCAATTAACGAATCATCGGATGATAAATCGCAAATAGAAGAGTTTATCCGTGAGTACAAGGGCGAAGGCATTCAACATATCGCCATGACAACAGATGATATCTACAAAACTGTGTCGACCCTCCGAAGTCGTGGTATGGATTTTATGCCAACACCAGATACCTACTATGAAAAAATCGATACGCGAGTTGAAGGCCACTCAGAAGACGTTGAAAAATTGCGTGAGCTACAGATTTTGATTGACGGTGCACCGACAAAAGACGGCATTCTTCTGCAAATATTTACTCAAACGGTTATCGGCCCAGTTTTCTTCGAAATTATCCAACGCAAGGGTAACGAAGGTTTTGGTGAGGGCAATTTTAAGGCTCTATTTGAGTCAATTGAAGAAGATCAGATCCGTCGTGGAGTACTTGATAATGCATAAATGGATATCATTTCCTCACAAGGAAGGGATATGCTCAAAGCAGGCACATGCCGATTTTCCTGATGAGGCAATTTATGAGCGAGAAGCTGGGCGGAGTGGGTTCTTCGGTCCTGCTTCCCATTTTCACCATCGACATGCTCCAACAGGCTGGAGTGAGTGGGAGGGAGATCTAAAACCAAGGGCATTCAATCTCAATAATGTAGATGAAGCACTGCAGCCCTCGCCTTGGGATGTGCCCTCATTGCTGCATAATTCTGATTGCAAAATACGTATTTGGAAGTTAAATGCGTCAATGACCCATTTAGTGAGAAACTCTGATGGTGATGAGTTACTTTTTATTCACCAAGGTACGGCTGAACTTTTTTGCGATTATGGCCACATGA
This sequence comes from Vibrio caribbeanicus ATCC BAA-2122, assembly GCF_000165125.1. Taxonomy (GTDB): domain Bacteria; phylum Pseudomonadota; class Gammaproteobacteria; order Enterobacterales; family Vibrionaceae; genus Vibrio; species Vibrio caribbeanicus. Next base: position 84,088 of record NZ_AEIU01000096.1, on the reverse strand, counting down.
CAGTGAAAGAGGGGGATTATGTCATGATCCCCCGTTCAACAAATTGGCGGATTGAAACTCAGGAACCTTTGTTTATCTTAATGATAGAAAATACCGACGCAGCCTATGCATTACCTGAGAAAGGTATGGTTGGAAATCATGCGGTATTTGACCCTGCGGTGCTCGACGTGCCAAAAATTGACGACCAGTTTAAAGCTCAATACTCAGAGGTCGCCACACAAGTTCATGTCAAAAGACATGAGAAGGTAAGTATTATTTCATTTCCTTTTAATCCACTAGATGCAATTGGTTGGCATGGCGATCTTGCTGTGGTTAGAGTGAATTGGAGAGATATTCGGCCTTTGATGTCGCATCGTTATCATTTGCCTCCTTCTGCGCATACGACTTTTGTTGGGCAAGGATTCGTTATCTGTACTTTCGTACCACGCCCAATAGAGAGTGATCCAGGTGCGTTAAAAGTTCCTTTTTATCACAACAATGATGATTATGATGAAGTCCTTTTCTATCATGCTGGAGACTTTTTTAGTCGCGATAACATTGAGGCGGGAATGGTGACTTTTCATCCTGCTGGTTTTACGCATGGGCCACATCCCAAAGCGTTTAAAGCAGGACGAGAGCATAAAAAGAAATTTACCGATGAAGTAGCGGTTATGATCGACACTCGTCATGCTTTGCAGTTTAGCGAACATGCACAACAAGTTGAAAACCCTCAGTACGTCTACAGTTGGCAAGAAACAAAATAAAGAGAATTTAATAAATGAAGTTAGCGAGCTTAAAAAATGATAGCCGAGATGGGCTATTAGTTGTAGTCAATAAGTCCCTTTCGAAGTGTGTCGCGGTGCCTGAAATTGCTCAATCTTTACAAGAGGCATTGGATAACTGGGAAAGGACTGAACCTCAGTTGAATGAGGTTTATATTGCCCTCAATAGCGGTGAATTAAACAGTGAAATGCCGTTCTGCACTTCAGAGTGTGAGTCTCCATTACCCCGTGCTTATCAATGGGCAGATGGTTCTGCTTACGTCAATCATGTTGAGTTGGTTCGCCAAGCCCGCGGAGCAGAAATGCCCCCCAGTTTCTGGACTGACCCTTTAATGTATCAAGGAGGGTCTGACTCGTTTATAGGTCCTTGTGATCCTATTCCTCTTTCCAGTGAGGAATGGGGTATTGATTTCGAAGGTGAAGTGGCCGTAATTACTGGAGATGTACCTATGGGCGTTTCTGTATCAGAGGCTGAGAAATCTATTCGACTCATGATGTTAGTCAATGATGTTTCCTTGAGAGGGCTTATTCCAAATGAGTTGGGGAAAGGTTTTGGTTTCTTTCAGTCTAAACCCTCATCCGTTTTTTCGCCTGTTGCGGTCACTCCTGATGAGCTCGGTGAAGCATGGCGCGATTCTAAAGTCCATCTTCCATTATTGAGTACCTATAATGATAAGCCTTTTGGTTGCCCAAATGCTGGCGTAGATATGACTTTTAGTTTTTCAGAATTGATTGCTCATGCAGCGAAAACACGACCTCTAGCAGCAGGTGCTATCATTGGTTCAGGAACTGTTTCGAATAAGCAGGGTACCGATTTTGGCACTTCTATTTCAGAAGGTGGTGTAGGCTATTCATGTATCGCTGAAGTTCGTATGATTGAAACGATACGTGATGGCAAACCACAAACCTCATTTATGAAGTTCAACGATAAAATCAAGATTGAAATGCATGATAAGAGTGGTATGACAATATTTGGCGCGATTGATCAACAAGTGGTGAAGTATGAGTGATCTTGTCCTATATGGTTATTGGCGATCTTCAGCTGCCTATCGAGTTCGAATTGCTCTGAATTTGAAAGGTCTGAAATATGAAAGTCGGTCTATTCATCTCGTGAAAAATGGTGGCGAGCAGCATCATCAGCACTTTCAGGAATTGAACCCTAACCAACTTGTGCCTGTCCTTGTCCATGGTGACTTCACGGTGAACCAGTCTTTGGTGATTATAGATTATCTCGATGAGACATATCCAGAGAGATTATTAACACCAAGTAAAGGTGCTAAAAGGTTTCTCAGTAGAGCTATGGCGCAAGATATTGTTGTTGACATTCATCCAGTCAATAACTTAAGAGTGCTACAGTATTTATCGGATAAACTTGCCATTAAAGATACGGAAAAAAGTGCTTGGTACAAACACTGGATCGAGGTCGGCTTTGAGGCCTTAGAAAAGAGGTTAGTAGTATCAAGTAGGGAATTTTGTATCGGGAACGAGGTGAGTATCGCGGATGTTTGCCTAGTCCCCCAAGTCTACAATGCTCTACGCTTTGGGGTAGATATTTCCCAATTCCCCTCGATAGAAAGATTATATAACAGCCTCAATCAACTGCCTGCTTTTGCAGAAGCAGCTCCTGAGCTTCAGCATGATGCTGAATTGTGAGAACAGAAACACGGTTTCTGCCGCCCTCTTTCGCCTGATAGAGGGCCTTATCTGACATCTCGATGAGCTCAATAAATGATCGCCCTTTGGGTGGTATGATCGAGGATACACCTGCGCTTATGGTCACGATGTTTGAACAAGATGAAAATTCATGTGGTATCGCAGCGTCTTCAACCTTCTCCCTAATCAAGTTTGCAATTGAAACAGCACTTTCAACTTCGGTATCTGGTAGAACTGCAATAAACTCTTCCCCGCCGACACGAGCGAAAAAGCTATGCTCAGATTCCAAGTTGATTTGTTTGATACATTTGGCAATCTTTCTCAGTGCTTTATCTCCGGCTATATGCCCATAATTATCGTTGTAAGCTTTAAAATGATCGATATCTAGGATAACAACAGACAATGGCTGTTGCTTCTTGTGAGACAGTCTCCAGACTTTCACGATTTTCTGGTTGAAGAAAGTTCTGTTTTTCAATTTCGTCAATGCATCTTGTTCCGCAAGTAACTTAGCGGATAAGTTCGCATTTGAAAGTTTTTCAATTAGTCTTTCTTTGGTAATCGTTTCATCAATTCTGGTTATTACTTTTTGGTGAAGCAGATGAATATAAAGAATGACAAACGCAATTCCGCAGAATATAAGTATGAATGCTTCTTTGTAGCAGTCTAATACTAAAGCCATATATATTGATAAAGGCAAAATAATAGACCAAAAATAGCAAAGTAGTGCCGAGACGGAGTTTTGGTGAAATAAACATCCAGCATAGGCGAGGGCGGAGCACCATATAATGGCAGCTAAGAAGTTTTCATCAGGCGAGGCCTCGATATATCCAATGGACCCTATTGACCAGACTAACCCTATGAATGCTCTTGAAGATAAAAGTAAAGCGAGTTGTTTTTTCGTGGGTTTACTTTCGACTACAAAAGGTCTAAGACCATGATCTAGCCGGTACCGATAGAGAATTGAAATGAGAAATAGAGCAGTCCATACGATGGCATGTGTTGTTACGCCATAGGATAAAAAGCAATAGCAGAGTACAGTTGCGGCCAAAACAGATTGGATTATTGCAACGGTTGGAAATGAGTCCAACATTTCCAAGTATTTTCTGCGTTCTATCTCAGAGGCTCTAATTGGATCCATTGACTTATATTATTTTATGAATGTTCTTCGAACCTACCCGAATATAGGAACAATGTAAATTGATTGTCATTATTTATACCCAATAGTATCAATTATAAAAATACCACCAAGTAGAGTGGCTCAATCGTTATCTTTTTTAAATTTAATTATTTTTAAAATACTTTTCGTTCTGTGACTTCGTTTCTGCAAGATTGAACTGCCTCACATCAAGCGTCGCGAGTGTGTTGCATTCATGGCAGGAAAAATGGCTCTTACCATCAATGTAATCGTGCTTTTTGAGCATTGCTAGTTTCTTACACCAATCGCAAATACCTTCATAGATGTACATATCAAACTCTTTATGTCGTTTCTGAGTGAAAATTTATTGCAAATTATGACATATGGATAATTAATGAGTTAACTGTTTGTTATAGATTGTGGGATGGAGATCGTTTGCTTTTTGATTTTGTTAACCTAAAAAATTGTAGATATTCACTTATGTTGTAATGTTTATTGTTAGCACTCATTTTGTTTTAAAGGCTAAGATGATTTTTAGTGCTTGATTTAAGCGTTTCATCTCATCGTCACTGCCCTGTAGGTCGGGGTGATAAACTTTACAAAGCTGCTTATAGCGTACTTTAATTTGTTTTTGCTCTGGGATTTTGGCAGGATTAAATCCGAAAAGTGCACAGGAAAGGTTTAGCGCTTCGTGATTTTTGGAGCTGGTAGTAGGTGTATTTTTCACGTGTTTATAAAGCGTTTCAATTTGGCTCTTTTGCTTTTTAAGCCTTTCTGTTTTGGAACTTAACTCTTTAGTCCATTTTAATTTTTGTTGCTGGATCTGCTCCTCTAGTGATTTAGAATGAGCTCGAAGTGAGCGGTTCTTTTTCCATAGTAAACAGACTAAAACTAACACTCCCAAAAGCGCGCTTGAAAGTGCGTATGTGGGATTTGAAATTGCTTGTGGATTGTCACCTTTTGAATGTTGGTTAACACTGGGTGTCTGCTCTGCTAAGTCCATGCTTTCCATTTTTGACAATTGTTTTGCCCTAAGCTGATTAAAACGTTTTTCGGCAACGCGTGCGAAATCGTTCTCAGCCTTTGGATTAATCGTGGCTGCCTTTTGATACCAAACTTCTGCGAGTATTAGGTTATTAAGTGGCTCTTTTCGTCCTTCGTATAACCTACCAAGTAAATATGTAGATTGTGGGTCACCTGCAAAAGCAGCTTGGCTTAACCAGAAAGATGCCCTCTCATCGCTTGATTTAGTACCAATACCTCGGTAATAGGCAAAACCGAGTTTTGCAGCGGCAACATGACTGCCTCCCTCTGCCGCTTTTTTATACCAATATATAGCATCTTGATCTGATTGCTCGACATCTCGTCCTCGTAGAAAGCGTTCTGCAAGCTGGAGCTGGGCATGGACATTGTTATTTTCAGCACTTGCTATAAGTTCCTCTACACTTTGGGCAGAGACAGCAGTAGCAAAAAAAGTGAGTAGAAGTGCGATAGTTCGCAAAGATTCACCTGAAAAACAATAAAACTATCGCTTAAGTATATCAATTTGAGACATGGAGGCGATCAAGATTTTCATGTTTTGTGCAGAGCTTATCTTAAAAGGGTTTGAGAGATTGATATCGAAGTGGCTTTCCATGAAATGTGATAATAAATATGTAGAACCCATATCCATAAAAAGCCACTGATTTAAATAAAAATAAATTTTCTAAAGTCTATTTTAGAGGCAATATTTTTATCTCTACTCGACGATTACATGCTCTGCCTTCCTTAGTACTGTTGGTACAAATAGGCTGTCTTTCTCCGAGTCCTCTTGAAACTGCTCTCCCGGGTGCAACTCCTTGACCAACTAAGTAGCCTCTGACTGACTCTGCGCGTTTTTCTGATAAAATCTGATTGGTTCTGTCGCTCCCGGTACTGTCAGTATTCCCTTCGATAACAAGACTTGTTTCTGGGTATTCAACCAAAATTCGTGCGACGCCTCTCAACGTTTTGTGAATACTATTATCAAGTGTCGATGAGCCTGAAGAAAAACCAATGCCATTTTCCATTCGTAGGCGAAGTTGATTTTCTCCTGTACGTTCGACTTGAACGCCCGAATTAAGTAATTCTTTTCTAAGCGCTGCCTCTTGTTGATCAAAATAATAACCGATACCACCGCCAACTGCAGCACCACCTGCAGCGCCGATGAGAGCTTGGTTTCTACGTTCTTTGGCGTTGTCACCAGTTGCTAAACCAATAGCAGCGCCTGCGATAGCACCTATAATCGCGCCTTGAGTGGTGGAATTGGTTTCATCTTGACCTGTTGTTGCATTTTGACGTTGTGTTGCCTGGCAACCGCTAAGGATGAGCGTTGCAACGAGAGTAAGGGTCATTTTATTCACAATTATGTCTCCGTGTGAATCACATATTAATTTGGTTTCGAGACGAGGGGTTCAAAAGTGAGGCTGTGGAGGCTTTCTCAGTTGTTTCTCACAAAGATTAGCCTCTTGAAATACCCTTTAGGTGAGTGCTTTTTTGCACGCAGACCCAGTATTTTTCGATTTGAAAGAATTGATCTTTAAATCGTTACCGCGTCTTAAAAGTCAGCTAATGTTATTGAACCCATTACCTCGAGACGAATTAGGTATACAATTAAGTAATTAAAAGTAGTGGGAACTAAAACTTATCATGATGGTATTGTCAATTGATCTCTTCAGACTTGACAGAATAATGACTCGGGAAAGACTCGATAATGATTTAACGCAACATCTTGGGTGCTTGCGCGCCATCAATTGGACGGCTCACTGACACAGTTCTGCCTTTTTTAAGGCCAACTTCATAGTCTTCGGTAATATTCTTCATCGCTTCTTTTAACTGCTGCTTGAAAGTCTCGCGATCAATATTTTGGAACTCTTTGTCTATGTAGTCATCAATCTTTTTGGCGGATTCTTCGTCTGGACTAATAATTGGTAGCTTTTCTAAAGCGCCCTCAACCCAGCCAGACAGAAACGAATTTACTCTGCGAGTTACTTCCTGATTTGATGTACCACTCCCAGCGAAGCCATTTCTAAAACGACCAGTTTGTTCGTTCATTTCTCGATAGACGATATCGAAAGCGAAAGCGGCGAAAATTGCACGATCGGCTTCCCCAATGAATTCAACACGCTTTAGGCCTTTGTGGTTCAACAGAACTGCTTCAACTCCGAACTTAGTATTAATACCTCTGATTATGCGCAGAATATTTGAACCTACGTTTGCTGGGAGTAAATGGGTAGATTGAGTCTTACCCATCTTGATGAATTCAATGTCATCTTTATCTAGGCCGTACTTGAGCATTAAGCGGTGTGCCATTTTTATAGCATTTGCCGCTTCATTAACGTTTGCAGAGTTACCGAGCTCTAAGCATTTTGCAATTTTTTTGAGGGCTTTCTGTTTATCCATCGGCTTTAGAGACATTCATTTATAAGGCAAAGTCCATCATTTTAGCCTTTTATTAGACAAAACGGAAATGAGTTATCACGCATGATTTTTTAAATACGTTTGCACCACCTATTGGTTCGGTGGTGCTTCGCTAATATGGAAGAGGTATTAGATACCTAAGTCATCAAGTAAGTCATCAGATGCAGCGTTACTTGAACTTTTTTCTGATGACTTGTTGTTGCTCATTTTACTCCTTGCTTGTTCCAAAATATCATCGGGACTTTGTTCTTCCGCTACTTCAAAATCACCCAGTTGTATAAACTCTGTTTTATCCATCGCCAGCTCGAGGTAAAATATATTACTCTGCTCGGTTGAAAAAGTGACTCGACGTGCTTGTGGGCGATCTAAATTGGTATCGACAGACAAGTTGACTTGTTTGTTAAGAGATAACATCTTAGGTTGGTTTTGTGTGATGTGAGTCTGTAAGTCTTTACGAACTTGGTTGGTGAAGCCACCTACAATTTGGTTCATTAATTCACCGAGTACATCAGCAACTTCATCTGAAGTATGTAATACAGCAAGCTCTTCTTCGGGCATGCCCATGTTGCGCATGTAGTTTGTATAGACTTCTAAAGCTGCTTTAGATTCGAAGTTGATAACCACGAGTCCAGAAAAGCCACCATCGAACAAAACAAAGCAGCCGAAATCGGGCTTCAAACTCGTTTTAGTGATTTTTTGTACCATTGCTGAATATGAGATATTCGTACTTGTTGCCTCAGTCAAAATGCTTGATACAGATTGGCAGAGCTTCAACAGGATATCTTCTGTGGTAATTACTTTATTTTTTTTCATTGATCTTTCGCTCATAGAGACACTATAAATCAGGTGGATTGAGATATAAGTGTGGGAAAAAAATGCGTTAAACGCCATTTTGACACTGCAATTCTGTTTTAATCATCTATTTAAATGTTGTAAAGTGATGGAAATCAAAGAAATCGTTTAAAAATTCAATATTCCCGATGCTGATAGGATCAGCGTATTAGGGGCAGGAAGCACATGTTACCACGATTAGATCCCGAATCAGACCTTGATTCATCTGTACGTAAGTTCGTTGATGAACTAAGAGGCACTCGTTTTACTGGTGATATCGAGACGCAATATTCAAGTCGCTTAGCTGTAGCCACAGACAACAGCGTATACCAACAACTTCCCCAAGCAGTTGTTCATCCAAAGACAACGGATGATGTGGCGTGCCTTGCCAGACTTGCAAACTCACCTCGTTTCAATTCGATCAAGTTCTCACCAAGGGGCGGTGGAACCGGCACGAATGGTCAATCATTGACGAAAGGTATTGTTGTAGATTTGTCTCGGCATATGAACAATGTATTAGAGATCAATGAAGCTGAAGGTTGGGTGCGTGTTCAAACTGGAGTGGTTAAAGACCAGTTGAATGATGCCGTTAAGCCTTTTGGTTATTTTTTCTCACCTGATCTGTCCACCAGTAATAGAGCGACTCTGGGAGGTATGATAAACACAGATGCATCAGGGCAAGGTTCGTTAAAGTACGGTAAAACGTCAGATCATGTGATGTCCCTAACGGCAGTATTTGCTGATGGTTCCATTTTAGAGTCTGATCTTTCGAGAGGTATGCCTACCGAAGGGGAACTTGCCTACGAAGCCTTCCATACTACCCAAAAAATTTGTCGCGAGAAACGTGATGAAATAGAGGAAAAATTTCCTCCGCTAAATCGCTTTTTGACGGGGTATGACTTGAAAAACGCGTACACTCCGGAAAATGATCACTTTGACATAACTAGAGTATTGTGTGGTGCAGAAGGGTCCCTCGCCTTTATTACTGAGGCTAAGCTCGACTTAACAAAAATTCCCCGCGCTAGAACCTTAGTTAATGTGAAGTATAAAAGTTTCGACTCGGCTTTACGAAATGCCCCGTTTATGGTCGAGGCAAACGCGTTGTCAGTTGAAACTATTGACTCAAAAGTACTCAATTTAGCTAAACAGGATATTGTTTGGCATAGCGTTAGCGAGTTACTCACCGATGTTCCTGGACATGACATGCAGGGAATTAACATGGTTGAGTACGCCAGTGAGTGCCAAGAAGAAAATGCCCGTCAGGTCGGAGCATTGACTGATAAACTCGACCAAATGATTGTAAATGATCAAGCAGGTATTATCGGCTATCAAGTATGTGATGACGTTGAGAGTATCGGCCGCATTTACGCAATGCGCAAAAAAGCCGTTGGTTTACTGGGAGCCGCAAAGGGAAAAGCGAAACCTATTGCTTTTGCTGAAGATACTTGTGTTCCACCTGAAAATCTGGCTGACTTTATTGCGGAATTTCGCCAGCTTCTGGATGCTCACTCACTACATTACGGTATGTTCGGACATGTCGATGCCGGTGTACTACATGTAAGACCAGCTTTAGACCTATGTGATCCAAAGCAAGAAGAAATGATGCATAAAATCTCTGACCAAGTGGTCAGTTTGGTGGCTAAATACGGCGGCCTCATGTGGGGGGAGCATGGTAAAGGATATCGTTCCGAGTATGGCCCAGAATTTTTTGGCGAAAGCTTATTTAGGGACTTAAGGCGGATTAAAGGTGCTTTCGACCCCAAAAACAAGATGAACCCGGGAAAAATTTGCACACCTATCGATAGTGACGAGTCGCTTGTCAGAGTATCTGACGTAAAACGGGGGTATTTTGACCGCCAAATAGAAGTTGACGTACGTGATAGCTTCAAAGGAGCGATGGAGTGTAATGGTAACGGCCTGTGTTTCAATTATGACACTGCTTCTCCTATGTGTCCCTCAATGAAAGTAACAGCGGATAGGAGGCATTCACCAAAAGGGCGTGCGGGTATTGTAAGAGAGTGGCTACGTCAGCTTAGTGAAGCGGGTGTAGATATTTTAGATTTAGAGCAAAAGACGCTGACTGGCACCTCATCTATCAAAAGCCTTATAAACCGGGTTTCTAATCGCATAAGCGACAAAAATGCACATGATTTTTCTCACGAGGTCTACGAAGCGTTGAATGGGTGCCTTGCCTGTAAGGCATGTGCCAGTCAATGTCCGATCAAAGTCGATGTGCCAAGTTTCCGCTCGCGCTTTTTAAACATTTATCATACTCGCTACCAAAGACCGATAAAGGATTATTTGGTTTCGAACATAGAGACAATGTTACCTGTACTCTCAATGATGCCGAGAGTCGTTAATGGGGTATTAAGCTGGCCTTGGACACAAAAATTAACTGCACAAAGCATTGGTTATGTCGACTCACCTTATCTTTCAGTTCCGACACTTGCCAAACGAACGAGTAAACTCTCACAGTTTGATTTTGATAAACTTAAAGCGATGAGCGAAGCTCAGCGATCTGATTACGTGCTGATTGTCCAAGATCCATTCACTAGCTTTTATGACGCGACTGTTGTGGAAGACTTTGCGCATTTGGTGACTCGTTTAGGCAAGACACCGATTGTTTTACCATTTAAACCCAATGGTAAAGCTCAACACGTCAAAGGTTTTTTGAAACAATTTGCTGAAAACGCGCAATCAACTTCTGATTTTTTGCAGCAAGTCGCTTCTTTGGGTATTCCCATGGTTGGTGTTGATCCTGCTCTTGTGCTGTGCTACCGCGATGAATATGTTGAGGCTCTGGGTGAACGGCGGGGAGACTTTGAGGTTTTGACGGTTCACGAATGGCTCGAGCCCAACCTTTTCCAATTTGAGTCGCCAAATAATCAAGAGGCCAAACCTTGGTACCTTTTGTCACATTGCACAGAAAAAACCAAATTGCCCAATGCTGAGAAACAGTGGAGCAAGATATTTGCTCATTTTGGTGCAAAGTTGGATGCCGTTTCTGTGGGCTGTTGTGGCATGGCAGGGACTTTTGGGCATGAAACCGATAAATTACAAATGTCCAAAGATATCTATGCGCTTAGCTGGAAGGTGCGTCTTCAAGACTTGCCCAAAGAACGTTGCCTGATGACAGGCTACTCTTGTCGGAGTCAGGTAAAGAGATTTGAAGATATACGGGCTCGCCATCCACTTCAAGCGTTACTGCGAATTTTACAAGCTGAGTAAAAGAAAAGAATGATAAAGCCCTGCTTAGAAAGCAGGGCTAGGAGTGTTTATTTTGAGCTTAAACTAGGTAGCAGCCCTTCAGGGAGCAAGTAATGATGAGTTGCTGTTGCAAGAACGTTATTAGCAGCCTCAATATCTGGCGCAAAGTACCTGTCTTTGTCGTAGAAGCTTACTTTTTCTCTAAGCATTGATTTCGCTTTTTCAATTTTAGGTGACGATAAATTTGGTGCTCTGAAATCAAGGCCTTGTGCTGCCGCTAGGTACTCTACAGCTAAAATTCCGCGAGTGTTTTCTGCCATATTTTTCAATCGCCTTGCTGCAAAGGTAGCCATGGATACATGGTCTTCTTGGTTGGCAGAGGTGGGCAAACTGTCTACCGAAGCGGGATGAGCTAATGTTTTGTTTTCACTTGCAAGGGCCGCTGATGTCACTTGAGCAATCATAAAGCCAGAATTGACCCCTCCATTGTCGACCAGAAATGGAGGAAGCTTGCTTAATGCGCTATCAATCAAAAGCGCCATACGTCTCTCGGATAGGCTACCAATTTCGGCTATCGCAAGCGCCAAGTTATCTGCCGCCATTGCAACGGGTTCGGCATGGAAGTTGCCACCAGAGATGATATCGTCATCTTCTGAAAAAACGAGCGGATTATCTGAGACAGAATTCGCTTCAGTTTCTAGTATGGAAGCACTATTACGGATTTGTTGTAAGCAAGCCCCCATGACCTGAGGTTGACACCTCAGTGAATAAGGGTCTTGAACTTTTTCACAACAATGGTGAGATTCTCCAATATCACTGCTTGATTCTAGTAAGTGTCGGAATGCTGCTGCAGTATCAATCTGTGAAGCATGACCTCTCACCATATGAATTCTTGAGTCGAATGGGCGACGACTACCAAGTGCGGCTTCTACCGACATAGCCCCACAAACAAGCGCGGAGGCAAATAGGTCTTCTGCTGCAAATAATCCCTCTAACGCAAAGGCGGTAGAGGCTTGAGTTCCATTGAGTAGCGCCAATCCTTCTTTGGGAGCGAGCGTTATTGGCTCAAGGCCTGCGATTTTAAGGGCGTCGGAGCCAGACAATAACTCGCCTTTATGGCGAGCTTGCCCCTCGCCAAGTAATACCGTACTCATGTGTGCAAGAGGGGCGAGATCGCCAGATGCACCCACTGAACCCTTTTTAGGCACGCAAGGATATACCTCTGCATTTAAAAGTTGAATCAATGCCTCGATAACTTTCAGTCGGATCCCAGAATAACCTCTAGCTAAACTATTGACCTTTAGAACCATCATCATTTTGACGGTTTCATCGGCCATAAAATCTCCAATTCCAGCAGCATGAGAGAGTACGATACTTCTCTGTAAGGTTTCTAAATCTTCTGCAGCGATTTTAGTATTGGCAAGTAAGCCAAAACCTGTATTGATACCATATACGGTGCGGTTCTCTTTAATTATTTTGTTAACGGTTTGATTACTCGCTTCTATCGCTGCTATACATTCTGGGTCAAGTTCAGCCTGAATTTTTGAGCGGCTGATATTGCGCAATTGAATGAGGCTTAAATGGCCTGGCTTAATTATAACTTTAAACATCTGATAATCCTTATTTGAGCTTGCGAAGTTCATCATTCAACATGGGCAGGTCGAGATTTTGCTCTGCCGCACAATCCTTCGCTAGTCCATAGCCTGCATCCGCATGGCGCATGACTCCTGTTGCCGGATCATTGTGAAGTACGCGAGAAATTCGTTGAGATGCATCGTCACTACCGTCACAGCATATAACCATTCCTGAATGCTGCGAGAAGCCCATACCAACACCACCTCCGTGGTGAAGAGAAACCCATGTAGCACCCCCGGCAGTATTAAGTAGGGCGTTAAGAAGGGGCCAATCAGACACGGTGTCTGAGCCGTCAATCATTCCTTCTGTCTCTCTGTTTGGACTGGCAACAGAGCCTGAATCCAAGTGATCACGTCCAATGACAACTGGAGCTTTCAGCTCACCATTTTTTACCATTTCATTGAAAGCCTGACCAAGACGTTCACGATCTTTTAATCCAACCCAACAAATCCGAGCTGGTAAACCTTGAAATTTTATACGCTCGCGAGCCATGTCTAACCAGTTATGTAAATGTGGGTTATCAGGGATAAGCTCTTTTACTTTTTGGTCTGTTTTATAAATATCTTCAGGGTCACCAGAAAGGGCTGCCCAACGGAATGGTCCAATACCTTCGCAAAATAGCGGGCGAATATAGGCTGGAACAAAACCGGGAAAATCAAAGGCGTCTTGCACTCCCATCTCAAGAGCCATTTGGCGGATATTATTACCATAGTCTAATGTAGCCGCACCGCGCTCTTGTAATGTAAGCATGGCTTTGACTTGGATAGCCATTGATTCTTTGGCCGCTTTAACCACCATAGATTCGTCTTTTTCTCGCATTTCGCTGGCATGTGCCATAGACCAGCCAGTAGGCAGATATCCGTTCAATGGGTCATGAGCTGAAGTTTGGTCTGTAACAACATCAGGAGTAATATTACGCTCAACTAATTCTGGAAAAATGTCTGCGGCATTCCCTAACAGTCCAACGGACACGGGGGTCTCAGATTCATAAATAATCGAGAGTGCTTCGTCTAAACTTGTTGCTTTTTTATCGACATAACCAGTACGCATACGGTAATCAATCCTTGATTCATCACACTCGACTGCAATCATAGAAAAGCCGGCCATCGTTGCTGCGAGAGGTTGTGCGCCTCCCATGCCCCCTAAACCGCCAGTCATGACCCAGCGACCTTTTGCCATGCCATCAAAATGTTTTTTTGCTACAGCGACAAATGTTTCATAGGTCCCTTGTACAATGCCTTGTGATCCGATATAAATCCAGCTTCCTGCTGTCATCTGACCGTACATCATAAGGCCTTCTTTATCTAACTGATTAAAATGTTCCCAATTCGCCCAGTGAGGAACTATGTTGGAGTTGGCAATAAGAACACGTGGAGCGTTTTTATGTGTTGGGAATACTCCAACTGGCTTCCCGGATTGAACGAGCAGTGTCTGGTCATCCTCTAAGCGTTCTAGTACTTCAACAATTTTATCAAAGCAATCCCAGTCTCTTGCAGCTCTACCAATACCTCCGTATACCACGAGTGAATGTGGGTGTTCTGCGACATCTGGATCAAGGTTATTCATCAACATTCGTAGGGGGGCTTCAGTAAGCCACGATTTTGCCCTAAGAGTCGTGCCATGAGGGGCGCGTATAGTACGGGATGTGTCTAAGCGCTTCTGGTTTACTTGGCGTTCTGTCATGATCGTGTTCCTTATATTCATGGTATCTAGACGCATTGGTGCTCGACGTCATAAACATCGATAATCACCTAGTGCTTTATTAAACGTTATTTTTCTGAAAAGGCGTTGGCAATATCCCAGCATAGTCGAGCCGCTAATCGTGCGGTTTGACTGTCTACGTCGTAAGTTGGGTTATATTCGGCAATATCTGCGATGACAAGTTTCTGTTTGTAGTGAAGTATTCTATCTATAAACGGAGCTAACATATCCATGCTTACTCCTCTAGCAGCAGGAGCACTGACCCCAGGTGCGGTTTCGGCGGGAAAAACATCTAAGTCAATGGTCAGATATATATAGTCACAGTTATCGATAAAGTGCTGCAGTTGGGTTAAGTGGTAAATGTGATTAAGGTGGGCTAAATCTTTGTCTTCGACATACCAGACCCCAAGCTCATCAGCCTTATTGAAAAGCGCTTCAGTATTGCTGGCTCGACTCACACCGAGGCATGCGTAGTGAAATGGCCAGTCCCTATTTTGACAATAGTGGTGAATTTGATTAAAAGGGGTGCCCGAGCTAGATTTAACATCTATATGATCACTTTCGAAAGCCCTTAAATCGAAGTGAGCGTCAAGATTAATAATACCAATCTTAGGCGGCTTGGTTGGATTGAGATACTCGAAGTATTTAGCAAGCCCCAAAAACGATGACCATGCGACTTCATGACCACCGCCTAAGGTAATTACGGGTGTTGATCTTAAGGCTTTCGATATGACCTCTGCACACAGCTCTTGGCTTTGTTCAAGCAAATCATCGTCACAAATCACGTTGCCCAAATCAATCAAATTGCTTTCTTTATGCCATGCCATGTTAGCAAGAGCACGACGGATCAGATCTGGTGCTTTTTTTGCGCCTATGCGCCCTTTATTTCTTGCGACACCTGCGTCGCTACAAAACCCTAGGATACTTACCGCATTTCGATAAGGCTGGAGATCTTCGACTTGGATTTGTTTGATAATATGGTGAACCCGTTTACCTAACGGACCATCTTCCGCGTCATGCCGACCCTGCCAATGAAATTCTTGATTAGTCACACTGTTATTCGACATGTTCTAACTCTCCAACGACAAGGCGAGCATGCAAACGGCTTTCACCTTGGAAATAGCTAAATTCGGCTGGGTGTGTCACATTCCATATTGCGATGTCAGCGTCAAAGCCCTCGCTTAATTGCCCTCGGCTATGGTTTACACCCAGAGCTTTCGCAGCATTATTGGTAACACCTCGAAGTGTTTCCTCTGGGGTTAGGCCAAATAATGTACAACCCATATTCATGATCATAGTCAAATCTGAGAAAGGTGAGGTTCCAGGATTTAAATCACTGGCAACCGCGATAGGAATATTATGTTGTCTTAATAGTTCAATCGGTGGTAACTGACTTTCTCGCAGGAAGTAAAAGGCACCAGGAAGAAGTGTTGCTACCGTGCCATATTTTTGAAGTTCGAGGACTCCGTCTAGATCAAGGTACTCAATATGGTCGACCGATCGCCCTCCAAGCTTTGCCGTTAGAGCTGTTCCGCCTAGGTTGGAAAGTTGTTCAGTATGGCCTTTGATCGCCAACCCGTTTTCTTTTGCGCAAAGAAATACTCGTTCAGTTTGAGCAAGATTAAATCCTATTGATTCACAAAAGACGTCGACACTATCAGCCAGTTTTTCTTGTGAGACGTAAGGGATAATTTCTTCGCAGATAAGGTCGACGTATTTGTCTGACTGACCCTGAAACTCAGGAGGAACAGTATGAGCGGCGAGTAAGGTAGTGGAAACCCTGATTCTTCGGCTTTCTTCGAGCTTTTTCGCAGCTTTTAACATTTTAACTTCGTCATCGAGAGTAAGGCCATACCCTGATTTTACTTCAACAGTGGTAACCCCCGAGCGGATCAATCCATCTAATCTTGGTAACGCTAGGCTGACTAATTCGTCCTCAGATGCATTACGCGTAGCACGAACTGTAGATAAAATACCGCCACCATTTTTTGCAATTTCTTGGTATGGAATACCGTTTAATCGCATTTCAAATTCATGAGCTCGACTACCTGCGAAAATAAGATGAGTGTGGCTATCGATAAAGCCAGGAGTCACTAATTTACCGCCACAATCATACTGGTTGGAGCATTGAACGCTTGTGTCTGCTGTGATTGTTTTGATTACTCCGTCTTGGATGTAAATATTGCAGGGCTCTGATATCTGGTAGCCTTGTGGATTTTCCTTCATAGACACTATTTTTGCATTGGTCAGCAAGATATCATTTTTTTTGCTCATAGTTACTTCTCAAACTCAAATGTATATACAAATACTCGTGTAAAAAATTGCCGTCTTCAAGTAGCTTGTTATAAAAGTGTGATCGAAAGAATGATGTCTTTCCGCGAGTTCTGAATCCTGCATTTTAAAGTCACTTGGGTATCTATGTTAAAACATCACTTTTGAACTTAGTTTGTAGCGAGTTCCCGGATGATAAAGTAGTGCAGTGCTGATTAGCTTATCACCACTCCATGTACGTCTGTTGAGTAGCAAACAAGGCTCGTTGATACCTAACCTTAATGCAGCGCGAACACTATCACTTGCAACAATAGCTTCCACTGTATGCTCGATAGCACTCAATGGACAGCTATTAGAAAGGTATTGGTTTGGTGTAATATCAGAGAAATCTTGCTCAATGTATTGCGGGACATAGTTTGCGTTGACCCAACGTATCTCTAGTTGTATCGGAGTTTTATCCTCAAAGTGAATGATTTCTGAGCAATATACAGAGCTGTTAAGCATAACGCCTAGCTGAGTCGCTACCATGTCATCAGCTAGTATTGACGCTTGTTTGATGACTTTACTGCTATAGGTTTTTCCTCTTTGAGAAACTTCATCAGCAATATTGCGAATATTCAAAAGGGGAGATTCGGCTTTATCATCAGGTGCGCTAACAAATGTACCAAGTCGCGGCCTTCTCACTAACCTTCCTTCAGAAACTAAATCTCGTAGTGCTTTGTTAACGGTCATCCTGCTAACACCAAACTGCTCAGTCAATTCTAATTCGGTAGATATACGGTGCCCTATAGGCCAGTAACCTTGCTCAATTTGCTTGATGATGTAGGTTTTAATTTGGAGATAAAGGGGAGATTGATTCATAAAAAGACTAAATTCTATTTTGACTATACAAATAGTCATGTATTTGGGATTAAAATGCAACCCATACGACTTTTTAGCTTGAGAAATATCAACAAAAAAGGTAAACAAGAGTTCTTTGAATATTATGCTAGGTTATCGTTAATGTTGAATATGTTAAAGGCATCTTTAGGGATAGGTGCTGCAAAAGTTGATACTGTCTTGGAAAGTTTATTTGTCGAACAAGGTGGCACCCTAAAAGGCGATGTTGTCATTAAAGGTGGGGAAGTTGAGCAGAAGATAGACGCAATAAGAATTGAGTTATGTACAGAGATAAAAGTTGATATTGATGACAGTATCTCTTACCAAAAGCATGTTCTAACTCGATTGGATGCCGTCCAAACGTTCACCATCTCGGCAGATGAAATTAAACAAGTTCCGTTTGAATTGGTTTTGGATAATGAAACCCCTATAACGGAACTAAACGCGCAAATGAATCAGAGCAAAGTTTGGTTAGAGACAACACTAGATATCGATTTTGCTATCGATCCGAAAGACCGAGATTATCTTGCAGTACATCCATCTTCTGTTGTAAGTCAAACTATTGCAGCCATCGAAGATGCAGGTTTTGTGATGAATAAAGCAGATGTTGAGAAAGGCTTTCTTCGCGGACAGGGCTTTTCCTCTCAGTCAGGCTGTTATCAAGAGATAGAATTTAAAAATAAAGGTTTTCTTAACAAAAAAGAAATTGAGTTGTCATTTATTGTCAATGGTGACAGTGTTCATTGTCTCGCAGAGGTAGATAGATCTATGAGTATGCGCGGTGATCAGTATGCTTCATTCACCCTTAATAGAGATGCGAAAGCGCATGAAGTGGAATCTATGGTTAAACAGATCCTGTCAATTTAGTCTTGGTTATACAAGTAACGAACGTTCAATCCAAGGGCAATATCTGTGCTGTTATCCGCATTAAACATATTTTCCGTGACGAAGAATTCGACAGCTGTTCTTTGGTATGTAAAACGATAGCCTAGAGTAAATTCATTGATCGGCTTGGATAACTCACTCTCATCATTGGTAATACCTTGGTGAATAGAGAATTGTGTAAGTAGTGTATGTGCGTTGCTGATATAGTATCGATATCCTAAGGCTAGCGAAAAATTACTTTCTCGATAAGGGATATGTTGAAAAGTGCTGGAGTGTTTCCTTCGAGTAAAAGCGAGTGAAGCATCCATGGTATAAGACCTCTCCCTTAAACTAAAGTTGAGCTGCAAACCTTGTTCCAGTCTGGGGGTGTCGAGTATTCCATGCTTAGTATTAGAATAATGTAATGTCCCACCGACAGAGATTCCCATGGTCTGTTCTTTATAGAGTTGGTATTGCAAATAGCTGGTGAATGTGTGGCTTAGTGACTGTCCTTTAAAATTAGCAAGGTGGATGCCGTAGTCTGGTATATCAATAATGAAACGGTCTTTATCAACTCTATCACGGCCGTTCTGCTCTATGTTGAAAATATCATGGAAATAGATTGTGGGCCCATCAAGCTGATTATTGCCTGCATAGTTCCAGCGATAATTGACATCCAATCTCCAATCATCATTAACCTGCCAGTTGCTCCCAATAACAAACTGATTTTGGTAATAATCGAGCTGATAAGTGTTGGTATTGGCCCACACACTTGCAATGACACTAGAAATGTAAAACTCAGAATTTGATAACAGGCTAGAGCGCAATTGGGGGGATAGGCTACTCGAATGAAGGGGAGATTGCGTGTGATGTTGCAGCGGCCCGAACTTGTCCTCTCTATTAAACTCGTTTGCAAGACTACCGGGAGAAGCCGCAGCAAGACATGAGAATAACAAGAAGATGTAACCTCTCATTCAACTACTCAAGAAAAGGTTTACATACCTAAAATATAGTAAATGAGCACCAAATTTTCTAGCCCCTTACTCTAGATAAGGGGCTTTGATATTACTTATGCTGCAATTAAGTTCGTTGTAATATAAGGCTGCCATGCATCCTGATAGAGTGATCTCGATTGATTTCTTAGATGATGAATGCGAGCTACTTCAATTTCATTCAGTTGGCGAGACTGACTCGCTGCAGCACGCTCAATCGACTGGATTTCTTCATAAATATCATGTTCCTCACCACTCTTTACATCTGCAATCGCTTTTAAATGTAGTTGAACTTCTGCAACGATGTTGCTGTGGGGTAACTGAACAAGTAAGTTGAGATCGCGATAGCCGGAACGAGCCGGTGTCTTAAAACGGTTCTTCGTTTTAACGATTTTTGTGAAGCGATTTAGCTGTTCGTAAGCGAGCATCAGGCTTTCTATATCCTCAGCGACAATGGTCGCTCGAGCAAGGTCGGTGATCCGATTCACCTCTCCGCTTAGTTCATGTGCTATTTTTTGCCTAGCTCTTTGCTCTGATTTTACACCTGAAAAGTAGGCGTGAGTTGAGGTGAGTAGTGCCGTGTTTTTACAAATTTGCTCCAGTTCTTTTTGTCCGTGATGAGCTTTTGCATAAAGGACATCAAAGTCAACATGAGGCTGTGTAGGGCTATAGTTGGTTGTTGATGGAATACCGTATAGTCCACTAAGATTATGTTTAAATGTTTTCGAGCAAACTTCATTTTGTGTGCTGTTGTCAGACTTCTCACTGATCATAGTTGCTGGTGCTGCAGCAACTGCAGGCGTACGGCTGAGCATGAAAAGCACTAGAGCCGTTGTTCGCAGAAGTAAGTTCATCCCTTCTCCTTAGGTCTGTAGGGCTACGCAAAGTAGGACTTTAAAGTGTGTGTTAGCGCTACATACCCATTAAAATAACTTGGGTCGACTATATTTTTTTAAACCCCTATGAGTCGTTAATTTTTAAAAAAGTTTTCCTCGACTTAAAATTTAGCTTTTTACTTTACCTGAGAGTATAAGGTTTTTACCTGAACCTAATCTGAATGAAATTGAACAGTAGCGGTTAAGAATGGGCTTTGATATTACCCGAAATACACACAAAAAATTGATATCACTTCTGTGGTGTTTTCGGTAATCTAAACGCAATTATTCAGAGGGTTAAGTAATATGAAAGATCCGGAATTTTGGCACAATAAATGGGCGACAAATGAAATAGGATTTCACTTGGAGGATGTTAATCCATTACTTATTCAGTTTTGGAAACATACCTCGGCGACTAGGTCTGACAAAGTCCTTGTACCTCTTTGTGGTAAATCAGAAGACCTTATCTGGTTAGCAAGTAAGCATGATGATGTGAGAGGAGTCGATTTGAGCAACATTGCTGTTCGGGCTTTTTTTGCTGAGCATTTTTACACACCCTTGGTGACTAATGTATCTGGACAACACGAGCTCTATCAATTTGATGAGCTTTCCATAGTAATTGGAGATATTTTTACTGTGCCTCTTGAGATGGTAGACCTTGTCTATGACCGAGCAGCACTAGTTGCATTGCCTATGGAGATGCGCAATGACTATGCTAAACGTATTCAATCTTTACTTAATGTTGGCGGGAAAATACTTCTTATTAATCTTGACTATGAACAGTCTGAAATGGCTGGACCTCCTTTCTCAGTGCCTGAGGAAGAGATAAAAATACTCTATTCTGATTGTATCGTGACTAAACTTCAGCGAAAAGAAGCAGGAAAAAACCACCCTAAGAGAGCAGAAAAAGGGATGTCTCGTTTTGCCGAAGAAGTATATTTGCTTGAAAAAGTGAAATAAAAAAGGCGCCTGCTGGCGCCACATGTCAGATTTCTTGATATATCAACTGGATGTCGGGGTCGATTGCCTCAAGCATAGCTTGGGTAGACGCGAGTTGACTTACATGACCATTTTTCGTCTCAATCAATGCCACTGATTCAATATTTTCCAATTTTTGCGCATCCATAAGAAGCTGGATGATGGAAACTTGCAATGGAGGTAGACTCGGATTGAATGCAGCATTTTCAGCGTATGCACCTTGGTAAGTTTTGCCATTTTTCGTTTTGATAGCAACACCACTTAGACTGCCAGTATACGGGGAGTATGATTTATTTAGTGCTCTCGCCGCTATCTTTAGCAACTGGTCTTTCTCTGTGGTCTCTTTGCCATGATCAACATTCGCCATAAAACCTGATTTTATACCGAGGTCATGGGGACCAAAAGATTCGGGTAAATAGTAATTAAGCTTTTTACTTTCTCCCTCGGGTAATTGAATGTTCAGTACATCTGCGGTTGCTAATTCACTCATAAACTGACGACAATGGCCGCATGGGCTAAAGTTTATCGTGATATCAGTGATTCCTTGCTCTCCTTTCATCCATGCATGGCTTATAGCGCACTGTTCAGCATGAATAGTCTGGCCTATCTGTACACCTGAAAACTCAACATTGGCTCCAAAATATAGTGTTCCTGATAAGCCTTTGACCACAGCACCGACATAGAACTGTGATAAAGGTACATGAGCGAATGCGGCAGCAAAAGGAAGCAGGGCAAGTCTCAATTGATGATCTTCAAGGCCAGAAAGATCGAGTAACTCTTCAAACTGTGTTGCAGACAAAGTCGCGTCGAATTGATCTGACCGCATAATAGGGTCGAGAAAGTTAGCGATAGGTTGAGGTGCTTCTGCCAATGCCTGTTCGATTCGGCTATTCATAGTCACTCCTTAGTTTGAAATAGGTTATCTTGGTTAAAATTTCCCATTCGAACTTCAGCTATCGACTTGGTGCTTTATTTTAAGCAAATATCAGAATTATTTGGTGATCACTGTCACATTAAATAATGTAATTTGCTATCCGTTTTCATATTTAGAGTGAGCTCACACATGAAATCGATTACACCTATGAATATTGTGAAGCGTCTCGATATTCATTAAAAATAAGTTACTTTGATAACCAAACAAGTATCGAAAATACTAGAGGTGCAAGAATGGATGTTATGACTCCACATATCACCAAAGCGAGTGAACTAAATGCCGCGTCTTCGCTACTTTTTTCTGCGCAAGTTGCTGTCCCAAGTGCATGTGAAACAGTGCCCATGGTTAGACCTCTTGCAATTGGATGAGAAATGTTGAGCCAACCATAAATGGGGTAGGCCATGATTGCGCCGAATAAGCCAACGATCAACACCATAATGGCTGCGATAGAAGGCTCTCCACCCAGGTGTTTGGAAATTTCCATAGCAATCGGTGTGGTAACTGACTTGCCCAGTAAGCTAGCGACTAGAGAAAGTTCGGTATTTAAGGAGATGGCAATTAAACCAGCGCTGAGCAAAGAAAAAGTACTGCCAACACAACAAGCGAGCATAATAATTCGCCAGTTGCGCCTTATTTGAGGTAACTGTTCATATAGCGGGTAGGCAAGAGCGACAACAGCGGGTTGTAGTAAATAATTTATCCACTTATTATCCGAGTAATACTGCTCGAAGGGGACACTAAAAAAGATCAATGTTGGTATCAAAATAACCAAGCTGATCAAAAGAGGATTCATCAAAGGGCTATTTGTACGCTGGCATATCCAACGAGCGGAGAAAAAAACAATAATGGTTACCAATAGCCACATTATTTTTGACCTCTTTTAAGTAATCTATCGATAAGTAGGGCGAGACTAACAAGTACAATTGTTGTACCACCTACCGCACTGGCCAATATTGAAATTGCATTGGATAAAAGAAGATCAAAATGATTCATCAGACCAACACTTATTGGGACAAAAAGTAGCACCATGTAACGAATAAAAACGGATGCCCCTAGTTTTACCCACTCTGCTTTTACTAATCCGCTTGCCATTAAACTAAAAAGTATCAGCATTCCAATGATGCTACCCGGTACTGAGAGTTGAAGAGCGTCTTGTATACTTGTTCCAAGAAAACAACATAAAAAGATCAATGCAAAAGAAACAAAGTATTTGAAAAGTATTGATACCATAACGTTTATATTCCGAGCCATAATTCAGGAAGGCTGTGTTATCAGCAAAAGAGTTACAAAGCATTTATTTCTTTTGCTGATAAATATAATGGTGATTACGTTGCAAACAATCTAGTTAAGATACGAGGGTTTCTACGTGTTGATAAATAGATTTGAGTATGGCCATTTGCTTTGGACATTGTTCGTGTTCATGAACAAGATTCTCAAGGTTTAGCATGTAATCTTCAATGCGTTGTTCAAAATATTCTCGACAATGATTTGCCCACTTTTGTTGTTCTGGTTCACTGAGTGTCCATGGAAAGTTTCTTGCGCGATAACGAAACAACAACTTACTAATCCGCTCGTCGTCAAAGCTTATATCTAGCGTTGATAAACATTCAGGGTCCGTTTCACGAATGATCTTCATTGCGGTTTTATCTGCTGGGTTGAAAAAACCGTCATAAAGCATAGCGTCGACATCTGAACTTTTTTTAAATTCGCGCTCGATACTGTATACGCCGATGAGTTTTTCACGAATTTCCGGATGGTTTCTTAACATTGCTAGGTTTTCTAAACAGGCTTCACGATCAATACCAATCCTTTGCGCATCTTCTGCCGTTAAGGTTTTTGCAGGTGCAAGGATTGGGGACTTATTTAAATGCACAAGCTTTATAGGAGCCGATACCTCTTTATCATTCAGCTCAGATCGCTTTGTATAAAGGCGCTCATGAAGTTGTTGAGCGTTTAGGTCGAAAATTGCACTAGGATCTCGTGCAAGATCAATACAGATAACAGCATTTTGGTTTGTTGGGTGCCAAGCAACCGGTACTATCCAACTGGTATACTGGCACTCTTTGCCGAGCATTCCTGAAACATGCATTAGTGGTGTCATGTTTACTATATCAATAAGATCATTTAGTTTACGCTTATGACGCATATCTAGAAAATATTGGAACAATTTCGGTTGTGCCACGCTTATCTTTTTTGCCATTTCAATAGTTGCAATGACATCAGCCATCGCATCGTGTGCGTTTTCGTGTTCTATCCCATTTGCAACCGATAGATGCTCTAATTTAAAACTAGGGAAACCCTCATCATTCTGCGGCCAGTTTATACCCTCCGGCCTCAGTGCATGGCATGCGCGCATAACATCGAGCAAATCCCAGCGTGAGTTACCGTTTTGCCAGCTCCAAGCATAAGGATCGATAAAGTTTCGATAGCAGGTATAACGTGTCACCTCATCATCGAAGCGAATACTGTTATAGCCCAAACTGATGGTATTGGGCGTCGCTAATTGCTCATGGATCTTGGCAATAAATTCTGGTTCAATCAAACCTTCAGCCTGTGCTTTTTGTGGTGTAATACCGGTAATAAGCGCGGCTTCAGGTGATGGGAGATAGTCATTGGGTGGCTGGCAATAGAGGACGACTGGTTCGCCGATAATATTAAAATCACGATCGGTTCTTACCCCTGCAAATTGGCAAGGCCGATCAGTGGCAGGGTTTGTACCCCATGTTTCATAGTCAAAGAAGAAAAATGTTGGTTGAGTATCTTGGTGCATTTTATCGACCATTTACGCTAGGCAGACGAGTATTAGACCATTCAACGGATTTGGCCGCAATCAAAGAAGCACTGAATAGTTATAAATATCTGAAGGTTTGATATTGGAACGTGTGAGTTGCCGCCGATGTTAACTCAATCAGGGGCCACAACAATGGCCAACTAAGTTGGCCATTGTACCTATTTTATGCTTCTTTCGGGGTCGTTTCCGCAGATGGTTTTTTTAAAATACGACTGGTAATGGTTCCTGCTGTCATTGCTCCGGATACATTCAATGCCGTACGGGCCATGTCTATTAGAGGTTCAATAGAAATCAAAAGGGCAGCAATAGCGACCGGTAGTCCCATTGCGGGTAGGACAATTAATGCGGCAAATGTTGCACCACCACCAACACCTGCAATACCAAAAGAGCTAACTACAATCATCGCTACAAGAGACAAGATAAAATTAATGTTCATGGGATCGATTCCTACACTTGGTGCGACCATAACGGCCAACATTGCAGGGTAGATACCGGCACAACCATTTTGACCAATGGTGGCTCCAAACGATGCTGACAAGTTGGCAATAGCTGGCGGCACCTTAAGTTTGTTAACTTGTGCTTCTACGTTGAGTGGAATTGTTGCCGCTGAACTGCGTGATGTAAATGCAAAAGTCAATACTGGCCAAATATGTTTAAAGTAGCTTTTAGGGTTCACTCCAAAAAATGAAACGAGCATGGCGTGGATTACAAACATCACAGCGATCGCAAGATACGACGCGAGTATAAAACCAATAAGATTTAACATATCACTCGCGTTTGATGTGGCGACCACTTTTGTCATTAATGCTGCAATTCCATACGGAGTAAGCGCCATGATCATTTTAACCAATCTCATAACGATGGCTTGAATAGCCTCAACAAACTGCTTAATTGGCGCTGATAGTTCAGGCTGCTCTGACATAACTTTGCGAGTTGCCAAGCCTGTCAAAATACCATAAATGACGATAGCAATAATTGAGGTTGAACGAGCTCCAGTCAGATCTAAAAATGGATTTGTTGGTATAAAGCTGACCAGCATTGTTGGAATCGATAGGTCACTTACAACATCAGCACGATCTTCGAGTGCTATCAATCTTGCAGTTTCTCGTGTTCCTTCTGTCAAACCGTCAGCGCTAACCCCCAACCAATGAGTGATAAATATTCCAACCAATGCCGATATTGCCGTTGTGATGAGTAGCACAGAGATGGTTAGTGCAGACATTCTGCCTAGAGCTTCTCCTTGATCTAGCTTAACCACAGCAGCGATCATAGAAATTAATACTAGAGGCATAATAATCATCTTGAGTAATGCTATATAACCTCCGCCAACAATATTAATCCACTGTAGAGCGTTTACCATGGTAGGGTCATTAGAACCAAAGCTCATTTGCATTAATAAGCCAAAACCGCTGCCCAACCCAAGTCCAATTAGAACTAACCGTGAAAGTGTTTGCTGTTTATTTTGTTGGTATTTAAGAAAACATAATAGACTTAGAAAAAGAGCTAAAGTACCAATGAGTGCAACTGACATAAATCGATGTCCTCAGAAAATAAAGCGATAAATAATGATGACCGCTTGAATAAGAAAAATACGCGTGCAGCTTAATCTTCTGAAAATCGAAATAAAATGATATTGAGTTATTAAATATAACTAATAGTTATACCCAAGTAACCTCAAGATGCTAGGCTCAGCGAGAATGGCTTGCTTGACAGGCAAGGCAACGATTTGAAAATCTAGTCATCTAAATTGAAAATCGGTAACGAGGCATGTAAAGCAAGGCAACTCGCCCTTTGGGAGCGTGTCACAGTGCCGATTTCATCGTCAAACAACTTGGTAAGAGTTCACTATTACGCTGCGTTATTTTCCTTGAATTCAACACTGTGGCATCGCTCTGAATCCTGCATTTTGAAGTCACTTGGGTATATTTATGGATTGTTAAGTGTCTTGGAGCATATTGCGCATTGCAATACTTGTTAGAATATTTAAGTGGGAGGCATCAAGCTCGAACAGTGATTTTTGCATCGCAGAAGCAACATCATCTGCATCAATAGGGATAAGATTAGCCAATGGCCCAATCATCAGCGGCTCAATGTGTTTTGTGATTTTTTGAATGAGCATCTCATCGCGCCTTGTCTTTTCTCTTAATCCCTTTAGTGGGCCAGGTCGAACAAATACGAGTTTCGAAAAACCTAAGCTTGTTACTTTTTCTTCCATACGTCCTTTACATCGGAGATAGTGGGAAAAAGACATTTTAGAAGCTCCATAACTTGATACAACAGCAAGATTTTTAACACCCAGTGCTTTCATTGTCTTAGCCACGTTATAAACAAGTTCAATGTCGATTTGTTCGAAGGCATAGGCTGATTCAACTTGACGTTTAGTCGTTCCAAGACAAATAAAACCATAATCAGGTTTAGGCATCGCTTCATCCCATTCTGGAGCATGTAATTGGGGGCTTTCGAATACCTGTAATTTGGGGTGAAAAAAGGGTAACTGAGCACGACTTAAGACATAAAGGTGCTCAAGATTCTCACTGTCTAGTAATTGTTTGGTTAACTCGTTGCCAATCAAACCTGTGTTACCGGCAGTAATGACATTGATCTGTTTTTGATTATCCAACATGAAACCATTCTATGAGTAAAGTGCGCAGCAGCTCTGCTTGGGCGATATGCGCTGAGAATGGCTTAAGAATGGATAAAATTCTGTGATTTTATTCAGAAATTAATCAAAAAGTCACTAAGAGTGAAGAGCTTCTTGACCTCGCTAGGCGAGGTCGTCGACCTGTTTAAGTGAGAGATAATGGAATTCGATTCTGAGTACGGTTGGGTTTATTTGGCTTTTGTCTTTTCACTTTTTGATTGGCAAACATGACACCTCCTTCGCCATCGTTTCGAAAATATTACGCCTGTTTTTCAAGCATACATCGTGCCGTTTTATCTCCTCCCACCTCAAAGATAGTCGTTAATGTCTGATCTGCAATAATATTGTCAAGAAATTATGATTTAGCCATTAAATCGGGGTATAACTCAGTATCAAAAAGTCACTATTAAATTTATTGCATAGTGAGGGCATTCTCGAGATACCTTCGAGGCTATGCGCTACTTGTCCTCAAACCGAACAAGGATGAACCTAAATATGTCAACACCTAGCTGGAATCTATCGGTTATCTACCAGGGTTTAGACGATCCTAAAATTGATATGGATATTGATTCAATAAATTCAATGTTGTTAAGCATTCGAGAATTCAATTTCGATGATCACTGTATAGAAGATATTCAACAAGCCATGATCACCTATCAGAGCTGTTACAAGCTTGTGGACTCTCTCGAGACTTTTTCACATTGCTATCTTTCGGTGGATACGCTCGATACAAAGGCACATAAGCTTGCAGGTCAAGTGGCCAAGCTGAAATCAGTATTAAAGCAAGCGTATCTTCCGGTAGAACAGGTATTGCTCACAGTATCTGATGATAAGATTTGCCAACTTCTTACCCACGAGGATCCTGAAGTTTCCGAGCAAGATTTTCCTATTCGAATGTTGCGGAGCCAAGTGGAGCAAACTATGAGTGTCGCTGAGGAACAATTGATTTCGGCATTGGAAACTGATGGCCGAGATGGGTGGGCTCGTCTATATCAAAATATCACTGGTACGTTAAAAGTTGTAACAGAAAGCGGTGAAAAGATAAGTCTCTCTCAGGCGGCCAACTCGTTGAATGGCAATGATTTTAAACAATTGGAAAATAACTGGCGAGGTATACAAGATGGGATGGAAATGAACAAAGAAGCATTTGCTGCCATTCTAAATGGTCTCTCTGGTTGGAGACTGAGCGAGAATGAGAAGCGCTCGAAAGGCCGAAAAATACATTTTCTCGATGCAAGTTTACATCAAAGCCGAATCACGTCTCAGAGTCTTGAGACCTTGATGAAAGTTACGGAAGATAATAAGTCATTAGGCCAGAAAGCTGGGCTGTTAATGGCGCGTGTTCATCAGTGTCAAACGATGAAACCTTGGAATTATTTAGCAGGTATGCCGTCTACCTCAAATGAAGCCCCTAAAGTTTACAGCTTTGAAGAGGCAATTAACATTGTGCAGTCTGCTTTTTCAATGGTTTCAAAGGAGATGGGCGACTTTGTTGCTTTAATGGTACAGAAAGGCTGGATCGATGCTAATCCGACAGAGAACAGGCGTCTTGGTGCGTATTGTAGTGGGTTTTCATCAACACGTACGCCGTTAGTCTTTATGACCTGGGGAGGAAGTCTCTCAAATATTGCTACCTTGGCTCATGAGTTAGGACATGCCTACCATAATTGGGTAATGCGAGACATGCCACACCATCAAACCAAGTATCCAATGACGCTTGCTGAGACGGCATCGACCTTTGCAGAGAGTGTGGTTCGAGACTATTTACTGGAGAATGCAGAAACTCGTGAGGATAAACTAGAGATCTTGTGGGAAGACCTTTCTCGTTGCTACACTTTTATGATTAATATACCTGTCCGGTACCATTTTGAGTTACAGCTTTACCAGAAACGCTCTGAAAGTGAATTATCTGCGGATCAGCTCTGTGAACTGATGAGCCAAACATGGCGATCTTGGTATGGGCCCTCTATGGATGAAGCAGACTCTTACTTTTGGGCAAGCAAGTTACATTTCTCTATGTCTCATCGGAGCTTTTACAATTATCCTTATCTCTTTGGCTACTTATTCAGCACTAGTGTCTATTCACAAAGATCGTTGAAGGGGCAACGTTTTCATGATGATTATATTGCATTATTGAGAGATACTGGGCGCATGACAGCTGAGGAACTGACACAAAAACATTTAGGCCAAAGCTTAATTCAAGAAAGTTTTTGGCAGCAAAGCATCGATAACATTAAATTGAAGATAGAGCAGTTTGAATTGTTGTTAGATCAATAATAAATATTCATGATATCATCAACCAGCCAAGTTGGTGCTTGGCTGTATAGAATATGATCACCTTAATAGCTTTATTGTTTTACAAACTAAAATATCGCGCTAAATTACATGTTTTGTGTCAATAAGTGGGATCGCACCTACAAAAATTTTTATGACAATTCATTAACATGTCCGCTGTGCAATAAAGGAGTAGCGCATGACTAATAACCTCTTTCGCCAATCTTTTCTTCTTGACAGTCTTGATCTCTCTCAAGAGATGCCAGCAAGTGAAATGGTTGGTGTAGGTGGAATTGTACTTAAGCTGCATCAACGTGGCGTTTTGGAGGTCATTCCACCGACATTGTCTGACGAGAGCAAACACATCATTGTTTCCTGTGGTATTCATGGTGACGAAACGGCACCAATGGAAATCGTTGATAAAGTAGTGACTGACATTATTAATGGTTTTCAGGAAGTTAAGCACAGACTATTGTTTATTAATGCTCACCCAGAAGCAACAAATGCTCACACACGCTTCATTGAAATGAATCTTAATCGTCTATTTGACGACAAAGACTATGAACCGTCTAAAGAGCTTAATATTGCCAAAAACCTCAAAACCCTAGTCAGTGAATTCTATCAAGGTACTGACCAAAGCAGTAGATGGCACTTAGATCTTCATTGTGCGATTCGATTGTCAAAGCATTATTCCTTCGCTGTTAGCCCAAAAGTACGTCACCCTGTTCGCAGCCAGGCATTAATGGATTTTGTGTCTAGCTCTCAGCTTGATGCCGTTATGTTCTCTAACGCACCATCAAGTACTTTCAGTTGGTTCAGCGCCGAGAACTTTGGAGCTCAGGCGTTAACAGTGGAACTAGGTAGAGTGGCACGCATTGGCGAGAATGACCTATCCAAGCTAGTCGGTTTCGATCTTGCATTGCGCAATTTACTTGATGACTCAGAACCTGAACATTTACCAAAAGAACCAGTGATGTACCGTGTTAGCCGCACAATCGTTCGACTAAATGAAGATTTTGATTTTATGTTCAGTGATGACGTTGCTAACTTCACTTCATTTAAGCATGGTGAGGTCTTTGGCCACGATGGTGATAAACCTCTGATGGCAAAAAATGAGGGCGAGGCCATCGTGTTTCCTAATCGAAACGTAGAGGTCGGTCAAAGAGCCGCGTTAATGGTTTGTCCAGTCAAGACCCGCTATGAACAAGGACAAGTCGTCTACGATTAGCGTTTCTTCTTGCAAAGATACTATCTATTTTAGTGGCTTAACGGTATCGTTGAGCCACTATTTTCTATTGTACTCATTTTTAACGTCGTTATGGCATTAATCGATTTAATCAAACATAAAAAAATGATTTGGCGTCGTGGGCTCTTTGGAGCTCTGATTCTGATGTTTTTAATGAGTGTCGTCTATTTATCTGTTGGAGAAGTTTTCATTTCACCATTGAGTGAATGGAGCACTTTTGAACAGCAATTAATTTTCCAGCTCAGGCTACCGCGGTTGCTTTCTGCTATCGTCATTGGGGCAGCATTAGCGCTATCCGGTGCTGTATTACAAGTCTTGTTGGGAAACGTATTAGCGGAACCGGGAGTACTTGGTATTTCGGGTGGGGCGAGTGTCGCCATGGCTTTGTTACTCATTTTTGTTCCAAGCTTTGCCACACCGGCATGGTTGATGCTGGCCGCTATCATAGGTGCATTACTTTTTACGCTTATCCTCATTTCCATCGCTAAAACTATGCGCCTTACCACATCGAGATTGTTGCTTGTTGGTGTCGCACTTGGGATATTATCTAGCTCGGTATTAACTTGGTTCTTTTATTTTAGCGATGACTTTAATTTGCGTCAGTTGATGTATTGGTTAATGGGAAGCATTGGTGGAGCGAGTTGGTATCAACACATTCTAACGCTGATCATGCTACCAGTGATGATATGGATGTGTTTGCAAGGTGGAACGCTTGATAAACTTATGACAGGGGAACTGCATGCCCAACAAATGGGAGTCGATGTTGATAAGAATCGTGGGAAGTTGATCGTTGCGATCGCGGTTTTAGTGGGGGGGGCCGTTGCATTAGGAGGCGTGATTGGTTTTGTTGGTCTGGTGGTTCCTCATTTAGTTCGGTTGATGTTTGGCTGTGAGAATCGCTACCTTTTACCACTATCGACGTTCGCTGGTGCGAGTTTAGTTTTGATCTCCGACCTGATTGCACGTACGGCACTGAACGCGGCAGAGTTGCCACTGGGTGTTGTTACTACAACAATTGGAGCTCCCATATTTATCTGGATGTTGGTACGTAATCATGATCCAAGTTAAAAACTTGTCTGTCCTAGAACGGTTGCAACCTTTGTCTTTCAAAGTTGAGGCTGGAGAGATTTTGCACGTTGTTGGCCCAAATGGAAGTGGTAAAAGTACTTTACTTGCAGCCATGGCTGGCTTACTTGATTTTCAGGGCAAGTTATTAATTGGACGTTCTGATATAAAAGGCCTTTCATTATCTCAGCTTGCATCGTTGAGAGCTTATCTTACCCAGTTTCAGCGGCCTGTGTTCAATTTAGGCATAGCACAGTATTTGGCGCTCTCTATCCCTCCTTGCGCTAGTCTTAGCCATAGTCAAACACAAGCTGTTGTCGAGGAACTGACCACGGTACTGAACATCGATGATAAGTTGCATCGATATATACATCAGTTATCTGGTGGAGAGTGGCAAAGAGTGCGTTTGTGCGCAGCTTGTTTGCAAGTTTGGCCAAGTCTCAACCCAGATGCGAAGTTCTTAGTCTTGGATGAACCCGCGTCTTCTTTGGATGTTGGTCAGGAAGCTCTGCTTTTTGCTCTGATTGAGCGGGCAGCTTTTTCAGGACTCAGTGTTGTAATGTCCAATCACGACCTTAATCGGACTTTAAAGCACGCACATCGTGCGCTGTTGCTCAATAAAGGCACTATGCACAGTGTGGGGAATGTTGATAAAGTTTTGAATCCCACATCACTTTCCGAAATATTTAAAGTTGGGGTTGGACGTCACACTATCGAAGACAGAGATATTCTTACTTTTGATTAGAAAGATAAAGATTTTTTTGTAAGGAATATTTTTATGCAAAATAAAGTAGTTATTGTCACGGGGGGTGGAAGAGGAATCGGTGCCGCGACTGCGCGCCTTTTTGCACTCAAAGGCTACTCGGTGTGTATCAATTTCAAGTCAGATCATGATTCGGCAAACCGATTAGTTGAAGAAATAAAACGTTCAGGTGGTGATAGTATCGCGGTACAAGCTGATGTTTCTCAGGAAAACCAAGTAATTGAATTATTTCAAACCGTTGATACGCAGTTGGGTGCTCCAACTGTGCTTGTCAATAATGCTGGTATACTTCGAGCACAAATGCGGTTAGAAGAAATGGATGCTCAGAGGATAAACGCAATTTTAACCAACAACGTCACCAGTTATTTTCTATGTTGCCGCGAGGCGGTAAAAAGAATGTCCACTCGATATGGTGGAAAGGGCGGAAATATTGTTAACGTTTCTTCTGGTGCGGCACGTTCTGGGTCTCCAAATGAGTATGTCGACTACGCGGCTTCTAAAGGAGCCATAGACACACTTACTAAAGGTCTCTCTCTGGAAGTTGCCAATGAAGGGATACGAGTCAATTGTGTCAGGCCAGGATTAATCTACACTGACATGCACGCTGATGGTGGGGAGCCAGAACGTATTGAGCGACTCAAGTCGGCAATTCCGATGAAGCGAGGCGGTCAGCCAGAAGAAGTTGCTGAGGCGATCTACTGGCTTGCAAGTGAAAAATCTTCATTTTCTACCGGGAATTTTTTGGATTTAGCAGGGGGCTTATAGATGAGCATAGATAGCCGAGTGACTCTAAATGTAGGATTAAGAATGTTGTCACCTAAGTGATTGCAAGGATAACGCAATACAACAAAACTGTGGACTGAATACAATGATAAAGAAGTTGGATCATTCATACTCAACGGATGCGCAGAGTATTTTGGACTTATCACTTTTGTCGTATAGGGTGGAAGCCGATTTACTCGGATTGGTAGATTTTCCTCCTTTGGGTGAAAAGAGAGAGCAAATCACTGAATCAACGAGTGAATTTTGGGGCTATTTTCAAGATAGAAGGTTGATTGGAGTAGTCGAGGTTGAAAAAGGACAAAGGAGTAACATTAATCGCCTCGTTGTTGATCCAAAAGTATTCCGCCAAGGTGCGGGTCGAAAGTTAGTCCAGCACGTACTTTCAACCTATCGCGTGTGCTCGGTCACAACAGCAAAGCAAAACCTGCCAGCAATCTCTCTCTACCGAAGTGAGGGTTTTAGGAGTGTGGAGTCATTTTTTGTTGAGCCTTCTTTAGAGCTTACAACATTTCATACCGGGTGATCAGAAACGAAAAGCACCCGAGAGAGGGTGCTTGTTGAGCTTATTATTGGGTGAGAGGTTCAAGATCTGCAGGACGGTAGTAAACGGACTTAAGGACTTTACCTTTGCGAATTGTTTTACCATCGGTTACGACATCTTGAGCACACTTGGCGATGATGTAATCACCTTTTTGAACAGCCATTAGCTGTACACCTTGTTTGGTGTAATGCGCTTCAGTGTCGGCGTATTCTGCTTCACTGCGACACACTTTACTCATGTTACTCGAATGCACTTCATCCCAACAGGGCAAGAAATCAATGTTACGGTTTGCGGCAACATTTAATAAAAGATCGATAATATAATTGATGGATAAGTTATCCTCAATAGTGTCATGCCCTAGGTGAACGAGACGCCCCATCAGCACATAAACGCTGTCGACAATCGCATCGGCTTGCTCTGTCTTATTCTCTGCTTCAGCAAGTTCGGTCAACTCTTCAATTGCCAAAGAGGTATGCAAGGTGTCCGCTTGCTGATCAAGGCTTTCCGGTGAGGCTACCGGAAGGTCAAAGACACTGCGAAATTCGGTAATATCGCGGTATAAATGTTGGAAGATATTGTCGTTCAGTTTTGAAAGGAGCATTCCCATTCATCCCAATTTTCATAAAGTAAGGAGATAGTATCAAAGCACTATGCTTGATGCTATCCGACGGGGCACATTAATCGTGAGTTTCAACTCGATTTATAGAGGTAAGGAAACAGTTGTTGTTTCTCGTTCTCTGATAATGATTCAACTCGCTCAATATTTTTATCAGGGATAGATTCTGGATCTGGGTAATGTTTGAGAACTTTCTCCATACTGTCTTCGCGAAGCAAATGAAAAATTGGATAGGGCGAACGATTGGTGAGATTTTCGGCATCCTCTGGTTCAGTCCCTCCGAAGCAATAGTTGGGATGAAATGTTGCTAACTGGAAAATACCTTGCCAATTTTGTTGCCGCAGTAGAGCTTCGATCCAATCGATAAACAAGTTATAGTCGTAAAAGTCGCTCAGCATATTGGGGACAACCACTAACGTTGTGTCGATCTTCTCTGAACTTGTTGATTCTAACTCCAATAATTGCTCGAGAATGTCCTGCAAGAGTGTTTCTTCTGTCTCTGCGTGGCTTACAAAAGTTTTAATCTGACGATTACGCATCGGTTTTGCGGCAAAAGGACAAAGGTTTAATCCAATAACAACGTTATTTAGCCAATCCCCAACCTCTCTTGTTATCAATTCAGTATTCGATGACGGTTTTTCTAGAGCGCTCATTTTGGTTCCAAATTAGAATTTGGCGCAAGCATATCAGAACTTTTTTTGTTTTGTCTGGTATTTTTGGAGTCAAATTGGTTTAGCCAGAAACACAATAAAAAAATCAAGGCAAAGAGTAGACTACCACCAGCAGTAACCTTGCCCCAACCTCCATGTTGCCAGCAGTAGATCAGGAAGAAACCGCCTAAGCTTCCACCGATGTAATAATGCACTAAGTAAAGCGCTGTTGCAGTCGCTTTTGCGTACGTTGCATTTTTACTTACCCAAGAGTATGCGAGAGTATGAGTAAAAAAGGCACCAAAGCTGATGAGAAGTAAGCCAGCAATCATGAAACTAATGGTTTCTATATTGGCGATGAGCATGCCCATTAAGCTAAGAAGCGAACCAAAGATCATCCCGGAGATGCTATGAAAGCGCCTAAGCCAGTTTGCTGTGAGCTTACTGCTTAGCGTACCTGCCAGATAACAGAGAAAAATCAAAGAAGCGAGTGTCATTGGCATATTATGTGGGGCTGAGACGAGTCGGAACCCCATCACAGAATATAAATTGACAAACAGAGCAAAATTAATCCCACCGATCAGCATAGCCAGCCAAATTTTTCTATTACGTATGTGCTTAATAAGGGCGCGATTATGATAACGAAGAAGTCCCTTTTGAGGCGTGAAATTCTGTTGGTTAGGCAAACTAAAAAACACCGCAAGTGCCCCACATAGCGAGAATAAGGTCATCACTAGAACCGCATTTTGCCAGCCAAATGCATCAGTAAGGGTTCCACCTACAATCCGGCCAGCGATTCCTCCCAGTGAATTGGCGGCAATGTAACCCCCGATAGCGTAATTAAAGGCTTTACTAGATAACTCTTCCACCATATATGCGACAGCAACGGATGCAAAAGCGGCGAGAGCGAACCCCATAAAGGCTCTTAAAATAATCAGACCAACCAATGATGTGGTGAAGGCCATTGCTAACCCAATAATCGGTATCGATAGAAGTCCCAGAAACATAGTGCAGCGTCTACCTATCGACTCAGAAGCAACTGCCCATGGGACAAGTGATATAGACAGAGCCATGGTTGTTGCTGCAAATACCCAGTTAACTGTAGTTTCACTGACGCTGAAATGAGTCGCCATAAATGGGAGCATTGGCTGAAATAAATAGAGATTACAAAATACGATGAAAGATCCTAATGCCAAACTCAATGTAATTCGTCGATAGGCTCGAGTATTTTTCTCTATCATTTTATTGCACCAAAATAACCGATATGTGAGAAAACTATCAGTCTAAGTATAATATATGAAATATATTATAAATATGATCGTGATATATTTTGTTTATGGAGCTTTGATTTGGACTCGAGACACCTTCGTCATTTTGTCGCGGTAGCTGAACATCGCCACTTCACTCAGGCGGCCAAAGCCCTTCATATTGCACAACCAGCACTCAGCATTTCTATCAAAAAACTTGAACATTTGTTAGGTGTTGAATTGTTTCGTCGTGAAGATCGGCAAATATCGCTAACCGATGAGGGGATTGTGCTCTATGAACACGCGAGAAGAATATTGCAGCAGATGGGAGATGCTCAACTGGCAATTGCTGAGCTGAAGGGGTTAGAGAAAGGCGAGGTGAGACTTGGTGCGCCAAGTATGATGGGGTCATATTTTTTTCCTCAAATTCTGATGGCTTTCAAAAGTCGGTATCCGAATTTAAAGCTCACGCTTGTAGATGCAGGTGCGCGAGATATTCGGCAAATGTTACTTGAAGGAGAATTAGACCTTGGTGTGATCGATGATGAGAATGTCCCTGATGATTTAGAAACTGACCATCTATTGACAGTGGAAATGGTGGCAGTTGTTTCAGAGCTTCATCCACTGGCTAAACATAACTCTATAGATTTTAACCAATTTCTCGACCACGAACTGGTGATGTTTAAGTCTGGTTACTTTCATCGTGAATTTATTGAAAAAAAAGCCAGCGAGTGTTGTAAAGCGATTAAGTTTTCGTTTGAAACTAATTTGCTGACATTAATCTTGAGTATTGTTAAACATGAGTTTGCGATTACTGCACTGTTGGATTTAGTCACTAAAAACGAAACAGGCGTAGTGGGAGTACCTTTTTCGCCAAACGTACATATGGATTTGGCACTTGCTTGGCGAAAGGATGGATATTTGTCGATTGCGGATAAAACCTTTATTGAGTTTATTAAGCAATACACTTAACTTTTGTACATTTTTTCAAAATTCTTCGGGTTCCAGCCGATCATGTAGCGATCACCAATCTTTAATACTGGTAAGGAACGTGCTCCTATTGCGTCGAGCTCCTTTCGGCCTCGTTGCATTTTTGCGTTAGTCAAACGGTAGGTATAACCCTTTGAATCTAGGTACCTTTGGGCATCTTTACAGTGAGGGCACTTATCTTTTACATAGAGAACGAGTCTTTTCATAATAAAACCAAGTAAACAGGCTTACGGAATTCTAACGTATATTGGTTTTTTGGCAAAGTTACTCTTTTATCCAAGCTGGTCGAAGTAGCAGTCTCGCTTTGAATCCTGCACCTTGAGGTTGAGTTAGACAACGCTCTGAATCCTGCATCTTGAAGTCACTTGGGTATATGTAATAATACCCGCTGGTTTTTTCTCCCTTATGTTTGATTATGTCGCCACTAATACGGTATTTAAAAGGTTATCCGGATCATATCGTGACACCGGTTAACCAAATGATTGAGAGCCAGCGTTTTGAAAAATGGTTTGAACAGCGATATCCGAACAGACACAACATCAAAAGCGATAAGTCGCTTTATGACTTTACCATGGCTATAAAGAATCGTTTTATGCGCAAGTCTTCACCGATCAGTAAAGTAATTTATGATAAAAAAATTCATGTGATCAATAATGCTCTCGGGCTGCACTCCTACGTGAATCGTGCACATGGAAGTAAGATTAAGTCAAAAAATGAGATAAGAATTTCAGACATTTTTCGTAGTGCGCCAGAGGAGTTACTAAGAATGCTAGTGGTCCATGAGTTGGCTCATTTAAAAGAAAAAGATCACAATAAAGCGTTTTATCAATTGTGCTGCCATATGGAGCCTGATTATCACCAACTGGAATTAGACGCTCGGCTTTTTATGATCTATTTGGAACTTAAACAAAACTAATATGCCTTACAAAACCTCTTCTTCTGCAAAAGAGAACTCAACAACGTCAAAAGTCATTAAAGTGATGACTAAAGCTGGATTACACAAACGTAATCTCCACCGTGGGAACTATGATTTCGACCGACTAGTGAAAGCAGAACCTGCGTTGTCTGCACAAATAATCGTAACACCCAATGGTCTTTCAAGTATCGATTTCTCTGATCCTTACTCGGTCAAAATATTGAATAAGGCACTATTGAATCTTTATTATAAAATAAAATTTTGGGATATACCTAAAGGATATTTATGTCCTCCAATTCCTGGTCGAGCGGATTATATTCATCGTTTATCCGACTTATTATTTGAGGACTATGCCGATACACAACATAACCGTGTTCGAGCTCTTGATATTGGAACTGGAGCAAATGCGGTTTATCCCATCATAGGTTGCACCCAGTATCAATGGCAGTGTGTGGGCTCGGATATCGATCCTGTATCGGTGAGTAATGTTGTTAAGATCATAAAAGAAAATTCAATATTAGAAAATAAAGTAGAGTGTCGTTTACAAAATGACAGTCGTCGCATCTTTAAAGGAATCATAGGGCCAAACGAGTATTATGAAGTCTCTATCTGTAATCCACCGTTTCACAAGTCTTTAAAAGAGGCTCAAGCCGGTACAAATAGAAAAATCAATAATCTTGCTAAAAACCGTGCTAAACGTCGCCAGGAAAGTGAACTCACATCGGGTAAGGAGGGCGCAAATAAACTTAACTTCGGTGGACAGAGAGCAGAATTGTGGTGTCCAGGTGGTGAAGCTAGATTCGTTAAGGACATGGCATTAGAAAGTCGTCACTTTTCTTCTCAAGTTTTGTGGTTCTCAACATTGATTTCAAAAAAAGAAAATGTTCGCTGGTTAAGAAAAAATTTGGAAAAAGTGGGTGCAGAAGAGATAAAAATTATTGAAATGAAGCAGGGTAACAAGCAGAGTCGTTTTGTTGCTTGGACGTTTCACCCAATTGAAAAGCGACATGAATGGCTAAAGTCTCTGTGTAATTAGTCCTTCGGATCCTTTGACATTGCAAGTTGATTTAAAATTTCGGAGATACGACGGCTTTTTACATCTACCCCCAATAAGCTTGCAAGCCTCACCTTTGCTTGTTGTATTTTGCCATTGGCAATGTCGATCTTAGCTAAATTTAATGTTGACTTAGTACGATTGGGGTCGTGATTTAATGCCTTATTAAACAGTTTTGCTGCGCTTTGAATATCCTTATATTTTAAAGCGCATAGTGCTGCGTTTTCATAGCTAAGTGCAGTATGAAGATACTCCAATTGGCGTGTTGCTTTGGCAAAAAGAGTTCTCGCTTGTTGGTAATGTCCACGATTGCATAAAAACTTAGCAAAATTATTAAGTATTTCTCCATTATTCGGTTCTTTTTCAAGAGCTTGTTTGAATAGGTTAGAAGCAAGCTTACTTTCATTGACTTTTTCATAGTAGTGAGCCAAAGCAAGAGTGACTTTATAATAGCTGGGAGCATGTTTTTGGGCAGACATAAGGTTAAATTTCGCCTTAACCATATTACCCATATCTAAATATTTAATCCCCAGCGCAATACGCGCATCAGCACGACCGTAAAGTTGTTGAGTTGGAGCGGTGCAACCAACAATAAACAAAGACAAGAAACAGAGAAAACGCATAGATAGTTTTTTCGTTGTTTAACAGGTCAATCATTTATATCGAAGTGTTGGGCCGATTATACTCTAATTTATTGCTTGCGTGATAGAGTGAACATAAAATACTGCATTATACTCTTTTTTGTAGAGTACTGAACTTAAGCGACTTCGTGATGCTGGGCATTAAGGTACTGGCACTATCAATACGTTAACCTCAAAGAGAATAACATTCCAAGAAAGCGCCTATCTCAACCTAGATTTTGTAAAGATGCCTTAAATCGAGCGATAGGGAACTTCCGCCTCATGCAGCAATATCTTTCTTAATATAAGTCTAGGCAGCAAGAGGCGGGCGGCTTTTAGTCTTTAGTGAAGTTTTCTTCACTGAAATGTTCGAGATCATAAGGTGTTTGTTGGTAAACACAATAATTGAGCCAGTTGGAGAATAAGAGGTGGCCATGGCTTCTCCAGCTCGCATAAGGTGTATTATCCGGGTTGTTGTTTGGGTAATAGTTTACGGGGATAGGAGGTTCCATTCCCTCACTAAAATCGCGAATGTATTCATTATGGAGTGTATTTGCATCATACTCAGGATGTCCGGTCACAAAAATATTGCGTTTATCTTTGGTCGCAGCTAGGTAAACTCCAGCAAGGTCAGACGTCGCCAAGATATCGAGGTCGGTATTGTTTTCAAGATATTCAAGCGAGAAATCTGCATATCTAGAGTGGGGTGCTAGAAATGTATCGTCAAAACCTCGTAGTAGGGGGTGGAATGGCTGGTGAGAATGGTGATGATAAACACCCGACAGCTTTTCTTTACGGGTACGTTTGGGCAAATTATATAGAAGTTTTAACCCCGCTTGTGCTGCCCAACATACATACAATGTAGAAGTAACATGCTGCTTAGCCCATTGCATTATTGTCTCTAGATGCTCCCAATAGATCACATCTTCGAATTGAACCAAGCCTAAAGGTGCACCCGTTATAATTAGGCCATCAAAGTTTCGATTTTTAACGGTATCGAATTGACGGTAAAAATTGTTGAGATGCTCTGAAGGTGTTGTTTTACTTGGCCGATCATCAATTTTTAGTAGTTCAATATCTACTTGAAGTGGGCTATTTGATAATAAGCGAAGAAATTGGGTTTCAGTCTCAATTTTCTTTGGCATTAAATTCAAAATGAGTACTTTCAAAGGACGAATCTCTTGTGTTGCCGCTCTTGATTCCGGCATCACGAAGATATTTTCAGAACGTAAAACGTCGGATGCTGGTAGTTGATCGGGAATTTTAATTGGCATGTTGTACTCCTTTGGGGTGTCTAGACGTCCATGTGTCTAAATTAAACTAGTTTGAGCTTTATGTCGATAGCTATCCTTTAAGTTTTTTGTTTACAATAAGTACTTTTCAACACTAAAAGAGTTTTGAATGTCCCTGAAATTAACCGTTATTCGTGGTTTACCAGGATCGGGTAAAAGTACCCTCGCAAAGACAATGGATGCACTGCATTATGAAGCCGATATGTTTTTTATCGATAAATGCGGTAGATACCGTTTTGATGTGCATAGGACCCGCGAAGCTCACCGTTGGTGCCAAATGATGACAAAACGTGCTTTGTTCGAAAACAAGAGTGTCGTAGTCTCAAACACATTCATAGAGCTCTGGGAAATTAAACCTTATTATCGTTTGGCAGAACATTTTTCAGCTCAGTTTCAAGTCATTGAATGTTCTAACTGTTACGGGAGTATTCATGATGTCCCTAAAAGCGTCGTATCTTCGATGCGTAAGCGTTGGCAGCCATGGTGTATAGAACCAAACCTTGGATGATCGCCCAAAGTCTCATTTATTCTCTTTTCTTCACTTTTTTTTGACTCTATACCCGTTAAGTTAATCT
This sequence comes from Vibrio caribbeanicus ATCC BAA-2122, assembly GCF_000165125.1. Classification (GTDB taxonomy): domain Bacteria; phylum Pseudomonadota; class Gammaproteobacteria; order Enterobacterales; family Vibrionaceae; genus Vibrio; species Vibrio caribbeanicus. The sequence goes on along the minus strand of NZ_AEIU01000096.1, from coordinate 41,870 downwards.
TTGCCCTATCTAACTAGTCAAACACGATCAGTAGGGGGGTGTCAGGTTTTGGGTTGGTTTACCTATAACATCACAAAAGCTCAAATGTTCATTTGAAATTATTAATATAAGAAAAACATATTCTTACAATTAATTAGGGGATTTTTTGAGTGAATTAATGACTAACTCTATGAACACACAACATAAGGATAAATGATTAAATGAAAGTGAAACTTATAACGAGTTTATTGGTACTGTTAGGCTACTCCTCGGCTACATACGCTGGCCATCATGTCAGCGATAAAGTGATCAGTGAACAGAGAGAAAAGCTTGCAGAGAATACTCAGGGAAAAGGTTTTGGCCCCCAAGCACCTCGCGATATCGATAATATTTCTGGCGTTAATCATAGAGTGTTTGGTACCGCCCCAGATTTCAAAAAGATGAATTTATGTAATATCCATTTTCACAAGAATGCTGAACATAAGGGCGGAGAGTTTACGACTTATGCAGGTAATGGTGATGGAAAGGGTAATGAGACAGGGTACGTTTATAGTGGTTCGCTAACTAGCTCAGAACTCATTCCATTTGAAAATGATAAATCACTAAAGCCTGGTGATACCATTGAGGTTCATTATGTTTATTCGTCTGCTGACGTTCAGCCTGGATCAACATTAGGCGCATGTATTGCAGATGGTATTAGCAACCCTGCGCTAAGAGTAGAGGGGCAGGTTTATGTACTCGTTAATGATGACAATGCGCTTGATTTCACCACGCTAAATAAAGTCACTCAAACCGGTGATTACTACCAAGCTCCTAATTTACCGAGTAATACTGGCAAACCGATTGAATACGCTGGGTCGACAACAGGTCCTAGCTATAACGAGAAAGGCTCTCCATTTCAGGTGACGTGGAGTGTCAGACCTATGGTAACCAAAGTTAATATATCAACGGTTGTTGAATGGCTGAGGAATAACCCCTTTGAAGAACGTAAGGCTCACGGTGTAAGAAATTTAGTTATTAATCCTAAACTCTTGTCTGACAGTGAATCAAAATCCTGATTTAATCAGTGGGTGTACTGGTGTGAGTTTTAAGGCGAAGATACGTTTTAAACTGTTGAGACATCATATGTTGATAAGTAGAGGGGAGTGCATGAAAGTGTACTCCTTTTCTCTGTGAAAATATTTGTTCTAGCGTCTGTTTGTGAGCAGGGGATCTACCAGCCAAAGATTGGATAGAGATTGCAAGTGCAATGAAGTCTTGTTGTTTATCGACAACACCATAACGCTGTAGAGCTTGAATTGATGAATACCGTGGGGAAAGTTCCATTGTTGGTGAGTCTTGATATCGAGTGCCAATAGGTAAGATAGCACCAAAGTCAATAAGTTTGATATGACCAGATTTTTCAACAATGATATTGGAGGGTTTGATATCTCCATGGATAAATCCGGTGCTGTGAATCGATTGAAGTCCTTTTTCTATATGTTTTCTAACCATATCTACATTGCTGTTATTGAGAAGAAAGTTCGATAGTACTTCTCCTTCAACCATTTTTCTCATCAGCCATGTAATGTTATTGTTTGATCCAAAACCAATATACTGTGGCCAAAAGCTGGATCGATATTTTGACAGGAAGTCGGACTCAAGATTGAGTCTTTCTTTCGATAGTCTTGATAGGGCAAATTTAATGATTACCCTACCAAACTTGGGGTGGTGTGCAGCAAAAACTCTCGCACTCACCTGAGAGTATTGGTTAAGCCCCAATACTCTCAGACAGTTCGTAATCGCTCGTTGCTCTTGCGTTTCTATACCATGCATAGTCAAAAGTTTCAGATACTTGCTGGCAGTCTAAATGCAGAGAAAAAGTTGGGCACAAAGGGGTTGTTTTGTCCCTCTGTGAGAATATCGATTTTTACTTTACTCTGGCCATGGGTAAACTCAGCAACAGTGGTTTGCGAAGTTGAGGAAATGACTCTGGGTTCGATCAGTTTGAACCAAGCCCAGCTTCCCGTGTACTCGTCTGAGGAAACTGAAGTTTTTTTAGTCTCAATTCTGAAATCCAGTGAGTCTTTGTTTATTTTCTGGGTAGACCAAGTTTGTTTGCTCCAAAGCTTAGGGCCGTGTTGATAGCTAAATATTGATTTGTCAGCATTAATTGAAAACTTGATCAGGTCGGCACTCATTTCTTTCGCCCTCACTTGGAATTGAATTGAGAGGCTTTGGGGATCATTTAAAAATAGTGCACTTCGTATATCTTCCGCTTTATTTATCATTTGCCAAACATCCGGTGATAGCGCTAGGCCTGAGTTGGGAACTAATCCAGCTAAAAACGGTGAACGCTCTTGTGTTGAGAATGCTTTCAGTTTGGTTTGATAGAATTTATCTAGGGTTCCTCCAGTTTTAAAGAATGCAGTAATATCAGAGGTACTTGCATCAATAGAAGCCGTTTTATTGAATGGGTAATAAGCAGCAATTGTTTTTGTATAGGGGCTAAACACTTCGGTTTGCCAAGCGGTATTTAAATAACTATGTGCCAGAGAAAGAATAATCTCATTTATCTGCTTAGTCATTCCCTCCAGTATAGTGGTGGATACCAAGGGTGCGATAGATTTCTTGCTTACCAAAGAAACTACTGGATTAGGTGCTTTTAGTTCAGCTGAAAGTGTCTTAAAAGCAAGCTCTTGTGGGTTTTCCGCGTCGTAAAACCTATTTAGCCAAGTATCAACATCATCAATTTTTTTAATTAATGAATCCACTGGTCTGCTGCCGTTTTCGTCGGTAGAAATTTGTTTATGAAATTTCGAAAATGCAATAAAAATCTGGCGAGCAGCTTCTTTTTTCTCTGGGTCTTGTTTAGGCGGCGCTTCTTTATTGACTTCGGATTCGGAAAGTTCTATCTCAACCGATGTGTATTTGTGAATGGTTTCATAGAGTCGGGCTATCGGGTTATCCGATTTAATTTTAAGTGTCGCCAGTGCCAACTTGAGTGTATCAGTTTCTGTAATGTCTTTTGCATTAATATGGCTGACAAAGCTACGCCAATAGTTGATATAGTCCTTTTGATACATTTTTTTCAAATCTTTACTTATACGGTGTAACTCTGAGGCACTCGGAGATTGCCCAGCAATACCCTCATAAGCTTGAAGTGCCTCTTTTAAAACCGGTGAGTTTGCCGATAAGTCAAGCTCATTGAATCCTGTCGGTGTATAGAGGTATGGCACAAGGTAACCAATGTAATCGCCAGAGAACGTGAATATTCGGTTGAATTTATCGCCAAGTTCTCTGCGTATATCTATCCTCTTAGAATACTTTGCGGAGTTAAGAATGTGTTCGTAAAGTAAGGTTTCTATGCCTGTCTGATCAATAACCTTTCGTGCCAGCTTTTCAAGGTCGAAGTTCTCTTTATTTGGAACTAGATCTTTTGTAAATACGTCGTCAAGAAGAATTTTCAATTGTGCCAGTGTCACGCTATCCGCTTCACCCTGTTCTTTTAATGTCGACATAAAGTAAGTTTTTAACTTATCGATATTTGTTCTTTTGGGTTCAAATAAAAGTCGATAATTATTGAGCAGAGATAGTGTTTTTGCTTGGTCCTCAAGGTTGACATAAACAAACAGGTCTTTTTCTAATGTATTTTCCATTGAAGGGATCAGTACTCTGTCTAGGTCATCAAAATAAGCTTTGACCACTTCCGGCTTTATACTAGAACTTGGTAAAAAGGGTAGTGTGTACCAAGGATCTGGTTGCTGATAAAGATTGTATATTCTGTTTAACGTGTATAAATTAGGGATATTTTCGCCCATACTCTCAATATCATAAGGAGTTGCAGAAATGGCCTCTTTATATTTATCGAGCATATCGTCTGCTTTCGTTTCTCTCTCACTTTGATAGTCAAAATCAAGTTTTATGATACCTAAAACAGAGATAAGGAGAGTAATACAAACGAAGGTGTAAGCACCCTGCCAGAAAAGAAGCATATTTTCTTTTCGTTGATTTACCCCAACGAGCTGTGATTCATTTAAAACAACTTGGTGCATGATATGTTGTGCGAATAGTGTTTGTGACACAGGTAATTGCTGATGCTGGAGAAATTTATCATTACCTAGTGATTCATTGACAACGTTTGCAAGCAAGTCGTATTGCTTTTCACCATGCCCACTATGGGTAAAATAAAAGCCTCTAAACCCCAAACCATTATTGAGCTGGTCTCCTTTATACAAGCGTTGTAAAAACGACCATAACACTTGTTTTAATAGACCAAACTGATAGGGTGCAGCGCAGATTGAGCTTCGATAATCTTGGTTGAGTTGAGCAGATAAAGCCGCATTTATGTGTGCTATTAATTGATTTATTAGGTGATCAAATTCTTGGTTGAACCATTCTGCATCGATACCTCCTGTTTTTAAAACGGGTGAAGTGGCGCCAAATACTTCATTTCTTTTTGAATCATCAAATGCTGAGAAAAACTGGCAGAAATCATTTATCTGGCCCATTTCGGTAACAATGTTATATATAGGTAAATCAAGTCCAAAATGCTCATTAAATGTTTTTATCTTTGACTTTATATCATCAGCATATTGATTCACCTCATCTACGTTTCCGAGGAGTGTACTTACCTCAGTTGTAACTAGTATTCCGTTAATTGCCTGTCGAGGACGCCATTTATTTAAACAGCTTGTCAGAGTTTTGAGATAAAGAGGCTGTTGATCGTCAGAAGTACTTATGGAGATTAATATTGAGTGCTCACTAAGCCAAAATAAAACTGGAAATTCTATGCCATTGCCAAAATCATCAACTTTGAAAGCTTCGTAGCCCATCTGTGTGATGATATTTTTGTCTTTTTGAGGGGCTTGGCTAAGCAAAAAATAAACAGGCAAGTCATAGATGCTTCCCAAGCGCTTCTTACGTCTCTGACTAAACAGCATACGTTTGAAGTTTTGAGCAAGGAATTTAGCCCTTTTTTGAATCAAAATAGTTTCAGTATCGATTGTTTTTTTGCATGAAAGCTGTTTAATCAAACGATAAGTAACTAGGGCTACGAATAAACTAGACGATAAAGTAACCAGCACTGCAGTCAATAGTTTTTCTGGGTAACCAAACCACCAGCTTAGACCACTTCCTATCAATAATGTTATTAGGCCCAGAGCAGTCGACCAAATTACACTGCGTTTTGTCAAAGATGCGCCAATTTTTTCATTTGCTATCAATGTCGTAATCTCCGAGTTTTTTATCTTCAGTACGTGTGTTTCTAACCACGATTGGCTTGAGCTGCTCTTTTTCTGTGTACCAAAGTTTTATTTGGTAGGCTTCTTGGGTCGAGTTGCTCTCTACGATTACTCTAAAATACGAACCGATTTGTTCGACTTTGGGAGAGTATTTGGAGGAAGGTAGTTTGCTTATAAATTTATCTGCGTTGTCTTGCGTCGAAAAAGTGGCAAGTTGTACGAGCAAAGCAGCTGTTTGTGATTTTGAATCATTTTGCCTCGTGTCTGGGGACACGATCAATGGTTCTCTTTGCATACTTTCAGAGTCGACTTTGAGGTTTTTGCTAACAAAAATGATATCTTTAACCTCCCCAGACATAATATATCGATTGCTGAAATTAGCGAGTTTTTCAAAATCTCTAGCTCGCTGATCGTAGCTTTTCTCGTACCAAAAATGAGTGAGAGCAATGCTAGTGGCGATTAAACAGGAAAAAAATACAGTCGTGGCAAGATAGCGTTTTCGCCTTGTTGGCTTACGCGATTTAGGGAGTTTCGCACGAGTGTGACAAAAGATGTTGCTGGTAGGGCGATACTTTCCGAGTACCTGTTGCAATTGTTGTGTAAATATCTTTAATTGCTCGTTACCCGCTTCTCGATATTGACCCTTAAAACCAATATTTACAAAAGCATAGATAACTTCCAGCAGGTCAATCATTTTATGCGGCTGACGGATCGCTTTTTCGGAAACAGTAAAGAATAATTCACCACCATTTCGCATGCCAAATAACTCACTTAGAAGTGTTTTGTTCTCCCATCCCCGAAATTCTCCCCAGCTTGTATAGATAATAAGTTCGTCTAACACGACAGCGTATAGAAAACATAGTTTATCGATAACGGCAACGGGGTATGTTAAGTCAGCACCTTTGATCTTTATATCATTAATGAGTCCAACTAACTGTCTTCTGAGCGCAGAAACATCTTCTGGCTCAGGGAGCGTTGAAATTTTTAATGTAATGCTGAAAAGCTCACTACTGATGTTAAAAAGTTGATTTTCTGCTTTGTCGAAGTGATATAAAAATTCACTTCGACCTCGGGATTCACTGACAGGCAGCCAATGACTCTCATCAGTATCGTCTTGTTTTGACAAAAATTCTGACTGTTTGGTGTCCCAAACTAAAGTCTCATCATCTAAATGATTCATAACACTTACCTCAGAGCATACAAAATGATATCAATGTCTCTGACGCGAGAGTCTACGTGAAGAGCAATTGCATCTCTCTTTTCTAGCATCTCAATCCACATTCTATCCGACGTATCGATTTCAAAATAAGCGACGCCTTGCATCGGTCTCAATTCACTAGGTGCTACGGGAAGCGGAGAAAGCTTAATACCGGACAGGCTATTTTTGACAATTTCAACTATTCTCGTGTTGTTACTGAGTTTTGCTGCAATAGGAAATAGTTCATTTAGCTCGTTGCTACTAATGTTAGATTTGACCGATAAGATGAATCGTCTCGATGCCAAGCCTGAAGTGTCCCGAATTAAGGTGCGAAGTAATCGACGTTTTTCAAAAAGAGATTTGTCCCAGTTAAACTCGATAACCGAGTCTTGTTGCACAAGTGTCAGCATATTGCGCAAAGAGGAAAATAAAGGGTTAAACGTTTCATAAAGTTGATCGTGCTTTAGCGGTTGACACTGTTCAGGGACAGCAGGCGTCAGCGCCATAATCTGAGCTTCAAATCGTCTGAGTTGCGCGTATATATCGGTTGTTTGAAGTTTAGGGTTTGCGATTGCTAGGTCAAACCATGGTAGCCAGCTATTGAGAGTCTGTAGCCATAGATAGTCTTGTAGCATTGACTGCGGGCTTTTTTGACCTTGTCCAACCTGAATTCTTTGTAGGAGTGTAGTGGCACGGTTTGCCGTGAGAGCGTGAACTTCTCTCAGCCTCTCTGCTAGGAGTTGTGAGGCACCATAATGCAAACAGGCGGGAATAAATGATCTGTCTAAGATAATCTCACCAGAATCACTACACTCAAGAACTTTGGCCACGGGAATCAGGGTAAAACCAGAAGCGTCTTCACCTTCAAATTTGAGTGAGACATTTAAATGTGCAATATCTATCTCTACACTGGCATTTTCTGATGTAGACGTATCGAAAACATTTATTGACCTTGTCAGGTATCGGCTTTGCTCAGTTTGTTCTTGACTGTAATCATTATTCCCCTGTAATGAGATAGGGAGTGCAAGAAAAACTCGCGTTTCAACACTACCCTGTGGAATGTCCCTTGCTATTTCATGCTTAATTTCAAATTGGGTTCCATCAGGAAATGCACCTGAACTACTCGTTATTGATAACTTGCCTATTTTTAATAATTCATGGTTAATGGTAAGCTCAGTAACACCATAAAATGGGGAAAAGCCCGCGAGCATTTCTACATTCTGTCGAACATAGTCTTGCACGAATCTGTCCTGTTGTTGAAAGTGCTGAGGCGCAATAAACATGCCTTCTTGCCATACTACTTTTTTAAACGCGTCCACGTAAGATTCCTATATAAAGCTAAAAGATGTTCCACCAGCTAGTTTCTGGAGTGACTGTCTCAAGTGAGACCTTTGATTGTGAGATACGAAGGCGCAAAAATTGCTCTTCGTCGATTGGTACAGCGCTATAAGATTTTGTCTCACTGCCTTTGAAATTGACGAACTCAACCAGAACGGCCACATATTGTGCGGATTTGTTAATTTCAATTACTTTACTAATGTCTGAATTAGGCACAATCACTGGTAAAACCTGTTTTGAAATCAGGTTTGCCCCTAAAACCTGTGAGTCTTTCTCATATAAATCGATAAAGGGTGTCTGCTCAAAGGTCTGGATATCAGTCAATTGATACATTCTGACAATAACCGGATTCGCTGTGTTTGATGCGGAGGGATTAATTGTCTTATCAGCCTTTATAGTTAGGCTAAAGGGGGACGTAACGGGTTTTGGACCAGATGAGCATCCACCCAATAATAATGCCAAAATTAGTAACCCAATTTTCATTGATTATTCTCTCTCTGCTTGCGCATGTTCTCTAAAAATAGTGCTTTAAATTGCCTATGAAAATCACCATTACCTTGACGATGTTGAAAGTGTTTTTTATAAATTCGCCAATAGCGTTTGTCTTTACTTGCAAACAGCCCCCCAGAGAGGTATTCCTTAAATTGATCTTCAAGTTCAAGTGGTGAAAATTGCTGAAGAAATTGTTCTACAGTTACCTCTAGAGCATCGAAGAGAGAATCATGGTCTAGTATCAGATTCTGCAAAGCTTGTTGTTTTTCAGTCAGATTGAGAAGTTTTTCTAGCGATTTTTCTAAATGTTCATTGTTTAAGTTACTTCCAGCGGGCAGGTATTCCGTCGCTCTTTGGGCTTCAAGCCTAGAGGCATGTTTTAGATCATCAATCTCGATATGAGGAGTGATATCTTTATCATCCAAATCTCCAAATGGATCAGAGGCAAAGGGATCATCACTTAGTATATTTTTATGAGAAAAACTCGCACTATTTTTTCTTTCAATAGGCATTTCGTCTAACTCTAAAAAGTCAGTTTCATCTTCAACTAGATTAAACTTGATGTCTGTTTCAGGGTTTGAATCTAATGGTTTGGAGTTATTATTCCCGTTATTGGAAACCAAAGTAGAAACAAGCATGGAGTATTTTTCTAAATTGATAATGTCACCATCATTTAGAGGGTACTCTTTATTTCGGCTCATGGATTTTCCATTCAACTGAGGCGTATTCTTGCCTTTGTTGACAAAAGAATAGCCACTCTCAGTACGTTTAAATTCTCCATGTATGCGCGAAATACGTTTGCTCTGATCTGGCAGACGAATGTCACATGAGGTCGCTCTACCAATTGAACCGCCATTTTCCGGCAAATACGCCACCCTTGAATTTATAACTTCTTCGTCAGGTACAGAAATCAGGTGTATACTGATGGTCACTTGTTATCCCTCACAATTTGCGATGTTGGCGTTAAATTTATTTAAAAACCCCGTGTATTTTTTCAAAAATCGATTGGAGAAATAGACGCCCATCGGTTCTATTCTTAAAAGCTTATTTTGGAAAAAATCAGTGGGAAGGCCCGCTTGTTTTAATTCTTGCTCAAAGACGGCTTGGTCTTCGAGAGCGATATCAATTTCTCTTTGTTTTAAAAGCCTCAGCAGGACTTTTGCATCTCTGGGTTGCTTGACTACGTTGTAACCGTTTCGTTTAAGCCAAAACCATTTACTCGACCCAAATTTTGCTGAAAACATAAGGTTCAGTTTAGATAGTTCATTGACGTTCGGTTCAACTCCAGGACCAAAATACCAAGTTAGTTTTTGCTCAGATATTGGGGATGATAGTGTTGCATAAGTGTCCCTTTCTTTTGTTTGAGTTGCCATAAAAAAACCGTGCTGTCCTCCTGTATGAACACGCAACTGTGCTTCAGACCAGCTTGTCATTGTTAACTGATAAGGTTGCCGCATTTTGTTAAGCACGCATTTTACTTTGTCCAATGCAGCTCCTCCCATCTCTCCCGCTTCAAATGTTTGGTAGGGCCCCCAATCTTGCGTGGTCAATAAAAGTCTCGGTGGGCCAATTTTTACTTCTGAGTATGCTGTTGCTGAAAATATAAAGTTAATGAGGCAGACAGTAATGAGCGATATCACTCTGACCATTTTTGTTCTCCAAATAATAAAATATAAATTTGTGGGGTAGAGGATATGTAACCCAAATACCAAAGGCTTATTTATATTTATCATACTAATTAGGGTCGAAAGACCCTAATTAATAGTTGTGAAATTAATTTAAACTAATCAATTAATAGTCAATTCAAATCCTAACACGCTATTACCCCGTTTCACCTCGACCTGAGTAATGGGCTCTTGCTTACTGAGTCTTGCTATACATTCTTCGGCTAATTTTGGCATTAGTGAACGATTTATTATTTGCTCTACCGCACGACCTCCTGTAGTTGGATCGGTATTTTTACTCACGATAAAGTCAATAAAACTTTCATCCCAAATAAAGCTTGCTTGATATTGTTCTGCTAGCTTTTTCTTTATTCTATTTAGGGCGATTTCAGTAATTTTGGATAGTTCACTATCATCTAGAGGGTAATAGGGAACGATCGTGGTTCTTCCCAGAAATGCGGGCTTGAAGTAGTGCTGAAGTTCTGGGCGTATTTGTTCCAAAAGACTTTCATTGTCAGGACGAGTCTTACTTTTATCGCAAACGTCACAAATTGCTTGATCTGCGGCATTTGAGGTCATAATTATGATGGTATTTTTGAAATCAATGGTTCTTCCCTCACTGTCCTTAATGTGTCCCTTATCGAAGATTTGATAAAATAGGTCGTGTACACCAGGGTGTGCTTTTTCCATTTCATCAAGTAAAAGAACAGAGTAGGGGTTTCGTCGTATAGCTTCAGTAAGAACTCCACCTTCACCGAAGCCAACATAGCCCGCTGGAGAACCGAGTAGCATGGAGATTTTATGTTCCTCTTTAAACTCGGTCATATTGATAACAGTCAGGTCATTGTGGCCGCCATATAATCTTTCTGCTAGCGCCATCGCTGTTTCCGTCTTACCGACACCACTTGGGCCGCACATTAAAAATACGCCAATGGGTTTTCTGCTATCTGTCAGTCCCGCTCTCGATATTCGTATTGCTTTTGCGAGTTCCTTTTTAGCTACATCTTGCCCGATAACTCGTTTATTTAATTCATCTTCTAAACCAAGCAGCTTTGCTATTTCATCACTCATCATATTTCCAACAGGAATACCTGTCCAGCTTGCAATAACTTGAGCAATAGCATTATTATCGACCATAGCATTCACCAAGGGTAATTCACCTTGAAGATCTTTCAAATATTCAAGCGTGTCATTAAGCTCTTGTTGCTTTGGCGAAAGGTTTGTGTCTTGACCTAAATTAGAACTGATTTCATCTTGGAGGCTCTTTACCTTATTAACGAGGTGCACTTCTTGTTCCCAGCGCTCCATAAGATTTTTTAGGCTAGTTTCATTATCGGCTATTTCTGAATTCAGCTGCTCTATTTCTCCTGCTCTTGCCCCGAAAAGTGCATCTTCTTTTTCGAGGGCAAGCCTTTCATTTTTTTGATATCGGATAGTTTGTTCGAGTGCTTCAATTACTTCTGGCTTTGCGCCTTGAGTTAATGCAATCCTAGCACTCGCGGTATCCAAGAGGCTTATTGCCTTATCAGGTAGCTGACGGCTAGGTAAATAACGAATGGATAGGTCAACAGAGGCTTCGATAGCTGATTCTGCAATAAAAGCACCATGATGTTTTTGTAAAGATGGGGCAATTCCTCTTAGCATTTGTTTTGCATCTTCAGCACTTGGCTCATCGATAGAGACAACTTGAAAGCGTCTTGTTAAGGCAGGATCTTTTTCGAAATACTTTTTATATTCAGCCCAAGTTGTTGCTGCAATGGTCTTGAATTCTCCTCTTGCTAATGCTGGTTTTAAAAGGTTCGCAGCGTCGTTTTGTCCTGCAGTGCCACCAGCACCAATAAGAGTATGAGCCTCATCAATGAAAACAATAATCGGAATCTCGCTATTTTTTACCTCATTAATGACATCTTTTAAGCGATTTTCGAATTCACCTTTGACACTTGCTCCTGCTTGAAGCAAACCGAGATCAAGGGAATGTATCTGTACTCCTTGCAGGGCACCCGGAACTTCTTCAGCCGCAATTCTTAAAGCTAGACCCTCAACCACCGCTGTTTTTCCGACACCAGGTTCACCAACTAATATGGGGTTGTTTTGTCGCTTTCTGCATAGGATATCGATAGCTTTCCTTACCTCAGGGTTACGCCCTGAAATGGGATCTATTTTTCCATCTTTTGCTTGCTGGGTGAGATTTATAGTGAACTTGCTGAGTGCACCATTGGCATTCATTGTGCTCTCAGCACTGCTTGTAATATTATTAGACACACTTGATGTGATATTTGCCTTCTGTATGAGGCCCTGTAGAGACTCGAGCGAGACTGCTTGAAGGCTTTCAAGTGGAGGTGTCTGTAAACCGATTATATTCTTTTGAATTAATGCATGTATTAGGTGTAAGCTTATGACTTCATTGTGGCCATAGTTTACCGATGCGATCATCCAGGCATCCTTGACCATTTCTGTTAAATCATGGCTTAGGGTGGGCTGTCCTTCACTTCCTTTCGCAAGCCGACTTATTTTATTCGATAGCTCCCGAACCCATTGGTCTTGGTGTAGTTTTTGTACCGCCATTAAGTTCATTAGATGGTGTTCACCAGAGGAGATTAATTGGAGGAGCCAATGCTCTATTTCTATTGAGGGAACACCCTGATTCATAGCCGCTCCGGCAGACACTTCGAGAGCCTGCCTTAATTCAGGAGATAGTTTAGCGACTAAGTTTGTTAACGTTACTTGGGTCATGGTGATTCCTTTATTTAAAGTGTATCTATTTTGTGATTCAGAAAATGGATGTCGTTATTTAAGAAGAATATTGACCAATTTTTCCGGTTTTCTCTCCGGGGCCAGGCAATCCACTTCTCCAAGCTTTGCTGCTTTAAATGAATGTGTTGAAAGCATCGGGCGAGATAAATAAGATCGTTTGACTTTAAGATAAATTGAGACGGGAGTGTTGTCTCTCAAGTAATGGTTTATTAGCTCTTTCATGCTGTTAGCTAAATTAGCGTCATTTTGAATAATTGAAAGTTCAACTTCACTGGATGGCATTATTGATACCGTTATATGATTGAAATGAGTCAAACAAGTTTTGCCAAGAAGAAAGCCTTGACCTATGCAATTGTTGTATGAGCGACTTGTACCGATTTGAGTTAGAGAGTCGATAGGAAGTTTTCTTCTTTCCTCTGTTTTTGTGGCGACTTCAATATTAAATGGAAAATAGTCATTTAGTATCTGCTCTAAACAAACTAGATTACGACTTTTTTGTCCGAGCAATAATGAGTATTGAAAAAATTTATCTTTTGTCCTTCCCAAAGCTGCGATGTTATTGAGTAACTCTGTTTTATAAGGTTGTAACTCTTTTTGAACGGTAAGTGAGCCCATCATTTCTAACTGCGCTACCATTTCAAAGTAACGCTGGTTGAATACATCTAAAAAGTCTTTTAAGGCATGTTCATCGCGGTGGAGTGCAGAAAGTAGTTCTTCGTATATGTAATACGGAATGACTCCTTTTACACCAGACAAGGCTTGTTTGGCTAAGCGTATTTTTATCTTATTGCTCTTGAATGAAAAATACTGTATTTCACTGACGTCACCTGTTGGCATAGCTTCAGCTTTGAGTACTAACTTAGTCTTGGTAACGTAATTCTTTGTAAAATGACCTAGTAAACGCATTGCTTGAGGAAAGTCATATTTGTGAGCGTTTTTACTTAAATCGTTTATAATTCTCATATCTTTGTCTCACAGTGCTTTCTGGCTTCCGTGTAGTTTTGGGTAGCGTTTAACGTAGCCGTCTTTCCCATAAACTTTGATTGATAACTGTATATATCTGTCAAAACTACAAAACTGTTGAAAGAAGCGATTTAATACATCACCAAATACAAGAAATCCTTTGGCTGTATCGAGTGTGATTTCTATTTCAGTCCCGGGGGAAAATACATTTTTACCTAGAATACGAAGTGCTGAAACTTGTGAACGTATATTTACCGAGCGGATGGAGAGAATTTCATCAGTATTCACTTGCTCTCTCGAACAAAGCCTAAGCATCCTTTTGAGTTCTTCTTCTGGATTATCCGCATGTAGTATCGATATAAAATTAGAATTCAATAATTCGATAAATTGCCAATGTAAATGTTGATCTCTTTCTCTTTCAATAGGTGCACTAGGCGGATAAATAGGATGGAATTCACCTGGTAAGTCTATATTCTCGATACATTCAAACTTTCCATTTACAGAACATGCTCTCTTTCCATTTGTGCATTTCAATCGCGTCCCGTAAAGTTTATTAAATTCAATTTCGTTGCTATTTTTTAAGCATATAAAAAGTTGGAAGCTATTGTCGTTGCCACGAACCGACTGCCAGTGGTCATTATTAGGGTTAGAGCGGTAGCTATCTTTATATAATGGTGTGAGTAACTTTTCACCCGATGATGTTATTTCAAATACTTCTGACACTTCGACAATTTCTAGGCAGCTTTCAGTGCTTGAGTCTGCATTTATAGGGACACTTAGGCTTCTTTGATCGTAGGAAACTGGTTCACCTAGATGGTCAAACATATTTATTGCAGGTACGATATTTAATTTAAAAACGTGATTATCAAATAAACGCATAAACTCTGTTGGCAGAGAGTGCATAAACAGATTCAATACGATCGTATCAGTATCAAAGTTCTTTGCCGCATCACCAAAGCCTTTTAGTCTAAAAAATTGGCGTTTTTCTTTAAAATAGAAAAATTCACTTATTAACTGGAAACCATTAAATTGGTTCCCTCGTTGTGGTAAAAACTGAAAGCTATTGTCACTAATTCGGCTTGTTAACTGGTCTGCTTCTATGACTTCGTGTTGCTCGAATTTAGTATCCGAAATTGAAATGGATTGGGTTTCAGCGAGTAGGATTTCCACTAATGAGTCGGCATTATTTTCGAAGCCCTGAACAAAAAAATCGAGGTCGTCTAACCATAAGGATGCAAAGTTAACGTCTTGATCCATGGTGGAAAGAGTAATCTGAATAACAGCTGTTGTACTTTCTGTGCCTACTGGACGGTTAAATTTAAACGGAGCACTCGTTGCAGCAGTGTCAATTAGTGTAAAAGGTGTTGTTTTAAGTTCACTGACCGTAGTAAAAGTACAATCTTGCCCCTGTGATTCTGCGCTGAACTGTGAACCTTTTGGTAAGGTATAGCTCTCACTTGGAATGACGTCGTCATCTAATTTTAGATAGGCGACACTCGGAACTACTTGTGTGTAACTCGGGTACAAAATTGAAAGCAAACCTTCAATGACTTGGGGAAGTTGTTCGGCCAGCTTTTTTTCAACATTGGCGTTGAGCAGCGCAACGCCATCCAGTAGGCGAGCAAGATTTGGGTCTTCAATTTTGCCTTGGTTTATATTGAGTCGCTCAGCATAACCTGGATGCTGCTGTTCAAACTGCCCCAAAGCTCTTCTGACTAGAGTTAATTCTTGCTCATAATACCTTAAAAGGGGGTCATTACTCATAATTGTCTTCCGCCATCGAGGCATTAAGGTAATTCAAAGAGATTTTCGAGTCGAAGATCAACTCCGTTTCTCCTTGAGGTGTATTGATATTGGCCATGACTTGAAAGTTTATTGAGTTTTCTCCTTCTTTTCGGTCCCCAAGCTCAACGAGAACATTCTTCAGTCTTGGTTCAAATCGTTTGATATAACTCTCTAGTCTCACTGAAAGCTGAGCATGATCTAAGTTAGAGCTCAATAAATGCATGTCTTCAATACCAAAGCGAAAATTAGAACGCTGCAATTCACTAAAACGTGCATCAATACTGGCTAACGATGCTTCTGATTCCAAAAGTTTTGTTAGGTTGTATTTAATATCTTCAATATTTTCGTTTGAGGCCTTTATCTCGTGAGGTTGGACGAAAGCTTTCCAAAAGCTCATGCTTTTCTGTCCTCCAGTTCGGTCGTAAGTACTATTTCACTATTTAGGTGATCGTATTGATATTGAGGGGTTATTCTGAGAGTGCACGACAAAACATCCAGATCATGCTCAGATTGCCTTACGCTTATATTTGCGAAGCTCAATGGATATTTAGACAGGGTTTCCTCATTCGCTTGAGAAACATTACTTGAAAATTTTTCAATCCAAGTAGTCAAGAAGCGCTCACACTCCTTCGCAGATGTAAAGGAACCAAGAATTTCTCTGACTTGAACTTTTAGGTAATGGGCAATCCGACAACACATTAATGTAGTCTGTAGCTGTGCGATAACTCTATCATTATCAATGTTTTCTCCAGACCAGATAGAGTAATTTCCGTTGAAATAAAATCTATCGCTCAATACACTTTTTGTTAGTGGTATAAATCCACTCTGCGCGTAGAAATTTGATAACTGCCCAAATAGAACCACATTCGTCTCTGGGCTTGAGAGATATTGGCTGGGATGATTTTCAACATTGACTATTGCACCTTGTGCTTTGTCGTTCCAACGAGATTTCAAAAAACCAAACCAGTTTATTCTATGGTGTTCACGCATTATGGTTGAAGTAAAAGCGAAAGCGGCATTGCCCCACAAGCCTCCACCAGACTCGTTGTATAAAAAGCCAACTTTCGCATTCTTATAGGCCGAACGCATTTTTACAGATGGCATGACCATTCCAATAAACTTGGATGAGGGATTCTGACGTAGAGTCTGCCATGATAGATAATCATCGCCTCTCATTATTTTTTCTATACGCTCGACGTCTGATAACCAATCTGCCTTGTTATAGAGAAAAAATCCGTCATCGGGTGATAGCAGAACAGGGCATAGAGTATGCTTTCCAAAATCTGCCAAAAGCTCTAGGGTAAAAAGATCATCGAAGTCACTTTCAATGCCCATATCTAACGAAATCTTATGCGTAAATAGGAGGCAGCCGAAGGGTTCTCCACCAAGGGTATTGAGCTCTTTGTTGCCGACTTTGTTATACAATGTGCTTGCTTTAGTTGAATAGGCCAGATTGAGGTCGGAAGATACTTCTTGCCAGTTCATGTTAAGCAACTTCAATTTTGTGCGTTGTTTATTGATTGGCAGTTGTATTAAACCCTCTAAACCGAGCCAATTAGAATGGAGCAATTCAAAATCTGAGTGATGAATAATGAGGTCAAGCTGGAGAGAAATCTGCTTGTCAATTTGACTCATTAGCCTCGTCAATTCACATTTAAGCCTATTGGGGTTATCTAGTAGTTCTGGCATGACTTCACATAACAAAGACAGTGATTCTCTTAAAAAATCACTGTCTTTGTTATCTACCGAGGTAAATCTATTTTGCCAATCTAAGTTATTGTAGATGTTCATAATTAATATCACTGTAGAGCATAGACAGGTCGGAGTTATCCGACCTGTAATTATGGTAAGTTAGCCTGGTATTTTTGCTACCATTCGAACCGATGTGGTCAACTCTTCGAGTTGAAGCCATGGTCTGAGGTGAGCAACTGCAGAGTAAGAGCCTGGTCGGCCAGGTTGTTCTACAACTTCAATACGAGACTCCGCCAATGGCGTCCTTGCTCTTTGTTCATTTCC
Source organism: Vibrio caribbeanicus ATCC BAA-2122 (assembly GCF_000165125.1). Lineage (GTDB taxonomy): Bacteria > Pseudomonadota > Gammaproteobacteria > Enterobacterales > Vibrionaceae > Vibrio > Vibrio caribbeanicus. The sequence continues at coordinate 24,459 of NZ_AEIU01000096.1, read as the reverse complement.
GATTGCACCAGCATTAGTGTATTGATCAATCCAAAGCTGTAATTCTCTCTGGATGTCAGGTGCTTCGAGGTTTGATCCTAATTTATCGCGTCCCATGACTTTCAAATAATGTGCTATTCGACCACTTGCCATGATATAAGGCAGACGGGCGGAAATTGCCGCATTAGATGTTGCGTCTGGGTCAGTATACGTTTTGGGTTTCTGCGTGGTTTGGCCACCGATGAATACACCATAGTTTGAGTTTTTATAGTGCACGATTGGTAAAAAGCCTAAGTCACTCAATTCCTTTTCACGTTCGTCGGTCAAATTGACCTCAGTCGGACACTGTTGAACCAAATCACCTGCTTCAGTTTTGTAAGTAAGATTTGGTAGGTTTTCAACCTTACCACCATTGTCCAAACCACGTATGGAGGTGCACCAACCAGATGCTGTATACGCCTGAGTCATCTTAAGACCTAAATCATAAGCGGCATTAGACCAGACTAATTGATCGTTACTTTCTGGTTTAGGGTTACCTTCACTGTCTGTATTTAACTCCTCAAAATTAAATAGATTCGTGCTTAAACCTTTTGCACCGTAGGGTAGGCGTGCCATAGAGCGCGGTAACGTTAAAGTTACATAGCGGGCATCGTCACTTTCTCTAAACGAATTCCAAGCCGCGTATGCAGGTGAATCAAAACCAGCAGCCACTGGCTTGCCTTCTTCGAATGTTTTGAAATCGTTGAATTCAAACATTTCTGCATTCGCAGCCGCAATAAATGGAGCGTGACATGCAGCAGATACCTCTCCCATATACCTAAGGAGAGCAACATCCTCATCTTTTGCACTGAACTCATAGTCACCGATAAACGTGCCGTATGGCTCACCACCTGCTGTACCATATTCACCTTGATAAACAGCATTGAAAAGAGGGCTTCTATCAATAGCTGGAGCATCTTCAAATTGTTCAAGAAGTTCTTCTTGGCTGAAGTCTACCATCCTGATTTTTAGATCTCGGCCAAGCTCACTTTCTTTAACCAGTTTTTGTAGCCCACGCCAAGAGCCTTCAAGCTTTTGAAAGTCTTGTTGCTGCATGACTTCAGAAAGCTGTTTAGACAACTTATTGTCAATCTCGGAAATGGCATTTTCAATGGTTTTGGTCAGGTTTTTATCCCAGGTTACCGTACCAGAAAGAGCCTGTTCGGTAAGTACAGAAAATAGCTCTTTCGTTGTATCAGCAGGAGTTTGAGTTGTTGCTTCTATCGCACGGTCTAAGAAACTAAGAGTACTTTCTGTGGTCTCTGTTTGACCCTGAACTTCGGTTTCTGTGCTCATTACTCAGCTCCTTCTTTTACTAAACCGAGTTCATCTGATAGCGCGTTGATTGTATCTGCACTTTGAAGAACTTCTTTTAGCAGCTTTTCTAAATCGCGAGAGCGATCTGCTTTAGAAAGCAGCACTTTGAGTTGGTTACGTGTTTCAACGAGTTTCTTTAGTGGCTCAACCTGCGCAACAATAGATTCAGGTTCGAAATCTTTCATTGAGTTAAAAGTTAGATTGGCTTCAAATTGACTGTCGTCATTCGCAAGCACATTGTCTACTTTTAAGCTGAGTTCAGGGCCAATTCTCTTCATAACGGTATCAAAATTATCTTTATCTACATTATAAAAAGTGCGCTCATCCACTTCTTGCTTGTCTTGTCTATGACCCGAATAATCACCAATTACACCAACTACAAAGGGTAGTTCTTTGGTTTCTACGGCGCCATTTGTTTCCACGTCATAAGTTACACTTACTCGGTTTTTACTTACACGTTTATGCTGGGAGTTTAGTGCCACTATATTTCTCCTTCACCTAGCTTATTTTGCTGTTGAGGTTACTTTTGCTGTAGTCGCATCAAAGCCTACTTCTGGGCCTTTCTCGATTTTTCCACCTTCAGCTTCCATATAGTAAGCTTTAGAAATCTCGGTATAAGTTAGGCTGAATGATTCGTTTGGAAGTGAACCGTTTGTGGCAGCCATGTTGTAGCTTGACATACGAGCCGCTTTCATTGTGAGAATCAGATAAGGATCAGCACCTGAACCTTCGCGGTTAGGTTTGGTCATGACAACTTCGATAGTTTTCCCTTCACTGCCTGGCGCATATAGGAAGGTGGTTAGATGCGGAGTAGCGCCATCACAACCGCGGGTTATGTTAACTTCACCCAATGCAACCATGCCCTGGTCGGCATTATTCGCATTACCAACATCGATACCAACTCCACGCACAGCGTTCCAGGTGACAGAATCAATGGCAAAAAAACCATCTTTACCACCAATTTTCTCTACAGTTGCTGCGCCTTTAGGGTTAGTACCTTCGATTCTCATGAATATTGAAGCCATGTTGTTCTCCTTTAATAAATAAAAATGCGATTACCACTCAAAGTCATTAATACTTGATGGTGACTCGGTGTTGCTCGCTTGTGGTTTAGTTGTGTTTTGTGAGGAATCCTGACTAAGTTGATCAGATTGCTCAGAAAGAGCTTGCGGCGTGACTGCCTCGTGAGTTGAGGTCGAACTCGTTTCTACTATTGGTGCTCCTGACAATGGGCGTTGCTCTAAATTATCCATGCCAGTGAGCTGATTAATTTGTTGGATGACGGTTGAGTTGCCTGCTGTCATTTCCTGTATTAGTTCAGGAAGGCTCATATACCCCCAGCGGATAGCCCTTTCCAATAAAAATGATACCGGGCTATGTGGTTCTGTATCGCGGAAAAAATCGGCAATATGTCTCAACTGCTGAAATGCTTGGTCACGGTTTTGTAGCTGTGTTTGGGTATTAATTTGTGTTGGTACTGAAGTAACTTCTCTGCCAATACTTGTGCTCGGATCTGGGATCTCTGGACTCGGAGAGCTCATGTCATTTAGGACTACGGTAGGATTATCTTTAATATCCTTGATTTGAAAGTCATCATCCAGAGGCCAAGTGCCGAATAATTGTCCTGTAAGGCTACGTATCGCGTTTATAGATTTACTTACATTGTCTTTAATAAATCTAAAGTTAATTGACGGTATTCCACAGTCCTTTGACTTAGAGCTTAACAAGCGTTCTACGTCATTCAGACCTGTGAAGACTTTTGCAAGGTTGAGTAGATTGTCTTGGGTTACCTGATTAAATTCTTGAGTTGCTCTCTGCTTAAGTTCTTCTATGCTTCCATGTCGCTCAGCACGCAAGTAGTCCCCTAAGCTAATTTCCCCAATAAGACTCGTAATTTGTAAAGGCATGAAAAAAGCCGTTGAGTTATTACTTTCGCCTACCAACTGTACAAGTGGACGAAGACGAAATTGAATGACCTCTTGTAGTTTCGATGATGCCTCTTGACTATGAATTTTATTGTCAGGAAGGGTGGGGTGTAGGTCTTGCCAAAAGTCTTCAATAAAGCCTTTAAGTACTGTTATTGCGTCAGCAAGGTTTTTATAGGGGGCTGGGGTAAAAAACTGACTTGATATAAACCACCCCAGAATTTCTAAATCTTTTGTTTTGTTTGAAAGAGCTTCTTGAGTGAGGTCTTGCAACATAGCCCAAGCATTATCATTTATCGCCAAAAGCTCTTGATCACTGGACGCATCTGGTGTTTCGATTAATTGTCTAAACGATGATTGTGCTGCATTGTAGGAGTTACGAAGCGCACGGTAAGTAGCCTTGTCTAACTTAAGATATGTACCTGAAGGTGACTCGTCTGTAATGGGAGTCATTAACTGAGTGATATTTACCATGTGCATTCCGTATGATTGAACTATGCATCTAACTTATTGTTAGCTATATAAATTAAGTTGCAGGAATAAAGCCGATTAGTCTATATTTTTTTTAATCATTCAGTTGCATTTCTATCACTTGAGTATGAAATATTGAACCTGGTTCAAAAATGAGACTGTCAATATGTGCAACCTAAAGTTGCACTTAACCACCAATTAATACTGTAGGCATACCTAGTACAATTGTACCGCCATGTGCAGTCGAGTCTCCCATCCGGGCTGCCGGTTTATTCATTATCAATACGCTAGTACTTCCTTTTATTATTGAGTCTGGGGGGCCGACACAAACACACATGTCACCCATTGTTGCCGCTGGAATACCTCCGATTAGAACAGTTGGAACGCCCGGTCCGATGATAGGACCACCCACATGAGGTATGGGTGGAAGAGCTGGAGTTTGCATAGGACAGACGTGCATGTCTGTGATTCGTGATGCTAAGCTCATGATTCTCCTCCATCGCCACCGTTTGCTATATCAATAGCGTACTTTAACGACTGAATATAATACTGTTTGTATTATCCCAAGCCGGAAGAACAGATGAGTGATTAATCGCTCCAGCTACCGCTTTTGCATACAGAAAGGGATCAGGCATTACTGAAGGCAAGTCAGGGCTTACAATACTGCCGGAGCCATTCCAGAATACTGCTTGAGCAAGCCACGATGGACCACAGTTTAGGCCCAAGCGATTAGATAGAAGCTCTGATCTACGTCTTAGTCCCTCATTGGGCGATTGCACCCACTCTCTAGCAGCTTCAATACACTGTATTTGTGTCTGATCCCAGTCCTTTTTCCTTTGCATTAGGCACAGACTTGCCCACCAAATCGCCTCTCTGACCGGTAAGGCATGTGCTATGAACTGGGTGAGATCATTGTGCAGCTCGTTTTCTGCCATCACTTCTATTGATTTTGCGATGGTAAAGTCTTGTTCAAGATGTTTTCTGGCTATGTCTGAGGCCGCGAAACGCGGTAAAACCTGACTACAAACTTTATACGGGATTTTTTTATAATTCATTAATTGACCTTTACGATTGCACCTTTTACTTCTCCCATTACTCCACCATTAAATGTTGCTTTAAGGCCCGACTTAAACTCTGCGCTAAGAGAACCTTCGGCACTCAGCGTTGTATCAGCTTTTATGGAAACACTTAATCCTTTGACTGAGCTACTTCCTTTTGCCTCGATGGCAGTCGTAGCACCTGATAGCTTATTCGATGCGTTCGCACTACTTGTAATATTGGCTCCATTCATTTTGAGAGCACTGGAGGCTTTGATATTTATGTCTGTCGCTTCAATTAAAATACCTGAAGAAGACATGGTTAATTTACTGCTACCTACTTTAAAGCTGATCTTGTCATCAGCTTCTATTTCGATCGTCTTGGCTTTTTCAGACAGTAATTTAGAGACGGTTAGGCTATAGTTGTCTTCGGTACTTATAGCGATTTGTTTAGTTACTGATTGATGAAGCTCACCTTTGACCGAGTCGTTCTGATTATTTTCAATTTCTCTTTTTAAGTCTTTCGTAGCATGAAGGTAGACGAGTTCACTGTCCTTTTTGTCATCGAAGTAAAGCTCATTCGCAAGGCCGTCAAGCTTTGTTTTTATTCCAGACTTTGTTGAGTTTGTTTCTTTGTACGGTGGGGCATTCTTACTATTGTAAACACTGCCTGTGATGATGGGTTGGTCAGGGTCGCCGTCAATAAAAGAGACCAACACTTCTTGTCCGACTCTCGGAATAAATTGTGAACCATAGCCATTACCAGCTAACATTTGTGCAACTCTTACATAGCAACTGGTTTTATCTCCTTCAGCATCTGAGTCCCAGTGAAATTGAATTCTAACTCTACCGGATTCATCTTGATTGATATCTCCTAACTTCTTGCCTGCAACGGTTGCACTTTGTATTCCGTTTACGGTTTGTTTTCCTCTAGGCTCAGGATAATGAGATGTACTTTTAGGTATGGCTATAGCTTTTGTGTAACATTCAACGTTGTCAGTGTAATACGATGATACTGATACGACGGAATAATCAGATAACTGCTCGCTTTCCAAATGACTTGCGAGGGAGAACCATTTCCCAATCTCAAAAAGATCATGTTTAGCTTCAATGGATACCATTTGATATTCTTGAGCCAAGTATTCAGAACGTCTTTTGGCAAGATTATTCGCAAGATCTGTTTTGTCTCCCGAAATACCTAACGTGGGGTAGAATATGTTGGTAAGATTGGTGTTATTGGCAATGGTATTATTGTTTCTCTGAGCTTTACTGGTAACAAGTTTTGTCTGCTCGTAGTCATAAGCCGTTAGTTCGACACTATTACCATGGAACGCCAGACCTGTTTCCCACCTATCGATTAAGGGCAATGATCCCGAAGGGGTATCAGCCATATCAAATTTGTTTTTCTTCGCTTTATCAAATGGTGTTTGTGCATCATGCAGCACCATGGTGTGTTCGCTAGAGCTATGTTCGAAGTAATAGTGCACGCCTTCTTCTGCCAAGAGTCTCGAGACAAAGTCGTAGTCAGATTCATTATATTGAAGACAGTACTCTCTCTTTGTGTTGGGCATGGTTGCTACTTTGTAGCAACCTTTGAATCCTGCTTTATCAAAAATATCGGTAACGATATCCTTTGTTGTTTGATTTTGATAAACCCGAAAGGACTGGCTATGTTTTAACAACTCGAACCAAGGTTTGAGCGTAATACGATAGGCGGTGTATTGAAGGTCTTTTTCAAAGCCAATTGTATCTATCTTAATAATGGCACCATTATACGATTGTGATGAAACCATCTCGCTAGAATTATTAGTATTGTTTTTTACTGTCATTAATTGACCAAGCTGATTTTTGAGGTCAAAATTATTTGATATAACAGTTGCGATAATTTCAAATGGTTCAGATAGTGTTTGATTAACAGAGAATTCACTTATCTTATGATCCTTCCCTTTATAATCAATAGCAGACATCTTACTTGCGGATGCTGAATATTTTTCAGCCATAATACTTCCTTAAAACTATTTCTGAGCTTTATGTAAAAGAGGGCCTAAAGTAACGCTCACGCGATTTACTTATGGAAGATTATCAAAAAATAACAGGTATTATGATTTAAATAAATAATATTGATTATTCATTTTCGGTATTTTAAGTTCAGTTCCATTAAATACCTTAAAATCAGTATTCAAAAATCAGTACTTCTGGAGGCTTAAATTTCGTCTTCTACTTAATTGGTTATGAGTAGTGAGAGTAAAAGTGATGGTTAGAATGAAACGTTGCTTTTTGCTGAGTCGCTTGTGAATAAAGTTGGTTATGTAGTAGGCCTCAAAGTGGCAGTGTTTTTACCTTGCAGACGCCATTATCGACTTTGATACAGCATGCCAAAATCTCTAATAAATCTGCAAGGTAAACTTTTCTCAGTTAGCTAAATATCTCCGATTTGTTTGGGTATCAATCAATATCTTGGTCTAAATCGCCATGGAAATGCCCATGGTCAGAAAGACTACTTGTCGCTTTGAGTCTTGTTCCTACACGTAATCTAGATCTCTCTGGGATTAACTGACTGGATATTTTTATTTTGTCGTCCTTGTCTGGTTGTTGTGCTGGAAACAAGGGCTCGCTAAATGCGTAAAAAGTAGTCACGTAAGCAAGAGATTGAGTATTGGTATAAAGCGCTGTCTGGCTGACATTATTGAAATCATCACATGCTTGATGATAGCAATGGTCATAAGCCGTGTCTGCTTCGCCACCAAAGTCTTCAGCTTCTTGCTGGGACTTTGTTTTTTCTGCTCCTGTAAATAGTCCACCAAAAGCGATACCCCAGTCGGCAAAACCTGCGTAATCTGAGCGTTTTGATAGAGCCTGAGGGACGGTTGATATAGAGTGTTGGTTAAAGAATTGATTGAATATTGATTCTATATGTGAGGTCCCAAACGGTGGCACAAAGTCTCCGGTATAGGCATTATCTGGACTATCTTTTGTGTCCGAAAGGTCTCCATCCATTACCCCGAATATGTAGTTTGGTGAACCTATCATGTCAAAATTGAGGTACATTTTCACCCGGTTAAGTTCGTAATACCTTTTTTCAACAAGATCAAGCTGCTCTTTAGTCAATTGGCTTGGGTCATCAAGTCCTAATTCATCGAGAATTTCTCTTTCAGCTTGCGAGCGCAAGGGAGCGAATAGCTGATTTGTATAATATTGTGAGCCAACTAAACCAGCCTCCTCTGCGGCCCACCAAGCAAAACGTAGCTTATTTACAACAGGTGCTTCAAGTTTGGCCATAGTCACGGCATATTCAAGAAGACCGGCAGTTCCTGAGCCATTATCATTGATCCCTGGCCCCTCTGGTACGGAGTCTAAGTGTGCCCCCAACATTACGATATTGTCTTTGTTTCCTCCGACTGTCTCTGCTATGACATTTTCAGTCTCAACCAACTCGTCTTTCGTATTGATGAAAAAAGAGACGGGAACCTGAATATCTTTTGCCAGCTCGAACCACTGTGCACCTAACTCATACCGAGCGCCAAAGGCAGGAATACTTACCTCTGTATCACTGCCTAAGGTACCATTAACCGCGTCTTTACGACCCTCAGAGTTACCTTGGTTGAAGATGATAACCGCCTTAGCGCCTGCTAATTCCGCGTTCAGTGCTTTGGTGTTAAAACTACACCCTCCACGTTGGATAATTGCCACTCTTCCTTGTAGGTTGATGTTGTTAAAGTCTTCAGGTTCACATCCATCTGTATCGTCATAGTTGGGAGAATCAAACTGAAAATCGGGTGTAATAAAAGTAGCGGCACTATCAATAAAACCGAGTGAATTTCCAGAATAAGACATAGTCGTGAAGTCTACGGTCAGGTTATCCGGTGTGTTACGAGAACTCGTTAAGTCTATGTTGTTAACACTAAGCTTGGTACCGGGAAGCTCTTGCCATGCGCGAAAGTCCAGTGTTTGAACTGATACATTGTAACCATGATCTTGCATTACTTGTTTGACATAATCTACTGAGTGATGATATCCCTCAGTTCCGGCTGCTCTGGTGCTAGAGTTCCCCAGTGCTGTTTTTGATGCTCTGGACTCTAGCTCACTCAAATGTCTGACGACATCATTTCTTGAAATATTTTCACTGACATAATTAGCTGCTTCTTCGGGAGTATCCCAATGACATCCAGAGATAAAAGTTGATGTGATTAATATAGTGAGTAAACGTTTATTTGTTGTGATGCTTACCTGCATTTAATTAGCTCCTTATTGTTGTAAAGCAATCACATATTTACTGATAGATGTAAGTCAACAAAGTCAATTTACAGACTGATTATTAAAATTGATTATTGATTCCTATTATTTATTTGTAGCAATAATGAATTGCAAAACTTATTGCGTAATTGTTCATATATTCAACAAAAAAAGGAATAATAATTAATTATTGATATATCTGTATTTAAAATTCTGATTCAGGAAAGGTTTCTATACTGTTTGAATATCTGTTTTCTTGCTGTTTTGGTCGACTGTCAACAACTAATATCCGAGCGGAACGATAGGCATAATCCATACTTTCCATCTCATTGGGTCGTTGGGTTAAAGCCTTAACCGTTGGTATTATGACAAAAAAAACTAATGGTTCTGAGTGAGCAAGATGCCAATTATGTTCCTTGCTTGATTTTTTATAGGCATTTAGGTTTATGGTGAGCACTATGCTTTCTGGGTCAAGGCGGCTGCCTTTGAAATAGCCCAACTCATGAACTGCTCCCCAAACGGATTCAAAAGGCCGTTCAAGAGTGCTGCGTAAAAACAGCTCAATATGGAGCGTGCTATTAGCGTCTTCTTCTTCAATGACTAGCCTATGGTTATAACGTACTCCATCTTTAAACGGTAAGTAACCCAAGTTATTAGTTACTATGTCACGATCCCTAGGGCAAAACTGAACGGAGTTAGAGGGTTGCATACTTGCGTATAGTTCGCAGGTAAATTGTTTGACTATCAACTCAAGTGCAGAATGGAAGGGAGCGTTTTTGAGATCATTAACTGAGACCACCTCATTTAAATGTGCTTCTGCAAAGATTCTCGGTATGTAGTGGTTTACTTTGTCTGTATTTTCTATTTTGACAAATTCATTGTGTTCTAAAGCAGACTTAACGATATTTGGAGAATTTGCCAATTGAACATTTGCATCTGAAAATGTCGCTAGGCTTAGAGTTGGATAATGGTCTGGTGCTTTGTCCAAATCAAAACCAGAACATCCTATTAAAAGCCCTAACATCCCAAGATGAGTCCATTTTCTCAAACAGGGTTGCATCAAATCTTTTCCTTTCGACTTCTTCATACACCCATACTAGTTTGAACTTTATTTATCGTCATAACCCTCATTTAAATTTTTCTGACTAAATTCACACATTCGACCCTTGGTATTTTATTAAAAACTCATCTTGATGGTTATTTTGCTTTTAAGATCAAATTGTCGACAATTCGATTGGAATGTGTAGGAAATTGAAGATAAGTTGCTATTATTATTTTTATATTGTTGACAATTTTGATGTAAAAAATGAATTCGAAGATAAGCCCAGAACCTGAGACAAGGTTAGACACGAAGTCACAAAGCCTAACGAAAACGCTTATAGAAGCGATCGTCAACGGCGAGATTGGGTCTGGGAGTAAGATTTCTGAGCCAGAGCTAGCGAAACAGTATCAAGTCAGCAGAGGGCCTCTGAGGGAAGCCATTATGCGTTTGATGGGGCTTGGCTTGGTTGAGCGTATTCCTCATGTAGGTGCTCGTGTTATTAGTTTGAACGTAGATAAGTTGTTTGAGCTATATACCGTACGCGAAGCTTTGGAAGGGATGGCCGCACGGCTTGCTGCCTCGAATATGGCAGATAGTGAGATTGAATATCTTGAGCAATTGTTAGAGAGACACTTGGGACATATTGAAGAGGTAGATGGAGCTTCATATTTCCATCAGTATGGTGATTTTGATTTCCACTATCTCGTTATTAAAGGAAGTAAAAATGAACAGTTAATCTCACTCTTGTGTGATGAGCTTTATCATCTTCTTAGGATGTACAGATACCAGTCGCCCCAATCTGAGTCTCGCTCTGTTATAGCCTTAAACGAACATAAGCAAATTCTGTTCGCTATCCGGAATAGAGATGGGGAACTAGCAGAATTATTAATGCGACGTCATATTTCAGCGAGCCAAAAATTAATTACAAATAGTCTTTAGAAAAGGAATGTAGGATGACAATGTCTCAAGGACAAAAATTTCGTAAAGCTATACACGAAAATAAGCCATTACAGATAGTAGGTACTATTAACGCCTATTGTGCGCTAATGGCTGAGAATCTAGGCCATAAAGCTATTTATCTTTCTGGAGGAGGTGTTGCGAATGCATCTCACGGATTACCAGATCTTGGTGTGACTACCCTAAACGATGTTCTGATAGATGCAGAAAGGATTACCTCTGCTTGTGAATTGCCTCTTTTGGTCGATATTGATACCGGGTTTGGAGGTGCTTTTAGTATCGCCAGAACGGTGAAATCGATGGAACGTGCTGGTGTTGCTGCTGTACATATGGAAGATCAGGTAGCACAAAAAAGGTGTGGACACAGACCCAATAAAGCCATCGTTACCAGAGACGAAATGGTCGATAGGGTTAAAGCTGCTGTGGATGCAAGACACGACGATGCGTTTGTAGTTATGGCTCGCACAGACGCCCTTGCAGTCGAGGGCCTTGAACTCGCAGTTGAGAGAGCAATTGCCTACGTGGAGGCAGGGGCGGACATGATTTTCCCTGAGGCAATAAATAACCTTGAGCAATACAAGACATTTTCTGATGCGCTTAAAAGTGGAACTGGTAGAAATATTCCAATCCTTGCAAACATAACAGAGTTCGGCCAGACACCGTTATACGGGTGTGAACAGTTATCGCAAGTGGGTGTTGAGATGGTCCTTTATCCATTGAGTGCTTTTAGAGCAATGAATAAAGCTGCGGAGAATGTTTATCAACACCTTCTCACAGAGGGAAATCAAGAAAAGCTTATTGATACAATGCAAACTCGAAACGAGCTCTACACTCATCTCAACTACCACGCCTACGAAGAGAAACTTGACCGATTATTTTCGTCTAAAAAATAACGGTTGATATTTCGTTAATTATTTAGTGTGACTTTATAAGTTTAGTTAAATTGGAAGCTTTGATTAAAGAATGAAAAGGAGTTTCATCATGTCTCAACCTGTTGAATTAAAGAAAGAATTAGGTGGTGCTGGATTACGTGGTCAAAGTGCTGGTACAACGGCACTTTGTACTGTTGGAAAAACAGGGACGGGCCTGACTTATCGGGGCTTCGACATCACTGATCTCGCCCACAATGCCGAGTTTGAGGAAGTAGCTTACCTTCTTTTACGTGGAACCTTACCAACAAAACACCAATTGGATCAGTATAAATCGCGGCTGTGTAGTTTAAGAGGCTTATCGAATGATCTTAAAAAGGTACTGGAACTAATTCCTTCATCTGCCCATCCAATGGATGTGATGAGAACTGGCTGTTCTTTCCTTGGAAACCTTGAGCAAGAAATGGATTTTGGTGACCAATATCAGGTCACAGAGCGTTTACTGGCACAGTTCCCTGCCATCATATGTTACTGGTATCGTTACAGTCATGATGGTGTGCGTATTGATACTGAAGATCAGACCGAATCTTGCATCGGTGGTTACTTCTTAAAGATGTTAACAGGTAAAGAAGCGAGTGAAATGCATAAGAAAGTTATGCACTGTTCACTTATTCTTTATGCGGAACATGAGTTTAATGCATCAACATTTGCTGCACGTGTTTGTGCGTCTACTTTGTCAGACCAGCATTCGTGTATCTCAGCCGCTATCGGTACATTGCGCGGCCCTCTTCATGGCGGTGCTAATGAAGCTGCAATGGAAATGATTCAAGATTGGAGAACTCCTGAAGAAGCCGAAGTAAAGATCATGGGTATGCTTGATAAAAAGGAAAAAATCATGGGTTTCGGCCACGCGATTTATCGAGAGAGTGATCCAAGAAATGCCTTAATAAAAGAATGGGCTAAATTGTTATCCGAAGATGTGGGCGACAATTATTTATACGCTGTATCCGAGCGAGTTGAGTCAGTAATGAAACGAGAGAAGGGTCTATTTTGCAATGCCGACTTTTTCCATGCTTCTGCCTATCACTTCATGGATATTCCGACCAAATTATTTACACCAATCTTTGTCATGAGTCGATTGACTGGGTGGGCTGCTCATATTTACGAACAGCGTGAAAATAACAGGATTATACGACCAAGCGCAGACTATACAGGTCCAGAATCGCAAATTTGGATTCCTATCGAGAAAAGATAATTGGTATTTAATCGAGGTATTAGCCCTTCAATCCGGTTGGGTTAATACTAGGAAAGTAGTATGAAAATGAATTCTTCCTATAGAAAACCACTTCCGGGCACACAGCTTGATTTTTTTGATGTACGTGAGGCTGTAAATACGGTGTCTTCTGGTTCTTACGACAAGCTTCCATATACATCCAGAGTTTTGGCTGAACAGATAGTCAGGCGTTGTGACTCTGATATCCTGATTCAGAGCCTTGAACAAATTATTTACCGCAAGCGAGATCACGATTTTCCTTGGTATCCTGCACGTGTTGTTTGCCATGATATTCTTGGTCAAACCGCTCTAGTTGACCTTGCTGGGTTAAGAGATGCAATAAACCAACAAGGTGGTGACCCTTCAAAAGTGAACCCTGTTGTCGAGACTCAGCTTATTGTCGATCACTCGCTTGCGGTCGAGCATGCTGGTTTCGAGTCAGACGCATTTGAAAAAAATAGAGCCATTGAAGATAGAAGAAATGAAGATCGCTTTCATTTTATCGATTGGTGTAAAACTGCATTTGAAAACGTCAGTGTTATACCCGCCGGCAATGGGATTATGCATCAAATTAATCTAGAAAAAATGTCTCCTGTTGTTCAGAGCCAACATGGTGTTGCTTTCCCGGATACCTGTGTTGGTACGGACAGTCACACGCCTCATGTCGATGCTCTTGGGGTGATTGCTATTGGTGTGGGTGGTTTAGAAGCCGAGACAGTCATGCTCGGTCGCCCGTCAATGATGCGTCTACCAGATATTGTCGGTGTGCACCTAACAGGAGAGCGCCAGCCAGGGATTACTGCAACTGACATTGTTCTAGCGCTGACAGAATTTCTTCGTCAAAAGCGAGTCGTTTCATCATATTTAGAATTCTTTGGAGAAGGAACAAAGGGCCTAACCATCGGCGATCGAGCGACAATCTCAAATATGACACCTGAATATGGGGCGACTGCAGCAATGTTCTACATTGACCAGCAAACCATTGATTATCTGAAGCTAACAGGGAGAGATGATAAGCAGGTTGCTTTGGTTGAAAATTACGCCAAAACCGTAGGGCTTTGGTCGGAGCAACTCTTAACTGCTCAGTATGAAAGGGTCCTTGAATTTAACCTTTCTAATGTGTGCCGCAATCTTGCGGGGCCATCAAACCCACACCGACGTTTGCCAACGTCTGAACTTATGACTCAAGGTGTTGCAACTAGTCAGCAAATACAGCCTTCAAACGGTACGTTACCTGATGGAGCTGTAATCATTGCTGCAATTACCTCGTGCACAAACACAAGCAACCCAAGAAATGTGGTTGCTGCTGGGCTTGTTGCTAAAAAGGCTAATGCGCTTGGGCTTACTCGAAAACCCTGGGTTAAATCATCTTTTGCACCAGGCTCGAAAGTTGCTAAATTGTATCTCGAAGAGTCCGGACTTTTAAAAGAGCTAGAAGCTTTAGGCTTTGGTATTGTTGCATATGCTTGTACGACTTGTAATGGTATGAGTGGGGCGCTTGACCCTGAAATCCAAAAAGAGATTATAGATCAAGATGTCTATACAACGGCTGTCTTATCTGGCAATAGAAATTTTGATGGTAGGATACACCCTTATGCTAAGCAGGCATTCTTGGCATCTCCGCCTTTAGTCGTTGCTTACGCTTTAGCAGGCAGTATTCGCTTTGATATTGAAAGCGGTGTCCTTGGAGAAGACATAAATGGTGTGCCGATATTTTTAAGTGATTTATGGCCTACTGATGAAGAAATTGATGCCATTGTAAATAAGCATGTAAGGCCTGATCAATTCAATCAGGTCTACATTGAGATGTTTAAGCTAGAGGAAGAAAATACACCAAAATTTCCTCTCTATGAGTGGCGTCCCCAAAGTACTTATATACGTAGGCCTCCTTATTGGGAAGGGGCTCTTGCTGGTGAACGCCAACTTAAGAATATGCGACCTTTAGCTATTTTAGGGGACAATATCACCACTGACCACCTTTCGCCGTCTAACGCTATTTTAGCAAGTAGTGCGGCGGGTGAATATCTCACTTTCATGGGTGTACCAGAGGAAGACTTTAATTCTTATGCGACTCACCGTGGAGATCATTTGACCGCTCAAAGAGCAACACTGGCTAACCCCAAATTGTTTAACGAAATGGTTCGAGACAACGGTAATATCATTCAAGGTTCGCTTGCTCGTATCGAGCCTGAAGGTAAAGTGACCAGAATGTGGGAAGCGATTGAATGTTATATGGAGCGAAAACAACCGTTATTAATTATTGCTGGTGCGGATTATGGACAAGGTTCATCGCGAGATTGGGCTGCTAAAGGCGTGAGACTTGCTGGTGTCCAAGTGATTGTTGCTGAAGGTTTTGAGAGAATTCACCGAACCAATCTTATTGGCATGGGAGTGTTACCACTTGAGTTCAGATTAGGAACCGACAGGAAAACGCTTCAGCTTGATGGTAGTGAAACTTACGATGTGATTGGAGATATTTATCCTGGGTCGTCGCTTACTCTTAGGGTTTCTAGAAAAAATGGGGCCTGTGAGAATGTTGATTTGTTATGTCGCCTTGATACCGAAGATGAAGTAAATGTTTATCAAGCGGGTGGTGTTTTACAACGATTTGCCAAAGACTTCTTGAGCCAATAAGGATAAATAATGACATCAATACTACAAATACCCGCAACCTATATGCGTGGTGGAACGAGTAAGGGGGTTTTCATTAATGTTGATGATCTTCCTCCAGAGGCGAGAGAACCCGGTGAATTTAGGGATAAAATTTTACTCCGCACGATAGGTAGTCCAGACCCTTATGGAAAGCAGATAGATGGACTCGGTGGTGCAACATCAAGCACCAGTAAAGTGGTCCTTGTGTCGAAAAGTCGACATGAAGGTTACGACGTTGATTACACTTTTGGTCAAGTTGCAATTGGAAACCCTGTTATTGATTGGAGCGGTAATTGCGGAAATTTATCATCAGCAGTTGGACCATTTGCCGTGCACTCTGGTTTGATAGATAGAGGACGACTGCAGGAGGATGGAACTCTCAAAGTACGAATTTGGCAGGTTAACCTAGCCAAAGAGATCGTCGTGCATGTGCCAGTGAGAAAACAGAGAGTGGTTGAGACGGGAGACTTTTATTTAGATGGTGTTGCATTTCCTGCCGCAGAGATCAAAGTCGATTTTCTAAGTCCTAGTGCCTCTGATGGAAGTCTGTTTCCAACTGGCAATCGAATTGACAAGTTGGAGGTGCCAGAAGTAGGGGTATTTGAATGTACTTTGATTAATTCTGGTATCCCATCGGTTATTTTATCTGCAAATGATATCGACTTATCAGGTGTAGAGCTTCAAGAAGAGGTAAATAATCGATCAGACCTGCTAGCGAAGGTGGAGTTGATTAGGGCACATGGTGCTTTAAAAATGGGTCTGATAGATTCGATTGAACAGGCCCAAGAATCACAGCACACACCTAAGATACTCTTTTTATCTCCCTCAAAAACCTACACATCATCCAGTAATAGCCGAATAGACAGCAGCAATATTGATTTAGTTGTGAGAGCATTTTCTATGGGAAAAATGCATCATGCGATGATGGGTACTGCCGCGGTAGCATTGGCATCAGCGGCTAGTATACCTGGTACCTTAGTGAGTGGGTTAATGGGTAATGCTAAAGCCGAGATCTCTATTGGTCACCCATCGGGAAAATTAACAGTCGGCGCTTGTGGTATCGAGAAGGACTCAAGTTGGTCTATCGCGAAAGCGACGATGAGCAGAAGTGCCCGAATCCTGATGAAGGGAGAGGTTTTCGTTCCTCTTGTTTGAGCAACAAAAATTGGAAGCGTGTACTCGTTTTAGTGATGAGAATTAGCTTTCGATCTTGTTGGTGCGAGAGATTTATCTTATCTCTTTGTGTATTATAGGAAAGTCTCTCGCATATTATATATTAAACATGGATGATATTACGATTCGACCCGCGAACGCTCACGATTTAGTTACGCTTAATCAAATGATGTTCGATTTGCATGATGAGCACCACCATCAATGCCCAGAATACTTCAAGTCAGCTTCAGATATTGAAGAAATAAAAAGCATTGCTCGTTATCTTGATGACCCCGAATGTTTGGTTTTTGTTGCTTGTCATTCTGACAAGATTCTGGGGTTCGTTACGGGGCATTTTTGTGAACTAATTTCTAGTGTAAGCAAACCCGTTCAAATGGGCAGTATTGATGAGCTTTTTATTGAGAAAGAAAGTAGACGCTTCGGTGTAGCTCGAAAACTATGTATGCACCTAGAACAGACTTTTTTAGATTACGGCGTGATTGAGGTTTTCGTTGAAGTGTGGGATTTTAATAAAAATGCACTTGGCTTTTACACAAAAAGTGGATTTTCTAATCACATACATTGGTTAAGAAAAAAATTGGTTTCGAATTAGCGTGTCTTTACGAACAAGAATAATCCATCTAATCTTTCTCACCTTCTCGGTTGTTACTTCCTTTTCTTCTTATCCTGACGAAATATCAGGTGCTGCTTGTATTATTCGTTTTAACGATAAAATGGTTTTTACACAAGAAATCGTTACCAATAAAATATCAATTCCTGCCGGAGGGTTACTTGATGGAGAAACGCCAAAAAACACTGCTAGGCGCGAGACTTATGAGGAAACAGGGTTACTAGTCAAACCGATGAGGGAACTTGGACGTTCCAAAACGACGGTCTTTTTTGATTGTGTTCCTGCAGGAAAAGTTCAAGCACTTAAGCCAAAAAATCGGTATCAAGGCAACAATTTACGAACTTGGAAAGCACCTCATTACGGTGTGGAAGTAAATCTTGCTATGATAGCCGATCCTTCGACGATTGTTGGATCACAATATCGACTTCCACAACAGTTGCCATGGCTTGAGAAAATGTTCAGCCGAGCGGCTAATAATGAGATTATTTATGTACCCTCATTCAACACAGAGCGGTCTTTGGTTGAAGATATTCAAGTTAATTTTCTTAATCAGCTTGAACAGAGCTACTTTTCACTCAGTCAATCATCCCAATATACAGTTCAAATATTACTTGTTGTGACAAAGTTGCTGAATTCACCTATTTTGATATTTCTTATTTTGGTGTGGGCTTGTAGGAGGATCGATTATCAAGTTGGATTAAAGCTATTAATTTTTACTGTTACGATAAACATGTTGGCTTTGTTGTTGCAACGGTCGCTAAATTATCCCTCTCCGAATATTTTTGCATCTTACTACATCACAGATACAAAAACTTGGTTCAGCTTACCAAGCATTGCTTTGGTTAATTGGTCATTCTTCTGCCTTCTTGTCCGTGATTTTTTTAAAGAAGAGAGAAGGTACGTATCTTGGTTGGCCCTCTCATTTTTGTCACTAAACATGAGCTTAGTCGTATTAGAAGGCTCAGTATTTCTCGCTGATGGGCTTGTAAGTATTTTTATAGGATTTGTGGTGTACCTAGGATTCAAAAAGTGGCTCGGTATCGATTCGACTTACTTAAAAGAACATGTGCGTCTATGTTTAGCAGTACTTCTTGTATCGTGTTTTATTTTGGCTTTATTTTGGCCATTAATCACACTTTTTTCCTTGATGATAATTTTAGCTACTTTAATCTTAGTCTCGTATTCTGGCTCTGGTAGGTTGTTTGGGGCATGGATGAATAAGAGGTTTTACACCACTTTTTTTGCTGTAATGTCGGTTGATTTTTTACTTACCATTATATTTCACTTTTTCGTCTCTGAGGGGAAAGCAATGGTTGCGTTAGAAATGCTCAGATATCCAGTTGCAATACTATTTTTGTATCGGCAGTCTATGTTTGTAGATAAAGGCAAACATGGTGATAGAACTTCCGGCAGTGAAGTACTTTCCAATCATTATGAAGAGTCTTATTATTCCAATAAATAGACAAAAAATCGTAGGGTTGTACTAATTAGTTGACCTCAAGGGCTCTGTCCTTTAATGTCTCGATCCTGCAAAATCTTTGATTATGAATTAGCCGAGAAAAAGTTGTATAAAGTTAACGAAATGTTTGAGACGATTCAAGGAGAGGGCGTTTTTACTGGAGTACCCTCTGTATTCGTCCGCCTTCAAGAATGTCCAGTAGGTTGTGCTTGGTGTGATACAAAGCAAACTTGGGATGCCAGTCCGAAAGATGAACGAACCCTCAAAGAGATCCTTTCGAAAACAACTGACTCTCCGACTTGGTGCAGAGCTTCGGCTAATGATGTCGTGTCGGAGTATTTACGCCAAGGGTATACGGCTAGACATATTGTGATTACAGGTGGTGAACCGTGCATCTATGATTTGATTCCTCTAACAGAAGCCTTTGAAGCTATTAATTGTAAGTGTCAGATTGAGACGAGTGGAACGTCTGAAGTGATTACGTCACCAAATACATGGGTTACAGTGTCACCAAAGATAGCAATGAAGGGGAAACTGCCAGTTCTTCCTTCGGCTCTGATCCGAGCAAACGAGTTAAAACACCCGGTGGCTACTCAAAAAGATATTGACCGCCTTGACGACTTATTGTCGGGTGTATCGCTATCAGAAGACACTGAGATCGCTCTTCAGCCGATTAGTCAGAAGCCAAGGGCAACAGAATTATGTATTGAAGTATGCATAAAAAGAAATTGGCGTCTATCCATTCAGACACACAAGTATCTAAGCATCGCTTAATAGGAGTCATAGTATGAAAAAAGCAGTCGTTGTATTTAGTGGTGGTCAAGATTCAACCACATGCCTGATGCAGGCGATAAAACAATACGATGAAGTCCATACTATTACCTTTGACTATGGTCAGCGGCATCGTCTCGAAATCGAAGTTGCTCGAAGTATTGCAGATGAACTAGGCGTCAAAGCCCATAAAGTAATGGACGTTACTTTGTTAAATGATCTAGCAGCCAGCTCATTGACTCGTGATAACATTGCTGTATCGAATGATGTGCAAGAAAATGGGCTGCCTAATTCGTTTGTCCCTGGCAGAAATATTCTTTTTCTCACTCTTGCTGGCATTTATGCATATCAAGTCGGTGCGCATGATCTAATTACTGGCGTCTGTGAAACCGATTTTTCTGGTTACCCTGATTGTAGAAATGATTTTGTTCAAGCAATGGGGAAGGCTCTGGAACAGGGTATGGATCGACAGTTGAATATTATCACACCATTAATGTGGCTAAATAAGGCTGAGACTTGGGCATTGGCCGATAGCCTAGGTGCACTGGATCTAATCAAGGATAAAACCCTAACCTGTTATAACGGCATTATTGGAGAAGGCTGCGGTGATTGCCCTTCTTGTCACCTTAGAACAAAAGGGCTTGATGATTACTTGAGCAACAAAGACAATATCACCAAAGATCTGATTGCCAAGCAGTCAAGCAATGAATAACAAAAAAGCGCCAATCGGCGCTTTTTTTAATCGATATACATTTTAGCGAGGTCTTGTGGCTCAACCTCTTTGCCTTCCAACTGCGCATTCCAATTTGTACCAACGAGCACTCCATCTTCTGCCAGAGTCAGTAACCAATCTTCCACAAAGATATCCAAGGGTATTTCTAAGACTTTAAAGTCTGCCCACTCTTCTATATTGTGCTCTTTGGCATCCTCTTCAGAAGACCAAAAAGGCATAACCTCGCTGTTTTCGAATTCGCTGGAATCACAAGATAACCAGCCCTCTTCATTGCGCATTCCCCAAACTAGTTGTGAAGCTTTAGTTTCAGCAACGAACAACTCCAAGTTTGCTTGGGTATCTGAGGTTAATTTAGTCATAGTGTTGTCTCATTTAATTTGATAGGGCATAGACTAACATTACAGGTAACAAAACGAAACTAACTAGTATTCAAGTTTAGAAAATATAGTCCACTCTTTATCTAAGCTCTCTTTACTTCCGATAACAGTAGCGATGACTTTTCTATCTTGTGCACTGTTTTGTGAGTGACTGGTTTTTGCGTCCCCGAAGCCAACGATTGATATTCTTTCAAAATCAACTCCATAGCGCACCAGGACCTTTTTGACATTAGATGCCCTTTGTTTTGACAGTTCTAGATTGTGAGAGTGGCTGCCTAAGTGGTTAGCAAAACCCTGTAATTCGACAGAAGTGTCTGGATATTTATCAAGAAAGTCTGCCATAGAGCGTATTTGCGATAAATAGATGGGACTCACCTCGGAAGAATCGTTTTCGAACAAGATATGCAAATTATGGCTACCTTTCTCCCTGGTATATTTTCCGCATCCATCATTATCGATACTTGTTCCTTGTTCAGTTTGTTGACAAAGGTCTCGAGCGTTGATGACTCCATCTTTATCGTCATCGGCGAGCGCCATATCCTTGTATTGGCTCAATGATTTTGATGTATAGTCTGCTTGCTCGTTAGACGAACAAGCTGCTAAAAAAAACACGGCAATGATCAAGGATAAGCGATAATTCATATTAGTAATTTTTCTCTTGTGTCCATTCGTATGGAATTTCAACTCTAAACGCCTTTAGTAGGTTACCTGTGGCATTCATGACTCTGTATTTAGCATACTGCTCATCATACTTCGCATCAAGGTAACCTTTGCGTGCTTCGAACAATTCGTTTTCAGTATTAAGCAAATCTAAAAGGGTGCGTTTTCCGAGTTTGTATTGTTTTTTATAGGACATAACAGTCTCTGAAGCAGAATCAACATGATCGGACAGAAACTCTTTCTGCTGTAAGGTTAGGTCCAAGGCACTCCAAGATAAACGGAGTCCTTCCTCGACGCTTCTAAAAGTACGGTCACGAAGATCTTTTGCTTTGTTCAGTTGTTGGGCCGTGCTTCTTGTTCTGTTCATATCCGTGCCGCCGTTGAACAGATTGTATTTTACTCTGACCATAGCAGAAAACTCATCACTATCACCTTCGATACCGCCGGCATCTTGTCGCCATGTTTGATTTGCTTCAAACGTTATACGTGGATGATTTGCACCTTTGCTTTGCTCATATTGATATTTCGCTGAATCTACGTCGGATTGTGCGACTCTTATTACTGGGTGCTGGTCGTAAGCTAAAGCCAAGCCTTGATCAACAGTAAACGGAATAAACGCAATATCTGCTTTGGGGAAAATTAACCCTTGGGGATGCTGACCTACCACTTTTTTAAATGTAGTGTGCACATCAAATAGGTTATTTTGGGCAGCAACCAAGTTTCCGTGAGCTTTTGCCAATCGTGCTTCGACTTGTGATAAATCTGCAGTAGAACCAATACCGGAATCAACTCGCCTTTTGATGTCAGAGTAAATCTCTTTATGTACCGCTAAGTTTGATTCAGATAGCGCCAAGACTTCGTAAGCTTTTGAAGCATCGAGATAAATCTTAGCTACTTCCAAAGCAATATCTTGAGCGTCAGAAATAAGTTGAAAACGAACAGATTCTGCGTCCGATACGGTTCTATCTATATTGTCTAACGTAGATGCTCCGTCCCATAAAAGTTGGGTGAGTGTTAATGTTGCATCTTTACGAGTAAGGTCACTCTTTGTTCCAGAGGCGAGATCAACAGACTCATGTCCAATACCAGCATTTAAATCCAGTTTTGGCAGGTAGCCGCCATATGACCCTTTAGCGTCAAAAGCTTTGCTTTTGAATTCGTGGTATGACGCTTTGATATCGGGGTTCGTTGCTATTGTATGTGCTACTGCTTGTTCTAATGTCTGTGCTTGTGCTGGTAAGCCAACAAACATAGATACCCCGACTACTCTCAATAAATTCCGATACACTCTGGACCTCCTCATTAAACCTTCGCGTGCGAGGATACTAACCAATTTTTATGTCTCAAAAATGAGATAAAGCTATATTTAAAGTTAATAAAATAACACTTTTAAAACAATAAACCCAGTAAATTAGAGTGCGGATTTTTGTTGATAATGTCATAAATATCATTTAGATATAAGTTTAGGAGCTACTGAGGATAATGTGCGCATACATGGTCATTTTCCGCTAAAATTGAGATGTGTGTCCAACTAGTTGACATAAACTTTTATTGGTATTCTTACTTTTGCAACGTCATTTCATCAGAAATGAGTTTTTGAACAAATGTAAAAGTGATAATTTATAGATGTGGGAAATGTTTTTTTTGTCCCAGTGTTTAGCGGTAATAAAAAGATAAAAATATTCAGAAAATGAAGGATAACTTATGAGTTTTGGTTCTTTTGTGATGGCAGGCAGTACGGATATTGAGCAGACCATCGTCATCGATATCCTGGGCAACGTGCGCGTTCTCGCTGACGGAGAATTACCTCAGCTAGGTGAGGTTGTTGTAGAGCAAAGTCTAAATACTGATTTGGAGATATTAGCGCAGTTCAAGCGAGTCGACGGAGAGAATCAACAAACCAACATTACCCCTGATATAGAGCAAGCTGTTGCCGATTCTGACATAGACCAAATCTTAGCCGCCATTGAACAGGGTGTGGACCCGACTCAGTTAGACGATGAATTTGCTACTGCCGCGGGTACGACATCTGGTTCTAGCATAACCTCATCAAATACCATTGATCGAGATGCAAACGAAAAGCTAGCCGACACAAAGTTTGAGACGCAAAATTTTGAAGTTTTTTCAGGTTCCCCAGATTCACAAAGCCTCGCCATTCTCGAAAGATTCTTAGCGTTAAGAACTCCCATCTCAAGTAACAGCTCTCCTGAAGGGGAAAATATAGTAGTCTTTGTTGACGAGGACAGGCCTCTATCGGGACAAATAATTGCCACTGATAGTGATAGCGGGTCTCTATCTTATTCACTAGATGACGCAACACAGAATGGCTCGATCACTGTGAGCGATAATGGTAGGTGGTCATATCAGCCAAATCCCAACTTTTTTGGCAATGACAGCTTCACTGTAACTGTGAGCGACGGCGAAGGTGGCACAAAAGAAATCATCATAAGTATCACGGTTAATAGTATTAATGACCTCGCGTCGATCAGTGGCGATAGTTCTGTTGAACTTACAGAAACAACAGGCATTGACCAAACGAGTTCAACTGCTAAAGGTCAACTTTTTTCAACCGATATCGATAACGCAGATAATCAGTTTACCGCTGAAGAACAAGTGGGTGAATATGGAAAACTTGTTATTGATAACTCCGGCTCATGGACTTATACACTGACTGCTGAACTCAAAGACGGAGAGGAGCAGCAGGAGTCGTTTACCGTAAGCTCAATTGATGGAACAACGCAAGTCATCACGCTTACCTTGATAGGCACCAACGACGCGGCAGTGATTGACGGTTCAGCGAGTGCGACGGTCATCGAAAGCAACGCCCAGCAGGAGGTGACGGGTACATTAACCTCGACGGACGCGGACGGGAACGACAACCG
>NZ_AEIU01000097.1 GCF_000165125.1 Vibrio caribbeanicus ATCC BAA-2122 | reverse complement strand
AATGGCGGTGAGGGAGGGATTCGAACCCTCGATACGGCTACAAACCGTATACTCCCTTAGCAGGGGAGCGCCTTCAGCCACTCGGCCACCTCACCGTCTTGCGGAGGCACATATTACGATTTACCAAAAATATGTCAATGACTTTCTGAGCAAAATTGACAAAAACACGTTCAACCGTTGGCTATTTAATCAAAGAGAGGTAAATTCGCGCTTCAGGTTAGCAAAAGGTTTCAGGTACAGGGCAGTCAGACCCATACTTTTCAGTAAATAGGAGCTCGGGTAACTTTGGGGATGTTGATCAGAACGCAAAAAAAAAGGCCAACATATTTTGTTAGCCTCTATTTACAACTAGTAATTACCTGACGGAGTATTACCATTGCCTTTTTCTGCTTGAATGCGCATGTAAATTTCTTCACGATGCACTGATACTTCTTTAGGAGCATTCACGCCAATACGGACTTGGTTACCTTTAACACCAAGAACCGTTACCGTTACTTCATCACCTATCATTAAAGTTTCGCCAACACGGCGAGTTAAAATTAGCATTATGTACTCCTTGAGTAATCTCTGATTTTTTTCGCTATCCGGCAATTATCTACCAAAAATCATATTTTCGTAAACTTCGTTGTTGAACAAACCTTGCCTTTAAAAGGCTTATTGGCTCATCTTTCAATCACCACAGCAGAGTCTATGTAAATATCATGCAGGATGTTTGCCACTTTGTCGACCTCTTCCGGCCTTATTGCGACAGTAAAAGAGCGGATATTTAATGTATAGAAAATAATTTTCACTCCATTTTCTGATAATATCGCGCGAATCTTATCCTCTGATACCTCTTTCATCGAGCCTACAACTGTAATCAAATTTACTAAGCTTGCCGTGTGCTCTTTTTCACTCAAGGTCAGTTTTAACTTGATATAATCAGCATACTTAACGACAAACTGGGTAGTATTTTTACTCTCTATGGTATTCCAAATAGCAATGCCCAACATATGGCATTGGGCTAACAAGCTTGCTATCAAGGTGCTATCAATTTCAATTAATTGCATCTCATCTTGTAACGCAATGCCACAAATACCATCAGGAGCCTGCTGTCCAGTAACAAAACTACCTTTGGAACTATTTTTGAAAGTAGAAAGAACTCGTAAAGGGACATTGTGCTTCTGTGCGTACTTGACGGAAGGCAAGTGCAACACTTTAGCTCCCCTTTTTGCCATCTCTTCCATTGATAAAAAATCAATCGTAGATAGTTTTTTAGCCTGGTGAACAATTTTGGGGTCACAAGTATATATACCATCAACATCAGTAAAGATTTGACACTCTCTCGCACCTAAATACCCAGCTAACGTTACCGCTGTTGTATCTGAACCTCCCCTTCCCAGAGTTGTGATATCCCCGTTACGATTAACCCCCTGAAAGCCTGCAACAATAACAATCTGTTCCTGATCCAGAAGAGTGCGGATCCCTTGAGTATCAATGTCTTCAATCGTTGCGTTATTGTGCTTTTCATCCGTCACAATCTTTGCTTGTCCACCTGTCAGTGAGCGTGCTGCATAGCCTAATTTGTTAAGCGTCATCGCTAAAAGTGCCATAGAAATTTGCTCACCAGCAGACAACAAAACATCAAGTTCACGAGCATTAGGAACACTATCAATTTGTTGCGCCAAATCGACTAATCGATTTGTTTCACCTGCCATAGCAGAAACGACAACCAACACTTGATTACCATCATCTTTGGCCTCGATGATGTGTTTAGCCACTTTCTGTATATTCTCTACCGAGCCCACAGATGTCCCACCAAACTTTTGCACGATAAGGGGCTTTTTCACCAGTCTTCACCTTCCCAAGACCAAAGTCTTATTAAAAATAATAATTATCAATTAACAGTTTAACTGTGCTTATAACAACAAAAAACAAATTACCTAACAGAAAGATAAAAATACCGTCAATTAATGACTTAGTTCACAAACGACAAAGCCCATGTCATAACATGGGCTTTGTCGTTACATTATAAACGCTCTTCTAACCAAGGCTGAACCGAATCGATTGCTGTTGGTAAAGCAGTGACATCTGTGCCACCAGCCTGGGCCATATCAGGGCGCCCTCCTCCTTTGCCACCGATTTGTTCAGCGACCATTTTAACCAACTCACCCGCTTTAACATCCCCGACAAGATCTTTGGTCACGCCTGCAATTAAGCCAATTTTATCTTGGTTAACATTAGCCAATAGTACAACACCGCTACCTAATTGATTTTTAATATCATCAACCATAGTGCGTAAATTCTTACTGTCTGCACCTTCTAGCTTTGCAACTAAGACCTTAACACCATTAACTTCTTTTACTTGCCCCATGATGTTGGCACTTTCAGCCGCTGCCATTTTATCTTTCAGCTTCTGAATCTCTTTCTCTAGTGCTTTGGTCTTTTGGGCAGACTCTGCCAATTTTTCTTCGTATTGCTGATGCTGCGCTTCAATCACATCCAATGCCGCATCACCTGTTACCGCCTCAATACGGCGAATGCCTGCAGCGATACCACTCTCTGATGTAATTTTGAAAAGCCCAATATCACCGGTACTGGAAACATGAATACCACCACACAGTTCGGTGGAAAAATCCCCCATAGACAACACACGAACCTGGTCATCGTACTTTTCGCCAAATAAAGCCATCGCGCCTTTACTCTTGGCAGATTCAATATCCATGATATCGGTCTCGACGTCATGGTTAAGACGAACATGATCGTTGACGAGACGCTCCACTTGTTTAATTTCATCAGCTGTCATTGCTTCCAAGTGTGAGAAGTCAAAGCGAAGGTTGTCAGCTTTGACCAGTGACCCCTTTTGAGTTACATGTTCACCGAGAACCTTACGAAGGGCAGCATGAAGCAAATGCGTTGCAGAATGATTCAAAGAAATGGCATTACGGCGGCCTTTATCAACCAAAGCCTCAACCTTATCTTTTGATGCCAACACGCCTTCTTTCATCCAGCCATAATGTGCAATGGCATTGCCTAATTTTTGTGTATCTTCAACGACAAAAATACCTGAATCAGTACAAATTTGCCCCGAGTCCCCACATTGACCACCCGACTCTGCGTAAAAAGGCGTTTCATCGAGTACGAGAACGGCTTTATCACCTGCAGACAGTGATTCTACTTGACGGCTTTCAACAAACATAGCATCGACCGTACCCAGTGCAGAAGTACTGGTATAACCACAGAACTCTGTTGCAGAGTCGACTTTAATTGCCTCATTATAATCGGTACCAAACTGCCCCGCATCACGCGCTCTTTGACGCTGTACTTCCATGGCTTGTTCAAATCCTGCTTCATCAATGATAAAGCCGCGCTCGCGTGCAACATCATTGGTTAAGTCCGCTGGAAAACCATAAGTGTCGTAGAGTTTGAAGACCGTTTCACCATCCAAAGTTTTGTCTGCTGAAGCATCAAGCGCATCATTTAAAATTGCCATGCCTCGTTCAAGAGTGCGACCAAAATTCTCTTCTTCAATCCGCAATACCTTTTCAACCAAGGCTTGCTGACGTTTTAGCTCTTCACCTGCACTGCCCATGACATCAGCCAATACTCCGACTAATTTGAAGAAGAATGTCCCTTTGGCACCAAGCTTATTGCCATGACGTACAGCTCGACGAATGATTCGACGCAGAACATAGCCACGTCCTTCATTTGATGGCATCACACCATCTACGATCAAAAATGAACAAGAACGAATGTGATCAGCAATGACTCGCAAAGACTGGTTAGACAAGTCTTCGACGCTAATAACTTCTGCCGCAGCTTTAATCAGAGTTTGAAATACATCTATTTCATAATTCGAGTGCACACCCTGCATAATCGCAGAAATACGTTCAATCCCCATGCCAGTATCAACTGAAGGCTTGGGTAAAGGCTCCATCGTTCCATCAGCATGGCGATTGAACTGCATGAAAACGTTGTTCCATATTTCTATAAAGCGATCACCATCTTCTTCTGGTGTTCCTGGGCGTCCGCCCCAAATATGCTCACCATGGTCATAGAAGATTTCGGTACACGGTCCGCAGGGACCCGTGTCTCCCATTTGCCAGAAGTTATCTGACTCATAAGGTTTACCGCCTTTTTTATCGCCAATACGAACAATGCGGTCAGCAGGTACGCCGATTTGCTGATTCCAGATATTAAACGCTTCGTCATCTGTCTCATATACTGTCACCAAAAGGCGATCTTTGGGCAACTTGAGTATTTCAGTCAAAAACTCCCAAGCAAAAGCGATCGCATCTTGCTTAAAATAATCACCAAAACTGAAATTGCCCAACATTTCAAAAAACGTATGATGGCGAGCAGTGAATCCCACATTTTCAAGATCATTGTGTTTGCCGCCAGCACGTAAACATCGCTGTGATGAGGTAGCTCGGGTGTACGCGCGCTTTTCTAAACCTAAGAAACAATCTTTAAATTGGTTCATACCTGCGTTCGTAAATAGCAGGGTCGGATCGTTGTGGGGAACTAACGACGAACTTTCTACGATTTGGTGCCCTTTGCTCTCAAAGAACTGGAGGAACGCGTTACGAACCTCATCGGTGCTCATATACATGCAGCTTTTCCTGAAAAATATCGAGTTGGAATTTTGCGCTATTGTAGATCATGGTAAGCTTTACGACTAGTTTTCTTGCATAAAAGCAATGTTTGTTCTTTATCTAGGAGGTAATAAAAGTCACCGATAAAACTTTTAGTTATAATGATGCCTTTTAGTAGCATCATTATCGAAACATTGTTTAGCTTTCAACAAATTGATATTCTTAACAAACACCGCAAATCGTTTTGTCCCTGATGTCTCTTTATAAGTTCAACGAATGCACCACTATGCCGTAAGCCACAATCACCACGATACTTGCCATGGTTTCTACCGAAATTCTTGCTGCACTGGTTCCTGTGCCCAGATAGGAGGTTTCCAGCACAATAATGTTAGCAGCAGGTGGAAGCAGGCAGATTAAAAACAGCCACGGCAGTTGTTGATACACAACCTCTGAATTTGATGTGTAGCTGATACAAAAAACGACAAGAACCACCGTACTCAATATCACAATTCTAAATACATAAGACTTGGTGTAAGCCAACACATCACTTTTCTTAAAACTTGTTTCATAAAGCCAGATACCAAGTATCATCATACCTAAAAAGCTCATCAGGAATTTGGACACGACATATACATGGTATCCAAATACTTCGATATCATCCCCAACTGGAATCAACAAACAACCGATAAGTAAAGCAATCACCGGTGGCGAACTCAGAATCTTTAAAACCGAGAATGCTTCTTTTTTTAAATAGTTCGCACCAATTGAGTTACCCACAATGGAGCTTCCAATATACGCAGCTAACACGAATCTAGCTGCCTCATCTCCCAGTAATGCGTGTGCAATTGGTAAACCCAACCAACCTATATTCAGATAGCAAAAGCATAAACTTCGAATCGCATCTTTTCCCATCCAATGTCGGCAAGCAAATATCGCTAGCATAGACACCATCGTCAATGTGATAACCCATACCATTTCCTCTAAATGAAGAGAGATGTTCCAGATGATAATTAAAGGTATCACTATCTTAGTGAGTACGAGAGATGAAAACGTTTTGACGTTTAACTGCCTTTTGCCAATCAGAATTCCAACAAGCAAATAGATAAAAGGGAGTAGAGTTGCCATTACTAAACTACCACCTTATGCTCAGTTGCCCATGCTTCCGCTCGCTTCACCCACTGATAAGCCCATTTTTCTGAACATAGAGAGCCAAAACGGGAGACAAACTGATATTTTTCTTGTATCCGCATTACCTTGCAAAACTCATGAAACCGATACCTTGTGGAGACTAATATATCTTGCCAAGATAAGTCGGTATTAGCAGCACGGCTCTCCAAATATCTAGAGTATTCTGCTTGTTTTCCTGTGGGTAACAAACGGATCACCGTCTTGAATTTACTTTCATTTTGAAGTGAGCGATGTTCTTTCAAAAGCAGTTTCATAAAAGCTTTTAGAGGAGATAAATGGCTTTCTCTAAGTAACGCGTTCCAAGTTAAATGTTTTGGTGCATTTTGCTCACGCAACCAATGCCAAAACTCGTTGGGCTCTGCAACTGACGGCGTCATTAACTCTAGTGATGTGTTTACTATATGTATTGGCGATGCGCCCCCAAAGGCTTTGCCTTTAGCAAAACTTTTTTGATTATTGAATATAGCGATGTTTGGTTTTAAGTAACGTTTCGTAAAACCCTCATTCTGCATTTCATTTAATAAACTAACACCACTCGCACCAAAACTAATGATTACGATATCAAAAACTTCCATTTATACCTCAAATAGAACTATCAGCCATTCGAATTAATTGAAGGTTATATAAAATAAACTTCAATGGGCAAAACAACAATAAAAACCCAACCAAGAATCTAACAATATTGATAAAAGTGATTTTTATATTTTGGCTTTCGTTGACCGTATAGTTTTTATTAATATAAAAGATAATTTATACATATTGAATTTTTCTTGATACTTGTTATTTTATTTACAATTTAAAATCCACATTTAATCATTAGATTAAAAAACCACCTTAATATTAGAATGTAATTAATAAATTAAAGATTACTCACCGCAGCGATAGAATCAAACTGGCGGTATAAGAATATGACATTTGGCCAAATATGTATTTGGTGAAAACTTATTTCATCTTAGGCTGGTTTGTATTTTCAGGCCTCCATTCTAGTTGGAATTATTATCGTATTTCAGGATAGATAGGTATTAAGGCATCAACAACTGTTTGAAACGAACAATCAATCTTTACTCAAACACTCAATCTATCAGAAATATGAAGTGCCTACGGCCGAAATTATTCAAGGAAGTGATTCAACTCAAGTGAGGAATTTTATGAACAAAGTATTCAAGTATTGGAGGCGACATAGCGAATGACGAGTTTCGAGGTTAAGAAAAATCAGATTGGAAGCGACAGCATGCGCTGGGAGGGAGTCGAAAATCATGGACGTACACCACTCTGGGTTGCAGATACGGACTTTGTCCCCCCAAAAGAAGTGGCTAAGGCTCTGGATCGGGTAGTAAGAGGAGGAATGTTCAGCTACGTCAAACCACCAGAGGAACTCAAATTCTTAATAAAGGAGCGCTGTGCCATCAGATATAACTGGGCAATCCAAACCGAATGGTTAGTATTTATCCCCAGTGTAATGAATGCTATTAACGTGGCGTTTCAAGCACTACTGCCTCAAAATAGTGGGGTAATTACCAGCACTCCGTGTTTTGGTAAAATTACTAAGTCGGTAATATACTCAGGTCGACAGTTGATAGAAATTCCAATGTATCAGCAGGCGGATCGTTGGCTATGGGATCTGGATCTTCTGGAGTCTAAAGCGAAGCAGGCAAAGATGATAGTACTATGCCACCCCCATAACCCGACTGGAGCTGTACTACCTCATGAACAATTGAAGCGTTTGGCTGAGATAGTTAATCAGCATAAGCTTATCGTCTGCTCGGACGAAGTGCATTGTGATACTCTTTTTAATCATCATACCAAGCATTTACCATTTGCAGCCATCGATTCAGCAGCCGCACAGCGAACCTTGACTTTAATGTCACCAGCCAAAGCATATAACCTTGCGGGCATAAATGCTGGGGTTGCCATTATTCCTAATTTAAAGATGCGTCAGCAGTTTGTACAGCACCTAGCGACCATTGCACCACATGTTGGTGGATTCGGCTATCATGCGATGTTTTCAGCCTACAAACATGGCGAACACTGGCTTGAACAGCAACAAGCTTATTTGAAGCAGAACCTTGCTTTATTGGTAGAGGGATTAAAAGATATCAGGGAAATTACATTTATTCCTCCTCAAGCTAGCTTTTTGGTTTGGCTCGATGTACGAGGTTTACAATTAAATAATCCAGCTCATTGGTTCGAACAAGCTGGATTAACTATATCACCGGGCGAAGACTTCGGAGCTCCAGGTTTTGTTCGAGTAAACATAGGCGTGCATCGGGAAACACTAGCTCTCGCAATTGATAAACTACGTAACGTGATTTTGCGTAGACAACAGTAGTGACAAAAGAATCATTAAATTTAATTGTATTTTCTGTAAGTAGGAAAAAGTCGCTTCAGTTGATGAAGATGCTCAGATGGTTGGAAGGTGAACTGTCATAACAAGCTAGGAGAGCATGAAGCGGTAAGGTTCATCTCTCTTACAATAAAGGGGGAGATGGCTTAGAAAGGAAATGACTTGGACAAGAGTCAGCACTATAGCTACATAATTGCTTAAAAATCTAACGCATAATTAATTTGTTCAAAGGTATAGCCTCGGTACTGTAAAAATCGCACTTGCTTAGCGTATTCATTGCGATCGCTCGCCTTCACACCTTTGTATTTTTTCTCTGCCACCTGTCTGGCTAACTCAAACCAGTCTTGAGGCTCTTCTTCCATTGCCTGATCAACGACAGCTTCCGCAACTTTTTTGAGTTGCAATTCTTGGCGAATACGTCGCTCCCCATGACCTTTATACACGTGCTGGCGAATTTGACTTTTAGCATAACGGAGATCATCAAGATAATTACTTTCTAGGCAAAACATAAGAGTGGTTTGAATATCTTCTTCATCATAGCCTTTAGCTAACAACTTTTGCCATAACTCGAACTGCCCATGATCACGACGGCTTAACAAATGCATCGCAGCATCTTGGCATGACATCTTTTTATCACGGTTCGAGTGAAACATAACTTCCCCATTTCAGAAAAAATAATGCCTCGCAAAAGCGAGGCATTGAGTAATAGTGATAATCAGAATTTTACAATTCTTCCTGCTCTGGCACCTGACCCAATGTCGCATCATCTTCTTGAAGCTCGACCGGAGATAGCAGCATTTGACGTAATTTGCTGTCAATTGCTTGAGATGCTTCAGGGTTTTCACGAAGAAATTTACCTGCATTCGCTTTACCTTGGCCAATTTTATCGCCATTGTAGCTGTACCACGCGCCTGCTTTTTCAATCAGTTTGTGTTTAACACCTAAGTCGATAAGTTCGCCTTCGCGATTAAAGCCCTGACCATATAGAATTTGAGTTTCTGCTTGCTTAAATGGTGCAGCTATCTTGTTCTTAACCACCTTAATGCGAGTTTCATTGCCCACCACCTCGTCGCCATCTTTAATTGAGCCAGTGCGGCGAATATCAAGACGGACGGAAGCGTAGAATTTAAGTGCATTACCACCTGTTGTGGTTTCAGGGTTACCAAACATTACGCCTATCTTCATACGAATCTGGTTAATGAAGATACACATACAGTTTGATTGCTTAAGGTTACCCGTGAGTTTACGCATAGCTTGAGAGAGCATGCGCGCCTGCAAGCCCATGTGACTATCACCCATCTCACCTTCAATTTCAGCTTTAGGAGTAAGTGCAGCTACAGAGTCAACAACCATGACATCAATCGCACCTGAACGTGCTAACGCATCACATATTTCAAGGGCTTGCTCCCCGGTGTCAGGTTGTGAAACCAACAGAGCATCAATATCGACACCAAGCTTCTTCGCATAAACTGGATCCAGAGCATGCTCTGCATCAATAAAGGCACAGGTTTTTCCTTCTCGCTGAGCAGCTGCAATGAGCTCAAGCGTTAATGTGGTTTTTCCTGAACTTTCTGGACCGTAAACTTCTACGATACGTCCCATAGGCAAACCACCAGCACCTAAAGCAATATCAAGTGATAACGAACCTGTTGAAATCGTTTCAACATCCATCGCGCGATTATCACCTAGGCGCATGATTGAGCCTTTACCGAATTGCTTTTCAATTTGACCGAGTGCAGCGGCTAGTGCCTTTTGTTTATTATCGTCCATTGGTCTCTCCACAGAGCATGTTCATGACTATGTTAATCATTATACTGTTGATTCATACAGTGTCCATAGCTGGACGCAAAAAAAATAAAACTTAATCATTACTCGTGCGATCCACGAGTTAAAAAAGAAAGTAGTGAGCGTAACGCATGATTTACCGCTTGCTCTCGAATTTGCTTACGATCACCTTGAAAAAAATAGGTTTCAGCACACAACCAGCCGTTGGAAGAGGCAAAACCAAAACACACAGTTCCAACGGGTTTTTCGGCCGTCCCTCCTCCAGGACCCGCAATACCACTAATCGAGACAGCAATAGAAGCATTCGAGCGCTCCAATGCACCAAGCACCATTTCTGTGACTATCGGCTCACTGACCGCACCAAAAGATTCAAGTGTCTCTTCGCGTACCCCTAACATATCGACTTTGGCTTGATTACTATAGGTAATATAAGCTCGGTCAAACCATGCCGAGCTCCCTGCAACATCAGTAATAGAAGTCGCAACTCCACCTCCCGTGCAAGATTCGGCTGTGGAGAGTACCCAACCTTTTTCAAATAATGCTTCGCCTAGCTTTTGGCTAAGCAAAAATTGGGAATCCATGCAATTACTCCTTATCGTTCCATAATGAATGGTTCGCGCTATAGAGTGGCTGGCAACGCGTATTGCAATTCTCGCTTTTCTTGGACTCGATATAAAGCTCTATTGAGCGTTTCTATCCTAATTTGATTGACCTTTTGTCAGATATTCCACCTCGATAACAGAATGAAACAAATATACTCATCTGGCGATATTTATAGTTCTTGGGTATAAGACTGCATTGCTTTCTCTCGCTCTGATTAATATCATCTGTACCATATTTTACTCTCGAGGTGGCCTGACGACCGCTGGAGAAGATCTAAGCAAGGATAATTCCGTGACAACCAGTTCTGTTACACAGAAGCACACTCCCATGATGCAACAATACCTCAAGCTCAAAGCGGAGAACCCAGATATTTTGCTTTTTTACAGAATGGGAGATTTTTATGAACTCTTCTATGATGACGCAAAACGTGCTTCACAACTTCTAGAAATATCGCTGACAAAGCGCGGCTCATCTGCAGGAGAACCAATTCCAATGGCAGGGGTACCTTTTCATGCAGTTGAAGGTTACCTCGCCAAACTCGTTCAGTTGGGCGAATCCGTCGCTATATGTGAACAAATCGGCGATCCTGCCACCAGCAAAGGGCCAGTTGAACGCCAAGTTGTGCGGATAGTCACTCCAGGAACCATTACAGATGAAGCGCTTCTCACAGAACGAGTTGATAACCTAATTGCAGCCATTTACAGCCATCAGGGTCAATTCGGCTATGCGACTTTAGATATGACCTCGGGCCGATTTCAATTAATGGAGCCCAAGACTGAAGAAGCCATGAGTGCTGAATTACAAAGAACGGCACCAAGAGAATTGTTATTCCCAGAAGACTTCGATGCAGCTCATCTTATGGCAGGACGCAATGGTAATCGCCGTAGGCCTGTGTGGGAATTTGAACTAGAAACAGCAAAACAGCAACTCAATCAACAATTCGGAACCAAAGATCTTATTGGCTTTGGTGTTGAACAGGCAAAACTTGGATTATGTGCTGCTGGTTGTTTGATTCAATATGTTAAAGATACCCAACGTACTGCGCTGCCTCATATTCGCTCACTAACCTATGACCGCCAAGATCATTCAGTTATATTGGATGCAGCCACAAGACGGAACCTCGAAATCACCCAAAATCTAGCTGGCGGCAACGAAAATACGCTCGCTGAAGTGTTGGATAAAACGGCAACGCCTATGGGAAGCCGGATGCTCAAGCGATGGCTTCATCAACCAATGCGAGATATCAGAGTACTTGATCAACGCCTAGATGCGATCTCCGAGCTCAAAGAGTTAAGTTCATTTGGAGAAATTGGGCCGATTTTAAAGCAAATCGGAGATATAGAGCGGATCCTAGCAAGGCTAGCGCTTAGAAGTGCAAGACCCCGTGATCTTGCGAGGCTACGTTTTGCTTTGCAACAATTACCTGACCTCTCAGAAAGCATGGAGTCAATGACAAATAGCTATCTGAAAAAGTTGGCCGAATATGCTCAGCCAATCGATAACGTGTGCTCACTACTTGAAAATGCCATAAAGGAAAACCCTCCTGTTGTGATACGCGATGGTGGTGTAATCCAAGAGGGCTACAATACAGAACTGGACGAGTGGCGCAAACTCGCTGATGGTGCCACCGAGTACCTTGACAAACTTGAGCAAGATGAACGTGAACGACACGGTATTGATTCCCTTAAAGTCGGCTATAACAACGTACACGGGTTCTTCATTCAAGTTAGTCGCGGACAAAGCCACCTTGTACCCCCTCACTATGTTCGCCGCCAAACATTGAAAAATGCAGAGCGTTACATTATTTCAGAGCTGAAGGAACACGAAGATAAGGTTCTGAATTCAAGATCGAAAGCGCTTGCTCTGGAGAAGCAGCTGTGGGAAGAGCTCTTTGACTTGCTTCTTCCACATTTAGAGAAAATGCAAAACTTGGCTTCAGCAATATCACAACTCGATGTTCTACAAAACTTGGCAGAACGAGCTGATACACTAGATTACTGTCGACCTGAATTGGCTACGGATACCGGAATCGACATTGAAGCCGGGCGTCACCCAGTTGTTGAACAGGTACTCGATGAACCTTTTATCGCCAACCCCATCACTCTCAATTGTGAAAGGAAAATGTTGATTATCACTGGCCCAAACATGGGAGGTAAATCAACTTATATGAGACAAACGGCTTTAATTGCACTGATGGCGCACATTGGTTCGTTTGTCCCGGCACAGAGTGCAACAATTGGTTCGATTGACCGTATATTTACTCGCATTGGTGCTTCGGATGATCTTGCTTCTGGGCGATCCACCTTCATGGTCGAGATGACAGAGACCGCCAATATTTTACATAATGCCACAAAACACAGTCTGGTATTAATGGACGAAATTGGCAGAGGTACCAGCACTTTTGATGGCTTATCTCTCGCTTGGGCCAGTGCAGAATGGTTGGCAAAAGAGATAGGTTCCATGACTCTCTTCGCAACGCACTATTTTGAACTCACGGAGTTGCCAAACTTAGTTCCGGGACTAAGCAATATACACCTGGATGCGATTGAACATGGCGACAGTATTGCGTTTATGCATGCAGTACAAGAAGGAGCAGCAAATCAGTCCTATGGCTTGGCCGTCGCAGGACTCGCCGGAGTACCAAAAAACGTCATTAAAAATGCTCGACGTAAACTTGTTCAACTGGAAAATATGTCACGAAACGACAGTAGTAACCCAGAGACTTCAATCGGGATAGACACCGAACAACAACTCAGCCTGATTCCTGAACTCAGTGAAGCAGAGCAAGCCCTATCCGCCATCGAACCAGATGAATTGACTCCGCGTCAGGCGCTGGATGCACTTTATCGCCTTAAACAGCTCGTTTAAAAAAGGCGACCTGTAGGTCGCCTTTTCATTACACTCTGCAATTAAAGTTTCCGCTGCAATAAAAAAATGGCAATCAGTAAAAAAACACAGCTTGGCATAATAGCTCCGAAGATAGGAGGGATATTATACACAAGACTCAGGGGACCAAAGAACTCACTGGATATATAAAAAGTGAAGCCAGCAATGACGCCAGATAAAATGCGAGCACTCATAGTAACACTTCGCAGAGGGCCAAAGATGAATGATAGAGCCATCAACATCATCACACCGATCGACAATGGTTGAGTTACTTTTCGCCAAAAGGCCAACTCATAACGTGAGGGGTCTTGCTCTGACGATTTAAGGTAAGAAACATACTCGTACAGCCCTCCCAAAGAGAGCTCTTCAGGTTTAACGGTCACAACAGCAAGCTTGTCTGGAGCTAGAGATGTTTTCCATTCATACTCCTTCAGAAAGTGCTTTTCTAACTTGACTTCCCCTTCCATATCCGTCACTTCGGCATCTTTCATTACCCAAATGTTTTCAGAAACGTAATCAACTTCTTTGGCAAAAAGCGTCTGACTCAACTGCTTTTGATCATTAAAACGCCACATGTTCAAACCATAGATTTTGTCGTCATCGACTTTATTAATGAAGATAAAATCATTAGCATCTCGAGCCCAAACCCCGGTTCTAACGGACATCAAAGCACCACCAGAGGTTGCGAAGGTACGCAGATCACGCGCCATTTTTTGCGCCTGTGGGGCACCCCACTGCCCCAACAAAGTCACCAAAACCATCAAAGGTACGGCTGTTTTTAGCACTGACATACCAATATTGAGTTTTGAAAACCCAGCAGCTTGCATAACCACCAACTCTGAACTCGAGGCAAGCATGCCTAAACCAATCAAAGCTCCAAGCAAAGCTGCCATTGGAAAGAACATCTCTATATCTCTGGGAATGCTGAGAATTACAAAAAATAGCGCTTGTATCAGGTCATAAGTACCTTCTCCAACTTTTCTAACCTGTTCAACGTATTTAATGATGGCTGACAAACCAACAAATGTAGCCAGCACCAATGATGTTGTGGCAATGAGTGTTTTACCAATATATAAATCAAGAATTTTAAACACGAGTTAACTAGCCTTTTTGCGCTTTCTCAAATTATCTTTGAAACGACGAACGTAAATGCTGTCACTAAAATTAATCGCTATCGCAGTGATTAATAGCAAACCATTTATTGGCCACATGCCAATGACAGCGGATACAGACCCTGATTCAATGGCCGACTTCATCGCACTAATTGCCAAAAAATACGCAAGAAAAATAAGAATAGCAGGTCCCATTTTTGCAAAGCGCCCTTGGCGTGGGTTCACAGCAGACAAAGGTACCACTAACATAGTCAGTAGTGGGATACATAGCACCAGCGAAATCCTCCACTGAAGCTCAGCTTGAGCAGCTGGGCGGTGATCACCGAATAAGTTGAGGGTCGGTATTGCATCCAGACCTCGACCTTTACTTTTTATTTCTCTTTGACCAATAAGCCCCTCATATTGGTCGAAATTTGTCACCATGTAATCCAATCGAGTGGGTATTCCCTCGTAACGCGTACCATCATACATTCGAATTACTTGTCTTCCATCACTCAACTCCTTAACTTCACCGTACTGAGAAAATGAAACACTTGGTAAAATAGAGTCTCGTGGGCGTAACTGAGCCACGAAAACATTCTGCAATTTCTTTTTGTCTATATCGTCAATAAAAACAACCGAAGAACCATCAGGAGATGGCTGAAAGTGTCCTTTC
Organism: Vibrio caribbeanicus ATCC BAA-2122; assembly: GCF_000165125.1. Lineage (GTDB taxonomy): Bacteria > Pseudomonadota > Gammaproteobacteria > Enterobacterales > Vibrionaceae > Vibrio > Vibrio caribbeanicus. The sequence continues at coordinate 39,125 of NZ_AEIU01000097.1, read as the reverse complement.
TGTAAAAGCTCTACATTATTTTCTGCGGCTGCTTCCTCCTGAAGATGAACCAGTTGATTTTGCGAATATGGAGCGAAGAAAAAGGCATTGGCTGCTGCCAGTAGACCAGTAATAATCGCGAGATACAATGCAGCCTTAATTAAAAATTTATTGCCGATACCAGTGGCATTCATGACCGTAATTTCGCTTTCTGCATACAAGCGACCGAAAGTAAGCAATATTCCCAAAAATAAGCTCAGTGGCAGCATTATGAGTCCCATTGACGGCATACTTAAAGCGACATAGTTTGCAACCAAACTTGCTGGGATGTCCCCATCTGTTGCATCTGCAAGTACACGTATCAATTTCTGGCTCAAGAACACCAAAAAGAGGATAAAAAATATCGCAAATTGACTTTTGAGTGTCTCGCGGATCAAATATCTAACAATAATCACGCTGAAATTACCTATACAAAACTTGTTTTTTTGATTGAATCACTATAGTTTCCCGTTAAACCTTTTATTTTTAAATTTTTTGCTATCTGTTAATACACCTATTAAAGAGCAGTTCCGACTAAGGAATCAACCAGTAAGTGTACATTATCTAACATTTAGTTCTATTTGTCTTTAGGATGTAGGAGTATGCATGGAGTTCAGTGTAAAAAGTGGTAGTCCCGAAAAGCAACGCAGTGCATGTATTGTGGTCGGAGTCTTTGAACCACGGCGCCTCTCCCCGGTTGCTGAGCAACTCGATAAAATCAGTGATGGCTATATTAGTTCATTACTAAGACGTGGTGACTTAGAAGGAAAGCCGGGACAAATGCTTTTGCTTCATCAAGTGCCAGGGGTTTTATCAGAGCGTGTCTTGCTGGTTGGTTGTGGTAAAGAACGTGAACTTGGCGAGCGTCAATACAAAGAAATCATTCAAAAAACCATCAATACGCTCAATGAGACTGGTTCTATGGAAGCAGTGTGTTTCCTAACAGAGCTTCATGTCAAAGGTCGCGATACATATTGGAAAGTCCGTCAGGCTGTCGAAGCAACCAAAGATGGCCTTTACACCTTTGATCAATTCAAAAGCACCAAGCCTGAGACTCGCCGTCCTCTGCGTAAACTCGTCTTTAACGTCCCAACGCGAAGAGAGCTCAATTTAGGTGAACGAGCAATATCTCATGGCTTAGCCGTCGCCTCTGGTGTCAAAGCGTCCAAAGACTTGGGTAACATGCCACCCAATGTTGCTAATCCTGCCTACCTAGCTTCGCAAGCTCGCCGACTCGCTGATGATTATGAAACCATCACGACAAAAATTATCGGTGAGCAAGAAATGGAGAAGCTTGGAATGACTTCTTACCTTGCTGTTGGCCGCGGTTCAAAAAATGAGTCCATGATGTCTGTTATGGAATACAAAGGCAGCCCTGATCCTGAGGCTAAACCTATTGTACTGGTCGGTAAAGGGCTAACATTCGACTCAGGAGGTATTTCATTAAAACCAGGCGAAGGTATGGATGAAATGAAATACGACATGTGCGGTGCAGCCTCTGTCTTTGGTGCAATGAAAGCACTCGCCAAACTCAATCTACCGATCAACGTCGTTGGTGTGCTGGCTGGCTGTGAAAATATGCCAGGTAGTAATGCATATCGACCAGGTGATATACTGACAACAATGTCTGGACAAACGGTTGAAGTATTAAATACCGATGCAGAAGGACGCTTGGTGTTGTGTGATGCGTTAACTTACGTAGAACAATTTGAGCCAGAATGCGTGGTGGATGTTGCAACTTTAACCGGAGCTTGTGTCATTGCTCTTGGTCATCATATTAGCGCTGTTGTGTCCAACCACAATCCACTGTCTCATGAACTAGTTAATGCATCGGAGCAAGCGAGTGATAGAGCATGGCGCATGCCAATGGCAGACGAATACCATGAACAGTTGAAAAGTCCATTCGCAGACATGGCCAATATTGGCGGTCGTCCGGGTGGAACGATCACAGCGGGTTGTTTCTTGTCTCGATTTGCGAAGAAATATCACTGGGCACATCTCGACATTGCGGGAACCGCTTGGAAATCAGGAGCGGCTAAGGGCTCGACTGGACGCCCGGTCCCAATGTTAGTCCAATTCCTCTTGAATCGAAGTGGCCAAGAAACCGAGGAGTAATCTTCAAGAGAAAAGGGCCAAATGGCCCTTTTCTCTTAATTAGATCAAAAGATAAATCGCCATGTCTAGAGCTACATTTTATATTGTGCAAGAAACATCAAAACAAGCATCCTATTTAGGATTCCTGAATTATGTTGTCTACTTAGCAGGTCACTTTGCGAAACAGCAAGCAAGGGTGTACCTAAATTGCCATGATATAAAAGAAGCTGAACAACTAGCGGAGCTGTTTTGGCAAGCCGATGAAAAAGAGTTTATTGCTCATAACTTAGTCGGGGAAGGCCCAAAATACGGCACAAAAATAGAGATTGGTCATCAAGGTGTGAAGCCATCTTGGAATCGTCAAATAGTAATAAACATGGCGAAAGTAAACACAACCTTTGCGAACCGGTTTACAGAGGTGGTAGACTTCGTCCCGCTTGATAAAAAAGCAAAACAAATTGCCCGAGAAAGATATAAACTCTATCGTCAAATGGGCTATCAGCTTCAAACGATAGAGATAGATCACCCCGTATAGTCAATCAATATAAATAAGCTTTAGCAGAGCGCTTATTTATATTGATCGGCAAAAATTAACCACAACGTATCCATCAAATGAGTACTATGGAAAAAACATACAACCCTACTTCGATTGAACAAGCGCTATATCAAGCTTGGGAAGAAAAAGGCTACTTTAAGCCACACGGTGACACATCAAAGCAAGCTTATAGCATTATGATACCGCCTCCGAACGTCACAGGTAGCCTACATATGGGCCATGCCTTCCAAGATACCATCATGGATACGCTTATCCGTGTCGAAAGGATGAAAGGTAAAAATACTTTGTGGCAAGTCGGCACTGACCATGCAGGTATTGCGACCCAGATGGTTGTTGAACGCAAGATAGCGGCAGAGGAAGAAAAAACAAAACACGACTACGGCCGTGACGCCTTTATCGACAAAATATGGGAATGGAAAGCTGAGTCTGGTGGTACCATCACAAAGCAGTTGCGCCGTTTAGGGGCATCTGTTGACTGGGATCGTGAACGTTTCACTATGGATGATGGACTATCGAATGCCGTGCAAGAGGTCTTTGTTCGCTTATACGAAGACGATCTTATTTATCGCGGCAAGCGGTTGGTCAACTGGGATCCTAAATTACATACTGCCATCTCCGACCTCGAAGTCGAAAATAAAGACAAAAAAGGTCATATGTGGCATTTCCGTTACCCGTTAGCAGATGGAGTAAAAACGGCACAAGGCTTAGACTACATTATCGTAGCAACCACTCGACCAGAAACCATGCTTGGTGATACTGGTGTGGCTGTAAACCCTGAAGATGCACGTTATAAAGATCTGATCGGCAAAGAAATCCTACTGCCAATCATTAACCGACGCATTCCAATTGTAAGCGATGAACACGCTGATATGGAAAAAGGAACTGGTTGCGTTAAGATCACTCCTGCTCATGATTTCAATGACTATGAGGTTGGTAAGCGTCACGATCTACCGATGATCAATATTCTGACCTTTAATGGCGATATTCGAGATAGCGCAGAAATCTTCACCACAAATGGTGAACCTAGCAATGCTTACTCGGATGAACTACCTGCTAAGTATCGTGGAATGGAGCGTTTTGCGGCTCGTAAAGCGATCGTGGCAGAATTCGACGAACTTGGCCTACTTGATGAAGTAAAAGATCATGATTTAACCGTTCCTTACGGCGATCGTGGCGGTGTGGTGATCGAACCTATGCTCACCGACCAATGGTACGTACGCACAGCCCCACTGGCTGAGACTGCAACCAAAGCCGTTGAGGATGGTGAAATTCAATTTGTTCCTAAACAATACGAAAATATGTACTTTTCTTGGATGCGTGATATCCAAGATTGGTGTATCTCACGCCAACTTTGGTGGGGACATCGCATCCCTGCATGGTATGACAATGAAGGCAACGTGTATGTCGGTCGCACAGAAGAAGAAGTTCGAGAGAAAAACAACCTCGCTCCAGTGATTGTTCTGCGCCAAGATGACGATGTATTAGACACTTGGTTCTCTTCTGCACTGTGGACTTTCGGAACTCAGGGTTGGCCTGAAAATACCGATGACTTAAAGACATTCCACCCATCTGATGTCCTTGTCACTGGCTTTGACATTATTTTCTTCTGGGTCGCCAGAATGATCATGATGACGATGCACTTTTGTAAAGATGACAATGGTAAACCCCAAGTACCATTCAAAACGGTCTATGTTACTGGCCTGATCCGTGATGAAAATGGGGACAAGATGTCTAAGTCGAAAGGTAATGTGCTTGATCCTATTGATATGATCGATGGCATTGATCTTGAAGCCCTTGTTCAAAAACGTACCGGAAACATGATGCAGCCAAAGCTGGCCGCTAAGATTGAAAAAAATACACGTAAAACGTTTGAAAATGGTATTGAACCATACGGTACTGATGCGTTGCGTTTCACCTTAGCTGCAATGGCATCAACAGGACGTGATATCAACTGGGATATGAAACGTCTTGAAGGTTACCGCAATTTCTGTAACAAGCTTTGGAATGCTAGTCGCTATGTACTGATGAATACTGAGGATCAAGACTGTGGTTTTGGTGACAACAGTATTGAGTTCTCACTCGCGGACAAATGGATCGAGTCACAATTTGAACTCGCCGCTAAAGAATTCAACGGGCACATCGATAATTTCCGTCTTGATATGGCCGCGAACACCATTTACGAGTTCATTTGGAATCAATTCTGTGACTGGTACTTAGAATTAACCAAACCTGTACTGTGGAAAGGTAATGAAGCCCAGCAACGAGGTACTCGTCGCACGCTCATCACAGTTCTTGAGAAAACACTTCGACTTGCGCACCCAGTGATTCCTTACATCACAGAAACCATTTGGCAAAGCGTGAAACCTCTCATCAAGGGTATTGAAGGTGAGACCATCATGCTTCAGGCACTGCCACAATACAACGAGGCGAATTTTGATCAAAACGCTCTGGATGATATCGAATGGGTGAAATCCTTCATTACTAGCATTCGAAATCTACGTGCTGAATACGACATCAATCCTGGAAAGCCACTTGAAGTGATGCTTAAAGCTGCTAACGAGCAAGATGCCACTCGTATTGATGCTAACAAACAAGTATTGGTCTCTCTCGCCAAGCTGGAATCAGTGCGAGTACTGACGCCAAACGAAGAAATACCTGCTTGTGCAACCGCACTGGTCGCAAAATCTGAACTCTTGATTCCGATGGCTGGACTCATTGATAAAGACGCTGAGCTCACGCGCCTAGATGGTGAAATCCAAAAAACTCAGGGCGAAATTAAGCGTCTCGAAGGAAAGTTGGGCAATGAAGGGTTTGTTGCGAAAGCACCAGAAGCCGTTGTTGCCAAAGAACGAGAGAAGCTTGAAGGCTACAAGGAAACACTCGTCAAGCTTGAAGAGCAAAAGTTAACGATTGCCGCTCTTTAGTACCTAACTTCAAACTAAAAGGCAGCCCGATGGCTGCCTTTTTACTATGTGATTTATACCCAAGTAACCTAGCATCTTGAGGTTAATTGGGTATATAGCATTAGACAATACGATTTTTTTCCTCACCGTCTAAAAATGCCCTGACATTATCCATCAGGATAGTCACCAAGTTATCAATCGCAGAACTCGTTCCCCATGCCACGTGAGGGGTCAGTAGTAAGTTGGGCAAGTGCATATTGGCAACCAGAGAGTTCGACTCACCCGCTGGCTCATCGGTAAAGACATCGACACCCGCTCCTCCTAACCGTCCCTCTTTTAAGCTATCCACTAAAGCTTCTTCATCTACTAAACCTCCCCTCCCAGTATTGATTAAAACAGCACAAGGCTTCATCAAAGCCAATTCATGCCTTCCAATCAAGCGATGCGTGCTAGTATTGAGGGGACAATGAAGAGAAATAACATCAGACGAGGCCAGAACTTGCTCGAAAGGCAGATAACCATCTCTGCACTGATCCACTCCTTTATGCTCTGCATAAACAACCTTCATTCCTAAGCTTTGAGCCAATGCCCCAGTTGCTGCACCAAGCTCACCACGGCCAATAATCCCCATAGTTGAACCACCGACTTCACGAATAGGATGAGTAAAAAAACAAAATTGCTTGTTTCTTTGCCACTCACCATTGGCAATATCATTGTGATACCCGACAAGATTACGCTGTAAGGCAAACATGAGCCCGATTACGTGCTCAGGTACTGATTGATTGGCATAACCCTGCACATTTGTAATGGCGATATTATGTTTTCGACAATACTCAACATCCACGTTGTTATAGCCTGTTGCGGCAATAGCAATCATTTTTAAACTAGGGAGATCACGTAGAATGTCCTCATCAAGCGGTACCTTGTTTGTAATGATAATATCAGCGTCTTTGGCACGTTCAATGATCTGAGTTAGAGGCGTGGCGTCATACTCACTCCACTCGTGCTCAAACTCTAATTTGGGCAATAGTGCACTGCTGGGTAACGTTGAGCGATCCAAAAAAACAATTCTTGTCTTTGACATAATATCACCTGTTTGAGAATCAATACCGCTATGGTCTGGGTAACTTGGTGTAATCTGGTAATTTTGACACAGGCTGGTAATAGTCAAAGACGATTGATTCGGCTTCAGGATAGAAATCACATTCTACAAACAGTCGCTGCAATAATTGTGAATCAGGATGATAAAAGCTTAATTCTGCAGCGTGTAGATCCAGTCTTGAAGAGAGCGCAAAAGCCTGTGGAGAAGCGTAAAATTCATCACCTAGGATAGGATGCCCCATTAGCTGCATATGAACTCTCAATTGATGGGAACGCCCTGTGATTGGCAACAGTCTAACTATGGTGGTTTGGCTCTCTCTTTTCACAACTTGAAAATGAGTTTGAGACGATTTACCTGTTTCGTAACACACTTTTTGTTTGGGTCTGTTGGGCCAGTCACAGATTAATGGCGCATCAATCGTCCCTTCATCCGCCGCGACATTCCCCCAAACCCGTGCGTAATATACTTTGTGTGTTAACCGATATTGAAACTGCTTTTTTAAAGCGCGTTCCGCTGGCTTATTTTTTGCCAGTACCATCAGACCAGACGTATCCATATCCAGACGATGAATGACTTGAACTTCAGGCCAACGCTCCACAAGACGCGTATAGATACTGTCATGATGTTCCACTTTCCTGCCGGGGACAGAAAGCAACCCGGGCTGCTTATTGACCGCCAAAATTGCATCATCCTCATAGATGACATTCAGCCATGGATCCGTTGGTGGAGTATATCTGTGCATTGGGATAACGATAGGTAAAGTGAATTGGTATGGGTGCATTATACCGACAAACTCAAAATATGCTCGCTATGACGGTCTCTCTACTTCAATTTATAACCTTGAGCAACACATTGAAAAAACGCACTTCCACAGTTTGGGAAGATTTGTTATTGATAAAGACACATTGAAGAAAAATAACATTTAGGGATAACGATGGACAGAGCCAATAATTTACCACACAACATGTTTCAAAGTACTTTCAAAAAGATCGGACTACTGGGTCCAGGGATAATGATGGCCACATTATCCGTCGGTGGTTCCCACCTTGTGGCCTCAACTAAAGCCGGCGCGATTTATGGTTGGCAACTGGTTGCCCTTATTCTACTGGTCAACCTTTTTAAGTATCCTTTCTTTCGTGCGAGTGTGCATTACACTCTTGGTACAGGTCGAAGTTTGATTGAGGGATACGCACACCTTGGAAAGCCATACTTAGTCTTATTTTCTGTACTCAGTGTCATTTCATCGATTGTCAATACAGCCGCATTGCTGTTTTTTAGTGCCAGCTTACTTGCGTATTTTATTCCGATAGAAATATCAACCATATTGTCTTGTATTATCGTCTTATCGATTTGTTTTCTCGTTTTGTTTATAGGTAATTACAAAGCATTAGACTCCCTATCTAAAGTACTCATGTTGGTTTTAACGGTCGCCACACTAACTGCGGTTTCTGTTGCTGCCGATAATTATGTAGCAATCCCAGAGACTTTTGAGCCCCCATCACCTTGGACATTGGCGGCTTTGGGTTTCATTATCATTACTATGGGGTGGATGCCCGCCCCTATCGAAGTATCAAGTGTCAATTCTATGTGGCTTAAAACACAGAAGGAGCAACAAAACATTACGCCACGCAGTGCGCTTTTTGATTTCAATGTCGGTTATATTGTCACAGCGATTCTTGCTGTTGCCTTTTTGTCACTCGGCGCATTAGTTTTGTATGGAAAAGGGGTCGAACTTTCACAGTCTGGGGTCGGTTTTTCACACCAACTCGTCGGACTTTACGCCTCAACCATAGGAGAATGGTCTCGGTACCTTATTGCGATTATTGCGTTCTTCTGTATTTTTGGTAGTACGATCACACTTCTCGACGGTTACGCCAGAGTCGTCACTGAAGCACAACAATTACTGACGAAGAACAAAACCCCATCGAATAAAACAACCGTTATTTGGACAATTATTATTGCTCTGTTGGCTTTGGCGATCATCTATTTTTCTGTTTCGTCATTGATCCCTATGCTGAACTTCGCAATGACCATGGCGTTTGTCACCACCCCATTCTTCGCACTACTGAACTACTTACTTTTAATAAAAACACCCTTGCCTGAGGAGCTAAAGATCGGAAGAGGATTCAAATGCCTTGCTGTCGCAGGCCTAATATATCTCTTTACTTTCCTCGCTCTATTTATCTGGTGGAAATGGCTGATGTGATCAAAAAAGCCTCCTTATCAAAGGAGGCTTTTTATTTCGACTCACATCAGTTGTGGGAAACAACGATCATTCGCAGAGAGTCAAGCTGGTACTGAGCTTGCGCAATGTACTGCCGCAATTCAGCAATTTGTTGCTCTAAGACCACCAACTCATCATCACGAATATTCGGATTTATCGCCTTTAATGCCTGAAGTCGATTCAGCTCAGCATTGATACTGGTCTCCATCTCTTGCTGAGCACGTAAACGGATCGACTCCACTTTCTCCACCACTTTTTTCTCACCAACTTCAATCAAATGATGAACTTGATCCTGTACCGAAGCGACAAGCTTTGAGGCAATATGGCGCCCCACAGGGCTAAGCTGACGATTAAAGCTTTCAAACTCGACCTGTTCGGATAAGTCATTGCCCTTACCATCGAGCATAAGGCGAATTGGCGTCGTCGGCAAAAAGCGCTGAATACCACTACGTTTTGGTGCCTGCGCATCAACTTTATAGACAAGCTCTAGCAATAAGGTTCCAACTGGTAGTGCCTTATTTTTTAATAACGATACCGCTGCCGTTCCAACGCCCTCGCTCATCAACAAATCAATACCACCTTGAATCATTGGGTGTTCCCAGCTGATAAAGTTCATATCTTCACGTGACAGTGCAGTATCGCGATCAAAGGTAATGGTCGCTCCATCGTAAGGTAGACCGGGATAACTCGGTACCAACATATGGTCGGAAGGTGTAACAACCAATGCATTCTCGCCTTTGTCGTCTTGATCTAGGCCTATTGTGTCAAATAAGCTCAGCGCAAAGGTGACTAGATTGGTGTCTCCATCAGTCGCGGCAATGCTTTCTGCAATGGCAGCGGCCTTGTCACCCCCATTTGAGTGCATTTCAAGTAAGCGATCTCTTCCTTGTTCAAGCTGAGACTTAAGCTCTTTGTTCAAAGCCGCCGATTGGGAAATGATTTCTTCAAGTCCCTCCGTCTCTCCAGAGGCGAGCATAGTAATGAGAGCATCAGAATATTTGTCGTAAACCGTACGTCCGGTTGGGCAAGTATCTGCGAACGCATTCAACCCTTCATCAAACCAGCGAGCAAGAATACCCTGTGCTGTACCCTCAAGATAGGGGACATAAATGTCGATATCTCGCTTTTGACCTATGCGATCCAAACGACCAATGCGTTGCTCTAATAGATCGGGATTAAAAGGTAGGTCAAACATCACTAATTGATTGGAAAATTGAAAGTTACGTCCCTCGGAACCTATTTCACTACAAATAAGTACCTGAGCACCGCCTTCCTCTTGAGCAAAATACGCAGCGGCTTTATCACGCTCGATAATCGACATGTCTTCATGGAACACAGTAGCTCGAATACCCTCTCTCTCACGTAACGCTTGCTCTAATTGCAATGCTGTACTTGCACGAGAGGCGATAACCAGCACTTTTTCGCTGCGCTTTTCGGTGATTTTTTCGATCAACCAGTTGACCCGGCTATCAAATTGCCACCAGCTAGATTCATCCCCTTCAAATTCTTGAAAGGCTTCTTCAGGGTATAAATTTTTGAGGGCACGAGCGGCATCGGTCATCTTTCCACCAATCAGACCAGAGACGCGCATGGACGTGGTGTACTGCGTTGGTATAGGCATTGGCAATAAATGCACGCATCGCTTAGGAAAGCCTTTTACAGCAGCTCTGGTATTACGGAATAGCACTCGCCCCGTACCATGCCTGTCCATGAGGTTGTCAATCAGCTCTTGGCGTGCTGTCGCTTTTTCAGACTCATCGCTGTCAGATTCAAGAATGCGAAATAAAGGCTCAACGTCTTGCTCAGAGAGCAAATCACCAATTTGATTTTTTGCCGCATCATCCAATATCTGACCGGAGAAAATCGCTGCGACCGAGTCTGCAACTGGGGCGTATTGCTGTTCTTCTTTGAGGAACTCTTCAAAATCGAAGAATCGATCGGGATCCAACAGACGTAAACGGGCAAAGTGACTTTCTCTACCCAGCTGTTCCGGTGTCGCTGTCAGCAATAGAACGCCAGGGGTTACCTCTGCTAAGCCCTCAACAACTTGATACTCACGACTGGGTTTTTCTGGTTTCCATTCCAGATGGTGCGCCTCATCAACAACTAAAAGGTCCCACTCTCCCTCAAGCGCTTGTTCAAAGCGTTTACGACTTTTACGCAAGAAGTCTAGCGAGCACAAAACATACTGCTGAGTGTCGAAAGGATTATCCGTCTCGGCCAGTGCTTCGATGCATCGCTCCTCATCAAAGATTGAGAAATGTAGATTAAACCTGCGCATCATCTCAACAAGCCATTGGTGTTGCAGAGTCTCAGGAACAACGATCAAGATTCGTTCAGCACGGCCGGCCAAAACCTGTTGATGAATGATCATGCCAGCTTCAATCGTTTTTCCAAGCCCTACCTCATCGGCGAGTAACACTCTCGGAGCATGACGCCTACCGACCTCGTGAGCGACAAATAACTGATGGGGAATAAGTCCTGCACGCATACCGCAAAGTCCACGCATCGGGCTTTTGTGTTGCTGGTATTGATTAATAAGAGCTCTGTAGCGAAGAACAAAATTATCCATACGATCAATTTGCCCAGCGTAAAGCTTATCTTGTGGCTTATTAAATCGAATTTGGTTACTCAACATAATTTCACGCAGAACGACACCTTCTTCTGCATTATCTTCTCGCACACCTAGGTAACTGACTAGGCCTTGATCCTGAACCACTTCCTGTATCTTGAGTGACCAGCCCTCTTGACTGTCAATGAGATCACCAACATTGAAAATGACTCTCGTAACAGGGGCGTCACTGCGAGCATAGACTCGGTTTTCCTCGGAAGCTGCGAACATAACGGTCACAGTACGCGCATCCAGAGCAACTACAGTTCCTAAACCCAGATCAGTTTCCGTATCACTAATCCAACGCTGACCCAAAGCAAATGTCATGAATCGACTACCTCATCAATTTAATCTAAAAATGGCTGAACTTTATCGTCCGCATCATTGCGTTATTATGCAGATAACTGAAAACCACAAAATATCAGCTATTGCATTAAAAAAGGTCGCTCATATTACTTTAAGCTGTGACACTGGTCACGTACAAACAGCTCAAAAACCAACAATTTTTTGTTCAACATGAGTCTGACATCAAAGTGTAAGAAATCAATGTCACTTCTAAACAAGAGTGTTGAAAATCAGATTTATACTTAAAGTTGAGTGCTAATTGATCTGCGTCAAAAATTACGACTGGCACAGGTGATGCATTCATAAAGGATGATGTTCAACACGGGTTTGCAGTATAACGCAGTCAAACCATCGGCGTTACTTGATTACCTTGCTACGTTACTGCAAGCAACCGACAAGACCATTCTGATTATGTTATAGAATGGAACGATGCCGCAATGCGGCAAGGAGATGCTTATGGGTGACACTGACCGGAAGCTATTTGTCTTAGACACCAATATCCTTCTACATGAACCCCTCGCTATATACTCATTTCAAGAACATGATGTCGTTATCCCCATGACCGTACTTGAAGAACTCGACCGCATCAAAGACAGTAAGCGCGACGTTGCACGTGATGCAAGAGTGGCAATACGCGCGTTAGAGGCCATGTTTAAAGATGCCACGCCTGATGAAATATCAGAGGGCATTCCAATTAGTAAGACTACCGGAGCAACAGGAAACATTGCGATTCTTGCTGACTTTGAACTTCAAGAAACTGTCAAAGCCTTCGCTGACAAAGCAGGCGACAATAGAATCCTAAACAGTGTTTTGTACTTACAAAATAAACGAGCCCCCCGAGAAGTGACCTTGGTAACCAAGGACATTAATATGAGGCTGCGCGCCAAAGGGGCTGGTGTTCGTTTTGTCGATGATTACAGAACAGACCAATTAATTGATGATGTTCAGTATCTCACTAAAGGTTTTCAGCAAACTGAGGGAGAGTTTTGGAGCAACATTCAAGAAGTGGAAAGCCAAATCATCGCGGGTCACACCTATCACACTCTCGATAGAGACCCTTTCGAGCCAACTTATATCAATCAATATATTATTGACCAAGAGAGTGATTTCGCTGGCCGGGTTGAAAGCATTTCTACAGAAACGATCACCATTCGCGACCTCAGTCGAGAGCGCATGATGAATCGTAAAGTATGGGATATCACCCCCAAGAATATTTACCAAGGTATGGCACTCGATGCACTACTCGACCCAGACATTGACTTGGTAATTCTGACTGGTGCCGCTGGCAGTGGGAAAACTCTGCTGGCTCTCGCATCAGCCTTGGAACAGTCGATTGAGAAAGGCATGTTCGATAAGATTATTGTAACTCGAAACACCCCAGATATTGGTGAGTCTATTGGCTTCTTACCGGGTAGCGAAGAAGAAAAGATGCTGCCATGGCTAGGCGCTGTGACTGATACACTCGAAGCATTGCACAAAAACGACCATTGTACTGAAGGCTCTTTAAAATACATTTGTGATAAGGCAAATATCCAGTTTAAATCCATTAACTTTATGCGCGGTCGATCAATTCAAAATGCTTTTGTTCTACTCGATGAATGCCAAAACCTCACGGCGTCTCAAATCAAAACCATCATTACTCGGTGTGGAGAAGGTACTAAAATTGTGTGCTCAGGAAACTTAGCTCAAATTGACTCACAATACCTCACCCCCGTCACTTCTGGATTAACTTATATGGTCGAAAGATTCAAAAACTTTGAGGGAAGTGCCAACATTCATTTAAATGGTGTCGTTCGCAGTAGGCTCGCCGAGTTTGCCGAGGAGAATTTGTAACCGATAAGGCTAAGGTTGCCAACAACCTTAGCCTAAAATTAAAATTCACATTTTATGAATTATTATGTATAAATAGGCAATTGTAGTGATTTTAAATGCGCGGTATTGATGTATGAGCCTGAATTTACATAATAGAAACTTTCTCAAATTATTGGATTTTGAACCTAAAGAAATAGCGTTTTTAATCCAGTTATCTCAACAACTAAAGCACGCCAAATCTTGTGGCACCGAGCAAAAGCAATTGGTTGGGAAAAATATTGCCCTAATATTCGAGAAAGCATCAACCCGAACTCGGTGTGCCTTCGAGGTAGCAGCTTTTGATCAAGGTGCACAAGTTTCTTATCTAGGCCCTTCCGCTTCTCAAATTGGAGAAAAAGAGTCCATTAAAGATACCGCTAAAGTTCTGGGACGTATGTACCACGGAATAGAATATCGGGGCTTTGGCCAAACGGTCGTTGAACAGCTTGGAAAGCATGCAGGGGTTCCTGTATGGAATGGACTGACAGATGAGTTTCACCCAACCCAAATCTTAGCCGATTTTTTAACCATGATAGAGCACAGCAATGGTCGACCTTTACACGAATTAAAATTCGCTTATTTGGGTGATGCAAGAAACAACATGGGCAACTCTTTAATGGTTGGCGCCGCAAAAATGGGCATGGACATCCGACTTGTTGGCCCAAGTAATTTTTGGCCCGAAAAGCCGCTTCTAGAACAGTGTAACGAGATAGCCAAAACGACCGGTGCTCAGATTACACTGACAGAAGACATTGACTCCGGAGTCGCTGATTGTGACTTCATTTACACAGACGTTTGGGTTTCCATGGGTGAAGGCGCGAGTGCCTGGCATGATCGTATCGATGTTATGAAACCCTATCAAGTCACTATGGATATGCTGCTAAAAACTGGCAAACCTAAGGTTAAGTTCATGCACTGCTTACCCGCATTTCACGACCAAGAAACAGTCATAGGAAAGGACATTGCCAAGAGATATGCCATGGAAGGGCTTGAAGTGACCAATGAGGTGTTTGAGTCCGGCCACTCTATTGTGTTTGATCAGGCAGAAAATCGAATGCACACGATTAAAGCCGTCATGGTTGCAACACTTGGCGAAAAATACGCCAAGTAGCTAGGTAAAGAAAACCCCTGCGTAATCGCTTGCGTTGGCTCACTTTAGGCGTATAATTGCCGTCAATTTATTTTGAGGCAGCATAACGAATGTTAAGTACTTTTTGCTCAGTTAGTCATTTTGAGCCAAGAAAACGGCACGACATATCACGTGGCTGTCTCCTATTTTCATTAGCCTCCCATTATGGGGGGCTTTTTTATACCCTAAATTTGTTACTGGGAAGGTGAGTATGACCAATACGCTGTACAACAAGCACATTATCTCGATTCCTGAGCTCTCTCGTGAAGAGTTAGAGTTGATCGTCACAACAGCGGGGCAGTTAAAGAGATCCCCTGCTCCTAACTTAATCAAAAACAAAGTCATTGCCAGTTGTTTCTTCGAGCCATCAACTCGTACCAGACTTTCCTTCGAAACGGCAATCCAACGCATTGGCGGGGATGTGATAGGCTTTGATAGCGGCGGTAATACTTCACTGGCTAAGAAAGGAGAAACTTTATCTGACTCGGTAAGGGTTATTTCTTCCTATGTGGATGCTTTTGTCATGCGTCATCCTCAAGAGGGAGCCGCCCGATTAGCCTCAGAATTTTCACTCGGTGTTCCAGTCATCAATGCAGGTGATGGTGCCAATCAGCACCCAACACAGACTTTGCTTGATCTTTTTTCCATTGCAGAGACGCAAGGAAAATTAGATGGTATCAATATTGCGTTTGTCGGTGACCTTAAATACGGCCGCACTGTGCACTCTCTGACCCAAGCGCTGGCAAAATTTGATAACGTGCGTTTCTTTTTCGTTGCTCCTAAAGCTTTAGCTATGCCAGATTATATTTGCGAAGAGCTTGAAGATGCAGGGATTGAATACAGCTGCCACACGGAGATGGATACGGTCATCCCACAATTAGACATACTCTACATGACCCGAGTACAGAAAGAGCGTTTTGACGAATCTGAATACGCACACATCAAATCAGCTTATGTCCTAAATGCGAAACTACTTGAGGAAGCACGAAGCAACCTCAAAGTTCTCCACCCGCTCCCACGTGTCGATGAAATAACGATTGATGTGGATAAAACAGAGCACGCTTATTACTTTGAACAAGCCGAAAATGGGGTCTATGCTCGCCAAGCACTGCTTGCTCTTGTCCTCAATGAAACACTTTAATATCGAAGAGGCACAACAATGAAAAAAGAAACGCAACTTCAAGTTGAAGCAATCAAAAATGGTACGGTTATTGACCATATCCCCGCTCAAGTAGGAATAAAGGTGCTCAAGCTCTTTGCTATGGACAAGTCCAAGCAACGAGTCACTATAGGCTTAAACCTTCCTTCGTCAGCACTTGGTTATAAAGACTTGTTGAAAATTGAAAATACCTTTATCAATGAACAGCAAGCTAATAAGTTAGCCTTATATGCTCCCCATGCGACGGTGAATCAAATCGAGGACTATCAGGTTGTCAAAAAACTTGCCTTAGCTCTCCCAGAATTCGCAAGCAATGTGTTTGAATGCCCAAACACCAATTGTATTACTCACAGCGAACCAGTAAAAACGCATTTCAAGGTCATTGAAAAAAATCACGATATACGCCTGAAATGTAAGTATTGTGAAAAAGTATTTTCTCGAGATATCGTCACAGAACGAGATTAGCCTCAATCTTATACGAATTTCACTTTACCAACCCTTGTGTAAAAGGCACACTCAATGCTTTGTGACACCTAACTCAATATGGAGAAAAATAATGACAAAAATCCTTCACACGGAAGCGGCACCCGCTGCAATTGGTCCTTACGTTCAAGGCGTCGATCTTGGCAATATGGTACTAACCTCAGGTCAAATCCCAGTCAATCCAGCGACAGGGGAGGTGTCTTCAGATATCGCTGAACAGGCCATGCAATCGCTTGAAAACGTCAAAGCCGTTGTTGAAGCATCGGGGTTATCAGTCTCTGATATTGCAAAAATGACGGTATTTGTCAAAGATCTTAACGACTTTGCGACCGTGAATGAAGTGTACGGTAATTTCTTTGATAAGCACCAAGTAAAACATTACCCAGCGCGTTCTTGCGTAGAAGTGGCCCGATTGCCGAAAGATGTAGGCATTGAGATTGAAGCCATTGCGGTAAGAAAATAAAAAAGTGCGCCGATTTTGGCGCACACCATCCCCCAGACCCTCAATAATACTGGTCACAACCATTGTGCAGTTGCGGGTTATCCGTGATTTCTCCCGCTTCAACTGCCATTTGTTGGTGCGACACAGGATCCTCAATCAATACTGAGTTGGTTTTTTCATCAACAACTAGAACCTTTCCAACCCCTTGCTGACACTCGACTAACATGTCTTTTTTGATTTCACTGATATCCATATTTTCCTCCTTTTGCCTTTGGCAAGTACGGCGAAAAATAAAGAACGGATCAAAAAAGCCGACTAAAAAGCCGGCTAAGGTATTATGTCAGGGACACGTTATTTCGCGAAATCCACACCAATGTTGATGTCATTGTTTAGTGTATCGAGCATTCCATTCAGTGCTGCTTGCTCATATTCACTAAGTTTTCCGTAGCTTAGAACTTCTTCGACGCCGTCTTTACCAAGTTTAACCGGCTGTGCGAAATAAGGAGCATGTTCACTGTCACCTTCAACATAAGCACATTCAACAACACCCTGTTCACCTTGAAGTGCACGTACCAAGGCTAGGCCAAAACGGCACGCTGCTTGCCCCATAGACAAAGTAGCACTACCGCCGCCAGCTTTCGCTTCAACAACTTCAGTCCCCGCATTCTGGATACGTTTTGTTAACGATTCAATTTCTTCCGAAGAAAATTCCACACCTTCAACTTGTGATAAAAGTGGTAGGATAGTGACACCGGAGTGACCACCAATCACAGGTACTTTAACCTGAAGAGGATCTTTGCCCTTGAGCTCAGCAACAAACGTCTCCGAGCGGATCACATCCAGCGTTGTCACACCGAACAATTTACGCTTGTCATAAACTCCTGCTCTTTTCAAAACTTCAGCAGCAATTGGCACTGTTGTATTGACAGGGTTGGTAATAATACCAACGCAAGCCGCCGGACACACCACAGCAATTTTTTCAGCTAAGGACTTTACAATCCCCGCATTAACATTGAAAAGATCAGCACGATCCATTCCAGGCTTGCGAGCCACACCAGCAGAAATAAGCACGACATCAGCACCTTCAAGCGCAGGCGTCGGATCTTCACCTGAATATCCTTTAATAGAAACAGGTGTCGGTATATGGCTCAGATCAGCAGCTACCCCCGGAGTAACAGGCGCAATATCATAAAGGGCAAGATCAGAGCCTGCAGGCAGGTGGTTTTTCAGCAAAAGGGCTAGGGCTTGACCGATGCCACCAGCGGCACCAATAACAGCTACTTTCATCGTAGTTCTCCTTGAGACAATGCTCTTCGTAATTTATTTTTTAGAGCGATGTGGTAATCAACCGAATCAAACTATAGTAATCATAAAACGATTACAATCAATTAACTTACGCTTTGCGATGTGGCGCAATTGCGATGATAAGTTGGTTTTCAACTCATACACTTCAACCTTTAATGAGCAAAAGGTAAACCTCATCAGTGGCAAGAAAACCTGCCACCTTTACAGTGACTTCACTGACACAAATGAACTCCACTATTGGCGCTTTTTGAATAACTATGCGAGAATATTCAACGTATTTTGTAACCCTATGAATAGAAATATAATTATGCGCCATTCAGAAAAACAAGATAATTTGGTAAGAGCATTTAAAGCGTTATTAAAAGAAGAGCGTTTTGGTTCTCAAGGCGATATTGTCGAGGCATTGAAAAGTGAAGGATTTGATAATATCAACCAATCCAAAGTCTCTCGAATGCTGACAAAATTCGGTGCCGTTCGCACTAGAAACGCCAAAATGGAAATGGTTTATTGTCTCCCTGCTGAACTAGGGGTTCCGACTGTTTCAAGTTCACTACGAGAGTTAGTGCTCGACGTTGACCACAACCAAGCACTGGTTGTTATCCATACTGGGCCAGGAGCAGCGCAGCTTATTGCTCGTTTGCTGGATTCACTGGGCAAATCAGAAGGCATTTTAGGCGTTGTAGCCGGTGATGACACCATATTCATCACCCCCACCTCTTCGATTACCACCGAGCAACTTTTTAGCTCTGTTTGTGAACTATTCGAATACACAGGCTGAGTTATCAGTCCAGCTAATACTCAATCACGCGACTATACACGTGATTGAGCTCACATCTTAAACAAATTACAAAACAAACAATTAAATCATTATAATTAGATGATTTTAAATAAATTATTTACAACTTATAACAAAAAGAATCAGCTTGTGCCTGCCACAAGCGATAATATTTGTTAACAGCTGTGTAATCATTTGCAAAATTTTTGCTATTATTCTGCCACTTTTTCAACATCCGAATTGAGAAAGCCGCCGTTTCCAGCACGAGGAAACCCCCGAACAATCCACATTGATCGGGCTACTAATAGCAAAGGAAGGGAAATTCATGGCATTAAATAAACTTGTTAAAGTTGGTGCGATAGCCGCTGCAGTTATCGGGGCTGGCGCAGTCAACGCTCAAGAATTCATCACAATTGGTACAGGCTCTGTTACAGGTGTTTATTACCCAACGGGTGGCGCTATTTGTAAGCTTGTGAATAAAGGTCGGAAAGAGCACAAAATTCGTTGTTCAGTCGAATCGACGGGCGGCTCTATCTATAACGTGAACACGATCCGTGCAGGTGAGCTCGACTTTGGTATCGTTCAGTCTGACTGGCAATACCATGGCTATAACGGAACCAGCAAGTTCGCAGAACAAGGGCCATACAAAAAGCTACGTGCAATGTTCTCTCTACATACAGAACCTTTTAATATCATTGCTCGTGCGGATTCAGGTGTCGAAAATGTTACAGACCTAAAAGGTAAGCGAGTCAATATTGGTAACCCTGGTTCTGGCGACCGCGCAACAATGGGCGTGGTAATGGATGCCATGGGCTGGACTAATGCCGACTTTAAACTCGCTTCAGAGTTAAAAGGGTCTGAGCGTTCTCAAGCACTTTGTGATAATAAGATCGACGCGTTCGTCTACGTGGTTGGACACCCAAATGGTTCTATCAAAGAAGCAACAACGTCATGTGATGCAAAACTTGTATCAGCGACAGGAGCGAAGATAGACGAAATCGTGGCGAACAACCCTTATTACGCCTACAGTACCGTACCAGCAGGTATGTATCGTGGCACAAATAAAGACGTCAATAGCTTTGGCGTGGCGGCAACCATGGTTACGACATCTGACGTATCCGATGAAGTTGCTTATAACGTAGCGAAATCTGTATTTGAAAACTTTGACACATTCAAACGTCTTCACCCTGCTTTTGCAAACTTGAAGAAAGAAGACATGGTTAAAGCAGGATTATCTATCCCTCTTCATCCAGGTGCAGTGAAATACTACAAAGAAGTGGGCCTACTTAAGTAAGTTCATTCTATCGCTGGGGAGCCTTCTCCCCAGCTTTAATTGTCAGCTTCATCTCGATACACATATCGAACTCACTGACGTCAACTCTATTCTAAACTATACCCAGTAAGACGAAGCAGTATATCAGTATTTCAATATGCTGAATTAAGGTTCCGATAACCATAACTAAAAGAACCATATATAATAAGGATTAAGTACATGTCGACGACAACGACTCCGTCTCAAGATGTGCAAGAAATGGTCGCTCAATCCGACACTGGTGCGCGAAACCCATTGGGGTTCTCAGGACGCATTCTTTGGTTTGTGCCACTATGTTGGTCATTGTTCCAACTTTGGTATGCCTCACCTTTGCCGTTCATCTTTAATTTTGGCGTACTCAATGATACAGAAGCACGCTCTATTCATCTCATGTTTGCCGTATTTCTTGCGTTTACAGCCTATCCCGCAAGCAAAACGTCATCAAGAGATCATATCCCTCTTGTAGATTGGTTGCTAGCTCTTGCTGGCAGCTTTTCAGCCGCATACATTTACCTATTTTATTCTGAGCTTGCAGATCGCTCTGGTGCACCAACGACCATAGATATCGTTGTTGCAGTCACTGGTATGCTGCTATTACTCGAAGCAACACGACGTGCTTTGGGGCCGCCTTTAATGGTGGTTGCCGCCGTATTTCTTCTTTATACGTTTGGCGGCCCATACATGCCAGATGTCATTGCCCACAAAGGGGCAAGCCTTAACAAAGCCATGTCACACATGTGGCTAACCACTGAAGGCGTTTTTGGTGTTGCCCTTGGCGTGTCGACATCTTTTGTATTTCTGTTCGTGTTATTCGGAGCAATGCTTGAGCGTGCAGGAGCAGGTGCATACTTCATCAAGGTCGCATTTTCCCTATTGGGTCACATGCGCGGAGGCCCTGCAAAAGCGGCTGTTGTTGCTTCAGGCCTGTCAGGTTTGGTATCAGGCTCCTCTATCGCCAACGTCGTTACCACAGGGACATTTACTATACCGCTGATGAAACGAGTCGGCTTTCCCGGTACAAAAGCGGGCGCCGTTGAAGTAGCGGCATCAACCAATGGCCAACTAACTCCTCCGATCATGGGTGCTGCCGCCTTCTTAATGGTTGAATATGTTGGCATTTCATATGTTGAAGTGATTAAAGCTGCCATTCTGCCTGCACTCATTTCCTACATTGCGCTTATTTATATTGTTCACCTGGAAGCCTGTAAAGCGGGCATGACAGGTCTACCGCGTCGTAGTAACCCAACATTACTGTATAGCCTTCTTTCCTTTACAGGCACGATTCTGGGCCTGTGTGTGCTCAGCGCACTGGTGTACTACGGTGTCGGCTGGACCAAAGATGTCTTCGGTGATGGTGCGACACCCATTGTGACCGCAGCCTTGCTGATCGCCTATGTCCTTTTGGTCAGAATCTCGGCAAAATATGCGCAACAAGGTGCAATGGAAATCGATGAAAACTTAACGGAAGTTCCCGATCCGGGTCCAACGATTAAATCTGGTCTGCATTACCTACTCCCTATTGTCGTTTTAGTCTGGTGTTTGACGGTCGAACGCTTCTCTCCCGGTTTATCAGCGTTTTGGGCAACCGTATTCATGATTTTCATCTTGATCACCCAACGTCCCCTAATGGCGATACTTACGCGACAAGGTTCTATTGCACAGCAGACGAAAGAGGGTTTTGGTGACCTTTTAGAAAGTTTGGTGTCTGGTGCGCGCAATATGATAGGTATCGGCGTTGCTACCGCAGCTGCGGGCACAGTCGTTGGTGTCGTCACCTTGACTGGTATCGGATTAGTGATGACTGACTTCGTTGAGTTTATCTCTGGCGGAAATATCATCTTGATGTTGCTCTTTACCGCCGTAATCAGCCTAATTTTGGGGATGGGGCTACCAACAACCGCAAACTACATTGTAGTGTCAACGCTCATGGCTCCTGTCATCGTGACCTTAGGCGCACAAAACGGTTTAATCATACCTCTCATTGCTGTGCATTTGTTTGTCTTTTACTTTGGTATCCTCGCCGATGATACGCCACCAGTCGGTCTGGCGGCTTTCGCCGCCGCTGCGATCGCTAAATCTGATCCCATCAAGACAGGTATCCAAGGTTTTACCTATGATATTCGAACGGCCATTTTGCCCTTCATGTTTATCTTCAATACCCAACTACTCTTGATGGGAATCGATACCTGGTGGCATTTATTACTCACCATAATTTCATCTATCATCGCCATGTTGATCTTTTCTGCGGCGACTCAAGGCTGGTGGTTGACAAAAAACAAATGGTGGGAGACGGTGTTACTGCTTGTACTCACTTTTACCTTCTTCAGGCCTGGTTTCTGGTGGGATCAATTGTATCCAGCAAAGGAAATACATTCTGGTACCGAGATAGAAGAAATCACTCAGCGCCTCAAACCCGGTGAGCAACTTGAGCTGATTGTTGGTGGAGAAAGCTTAGAAGGTGACCATGTTTCCAAAACCGTACGTTTACCATTTGATGAAAAATTCAATGATGCAAACGAGCGAATTGCTTCCATGGGGCTTATCCTAAATGAAGAAAATAATCGCCTGTTCGTTGACATGGTTGAGTTTGATAGCCCAGCAGAAAAAGCGGGAATTGATTTTGATTGGGAAATTGAATCCGTTGTCATCGACGCTGAGCGGCCAATGAAAGAGTGGGTATTTATCCCGGCACTGCTCCTATTGTTTGTCCTCGCTTTAAATCAAAAAAGGCGTATCAGACTAGAAAACTAAACCTTGATAAAGTCCTACTTTGTAGGGCTTTTTTATCCCCAAGCCGAGAACAGCTACCGGGATAAAACAAGGCTACTACGCTTGGATACATCGCGCCGTTTTCGTCGCACTTCAAAGCAGCCTTGTCCAAATGGACGAATACTCAAATATCTCTCTAAGAGTGTTCAGAATAAAAAAGCCAGCAATTTAGCTGGCTTTTTCAATTCAAGATCACTCATCGTCATCTTCTTCAGGATAAAGAGCATCATCACCCTCGTAATATGTTCCCCATCCGTCGTAAATAATGTCGTATTTCTCTGCAAGGTGGATCAATTTCTCTACCTGAGCATCAATCGCATCAGCGTCTAGCGCAGATTCCATCGTCGCATCACAACAAAGCAGTTTGTTGCCATCTTCATCTTCTGTTTCTTCAGCTTCAAGGACTTCGAAGCCCATCTTAAATGCTTCAACGACTGCCTTTTCTAGCGTTTCAAAGTTCTCTGCAAATAGGTGGTGCTCGATTTCGTATAGTGAGTCTGGATCGCTGCCATCTTCCAGCAATGCCGCAATGATATCGCGGGTCTCTTCTTTTTGAATCTCAATTAACTCTTCAACGGATAGATATTCATCTTCATGAGACATATTCAGGTGCTCCAGATAATCTTAAACTTCATCACAATAAACCGAGGGGGAATATCGCACGTATCTAAAAAAATTACTACCCGCAAGCAACCCATATCAATTTTTTTACGCGGAATCTCGGTAGGATTTCCTTTGTTCAACTTATTAGTCGATAAAAATAACACTTTTTTATCATTACTAGCATTCAGGATTTTATATAGGTTGCGTAATTTATAACAAGTCATGAGTAGGTGCGTTTTTATTACATTATCTTGCATACAAGTAAGAGAGCTAGATTGAATAAAATTAACTTCAAATCTCGATTTTCCCGCTCTTATTTGCATTATCATGCATCTTTAAATCATGACGCTGCATTTAAATAAGATTTACAGCACGCATAGGAAGTCAAATTTTAGCAAGCATAAAAAAAAACCAATCAGAATAAAAAACCAAAAAATAATTAAAATTACAACTAAAGTCCCAAAAAAAATTAAATTGAAAAATTTAAATCCAATGTCGGGACTTGCAACTTTATAACAAACTTGTCATAACTATGCTCTGGATTTAACTGTAAGGATACAAAATGAGTAAGCTGTATGTAGGCTCAGAAGTAGGACACTTAAGACGAGTACTGTTAAATCGTCCTGAGCGTGCCCTAACCCACTTAACCCCATCAAACTGTCATGAACTGCTTTTTGATGATGTACTCGCTGTTGAAGCTGCGGGGGAAGAGCACGATAAATTCGCTCAGACTCTAAAAGATCAAGGCGTTGAAGTATTGCTATTGCATGACTTACTCGTTGAAACCTTAGTTGTTGATGAAGCAAAACAATGGCTTCTCAATACACAGATATCTGACTTTCGTTATGGGCCAACGTTTGCGAGAGATCTAAGGCACTATCTATCAGAAATGGACAATGAGCATCTAGCCACAGTTCTGCTTGGTGGACTGGCTTACTCCGAATTACAAATACCCTCATCGTCGATGCTGCCTAGTATGCACCGACCTTTAGATTTTGTTATCGAACCATTGCCTAATCATTTGTTTACTAGAGACACGTCCTGTTGGGTTTATGGAGGTGTTTCATTAAATCCAATGATGAAACCTGCTCGACAACGCGAAACCAATCATTTGCGGGCAATTTATCGCTGGCATCCGGTTTTTGCTGGGCAAGACTTTATAAAATACTTCGGTGATGAAGACTTACACTATGATAATGCAAACATTGAGGGCGGTGATGTTCTGGTGATTGGCAAAGGTGCAGTGCTAGTCGGTATGTCCGAGCGCACGACGCCTCAAGGCGTTGAAAATCTCGCAGCCAGTTTATTCAAACACCAGCAGGCGAAAGAAGTTATTGCAGTCGAATTACCTAAGCATCGCTCTTGTATGCATTTAGATACCGTTATGACTCACATGGACATAGACACATTTTCTGTCTATCCCGAAATTATGCGCAAAGATTTAAAAACTTGGCGTCTGTCACCAAAAAATGAGGACAGCATGCGAGTTGAGCAAGTGACCAGTTATACCAAAGCCATCGAGCAGGCACTAGGGTTAGACCACCTCAAGATCATTACAACCGGCGGCAACAATTATGAAGCGGAACGAGAACAATGGAATGATGCCAATAATGTTCTGACCGTCAAACCGGGCGTAGTCATAGGTTATGAGCGTAACGTTTATACCAATGAAAAGTACGATCAGGCTGGTATCGAAGTACTTACAATTCCGGGTAATGAGCTCGGTAGGGGCAGAGGCGGGGCTCGATGTATGAGTTGCCCGATAGAGAGAGATAGTATTTAAGTGTATAGAAGGGGCCGAAATTCGTCCCCTTTTACATATTCAGTATTTACTCAGTTCCACCCACAGTCAATACATCAAGTTTAAGCGTTGGCTGTCCCACTCCAACAGGTACACTTTGACCCGCCTTACCACAAACACCTACTCCACGGTCAAGGCTTAAGTCATTTCCGACCATTGATACATTCTGCATGGCTTCGATACCAGAACCAATTAGTGTTGCACCTTTAACCGGACGAGTGATTTTTCCGTTTTCAATTAAATAGGCTTCAGAAGTAGAGAAGACAAACTTACCCGAGGTAATATCGACTTGTCCACCACCAAAATTAGGCGCGTATAAACCTTGCTTGACCGTCGAAATAATTTCTTCAGGTGTATGCTGCCCCGGCAGCATATAGGTATTGGTCATTCTTGGCATAGGTAGATGGGCGTATGACTCACGACGACCATTACCTGTCGGGCTTACCCCCATAAGACGGGCATTTAGCTTATCTTGCATATAGCCTTTCAACACCCCTTTTTCAATCAGTGTATTGTACTGACCATTTACTCCCTCATCATCGACGTTTAGCGACCCTCTCAAATCTTTTAAGGTACCATCGTCAACGATAGTGCAAAGATCAGAGGTGACTTTTTCACCAATTTTTCCACTGAACACCGATGAATCTTTACGATTGAAGTCCCCTTCAAGTCCATGGCCTACCGCCTCATGAAGCAAGACTCCGGGCCAACCTGAACCAAGCACAACGGGCATACTTCCTGCTGGTGCTGCTTCCGCTTCAAGGTTGACTAAAGCCATTCGTATAGCCTCATCGGCAAAATGATAAGCGACACTCGACTGTCCATGACTATCTAAGAAAAAATCATAACCAAAGCGGCCACCTCCACCCGCACTGCCGCGCTCTCGGCGTTCTCCTTTTTGGGCCAATACACTGATAGATAGTCGAACTAAAGGCCTCACATCACCAGCATAGGTACCATCGGTCGCTGCCACTAGCATTTGCTCATAGACGCCACTCAAACTTATGGATACTTCAGTAATCAACGGTTCTTTGGTACGAATATACGCATCAAGCTCTTTTAGTAGCCGAGTCTTTTGCTCTTTCGCCCAGCTATTTAGGGGATTTTCCTCACAATAATTGACCTGGTTTTCTTTCCATTTAAGCGCTTGAACTTGTGCATTTTGACCTTGTTGTGCAATGCCTCTCGCAGCACAAGCACTTTGTTCTAGCCCTATAAGATCAATTTGATCGGAATAAGCAAAGCCCGTTTTTTCCCCAACAACGGCTCTCACTCCCACACCACGGTCGATGTTAAAAGAACCATCTTTGATAATACTGTCTTCCAGAACCAGAGATTCATTCCAACTTGACTGAAAGTAAATATCGGCATAATCAATCTGACGGGTTGCAATGCTGGCTAGAGTGCTCGCAATTTTATTTTCATCCAATCCTGATGGCTCTAGCAAAGCTTTTTCTAAATGGTTTACGGTCATAATCTGCTCTTAATTTTCAAACTGGATGCCAAAACGCTGATGCTGACTTACAGGCATCGACGCTCTTATATCTTCTACTTGATTTATATCGATATCGACTACTAGGCTATCGGGAATATCTTTTAGGCTCGCGATTATTTCTCCCCATGGCGAGATGACCATGGAATGCCCCCAAGTTTCACGACCACAAGGATGGGTGCCAACCTGATTGACTGCAATCAACCATGATTGAGTCTCTATTGCACGAGCTCGAGCAAGAATTTCCCAATGCACACGACCAGTCACTGCTGTAAAAGCCGCGGGCACTAGAATGAGGTTGACGCCTTTTTCCCTCAACATACCATACAAACTGGGAAAACGAATATCATAACAAATGCTCATTCCAATATGAGCAATAGGTGAGAGAAAGGAAACGGCTTCTTCTCCAGCTAAAAAGGTATCGGATTCTCGATAGCGACTCTGATGATCATCAATGTCAACATCAAACATATGAAGTTTATCGTAGTCGGCAACTATCCGCCCATCAGGTGAGTAAAGTAGTGATGTAGTGGTCACACCTTTTGCTCTCTTTATCGGCATACTCCCTATGACAAGCCATACCCTATTGTCGCTCGCTAGCTGTGAACACCACTGTTGCAAAGTTCCTGAGCCAAAATCCTCAGCGAAACGATGATAGTCAGACCGCTCACCAAACACCAAAGCATTTTCGGGTGTAATGACTAACTGCGCACCTTGTTTTGCCAGTTTATCCGTTTGCTCCTTAAGGTACTCGAAGTTATCGACCGGAGTAGGACCGGACGTCATTTGAATTAAACCAACACGCATCATACAAAGTCCTTCACTGGAGCGACTTCCTTAAGTTATCGGGAAGCTCAAACTCTCCCTTACTTCTTGACAGTTCACTTACCTCTGGGTTGTCAATCGGCCCTTTTACTGCATAATTGACTTCAGTAAAGACCTCAACAACCGGAGAAATGACCGTGGTAATCGCTAATACATATAACGCGGTTTGAGGTGTCACCGCAAAAGCAGTCAGTACAGGTATTCCAGAAGTGATATCTGGAATAAAGTTCACTTCAGCATCAATGGTACGATTTTTAAGGTTCGCTAATCCCTTTAATTTCATCTCACCGGCTATGGCGTCCATTTTAATATCATTCGTTAGAAAGATGCCTTCTCTAATAGAACCACTCCCAGTGAGAGAATTAAAGGCCATTCCTTGGTCAAAAACGTCGCTGAAGTCGAGCTGCATTCTGCGGATGATAGAATCTAGGCTAAAGATACCAAGCAGACTTGCCGCTCCACTCACATCAGAAATCATACCTTTGCCCAGTTTTATACCTACCTCGCCATTGAGTGAAGACACTTTGGCTGACCACGGAGCTCCGTCCCATTCTAATTTGGCGGAGATATCAAAAGGCGCGCGTTGAATACCAGAAGATATACCAAAACGTTCCATCACATCGCTGTTGTTTTCCCCTGATAAGAACACATCAAAATTAGTATGGTTCTTATCATCATTCAGTTGCCACCAACCTTTAATGTCAACCTTATTTGCCCCACTTTCGAAATCTAGTTTTTTCCACTCAAGTTTGTCGCCTTGGCGTTGCAGGTCTAAATGTGCATGGCCAACTTTGTAACCTTGAAACCAAAAATCGTCCACTTTTAGAGTAATATTAGGTAGCATTTGGTGCAGATTTCTAGCAAACGCCTCTTTTTCTTTGGTTATCGCAGACTTATTGTCAAACATTTCTTGCTTGATGTTGTTGGATTCTAACGAAGGTACGAAGATATGAAGACGTTCTAAAGCAACAGAGATATCATAAGGTTCAAAGTAGGTTGCTTCACCTTTAACCTCTTGGCTATCTATATTCATATACCAGCTCTGGCCTTTACGCTTAGCATTGAAAGCCACATCATTCCATTCAATACCAGCTAATGAGAGTTCCGTTACATCTAAATCCACTTTTTGTGGTAGTGGAATTTTTGGCATCCCTGAAACATCAGGAGCATCGATAACGGGAGACAACCAATCAATCCATTTGTCCAAATCGAGGTGGTCCAAACGAATCTGTGCATAATGTCCAGAAAATGGGCTCACTTTGAAACTCCCGCTCCCCAAAACTAAATTTGTAGAGGTGAGCAAAGGCAAGGCTTTTCTGATATCAATTTCAGCCTGATATTTTGCATTCGGCACTCTCACGCGGGCAGAAATCGTTTCCTGATTCCCAGATGCTTGTAATCGCGCCGTCCCTTTCGTATTCATTTCTTTCGCCAAAGGGTAAGGGTACTGACTACCAACATGCTTTAAATCAACTTTAGTATCTATCTGATAATTAAAACCCGTCTCTTTCAACTGAATATCAACATCTGTGCTCCACTGAGCATGACCTTCAAGAGGGGTAATCCAATGCTCACCAACATAAGGAATTAATGGTTTTGCATCCCAATCACCAACCACATTAAGCCCAACATGATATTCTGCATCTTTATCTTTGCCATTAAAATCAACTGAAATGGGTTGTCCCATCAACTCGGCTGATAAACCAGCGCTACCGATTACATCATTATCAAAGCTGATCTGTCCAGTGACATGCTTAAGTGACATTGGTGGCGTTGAGATCGTCACATCATTTTCGTCCAAATTGGCCTTCCCCCAAGCACGCACCTCTTGACGCTCGTCGAAAGGGATCCTGAGCTGGAAGTTGGCGCTGACATTACCCGCAATATTAATCTCTGTTAATGCCGCTCCCACTGAATCGGCCAACGGAGACGACATCATATACTCTCGAACAGCGTCCCCAAGCCCTGTTGCAGAGGCTTCAATTTCCAAATGTCCATCAGAACTAAACTCTGGTATTCGGCCAGAAATACGCTGCGCTTTTACTCCCATAAGAGTGGCATGTTCAGAGTCCAAATACATGGAGTCATTCAAAAACAATAAATTTAAGTTTAAGTCACTAACTGGCGGCCAATGCTCATCAAAGCTGAATGTTGCTTGCTTCAGGTTCACTAAAGCTTGAAAAATGCCTTGATGATTTTGATAAGGAAAGTCATCAATTTTGCCGTACCAAAGCAGTTTTGAATTTTTTACCATTCCTCCCCGGATTGCAGAGGTCAGATAATTGGTGAGTCCATCTCCCAAAGCTTGAATCGGCAAATAACGCCAAGTTTCACCCGCATCACTGAGGTTCGCCTCTGAATAGAATGATAAAAACGGGCTCTCATTATCAGGGACATCAATTCTGAATGCCCCAATAGCCGCTAAATCAGGAGTGGTAACCTCAATCTGATTTGACCATAAGCGCCACCCTGACTGATACTTTTCCCACACCAGATCTACCTGTGCATTACTTATATTCAAAGGCGCCCGAAATATCTCACCGTAAGGAAGTGTATCTTGTTTCAATGCCAACTTGATAAAAGCATGATCTTTGGTGCCCGTGATATCGGCTGCTAAATGATGCAACTCTGGAAGGAGCTCCCATTGTGTAATCGAACCATCAACCAAATGTCCAGAATAGTCTAATGAATTTAGGTTTTTATCCGAAGCCACTCTAATATCTTTTACCATACCACTTGGTGCAAGCTCTTCACTGATGAGGCTGAGGTGGTTTGAGCCAGGAAATAACTTAATGATAGGTCTAATTGAAGATACACTAATTTGAGAAATATTAGCTCGCCAACGTTCTTGACTCCAATCAATGGCAAACTTAATGTCTGGCCACTTACGATTATCCGTTTCGATATCCCAGCCCTGTGAAGATACTTTCCAACCCGCATCAAGCGGTTTAAGTTCTAAAATTCCCGAGTTTATCGCTAACTGGTGTTGCTGCCCCTCTTTCCATCTCAAGAGAGAACTTCCCAATTCTAAATAAGCCCCTCTTGGCTGGTTATGCTCAAGATCAAGCCAGCCTTTAAAGCTTATTTTTCCCTCATCTATTCCTGTTTCGGTCTGCAAGTACTTAGTCAGCCAAGGGGTAACGAGCAGATTATCCGCAGCAACATAGAAACTGCCACTAAGATCGCTCAGTGAACCGTGATCCATAAAATTGGCACGAACCTCAAACGAATTTAGGTTGATATCGGAAAGGCTCACCTGACCAGCAGCTTGATGAGAGTGATCATCATTTTGCCAACGCAGGTACTCTATGTTTAAATCACGTTGCTCTCCATCAAGGCCAATAAAACTGATCTGGGAATCTAGAATAGCAAATTCATCGAGCTGCCTTAACAGCAACTTATTTAGTTGTTTTAACGTTTTGGAGGAACCTTCATCATTCTCTGTACTGATCTCATCGGCGTTCAAAGGGATAGCTGTCATATCAAGCTGAAGAGCATGAATGTTGAGATCAGCGACAACAGGTTGCCACTCCAGAATTGACTGCAACAAATCCAGCTCTACTTCTACTTTTTGTGCCGTTAGAGACACATCACCCTGCGGAATGTGCGCTTCCAGTCCTTGAAGCGAGAGAGAGGGGTGAGTGTTACGCCAAAATCCTTGGATGTTAGTAACTTTGAACTCAATGCCTACTTTCTTTGACATCCAATTTTGTATTTGAGGCTGAAAATAATTGAGTTGAGGCAATGCAAGACGCAAGGTTGTAACTGTCACGGCTAAAAAGACAGTGACTACGATAGCAAACCAATAGATTGGTCTTAAGTATGGAATTAATACAGACAGGCGCACGAGTAATATCTACATCATAACAACATCAAACTGCTCTTGGATATAGAGCGGCTCGGCTTGAATTCTAACCTGCTTACCAATGAATACTTCCAATTCGGCGAGCGCATGATACTCATCTCCTTGCAAGGTATCTGCAACGGCTGGAGAAGCATAAACAACAAATTTATCAACATCATAGGCTCGGTTCACTCTGGTAATTTCTCTAAGAACTTCATAGCAAACCGACTCAACGGTTTTTACTCGGCCACGTCCTTCACAGGTTGGACAAGTAGAACATAGTATATGTTCAATACTCTCACGCGTTCTTTTACGGGTCATCTCAACCAGGCCGAGCTGGGTAAAGCCATTGATATTGGTTTTGACACGATCCTTATCCAGTGAAACTTGCAACGAATGGATTACTCTTTGACGGTGCTCTTCGGAAGTCATATCAATAAAATCAATGATAATAATACCTCCCAAGTTCCTCAGTCGTAATTGCCTTGCAATCGCTTGTGTCGCCTCAATATTGGTATTGAAAATTGTTTCCTCTAGGTTACGACGTCCAACAAAGGCTCCAGTATTAATGTCAATCGTAGTCATTGCCTCGGTTTGATCAATAATAAGGTAACCTCCTGATTTCAAGACAACTTTGCGTTCCAAAGCTCGCTGAATTTCATTTTCCGTGTCATACATATCAAAAATAGGCTTCTCACCTTCGTATAACTCTAATTTTTCGGTTAACTCTGGGACATATTCAGACGTAAACTCTTTGAGGTTCTCAAACTCTAAGCGTGAATCAACGAGGATTTTGGTCAGTTCAGTGCCAACAAAATCACGCAAAACTCGTTGGGATAGCCCTAGCTCCCCATACAAAGTTGAACGAGTTTTATATTTTGCACGTCGCTCTGTTACTTTAGACCACAAACGTTTGAGAAATGATGCATCTTGAGAAAGCTCTTTATCATCGGCTCCCTCCGCAGCAGTACGAATGATAAAACCTCCGTCTTCATCACAGTACTTACCAACGACACGTTTAAGGCGATTCCTTTCTTCTTCACTATCTATTCGCTGAGATACACCAACATGGCTCGCTCCGGGCATAAAAACGAGATAACGTGAAGGAAGAGTGATATCAGTTGTCAACCTCGCACCTTTTGTACCGAGAGGGTCTTTCACCACTTGAACAACGATATCTTGGCCTTGGCGCACTAATTCAGAGATATCGCGCACTTGGAATTGCTGCTTTTCATTTTCAGCTACGCATTCTGTATGCGGCACTATATCTGATGCATGAAGAAATGCTGCTTTTTCTAGTCCGATATCAACAAATGCTGCTTGCATTCCGGGTAAAACTCGGCTGACTTTCCCCTTGTAAATATTCCCGACGATACCACGCTTAGCCTCTCGCTCAACGTGAATTTCTTGAAGGCACCCGCCTTCAATCATGGCGACTCGAGTTTCACTGGGTGTCACATTTATTAGCAGCTCTGCACTCATTGATATACCTCGATACTAGACTATAGGTGCTTTTTTAATAATTGATCCGTTTCATACAGGGGTAAACCTACAACAGCATGATAACTGCCTTCGATCCGTGTAACGAAACGTCCCCCAACTCCCTGAATGCCGTAGCTGCCCGCCTTATCTTGCGGCTCTCCTGTAAGCCAGTATTGCTCGATTTCTTGTTCAGAGAGAGTTTTGAACCATACCTTAGTGGTAACAGCAACGGTCTCAACCAATCCATTACTCGCAATAGTCACAGCAGTGATCACTTGGTGACTTTGGTTAGACAAAGTCATTAACATCTGTTTTGAGTCAGAAAAATTACGGGGTTTTTCCAAAACTTTGTCATCGAAAACGACGATCGTATCGCACCCCAACGATAAAGAGGATGGATGTTTATCTCTGGAGAATAGTGCTTTATCTTTAGAAAGGCGCTTAACATACTCAGCTGGAGTTTCAACTGAACTTTGCTTTTCTTCAACATCTGTTTGAACAATTGAAAAGTCGTACCCCAATTGTGTCAAGAGCTCTTTACGTCGCGGTGAACCTGACGCCAAAATTAACGATTTTTTCATTTGTTATCTAATATGCCAATGGCGCCTTACTCGGCGCATTAATAAAAACATCCATGGCCACAATATGCAGTTAATCAAACCACTCCAAAGTGACACTGGATTAAAGTCAACATCTTGAATTAAATACTCACCGCAGAAGATAAGGACATCAAGCAACATGGACATTAAACCAATCAGGATCGCCTGTTGCCAAAGTGCCATATTCCGAATAACCAAAAAATTTAATGCAATCAGATAGATTACAATGGACATCATCATCCCTCGAATGCCAAGTGTCGAGCCAAGTAGTAGATCCCACAGTAACCCCAAGACAAAGGCTGACCCAACATTGACTCGGTGAGGAAGCGCTAACACCCAGTAACAAGTAACCAATAACAGCCAAGATGGGCGAAGTAAATCAAGCATTCCGGGCCAAGGAATGGTTTGTAATGTCAGAGCAATTAAAAAGGAACAGATAATAACAAATCTGCCACTAAACATATTGGTCGCCAACGTCTTATCCCCCAGAGCTCTCAGGTATTGATTGATGGACTTTCTCTTGACGAGAATCATTTGGCCAAATCAGCAGCAAATATCTCAACCTCTCGAAGTCAACGACTGGTTTCGCTTCAATAGCTGCAAACTCTCTTGCAGTATCTCTCTCTACTCGGGAGACATTCGCAACGGGAAACCCTTCTGGATATATTCCACCTAGGCCAGATGTTACAAGTAAGTCACCTTGCTCTATGTCCAAACTAGTGGGAATATGATCTAAATTGATCCTGTCCGATTTTCCATTCCCCGACGCAATCACGCGAATATCATTTCTAATCACCTGCACAGGGATGGCACTCAAGCTATCGGTAAGCAATAAAACTCGACTATTATGCGCTGAAACAAAAGTAACTTGTCCAACAATACCTTTTTCATTTGCTACTGGCTGACCAACATATACTCCATCAATTTGTCCCTTATCAATCACAACTTGATGTCGATAAGGCGAAGTATCAACGGCCATAACTTCGGTCACTACTTTGCGTTCATCACGAATAAAAGACGAGCCTAATAGCTTTCTAAGTCGCTGGTTTTCTTCTCGATATTGATCCAATAGTAGGAGCTCATTTTTTAAGCGCAATACCTTGCGCTTTAATGCCCGAGTGCTTTCAATATAATCCTGACGGATATTAAAGCGCTCATAAGCACCATCAAACATCACTCTTGGGACATCAGCAAGATACTGAATTGGAGCAACCATACTATTTAATAAATAGCGAACCTGAGCAAAAGCATCCAAACGACTATCAGCCAGCATCAAGCTGGCTGATAGTATCACTGCGAAAAATAATCGGAGTTGTAGCGAAGGTCCTCTGCCAAATATAGGCTTCATTAAATCACGAATCCTTGTCTTAGTATTTCAAGAAAGGAGTAAGGGCCACTACTCATCACTAAACAGGTCACCACCGTGCATATCTATCATTTCGAGAGCTTTACCTCCCCCCCTAGCAACGCATGTCAATGGGTCCTCAGCGATGACAACAGGAATACCTGTTTCTTCTGTAAGAAGACGATCAAGATCTTTGAGCAGAGCACCTCCACCCGTCAATACCATACCATTTTCTGAAATGTCAGAAGCCAGCTCAGGGGGACACTGCTCAAGTGCAACCATTACAGCAGATACTATTCCTGTTAAAGGCTCTTGTAATGCTTCGAGGATTTCATTGGAATTTAAACTAAAGCTTCGAGGCACACCCTCAGCAAGATTACGTCCACGAACTTCAATCTCTTCAACTTCATCTCCAGGATACGCAGAGCCGATTTCATGCTTTATCTTTTCTGCCGTAGCCTCACCAATCAAGCTACCGTAGTTACGTCTCACGTAATTGATAATAGCTTCGTCAAAGCGATCGCCTCCGATCCTGACGGAGGAAGAATAGACGACACCATTGAGAGAAATAACAGCAACTTCTGTCGTACCTCCACCGATATCAACAACCATTGATCCTGTTGGCTCAGACACTCTCAAGCCAGCACCAATCGCTGCCGCCATAGGTTCATCGATTAAATAAACCTCTCTCGCCCCAGCGCCTAAGGCAGACTCTTTAATCGCTCGCCTTTCAACCTGTGTCGAACCACAAGGAACACAAACAAGAACTCGCGGACTCGGTTTGAGAACGCTATTGTCATGTACTTGCTTGATAAAGTGTTGCAACATTTTCTCTGTTACGTAGAAATCAGCAATAACCCCGTCCTTCATCGGGCGGATCGCTGATATATTTCCGGGAGTACGTCCCAACATTTGTTTTGCTGCATGACCGACTGCAGCCACGCTCTTCCCTGCACGGTTACGATCTTGTCTTATGGCAACAACTGAAGGCTCATCAAGAACGATGCCTTGTCCCTTTACATAGATGAGTGTGTTGGCAGTACCTAAATCGATTGATAGATCATTGGAAAATATGCCACGAAGTTTCTTGAACATGTTCTTCGCTCGCCCTAAAAGAATTAGAAGATAGAAATTTGTTCTAAATGTACCAATGCGTTGTCCTTACAGCAAGGTGTTGAGCTATAAACATGGGGTTAAACACGCAATTTCTAACAGATTCCTAACGATAAGCAAAAAAATGACAAAAATTACCAAAGCTAATGGGCAAAATGATTAACCTAAGTTAAACAAACAAATTCAGCACTGGCCGTTTCATTAAATCTATTATTCACTGAGATTGGTGATAGGAAGGCAATTATTACTCTCTATTAGTTCAACGAATACCGTTTTACCAAGACTGGCTGGTTCAACATATTGAATACACTGCTCGGTGTATCCTCGAATTCCTATAGATATCGCCTGCCTATCATCGACAAGGTAGCTGCGAATAAAATAAAAATTATCATCAAGGCCCATATCTTTTAGCAAAATGGATAGATCCGCTTTTGTCGCTCTGGGGTAACCATATCTCAACTCTATTTGTTGTCCAGATGTACGAATTGAGGCGCTCTTTTTTTGAGCTAAGCCTTGCGATGTAGACTCGCTATATATGACACCTGAAGCACCGTATATCGCACCAGCAACCCCCTGTAAAGCCGCTATCTTTTCATCTTCTTGAATACTTAAAAACCTCGGGGCCGCAATAACGGCAAACAAACACAGCAGGACTATGACCACAACAGCTTCAATAAAAGTGAATCCATCTTGCCTACTCATAAACACTATCTCTTTTATAATATTTGGCAACTTACCCTATCAATATATTTTCGTGGCCGCAGTAAAGTTGTCTATTAATTTGCATTAATAAATAGCGCCAGCCAACTATCGATGAGATGCTTTTCTCCAACGATTTCTTCTTCCAATTTGCACTTTACTGACTGATGACTTTAACACACCAGTTTCGTTCGGAGGCCAAATCTGTATCTCACTGGCCACCTCTCGCCCTTGAATACCATCGACCCCCAAGTCGAGAACACATTGAAGTTCAGTTGGACTTTCTATACCTACCGCAACCACTTTTACCGATTTATTCCCTTCACAAGCACCAAGCAAACTACGAATAAACAGCTGGTTTTCGTGACGCTGGTCAACCCTTTTCACAAGGCTTCTGTGCAGCTTTAAGTAATGTATCGGTAGCTCTTTTATATAGTGTGTACTTACTATAGATTTACCCGCTTGGCTTATCGATACTTTGCACCCAAGTCCAGCGATCATATTTATTATAGGTCGCATGTAGTCTAAGTGTTTGACCGTCCGAGCTTCAGAAAATTCAAACATGATGCGACTACGTTCAAGCGACGTGAGTTGGAGTAACTCATCTCTAAACCATTTGAAAAAACTTCGTTCTGCAAAAGGAACAACCTGCAAGTTAACCGAAAATTTACCTGTATGTTGAGAACGCTTTAAATGAGTAATGAGTGTTTGAAGAACGGCTTTGTTTAACACTTTTTCATAGCCAACTGCGACAATAGCCGCATTAAATCTAGACGTCTCTACAAGACCAGTCTGTGGATCATTGAGACGAACAAGTAGTTCACAATGATCCTCATGAAGCTCTCTATTAATATCTAACAAAAAGCAAGATTGTGAAAATACGTGCAGTTTTTCCGCTCTCAAAGAAAGATCAAAAAGTGTTCTCCATCGGACACTCCCACGCTCTTCATCCTGATTAACATGCTTGTGGAATCGACACCAGGTATTAATTTGTTGTAGCTGAGCACTTTTCAGTGCTGTTTCCGCTTCATCGATTATCCTACTCTGCTTTTCACCTTCTCGGTACATACTCAAACCAATATGCAGCCAATTATCCTTTTTCAAAGGCGAAGGAGGAACATATTTTTCAAATTGTTTTAAACAGTGAGAGGCCATATTTGCGACTTCTTTACTCGACAAGTTCGGTGCCAAAATAGCAAAGTCTGAGACATAATAGCGAGATAGAATAACATCTGGGTAACGTTGGATAACATTACTTAACCTCTCCCCGACCTCAATAATCAGATCATTGGCAATTTGCTTACTATTGTCTTCTTCAATTTGCTCCCAATCATCGACACGTAAAATTACAACCCCACCATAAGAGCTAAATTCCGACAGTGCGGCCTCAAGTTTACTGTCGAAAAGAACTCTATTCGCTGCCCCAGTTAATTGATCGAGAAAGGTTTGAGTACGAATAAAAGTGTCAAACCGGCTACGCTCTTGTCTGGCATCTTGCAACTCTTCAATCAAGCGGTCCAACGCCAGACTTGCTGTATAAGGCCACTCAACCTCGTTTCCAATCGAGTACTCTTCAACTCTACCTGCTAAAATCATTCTGCCTCGTTCCTCGAGTAATTCAGAACCATATAACTGCTCTCTTAGCCAGTTCAAACCCTTCACTAAACAAAATACAATCAGACCGACAGCAAAAGTGATAGACCACAGAGCTTGAATAGAGTAGCCATAACCTATGTATGGTGGAACGGCCTTAAAACGAATCCGGTAACCGTCATTACGTTCCAGCGTGTATTCGGCGTTGTAGAGTAATGATGGTTCAACCCTTGAAGAAGTGTCTTTGAACCTGTAAATAACGCCATAAACAGATAACAGCTCCATCTCGACAATATTTGAGGCCTGAAGCATCTTGGGTATCCATCTTTGGAGAGAATAGGCTGCATCAGGGTCTTCCATTTCTTTATCCAGTACATCCACAATCCCTTTCAGGCTGTGATCAAGGTATTCTTGCCCCAAACGCTTAAAAGATAATGCACCGCCGACAAATAAGATGAACATCGCACTAACAACGATAATGGTAACAAAGGCCACGAGTCTGTTACTCAATCTTAGAGTTGGGGTATACCTCATGAATCTAAAACTCCTTTCAAAACCTACTCACTTTCCAATCAAGGTGGGCATTATTTTCTATCAATGCAACAGACTAAGCACATTTTAGAGATACTGCTTTTATTACTATATAAAAAA
>NZ_AEIU01000098.1 GCF_000165125.1 Vibrio caribbeanicus ATCC BAA-2122 | reverse complement strand
ACACTACTCGTAGATGCAGGCTATGTTTAAAGACACCGCCAGCTTTAACCAACCCATTGGCAACTGGGATACCTCCAAGGTTTATAATATGAGGGCGATGTTTGAAGGTGCCATCAGCTTTAACCAACCCATCGGTGACTGGGATACTTCCGAGGTTACAGATATGGAAAGAATGTTTTCAGGTGCCAAGACTTTTAACCAACCCATCGGTAACTGGGATACCTCCGAGGTATGGGATATGAGGGTGATGTTTGGACGGGCTACCCACTTTAATCAACCCATCGGGAATTGGAATACCTCCAAGGTTAAGAATATGAGAAATATGTTTTACTATGCCGAAGCCTTTAACCAACCCATCGGTGACTGGGATACCTCCAGCGTAGAAACTATGTCGTCGATGTTTGCAGGAGCATCCGCCTTTAACCAAAATATTGACAACTGGGATGTGTGGTTTGTCAAAAATATGAGTGGTATGTTTTCTCGTGCCTCGTCATTCAATCAACCCATCACAGGTTGGGCTGCACCCATGGTGACGGATATGTCATATATGTTTTACCATGCGACGAGCTTTAACCAAGATATCAGTACTTGGATGGTGGAAGACCTAGAGTCTGTAGACAGTATGTTCCGCGGAGCCTCTGCTTTTGACCAGGATTTGAGCGATTTGGCTATTGTCGATAGGGTCACAAACTATAGAAACTTTGCAACAGGCAGCCCACTAGGCCAAGACCTGCATCACTGGCCACAGTTTCAATAAAACACCCTTAATTTAACGCCGCCTTGTGCGGCTTTTTTAGCCTTAGTGCCTTTTGTGTAAATATAAACCATTATATTTGCAGCCTATCTCAAAGCTTCGATGATTCAATCATTTACCGTCTTTTCAATACCCCTTCGTTATTTATAATTCACCGCAGCTATCAGTAGTAACTCTCTGATTTATGGGCAATATGCCCTTTCTCTGTTTCAGCATAAGGACTGTAATGAAGACCCTTCAATTTCTCGGGTGGAGCACTTTACTTCTCA